>CAVTHJ010000004.1:0-164784 GCA_963734585.1 uncultured beta proteobacterium
TGCGCTGTGGCAGCCTCTGCGTTGATGCCGGTGTTCTGGCGCACGTAGAGTTCGTCCCACATCTCTTCAGCACGCTTGTCGCGCGTGAACAGGGAACCCAGAATCACCAGCAGGAAGCCCAGCGGAATGGAGATCAGGCCGGGGTTCTTCAACAGGAAGAATGGCTTCTCCAGACCCATGATGCTAGTGGTCTGACCTTCGAACGTCTTCAGGTCGGCTTCCGCCTTGGCTTTGGCCTTCTCGGTCGCGGCGATGTCCTTCTTCACCTTGGCGATGTCGGCCTCAGCTGCTGCCTTGGCTGCAGCTTCGGTGATGCTCGGCAGTGCGGCTGCCATCGGTTGCAGCTTCGCGTTCAGGCCTGCCAGCTTCTCGGCAGCGCCGGGCTTGGCGGCCTTTTCCGCTGTAGCAGGCTGTGCCGGCTTGGCGAGTACGCAGCCGTCCATGGCGAACAGTTCGCACATGAAGCTCGAACGCTCGACGGCAGGTTGTGCGTCCTTCGCAGGCACTGCTGGCTCACCGTTCAACACCTTGTTGGCGTTGGCGATCACTGCCTTCGGATAGGTCATGTTGGGGGAGACCATCACCAGACCGATGGCGGTCAACGTGCCGATCACCATGCCGAGGATGATGCCGGTGGTGTTGCACTTCTTCCAGTACAGCGTGAGGAACACGGCTGGCAGGTTTGAGGAAGCGGCCACCGCGAAGGCCAGCGCCACCAGGTGCGCGACGTTCTGGCCCTTGGCCATGATGCCCACGGTGATCGCGATCACGCCGACGATTCCGGAAGCGACGCGTGCTGCGACCACTTGCTCTTTCGGAGTGGCATGGTCGCCGCGGATCACGCCGACGTAGATGTCGTGCGCCATCGCGGAAGCCGCTGCCAGTACCAGACCGGCCACCACCGCCACGATCGTGGCGAATGCCACCGCCGCCACGAAGGCCAGCATGAAGTTACCCAACAGGGAGTTCTCGCCGCCGCCCAAGAACTGCGCCAGCAACGGACCGGCCATGTTGCCGCCGGCGTCCACTGCCGCGATCTTGTCCGGACCGACCAGCATCGCAGCGCCGGTGCCCAGGAACAGGGTCAGCACATAGAAACCACCGATGATGCCCATCGCCCAGATCACCGAAGTACGGGCAGCTTGAGCGGTAGGAACGGTAAAGAAGCGCATCAGGATGTGCGGCATACCCGCGGTACCCAGCACCAGCGCCAAGCCCAGGGATATCTGGTCGATCGGGTTCTTCAGGAACAGGCCCGGCTCAAGGAAACGCTGACCCAGTTCTTCCGGAGTCATGGTGGCAGCCTTTTCACCCACCAGTTTGGCAACCTGCTTCTGCACGTCAGGATCGGCCACCACAGCTTGCAGGTAGCCCGGCAGACTGAAGCCGTAAGGCGCCCACACCAGCATCACGAGGATGATGGACGCGATCACCAGCAGCACGGCCTTGGTGATCTGCACCCAGGTCGTCGCTTTCATGCCGCCGAACACCACGTAGGCCAGCATCAGGATACCCACGCCGATCACGGAGATCTCGTAGTCGATACCGATCAGCGTCTTGATCAGCACGCCGCCGCCGACCATCTGTGCGGTCAGGTAGAAGGTGGACACGGTGATGGTGGACAGCGCAGCCACGACCTTGGTCTTCTTCGGGTCGTTGCGGAAGGCCAGGATGTCGCCCATGGTGTACTTGCCGATGTTGCGGCAAGGCTCGGCGATCACCAGCAGCACGGTGATGTATGCCACCAGCCAGCCCACGGAGTACATGAAGCCGTCGTAGCCGTACAGCGAGATGAGGCCGGCGATACCGAGGAAGGATGCAGCGGACAGATAGTCGCCCGCGATCGCCCAGCCGTTCTGGATGCCGCTGACCGAGCGGCCGGCTGCGTAGAACTCGGAAGTCGTGTGCGTCGTGCGTGCCGCCCAGTAAGTGATGGCCATGGTGACCGCGATGATCGCGCCGAACACCGCAAAGGTCATCCACTTGAACTCGTCGGCGACCGCGCCGCCGGCAGCAAAAGCCGCACCGCTGCTGCACATGGCAACAACGGACAGCAACAGTTTATTCAGCATTCCACTCATCATATTCTCCCGCTGTTCACGTCGTTGATGATCTCTTGCGCCATCGCGTCGAACTGGGCATTGGCCTTCTTCGAATAGACGAAGGCGATGACCCATGCCACCACGAACTCGGACAAGGCGAACAGCAGGCCTACGTTGACCACGCCCCACACCTTGGTGTTGAACAGTTCCTTGTAATACGCGGCGCCGATAGGCAACAGGAAATAATAGACGATGGAGAAGACCATCAGCCCCCACAGGAAAAAAGTCTTCTTGCGATGCAGGGCCTGGAACTTGGGGTTGGCATCGATAGCCGCCCAATTGACATTCGGATTTGACATATTCCCTCCTCAAGACAATCAATCAGGCCGGAGCAGCAACCCGACCCACTCATACAACAGGGACAAGATTACGTTAACAAGCTTACAACCAACTTACAGTCAACTTACACCACTTACCCAGCGTTGCGCCTTTTCCAGATCACGCAACCCGGCCATATCGGAGATATTCTTTTTACCCGCCTGCGCCAGGGCGACCTGGAACAGTTGCGCGGTGGCCAGCGCATCCGCCAGCGCATTGTGGCGCGCATCGATACGAACGCCAAAATGTCCAATCCAGTCATCCAGCGCGCGATATTTGCGCGCCAACGGCGGGTTCAGACCGGGCATCACATAGGCCATATCCAGCCAGGTGTGTTTGAAGGAAAACCCCAGATACTCGCGCAAGGCGCGCCGTATCATGGTCTCGTCAAAGGTCACATGAAAAGCAATGAGCGGATCTTTGCCGAGGTAATCGAGAAAAGACAGCAAAGCATCCACCGGCGGGTCGCCTTCGAGTTGCGCCGTGGTACTGATACCGTGCAGCAGGATGTTCCTCTTCCCGCTCGCTGCCAACTGTTGCAGGACCACATAGAAACTATCCCCCAGGGCGACCTTGCCGTTCACTATTGCGACCGCTCCGATGGAGATAAGACGGTCCTCCAGCAGATTGAGACCGCTGGTTTCCACGTCCACCACCACGTAGCGCGCATTGCTAACGGGCACATCCAATTCGACAGTTGGCAATTCTTGCCAGGAGGCCAGGCGTTGCTGCTGGGACAAGCTCAGCAGCGGTCCGCCGCCGAACCACTGCTTCAGCCTAAGCCTCACAGGTGATACTCCAGCGACAATCGCGCCTGCAATTTGCGTGCTTGGCGAAAGGCCTCCTTCAGGATGCGCCGGTCCAATTCATTCAAACGTTCCGGGTCGATCTTGTTGTCCAATGCCTCATCGCTCGATCCCTGCGCACTCGCTTCGTCATGATGGCGCAGGCGCAGCACCTGGATGAACAGCAGCGCGTCGATCCACGCATCGATCTCGGACGGATGCAGATTCATCCTGGCCGCACTCAGGCGCAGACGCTGGATGGTGCTGGTTTGCGTCACCCCTGCCGCCAGGCTGAAGATGCGCGCCGCATCCACGAACGGCGTGATGCCGTTCACTTTCAGGTCCAGCGTGTTTTCCTTCCCCACCACGAAGTCGCGCACCACGCCCAGCGGCGGACGGTTGTGCAACGCGTTCTCCGCCATCAGGTGCAGGAAGCGGCTGTTGTCGCTGGCGACCCGCGCCAGCCATTGACGCAGATCCTCGGCCAGATGCTGCGCGCCATACAGCGCACGGAAGTCAAAAAAGATAGTCGCATGCAGCAGTGCTTCCGGCGAGCCGCCGCCTATCCAGCCGGAGAAGGCACGTTTCCACTCTTCCAGCGACAGACACCATTTCGGGTTGCTCGCCATGATCTCGCCTTTGCACAACGGGAACCCGCACAGCGCCAAAGTCTCATTGATGCGTTTCGCCACCGGCAACAGTTTTTCGCGCACCTGATCCGCGGCCATCCCCTGCGGCACCTCGAAGATGATCGCATTGTCCTGATCGGTGTTCAGCGTCTGCTCGAAACGTCCTTCCGACCCAAGCGCCATCCAGCACAGTCCGTCATGCAAGGCTGTGCCAAGCAGGCCGCTGGCCTTGCATTCCAACTCCACCACCCGCGCGGTGAGCAGGTCGTTGAAGGTGGAGATGAACTGGGTCAGCTGTTCCGGCGCCACGCCCTGCGCCATCATGTTGTGCGCCATGCTGCGGATGTCGGCGGCGCCCTGTTGCAGCACAGCGACCGTCTCGGCATGGCGTATGCTCGAACCGATCTGGCGCAGCCCGACCCGCTGCAGCGCAAACAAGTCCTTTTCGGTCACCAGCCCGACCAGACGCTCATCCTCGACCACCAGCACATGGCGGAAACCGTGCTTGGCCATCGTCAGCGCCGCCTCATGCGCCAAAGCCTGCGGCGGCAAGGTCTCCAGCTGCGTGGTCATCAGACCTATCACCGACTGCCCGAGGTCGATCTGCGGCAACACGACACGCTCCAGCACGTCGGGCAAGGTCAGGATGCCGCAAGGCCGCCCGCTTGCATCCACCGCCACCATCGACCCCACATGCTGCTCGTGCATGAGTTGCAGCACTTGCCGCACCGGCGTATCCGGCGCACAGGTGATCGGCGTGCGCCGGATGATGGCCGACAGCGGACTGGCCAGCGATTGCTGTTCGATGCTGGAATGGCTGTATTGCGCCTGGATGACCTGCTTGGAATGCTCCAGCAGGTTGGCGATGCGACGCGTGCAGAAATCGCGGAAGGCGGCGCTCACGCCGATCAGCTCCCGAAAATCGTCCGCCGCCAATTCGTAGCAGAAAGCATCGCTACCCGCCCGATACACACTCGCGACCGGGCGATTGGCCAGCAGGGCGCCCAGCGGGAAACACTCCCCCTCCGCCAGTTCCAGCCAGGTGTCCGCTTCGGAAGCATGGGCGACATTCTGTTCGCCGTGCACCATGCCCTGCTTGATGACCAGGAAGCGATCCACCGCCCCCTGCTCCGGCGACACGATCACTTCGCCCGCGGCGTAGTAACCAAGATGCATGCGCTCCAGCATCCACAGCACATGCGCCAGCTCCATGCGGTCGAACGGCGCATGCCGGGTGATGAATGAAAGCTCTGAAGGATGGATCGCACTCAAGATGTCACCTCTCGATAGAAGGTCCTGATGGCGATTATAGTTACATGCCGCCGAAGACCTTTGCCAATTCGGTGCCCGGATCGCCGGCGCGCATGAACGCTTCGCCGACGAGGAAAGTGTTCACCTGGTGGTCGCGCATCATCTTCACATCCTGTGCCGTGAAGATGCCGCTCTCGGTGACCACGATGCGGTCCTGCGGAATGCGCGACAGCAGGTCGAGCGTGGTTTGCAGGCTAACCTCGAAGGTGCGCAGGTTGCGGTTGTTGATGCCGATCAGCGGCGTCGCCAGCTGCAGCGCGATCTCCAGCTCTTTGCCGTCGTGCACTTCCACCAGCACTGCCATGCCCAGTTTATGCGCCAATTTCTCCAGCGTCTTCATCTGGTTCAGGGTCAGCGCCGATGCGATCAGCAGGATGGCATCCGCCCCCATCGCCCGTGCCTGATAGACCTGATGCTCGTGCACCATGAAGTCCTTGCGCAGCACCGGCAGGCTGCAAGCGGCGCGCGCCTGCTTGCAGATACTCCGCGCTGCCCTGGAAGAATTGCTCGTCGGTCAGCACCGACAGACAAGCTGCACCGTGTTGCGCATAGCTGGCGGCGATCTCCGCCGGACGGAAGTCGGCCCTGATCACCCCTTTGCTCGGGCTGGCTTTCTTGATCTCGGCGATCACTGCCGGTTGTCCGGCGGCGATCTTGCCGCGGATGGCGCCGACGAAATCGCGCGCCGGCGCAGCCTGCTCCGCTTCGGCACGGATAGCCGGCAACGGCTTGGCTGACAATGCGGCCGCGACTTCTTGGTTCTTGACTGCAAGAATCTTGTTTAGGATGTCGGACATGCGTGCTCCCCCTGAAGAAGGGATACATTCTAGCGCATGCGGAATGCTAAAATGCGCGCCACTCGCAACATTGGGAACAGCATGGAAGACATCAAGCAATACATGAAATCCGTCGGGCAACAGGCTCGTGCCGCGTCGCGCCTGATGGCGCAGGCCGACACCAATGCCAAGAACCGTGCGCTGGCGGCCATAGCGGATGCCATCCTGCACGACAGCGCCAAGCTCATCGCCGAGAACGCAAAAGATGTCGCCGCAGCCAAAGCCAACGACCTGGACGCCGCCTCCATCGACCGCCTGACGCTCACCGAAAAAACGGTGCAGGGCATGGCCGAAGGCCTGCGCCAGATCGCCGCACTGCCCGACCCCATCGGCGAGATCAGCGACATGAAATACCGCCCTTCCGGCATCCAGGTCGGCAAGATGCGCGTGCCGCTTGGTGTCATCGGCATCATCTACGAATCGCGCCCCAACGTGACGGCGGATGCCGCCGGCCTGTGCCTGAAATCCGGCAACGCCGCCATCCTGCGCGGCGGCTCGGAAGCCATCCATTCCAACCAGGCCATCGCGGCTTGCGTACACGCCGGGCTGAAGACCGCCGGATTGCCGGAGACTGCCGTGCAGGTCGTGAGCACCACCGACCGCGCCGCCGTGGGCGAACTCATCACCATGAAGGAGTATGTGGACGTGATCGTGCCGCGCGGCGGCAAGAGCCTGATCGAACGCGTCTCGAACGAAGCCAAGGTGCCCGTGATCAAGCATCTGGACGGCATCTGCCATGTGTATATCGATGACGAAGCCGATCTGCAAAAAGCCATCCCCATCGCCGTCAACGCCAAGACGCACCGCTACGGCGTGTGCAACGCGATGGAGACCTTGCTGGTGCATGCGAACGTTGCAGCGAAGGTGTTGCCCGAGTTGTGCAAGATCTACCTCGACAAGGGAGTGGAGCTGCGCGGTGATGATGCTTCGCGCAAGTTGGTCGCGCAGATGAAGGCCGCGACCGAAGAAGACTGGCGCACCGAATACCTCGCGCCCATCCTAAGCGTACGCATCGTGGCGAACCTGGACGAGGCCATCGCCCATATCAACACCTACAGTTCGCAGCACACCGACAGCATCGTCACCGAGAACTACAGCAAGGCGATGCGCTTCCTGCGCGAAGTGGATTCGGCCAGCGTGATGGTGAACGCCTCGACGCGCTTCGCCGATGGTTTCGAGTTCGGGCTGGGTGCGGAGATCGGCATCTCCACCGACAAGATCCACGCGCGCGGTCCGGTCGGGCTGGAAGGACTGACCTCGCAGAAATATATCGTGCTCGGCAACGGGCAAATCCGCATTTAACAAGAAAGAGAAAACATGAGCCAAACCATCGAAATCAAAGTGCCGGACATCGGCGGCTTCAAAGGCGTTGCAGTCATCGAAATCGCCGTCAAAGCAGGCGACACCGTCGAAAAAGAACAGACACTGATCACGCTGGAGACCGACAAGGCGACCATGGATGTCCCCTCTCCTGCCGCCGGCGTGGTGAAGGAAATGAAAGTGAAGCTCGGCGACAAGGTGAGCGAAGGCTCGGTGATCCTGCTGCTGGAAAGCAGTGCAGCCGCTGCACCCGCGCCCGCCAAGGCCGCTCCCGCACCGCAAGCGGCCGCTCCTGCTGCGGCAGCGCAAGTCGCGCCGACACCGGCTGCCAAAGTCGCCAAGGGCGACATCCATGCCGAAGTGGTGGTGCTCGGCGCCGGCCCCGGCGGATACACTGCGGCGTTCCGCGCAGCCGACCTCGGCAAGCAGGTGGTGCTGATCGAGAAGCACGCCTCGCTCGGCGGCGTGTGCCTGAACGTCGGCTGCATCCCCTCCAAAGCATTGCTGCATGTGGCCAAGGTCATCAACGAAGCGGAAGAGGTCAGCCATCACGGCGTGACCTTCGGCAAACCGAAGATCGACATCGACGCCATCCGCACCTGGAAGGAAAGCGTGATCGGCAAGCTGACCGGCGGCCTCGCCGGACTGGCCAAACAGCGCAAGGTGCAAGTGGTGCAGGGTGTGGCGAAGTTCACTTCGCCCAACTCTCTCTCCGTGCAGACCGCCGAAGGCGAGAAGATCGTCACCTTCGACAACGCCATCGTCGCAGCAGGCTCCAGCGTAGCGCGCATCCCCGGCTTCCCCTACGACGATCCGCGCATCATCGACTCCACCGGCGCACTGGCGTTGAAGGACGTGCCGAAGCGCATGCTGGTCATCGGCGGCGGCATCATCGGCCTGGAGATGGCCACGGTGTATGAGGCGCTCGGCGCGAAGATCTCCGTGGTCGAGTTGATGGATCAGATCATGCCCGGCGCAGACAAGGACATGGTCAAACCGCTGCACACACGCATCGCCAAGCGCTATGAAGCCATCATGTTGAAGACCAAGGTCACCAAGATCGAAGCGACCAAGGCTGGCCTGAAAGTCACCTTCGAAGGCGAGCAGGCACCCGCCGAACCGCAGGTCTATGACAAGGTGCTGATGGCTGTGGGCCGCCGTCCGAACGGGCGCGAGATCGCTGCCGAAGCCGCAGGGTTGATCGTGAACGAGCGTGGCTTCATCCCTGTGGACAAGCAGATGCGCACCAACGTGCCGCATATCTTCGCCATCGGTGACATCGTGGGCGACCCGATGCTGGCACACAAGGCGGTGCACGAAGGCAAGGTTGCCGCGGAGAACATCGCCGGACACAAAGCCTTCTTCGAACCGCTGACCATTCCGTCCGTTGCCTACACCGATCCCGAGATCGCATGGATGGGCCTGACCGAGACACAAGCCAAGGCGCAGGGCATTGCTTACGAGAAAGCCTCGTTCCCATGGGCCGCTTCCGGCCGCGCGCTGTCCATCGCACGCGAAGAAGGTGCCACCAAGGTGCTGCTCGACCCGCAATCGCGCCGCATCCTCGGCATGGGCATCGTCGGCGTGAACGCGGGCGAACTGATCGCCGAAGGCGTGCTGGCGCTGGAGATGGGAGCGGATATGGAAGACATCGGCCTCACCATCCACCCGCACCCGACACTGTCGGAGACGCTGTGCTTCGCGGCGGAGATGGCGGAAGGTACGATCACCGACCTGCTGGCTCCCAAGAAGAAACACTAATTGGAAGTCCTGGCCGGCTGGCTGAACAGCGACCTCAGCCTGTGGGGGCTGTTCCTCTCCAGCCTGCTTGGCGCGACGCTGCTACCGGGCGGCTCGGAGCTGGTGCTGGTCGGTGTGCTGAAACTTCATCCCGAATTGTTCTGGCCCGCGCTGCTGCTCGGCACGCTCGGCAACACGCTGGGCGGAATGATCTCGTTCGGCATGGGCTGGCTGTTGCCGCAGACGCAGCAGCTCAAGCACGTGGCGCATGTGCGGCGCTATGGCACACCCGCATTGTTGTTCGCTTGGCTACCGCTCGTCGGGGATGCGCTGTGTATCGCAGCGGGTTGGCTGCGCCTGAATCCGCTCTATGCAGCGCTGTTCATGCTGGCCGGCAAATTCGCGCGTTACGCGCTGGTCGCCTTCTCGGTTTAATTCGGAATAGATTCATCCACATAATGGTTTGCATGAAGCGCCCGCAATGGCATCATAGACCCCCATGAGCACTTTCAAAGTCATGCAGTTCAATATGCAGTTCGGCCAGGTATGGAATGAGGCCGATCCTGATCGTGCGCCTATCGATCTTGACCTGACCATCGCGGAGATCCTCAGCCATGACGCCGATATCGTCATGCTGCAGGAGGTTGAACGTGCGCAACCCAAAGGCATGCAGATCGATCCGCCGCCCAACTACACAAGGCTGCAAGCGGCACTCAAGGACTATCACGGCTATTTCTCGTACCCGAAAGCCGATCCGCGCGAGCTGCCCTTCGGCATCGGCTTGGCCATCTTCTCGAAGACGCCTTTGCGCGACACCTTCCGCTACGACCTGCCCTCGCCCCCCATCGAGTTCGAATTCGCAGGCGAGAAGAAGACGCCCACCGACCGCCTGCTCATCGGTGCCAGCACCACGTGGGATGGACATGATCTGCAACTCTTCAACACACACTTGCTGGCGTATTTCATGCTCAACTCATCGAGCGAGCGCTATCTCGAACAACGTCAGCTCGTCATCGAGCAATTGCGCCGCTCTAACGGTCCGGCGCTGATCGCGGGAGATTTCAACGTCAGCAACCGCGAATCGCTGGTGCGCCAGTTCGCCGACGCCGGTTACCGAACCGTGCAGACAGAACAGGTCACGTGGCGCCACCGCCCCTACGTGCTCGACCATATCTTCTACAGCCGACACTTGCGTCCGGTGCACCACTCCGTGAAGCCGACGAGGGCCTCGGATCACCACATCCTGGTGGCAGAGTTCGAGTTCACCAAATAAACCGGGGCGAATCCGCCACGTTCATTCCGCCTGCACCCAAAGCCACCTCGACAACACAGGTCTGTCTCAACATCATCAATACTCCCAACTCATGCCGGCCATGATTTGCGAGCGGGTATAGTCGTAGCGCAGGTCGGTCGTATTCTGGGCGGTGTAAACCAGTTCGCCCCAGAATGAACTGTTTCTGGATTGTTCCCACTCAGTTTTGAGTTTCACATTGTTCCCGCTATAGGCTTTCGCACCACCGATGGGATTGTCGAAAGCAAAGGCGTTCGGATAATTTCGCGTCCAGTGATGCAACGCCAGACGCGACTTGAAACGTCCCTGTTCGTATAGCACGCGCACGCCGTATCTGTTCTCTTTGTAATCGTTGTAATTCACAAAACCGTCGGCACGCCGGGTGTGGTTGTAGTCCAGATACAAGCGCCAGTCAGCCGATAGCCGATTGTGCAACGTGAGATCGAGGTTGTTATACGTGTACACCAGCAGCGGGTTGGTTGCACTCAACACTCCGCCACTATCGCGCGCATGGCGCTTGGAGTAATCCTCCACCCAATGGGCAATTGCCACGTTCAACCTGCTTTTGGCGACTACGGGGAAGTCGACATCCGCTCCCACTTCGGTATACGTGTGGCTCCATTCTGATCCGACCACAGGTGTCTCGAAATTGTTATACACATATTTGCCGTTCACTCCGTAATCCACGTCGCCCGTTTTATGCTTGTATTTCGCCTCAGCACCGGCACTCGTATAGTTGTAACGATTCGATGCGGTTCTTGCCGTCCCGTTTGCGCGATCAAAATACACCTGATGGTGCTTTTCGATGATTGCACCGGCATAGAGAGAATTTTTTGATTTCTCATTGCGCCCCAAAATGAATTCGGAGCCGCCATCCATTTTTATGTTGTATTCATCGGCATTGCTGAGGCCCGAAGTCACATAGTGGCGCCCGGTTACTGATGCTGCGCCGAGTAGCAAGGCATCTCCACTCAGGCTTTTCCCGGCTTCCGCCTTCGCCGCATAGGGAACAAAGAATCCGGATTTTTTTTGCGGCGTGACCTGCGGTTGCGCGACAAGCGCGTAATTCGTATAGGGCGATCTGGGCGCACGAAATGCATTGTCGTCATAACCCAGGCCCGTCCTTGCCGACAATTTGATGCCGTCGGAATCGATCATCGTGGCATCTTCGGCCCAAGCCATGGCCGAAGCACTCATCGCAGTGACAAAAACAAACGGATGGAACAGCGACTTTTTGCACATGATAAACCTGCCTTTCTTAGTTGATCACAGTGTTGCGTTCATGCTCCTTCAAAACTTCTGCATCTCGGTATCGACTCCGTGCAATTCCGGATCCAGTTGCCGCGCCTTTGCCAACTCGGCGCGCGCATCGCTCTCGCGTCCCGTTTGACGCAATGCCTTCGCAAGTTCAAGACGCAAGGCCGCATCGGCAGGATCGGTTGCTACCGCGCTTTCCAGCACTTGCACGGCCTCACTGTTCTTTTTATCCAGCAATAGCGCCCGCCCCAACAACAGGATCGTCTTGCTGTTGCTCGGATCAAGATCGGCCGCCTTGCGCAAGGCCGCGACGGCCTCGGCAGGCTGATTTTTTTCGATGTAGGAATTACCCAGATTGGACCAGGCCAGGGCATACGTATCGTCACGCGCCAGCAGGTCCCGATACAGCCGGATCGCCTCGTCGTACTTCTTGATTTTTGCGTAACGCACTGCCAGGTTGAGCTGTGCCTGGTGGTAATCCGGGCGGATGCTCAACGCCTTGCGGTAGGCATCGATCGCCTTCTCGTCGTGGTCGGTGTTGCCATAGATGACGCCAAGGTTGAACCAAGCCTGCTCGTAATCCGGCCGCTGGCGCAGGGCTTCCTTAAAGGCATGCTCGGCGCGCTCGTTCTCTTTCTGGCGCAGAAAAGTCATGCCCATGTTGTACCAGGCTTCCGGATACTGCCGCCGCGCCTTCAATGCCGCCTCATAGGAAGCAAGCGCCGACGCGTAATCGTTCTTGGCCACATAGACCAGGCCGAGGTTGACCTGTGCTTCGGGGAAATTGCCGGAAGCTGTTTTCAGCGCCGTCTGATATTCAATGATCGCCTTGTCGTAGTCCTTCTCGCCGTAGGCGATGCGCCCCAGATTGAAATAGGCATCTTCACGCGTCGGCTCGTGTTGCAGCACCCACTCGAATTCGGCACGCGCATCCTGCCAGCGCTTGTCCGCCAACAACGTCTGCCCGAGAACGAAATGCGCCCGGACATATTCCGGGTCGAACTGGATCGCCTGCCGCAATGCCCGTTCCGCCTCACGCCGCTTATGCTGTCCATTCAGTATCGCCGCCATATTCACCAGCGCGGGCGCATAGTCTGGACTGAGCTCCAGTATCTTGTTGTACTGGGCCAGTGCTCGGGCCTGCCCCTCCGGGGTGTCCGGCTCGAGCGTCACCAGTGCCACACGCAACTCCGGGGAGCCGGGTTGCAGGCGCAGCGCGGCCTCAAAGGTGCTGGCCGCTGCAACACGTTGCCCCATGTCGCGCTGCGCCAACCCCAGGCTATACAGCGCCTGCGCTTTGTGTTTTCCGCTCGCCACCCGGGCGGCTTTTTCCATCGCCTCCGCTCCGGCCGCTTTGTCGCCCTGCTTGAGCAGGATGAGTCCCAGATTGTATTGGCCTTCGAAGTGCCCCGGCTGCCGCGCCAGCAGCGCACGATAACCCTCGACCGCCTCGCTGCTGCGCCCGCTGCGTGAAAGCGCCAGCGCACGGTTGAACAAGGCGCTGGTGTCGGCCGGATCGTTCCCGATCGCTTGGTTGAAATAGTCGAGCGCGCGCGGCACATCGCCCTTCTTCAGGTACAGTACCCCGAGGTCATTGAGCGCATTCGAACTTGGCTGGCGCTTCAAGATGCTTTGGTATATCTGCTCTGCTTCCTTCCATCTCCCCCGGCTCAGCAACATGCCGGCGCGCTGATGCTCCGCATCGCCCCCGCCGGAAACGATGGGTTTCGCATCCGCCGGCGCGGAAGCCGTTTCGTTCTCCGGGACAAAAGGCACAGTCGCTTGTATGTTGATGACGGTGATCGCCTCGGCGTCATACTCGGCGCGGAATTGCACATACAACAGCAGCAGAAAGATGCTCAGGATCACGATGAGCACGGGCACAAAACTTTCCCGGAACAGTCGCAGCCATTGCATGCCGTCATTCGCCATGTCGCGGCTCCTTCTTGGTCATCGCCTGGAGTACCGACAGCATGCCGCGCCCATTCACGTTCTGGATCTCCAAACCCGGGCGCACATTGATCTCGAGCAGCTGCGGCCCGTCCGGCGAAATGGAAATGTCCACGCCCAGATACTTGAGCGGCACTGCCCGTGCCGCACGCTGCGCCAACTCGAGGACTTCCGGCCAAAACGGCAAGGTGCGGCCGATCAGCGGGATGCCGCTGTCCGGATGCAGCTCGACAGACTGCCCCAGGAAGCGGGCGTGTGTCGTGACGCCGCTCGCGATATCGATGGCGACACCAAGCGCCCCTTGGTGCAGATTCGCTTTACCTTCCGACTGCCGCGTCGGAACCCGCGTCATCGACATGACCGGCAAGTCGTCGCACATGATGACGCGTACGTCGGCCAGCCCCAGCGGGCTCAACTCCTGCATTCCGGCATGTTGCGTGATGCGGCTTTCGATGATGGCCTGATCGCCCAGATCGAAGGAGTAGATACCGAAGATGATGTCTGAGATATGTTTTTGCAAATCGTACAGGGTATATATCTTTCCGCTGATCCCCTGCCAGTCGCGTCCGCTGCGCCCGACGATGACGATGATGCCGTTACCGCCGCTGCCCCGCGCCGGCTTGATGACGAAATCATGGTACCCAGCGAGATCGCGCTCCAGATTGCGTACTTCATAGTAGTAGCTATAGGTGCGATAAGTTGCAGGCATGCGTACCCCCGCCGCAACGAGCACTTCCTTGGCGAGCAGCTTGTTGTCCGCCAGAGGGAAATGTTTCCGTGCATTACGCGTGTAGATGTAATGCAGGTTGCGCCGGTTCATGGACAGAACCGTCGCAGCCCGCTCTTGCGCCCCTTGCAGGCGCGACAGAAATGCACGCAGGGATCTCATGCCGGCGCACCCAGTATCAGTCGGCGGAAGCGCAGGAACTCCATCAAGCGGATACCGATCCATTTTCCCAGCCACAAGTTCAGCGCGACCACGACCAGCAGCAGCTCAGGGAATGCCAATATCAGACTCTGCATGAACAGCGAGTCCATTACCGCGTAGCAGGCTGAGATCACCACAAGAGTCATCAGCGTTATTTTCGCGACCTTGAAGCTGCCCTGTTCGATTTCCATCAGCGCAACGCGTTCTGCCGTAATGGCGAGGATGGCGATCGGGAACAGGGTCATATGCGCGAGCTCGACCAGGCCGAGCTGCAATCCGCCGACCGTGGTCACCATCATCGCGATCACCACCGTGGTCAGCATGATGGCCATCTTGGGCGAGTGCAGCAGTTGCAACCAATCCAGCCCTCTGCGCACTATCGCCGATATCAGTACGATGCCAAGGAAACCCACCAGCCCCCACAGCAACCCCGTCTCCCGTGCCGCTGCCGCGATCAGCGCCGGCAAAAATGTGCCGAAGGTCTCCAGGCCGACCACATTCCGGAACACCACGGTCACCAGCGCACCGAGCGGCAGCATGAGCAGGATCTTCAACAGGTTCTGCGAAATGCCGACGCGCTCGAAATGTGCATACAGATTGGTGATGTTCAGTGCCGATTGGCTCAACGCAGCTTGCGCATCATGCTGCGGCACCAGTTGTTTGGTGATCTTGTAGAAGTACTGGAAATTCACATTGGCGGTGTGCTTGAACATCACCAGATCGCCATAGTAGAGCGTGAGGAAATTCGCCGGGATCTCGGCGAAGTGGTCGTTGATGGTGTCGAACGGAACCCAGTGCCCGCCGACATAAACCTCCACCCATTGATGGGTGGTACGTTTGCTGCCTTGTTGCAGGATCAGGCCGCCCACCAGGCGCGCCGGGATGTTCAGCTTGCGCGCCATCGCCACGAACAAACGACTCTTGCCGTTACAGCTAGCCTCCCCCAGCTTCAGTGCCGTCAATGCATCGGTGTAACCGGAGAAGTCCCGGTTGGCCAGCTTGTCCTGCAAGTAGCGGTGTATGCGGGTCAATGCTTCCAGCATGCCCGGCTTCTCGGAGGGGATGATGCTGCGCAATGCCGCCTCGATCTGCGGATCGTCTTTTTGTATGCCCGGCTCGGCCACCAGGTAAGAGGCAAGCGCCGCAGGATAAGAATCCGGGATGGGCAGATCTGCCGGGATATTGAAGCGCACATGGCGCGCCCGCACTGCATAAACGTAATGGATGTTTTGCTGGCCCCGCACGTTCTCCGCTTTCCACGATACTTCCCGGTTCAGCGGATCCGCCTTGATCTCCGTGGTGAACACTCCAGATGAGTTCTGCTCGTTATCGACCGCTTGGCGCGAGTCGGTTTTCGGAAGATACGTATGGACAAAGATATCTTCACCATGACCATCGACTTGCATGCTGACATCGACTGCATAACTTGGCGCCGGGATCAGCCCGGCCAAAGGGTAATCCAGAACATAGAGTTTGTAGGACGTCACACAGATCGGCAGCAATACCATGATTGCCAGCACAGCCAGATACACACCGCTGCGGGCGCCTACTGAGCTTTTTCCGGTCATTTTGAAAGTACCGCAGGGGAGACACACCTGAACCATCCTGGGCAGATGGTGTGCATTCGCGCACTGAATTCGTTCATAGATCAAACGCCTCCTACATAGTTAAGACGGCTCTCTAAAACTTGCCCGTTTCACTATACAGACCACGGCATTTAGCTCTATACGCAGAACTACTACCTATCGATACCTGAAACTACTCATACTCGCTACAGACAAACCACTACTCACTGACTGCGGACGCATTTAATATGTAGCCCGTGCCAGGGGAGCCCGTTGCCTTGTATCGGCGCCTATTTCCCTCCCAGGTACTTCGCGGCGTAGTTGCGTGCTGCCGTCGACGATACGTGATGAGCATCCCAATAGAGCGAATAACCGTCTTTAAGAACCGGGCATGTGTCCGGTCCGCAGAAAAAGTCGGTCAACTCAATGTATTCAACGTTGTCGAATTTGCGAGAAATACCTTCAAGATACAGGCGTATTGCGCGACTCCGTTCAATAAAACCACTTCGTGGAACGGCACAAGCTTCCAATTTTCCGGTTTCGATGCATGTCGATGGGTCGCCAGCAAGGATGGGGGTCGGACCGAGAAGAATAATCTTGTGAACGTTGGGGGCGAGACGCTGGACGGTTGTCTCAAACTTCTGCTTGAAATTGTGAGTATCTTCCTCACCTGTCCATAGCGCTGTCAGTATTAGCGTGTCCAGGTTACCAGACATGATCTTGTTATAAGCCAACGAGTTGAAATCACGACACAGATTGGCATCCTTAGGTGGCTTGCCGTTATCAAAATCCAGTGCAGGCGGACAGGCGTAGCGTGTATAGCTGGTCGCAGCCACTTCTTTTCGTTCAGCGATCGCCCATGCCAGTGGTTGCCATGCCAATGCGTGGGAGTCCCCCCAGATTACTACCGACACCGGCTTGTCCGGTACCGAGTTGCAGCCGGATTTCGGGAAGTCATATAACTCTTCATAATCGGTGTAATTGCAGTCATCAAGATTTGCAGGCTTATCTCGCACTGTCCGGGCCGCAAGAGTATCGGCCAAGGGTTCCTTGTGATAACTGGTTCCAACTTCCGTCACCAGAATCGCCAGCGAGACAGACATAAATATTGCCGACGTAACCAGCAGGGTATCGTTCGAGGTAGGCTCAAATCTGCGCCATGGCCGTTCCACAAACTGGTAGCTGAGCCAAGCCAGGATGGTTGCCAAAGCTACGATTGAGATTCGAACCAGAAGCGTAGGCGGATCGATGTGCGATGCACGGTACAAAGCAAGCAACGGCCAATGCCACAAGTACAGTGAATACGAAATTCGCCCGAAAAAAACCATGGGCCGCGATCCTAACCAAATACCCATAGACCCTAGCGCCGAGGAAGAGTGCACCGCGTGGATCACCAGCGCTGTACCCAGAACTACAGGCAGGGCTCCGAATCCTGGAAAATGGCTTATGGGGATCGCAACCGCCGTGAGGACAATGCCCACACCTATTACAACTTCTGCACGTCCGCTGCGCTTTAACCCGGAAGGCAGTAAAGCGATGAGTCCTCCGAGCCCGAGTTCCCAAAAACGCGCCGGCATCTGATAAAACGCCGCATTAGGTGTGGAGTTAATCAGTACTTCGGCAGCTATAAAAGATACAAGGGCCAATAACGCAATGACGGCGATTCGGGTCCGAGCCTGAAGGCGCCATACCACGCCAATCAGAACAGGCCAGATCGCATAGAACTGCTCTTCGACACTTAGCGACCACAAATGCAATAACGGAAGAACGTCTGCCTTGGCATCGAAATAGCCACCCGTTTTAGCCTGAAAAAACAGATTACCAACAAACATCAGCGATGCCGCCGCCGAGTCGGCCACGTCCCGCTTTTGCCCGAAGGGCGATAGTAGAAACATGGCAGCTACAACTGTGCAGATGATGACGACAACCAGCGCTGGAAATATGCGCCGTACCCTGCGGCCATAGAAGGCTATCAAATCGATTCGGCCCGTGATGGTCGATTCGCGGGAAAGAATCGAGGTAATCAAATAGCCCGAAATGACAAAAAATACATCAACGCCAGCAAAGCCCGCATTCGGGCCGAAACCGGCGTGATAGAAAACGACCGCCAGTACGGCGATGGCCCGCAAGCCATCGATTTCCGGACGATATTTGATCCCCGTTAACCTCTCCACTGCCTACTCTCTCTGCAACATCCGCAGCCCCCAAGCCACCCCAAAACCATTCACCTCATGCGCCACGATGCCCAACCCGCCTTCGCAGCGGCTGGACGATACATCCACATGCAACCAAGGCGTGTCGTGTTCGATAAAGCGCTTGAGGAAGCGCGTCGCCAGAATATGGTCGGCCTCGCCCGCCAGCGTGCACTGCTTGATGTCGGCCACCTTGGACTCCAGCTCCGCTTCGTAATCCTCATCCTGCGGGAAAGCGCACATCCGCTCGCCGGTCTGCCTGCCGGTGGCCACTGCGCGTTGCGCCAGTTCGTCGCTGGTGGCGAACACGCCGGAATAGCGCGCGCCCAGCGCGGTCGCCATACTGCCGGTGAGCGTGGCGAAGTCGATGATCATGCCGGGCTTGGCACGCGAGGCCAGCGTGAGCGTGTCGGCCAACACCATGCGCCCTTCGGCATCGGTGTGCACGATCTCGATGAACAGGCCGTTGAGCGCCTTGACGATATCGTTCTGCTTGTAGGCCTTGGGGCTGATGTGGTTTTGCGCCAGCGCCAGCCAGCAGTCGATGTTCACGGGCAACTTCTGCTGCGTCGCCGCGAGCAGGATGCCGAGCGTGACCGCGGAGCCGTTCATGTCTTCGTGCATGTTGTGCATGTAGCGTGACGGCTTGAGGTTGTGGCCGCCGGTGTCGAAGCAGATGCCCTTGCCGACCAGCGCCACGGTCTGCTTGGCTTTCGGATGTTTGTAGCTGAGATGAACGATGGCCGCGTCTTCGGGATCGCTGCCCTGCGCCACCGCGACGAAGGCGCCCGCACCCATCTTGCGCAGCGCTTTCATGTCGAACTCTTCGTGCTTCCAGCCGTTCTCCTGCGCCAGCTTTTTCACGCGCAAGCGATAGGCACCCGGCGTCAGTTCGTTGGGCGGCAACACAGTCAATTCGCGGCACAACAGGTTGCCTGCGGCCTGCGCCTTCAATGCATCGAATACTTTTTTATCGTTGAAGCCGTACAGCTCGATCTTTTGCAGCGGTTTGCGCTCGTCTTTCTTCTTATGCACCGGCAACAGCGCGCCGTTCACCCACGCGCCGTACACCGCCAGCTCGGCGGCACGCTGCGCAGTCGCACCGGCGACATGGATGCCCAACACCTTGGGCTGCTCTTCCAGAAGCAGTTGCAGCCCCTTGCGCACCACCACCTGCTGCTCGAAGGTATCCTTCTTCTCATCCAGCATCGCCCACGCCACCAGCGTGCCGTCGGCCGCGTTCGCCGCGACCGGCGACTTCGCCAGTTCATCCGCTTTCATGTCGCGGCGTTTGAGCACGGCAGTGAGCAACTCGCCGTGCGGCACATCCTTGGACAGCGCCTTGGCTTTGGGCAACAGAACCAGCAGGTGCGTGGCGGACAGGCTCTTGGGCAGGGAAGGGAACAAGGTCAGTTGTGCTAGCATTACATCCTCGAATTAAGTCACTCAACGCCGCGATTATACGGGCATTCACCAATGCGCAATTACCTAGACCTGATGCAACACGTGCTGAATCACGGCACCCTGAAATCCGACCGCACCGGCACCGGCACCACCAGCGTGTTCGGCTACCAGATGCGCTTCGACCTCTCCAAGGGCTTCCCGCTGGTCACCACCAAGAAGTGCCACCTGAAATCCATCATCCATGAACTGCTGTGGTTCCTGCAGGGCAGCACCAACACCAAGTATCTCAAGGACCACGGCGTCAGCATCTGGGATGAATGGGCGGACGAGAACGGCGAGCTCGGCCCGGTGTATGGCAAGCAATGGCGCTCGTGGGAAACGGTGGATGGCCGCGCGATTGACCAGATCAAGATCACCGTCGACCAGATCAAGGGCAATCCCGATTCGCGCCGCATCATCGTCTCTGCTTGGAATGTCGGCGAACTAGATCAGATGGCGCTGGCGCCCTGCCATGCCTTCTTCCAGTTCTATGTAGCGGACGGCAAACTGTCGTGCCAGCTCTACCAGCGCAGTGCCGACATCTTTCTCGGCGTGCCGTTCAACATCGCGAGTTACGCGCTGCTGACCATGATGATGGCGCAGGTGTGCGGCCTGAAAGCGGGCGACTTCGTGCACACCTTTGGCGATGCGCACCTGTATTCGAACCACATGGAACAGACCCGGCTGCAGCTGTCGCGCGAACCGCGCCCGCTGCCAAGCATGAAGATCAATCCGGAGGTGAAGGACATCTTCGGCTTCAAGTTCGAGGACTTCACGCTGGAAGGTTACGATCCACATCCTGCAATCAAAGCTCCCGTCGCCATATGAGTCTGTCCATCATCGTCGCGATGGCGAAGAACCGCACCATCGGCGTCAACAACACGCTGCCGTGGCGCTGCCCGGAAGACCTCAAGCATTTCAAGGCACTGACCATGGGGCATCACATGATCATGGGACGCAAGACCTTCGACTCCATCGGCAAACCGCTGCCGGGACGCACCACGGTCGTCGTCACGCGCGACAAGAACCTGAAGATCGAAGGCTGCCTCATCGCGCACTCGCTACCGGATGCGATCGCGGCTTGTGCCAGCGACACTGAGACGTTCATCGTCGGCGGTGCCGACATCTACGCGCAATCTCTGAATCTTGCGGACACGCTCTATATCACCGAGATCCAGCAGGATGTGGCAGGCGATGCGCACTTCCCGAAGTTCGACCACGCCGCATGGCAGGAGACCTCGCGCGAAGTGCGCACGCAGGAAACCCCGCAGCCGCTGCAATATCATTTCGTCACTTATCAACGTAAGTAAGGGATGTTCATGAAATATCTCAAATCGGAATTCCCTATCGCCATCGCCCTCATCGTGCTCGGCTTGGGCTTCGCGCTCGAACATGGTGCTGTCGCACACGGTGGTGCCACGTTGTGGGGACTGTTGCTGGTGATTCTCGCGGCCATCATCGGCGTCGCGTTCCGCATCGCCCACCACGCCGAAGTGCTGGCGATGCGCCTGGGCGAACCCTATGGCACGCTGATCCTGACGCTTGCCGCGGTATCGGTGGAAGTGGTGATCCTGGTCGTGCTGCTGCAAGGCGCCCCTAACCCAACACTGGCGCGCGACACCGTGTTCTCCGCCGTGATGTTCGACATCAACGGTATCCTCGGGATTGCCGCCATCGTCGGCGGACTCAAGCACGGCCAGACCAAATACAACATCTCCTCGGCCAACTCCTATGTCGCCATGCTGCTGGTCGCCATCGGCATCGGCATGTTCATCCCCGATTTCGTGCCGGATGCGCAGTGGCACTTCTATTCCATCTTCTCGGTATGCACGATGGTGCTGATGTATGTCGCCTTCCTGCGCTTGCAGACGGTAGAGCATCGCAAGTTCTTCGAGTATTCCGCCGAAACTGTGGAAGAAGCGCACGACGAAGCGCACAGCCCGAACGCACTGCATGTCGGGATGATGATCGGCGCCATCACGCTGGTCGGCCTGCTTTCCGAGATCCTGTCGGCGCTGCTGGATGCCGGACTCGCCGGCACTAGCCTGCCCAAGGCCATCCCCGCCGTGCTGGTCGCGCTGATCTCTGCCAGCCCGGAGATCCTCACCGCCCTCCGTGCGGCGCAAAACAACCGCATGCAGACCACCGTCAACATCGCGCTCGGCGCCTCGCTCGCCACCGTGCTGCTCACCCTGCCGGTGATCGAGGCGCTCGCCTTGTTCAACGGCGAACGCATCGTGATGGCGCTCACCCCGGTGCAGGCCGGCATGCTGCTGCTCACCTTCGTCACGGTGATGAACAACCTGCACGACGGCGAGACCAACGCCATCGAGGGCATCAGCCACTTCGCATTGTTCGCCGCGTTCATCGCGCTGGTGATGATGGGATTGATCTAACAAGAGACGAACACGCCGGAGCCTGATAAAGATGCACACCGCCATGAGCACCACCGAAATCTTCCTGATCGCGATGACGCTGATCTTCACCCTGCCCTATCTGATCTGGCGGGTGGGCAAGACGGACTACTACGCCCCGCTGGTGGTGGTGCAGATCATCACCGGCATCCTGCTCGGCCCCGGCATCCTCGGTGCTGCCTATCCCGAGTACTACTCTTTCGTCTTCACGCCGCAGGTCATCCAGTCGCTGAACGGCATCGCCTGGTGGGGCGTGATGATCTTCGTGTGCATCGCCGGTATCGAACTCGACCTGCGCAAGGCATGGCAACACCGCAACGAAAGCGTGATCACCGCCGCACTGGCGTTGGGCACACCGCTGCTGTTCGGCTGCATCGCGGCGGCAGGCATGCTGATGTACAGCGGCTGGATCGGCCCCAAGGCGCTGACCTGGCAGTTCGTGGCGGGCGTGGGCATGGCCTGTGCCGTCACCGCGCTGCCCATCCTCATCCTGCTCATGGAGAGACTGGAGATCCTGCGCCAGCCCATCGGCCAGCGCATCCTGCGCTACGCCAGTCTGGACGACATCGCCATCTGGGGCGTGCTCGCGTTGATCCTGATGGACTGGGAACGCGTCGGCAAACAGGTCGGATTCCTGCTCGCCTTCGGTATCGCCGCTTACCTGTTCCGCAAACTCATGCGCTGGATGCCGGAACGCGACCGCTGGTTCGCCGCGCTGATCTGGCTTGCCGTGTGCAGCTTCGGCGCCGACTGGTCCGGCCTGCACTTCATGGTCGGCGCCTTCATCGCCGGAGCGGTGATGGACAGCGAATGGTTCGACCAGAAACAGATGGACCTGCTGCGCCACCATGTCTTCCTGCTGCTCATGCCGGTGTTCTTCCTCAGCACCGGACTGCGCACCAACTGGGCGGTGGGCGGATCCGTCGTATTCATCGTCGCGGCGATCCTGCTGTTCGCCTCAGTCTCGGGAAAATTGATCGGCATCCATGCCGCCGGCAAGATACTCAAGTGGAAACCGGGCGAAGCCTCCATCATCGGCTGGCTGCTGCAGACCAAGGCCCTCATCATGATCGTCTTTGTGAATGTGCTGCTGGACAAAGGCATCATCACCAGCGAGACCTTCACCGCGCTGCTGCTGATGGCTGTCGCCAGCACCATGCTCACCGTGCCGATGGTTTCGCCGAAACTGGAACGCATGAAAGAGATCATCTTCCGCTCGAAGTGACGCAGATCGATTAGGTCAAAGAAAAGGCGGCGCAACGCGCTGCCTTTTTAATTCCGCCATCGCACTAAACAGGGCATCCCCGCCCCCTCCGGTATAATTCGCACCATGTTTGAACACTCCCAATTCCTGGAACTCCTCGCCCCCGCCAAGACCGCCGCCATCGGACGCGAAGCCGTGACGCACGGCGCCGATGCGGTATATATCGGCGGGCCGTCGTTCGGCGCCCGCGACAAGGCGGGCAACACAATCGAGGACATCGCCGAACTGGTGAACTTCGCGCACCGCTTCCACGCAAAGATCTACGTCACCCTCAACACCATCCTGCACGATGCCGAGCTGGAAGCCGCGCGCAAGCTGGCCTGGGACTGCTACGACGCAGGCGTGGACGCGCTGATCGTGCAGGACATGGGACTGCTGGAACTCGACCTGCCACCCATCGACCTGCACGCCTCGACGCAGTGCGACATCCGCACACCGGAGAAGGCGCGTTTCCTAGCCGAGGTCGGTTTCTCGCAACTCGTGCTGGCGCGCGAACTCACCATCCCGGAGATCGCCAAGGTGCGCGCTGCCGTGCCTGCCGACACCGTGATCGAGCACTTCATCCACGGCGCGCTGTGCGTGGCCTATTCCGGCCAGTGCAACATCAGCCACGCGCACACCGGACGCTGCGCTAACCGCGGCGACTGTTCGCAGGCCTGCCGCCTGCCCTACACGCTGACTGACGCAAAGGGACAAGTGGTCGCGTTCGAGAAACACCTGCTCTCGGTGAAGGACAACAACCAGAGCGACAACCTGCGCGCTCTGATCGACGCCGGGGTGCGCAGCTTCAAGATCGAGGGGCGTTACAAGGATGCGCCCTACGTGAAGAACATCACCGGCCACTATCGCCGACTGCTCGACGCGATATTGAACGAGCGTCCGGAATTGCACGCCGCCTCCAGCGGCACAACGAAACTGCTGTTCACCCCCAACCCGGACAAGACCTTCCATCGCGGCGCGACGGATTATTTCTCGCAAGGCCGCAAGGCCGACATCGGCGCGTTCGACACTCCCACCTTCGTCGGGCTGGAGCTGGGCACGGTGACGCAGCTCGGCGACAAGTGGTTCGAGATGGAAGCCAACGAAGAGCTGGCGAACAGCGACGGCCTGAATTACCTGCACAAGCGCGAAGTGATCGGCCTGCAGGCGAACGTGGTCGAGCACAGAGGCAAAGTGTGGCGCGTGTTTCCGAACGAGCCGATGCACACCCTGGAAGGACTGCGCCTCGGCCTCTCCATCAGCCGCAACCGCGACCATGCCTGGGAACAGGCCCTCGCCAAAAAATCTGCCGAGCGCCGCATCGGCATCAAGCGCCACCTTCGCCGAAACAGCAGAAGGCTTCTCGCTCACGCTGCAGGATGAAGACGGCATCGTCGCCACCGCCAGCGCCGCCTTTGAAAAACAGCCCGCGAAGAACCCGGCGGAAGCGGAAGGCAGCGTGCGCGAACAACTGGCGCGCTTCGGCAATACCGATTTCGAATTGGACGCACTCAGCATCGAATGGACGCAGCCGTGGTTCGTGCCCAGTTCGCTGGCTAACAAATTGCGCCGCGATGCCGTAGAGCAACTCGAAGCTGCACGTCTGGCCGCCTACACCCGCCTGCCGCGCAAAGCCGCCGCAGAGCCGCCCGCGAAATATCCGGAAGAATCTCTCTCCTTCCTCGCCAACGTGTACAACTCGGCAGCGCGCACCTTCTACGCCAAGCACGGCGTGAAACTCATCGAAGCCGCCTACGAGGCACACGAAGAAGCAGGCGAAGTCTCGCTGATGATCACCCGCCACTGCATCCGCTACTCGCTCAGCCTGTGCCCGAAGCAGGCCAAGGGCGTGATCGGCGTGCAAGGCCAGGTGCGCGCCGAGCCGATGACGCTGGTCAACGGCAGCGAAAAACTCCGGCTGGAATTCGACTGCAAGAAGTGCGAGATGCACGTGATGGGCAAGATGAAGAAACACATTTTGAAGACCCCGCCACCGACGGCGGTGCCGGTGACGTTCCATCCGCACCGATAGTCAAAACCATTCAACTCCGGTACATTGGAACACCTGTCACTCAAGGAGCGATCATGAAAAACACAGTTGTGAATCTGATTGTTGTGGCGACATTGGCATGCAGTGGTGCGGCGCTTGCCGCCGGGGAGACGGAGAGCCAAGCGCAACCTGCTGCCTCCCAGCCTCCTGCAACCCAGCCTGTGACCGCAGCGTCTGCAGTGCCACCAACAACGACGGCCAAACCCGCACAGGCTGCCCCGGCAAAAGAACCTCAACCCGCCGTGAAGCGTTCTGCTTCCAGCAAGTCCGTCAAAGCAAAACCGCCGCGCGCGAAAGATCTCGATCTGAGGCATTGCCTGGATTTGGACAACAACGCCGCCATTGCCAAATGTGCGGGCGAGTAGACGCGGCGTTTTGGAGTGCCGCGGCGAGGCCTGCCCAGCTTAGTAGGGCATAGACACGGGTTCAGGTGGGGTTGGGGGCGGGCAATTCTTTATGCAACTGTCGTAACTTTCCTTGCTTTGCTTCAGGCACTGGTCGCGCTCCTGGGTCGCTGACGATGCGTCATAAGGCGAAGGGCAGTCCGCGTCGCGCGTCGCCTTGTCTGCGGAGCAACTTGTCTTGCAATCATCGTAAGACTCGGTGTCGGCAAAGATGCTATTGATCAACAGGAGCTGAGCCATGATCGCGGCGATAACGATTATTGAACGCATGATTGACCTCTCACTATGTTTCGGCACAAAACCATCTTTCGGTCGGCCGTAACTGCAACTCCGCCGCACCTTCCCTTCGCTCAACGGTTACGGATGTATTCTTGCTGCGGCGCGTGCCCGCTGCAATGGGTCAAACTATGTAGCTGATCGGCCGGTCTGCCTTCTTGTAGAATGTGGGTAGCCCATTTCTCTCCGTGACACGTCGCAACACCGATGATGAAGTTGCATTCCGAGCGGAAGACCCAAATGAAAGTTTTTTTCTTAGTCCTGACCATCGTCGTCCCCATCGCCGCCCTGGGAGCGAACGTCGATACGCAGCCGATTCCCGACTTACCGCTCAATAACGTCCCCTCTCCTCCGGTAACAACGGAAGTAGCTCCGCCTGCAGGCGTCTGGAATATCTCTTTGGGCGGCGGCCTAAGTTATGCACCGCGCTATGAAGGTGCTGCGCACGACCGGCTGCGCTTCATGCCGCTGCTGGAAGCAAGTTACGGCAATGGCAAGTTCTTCATCAGCCCGCTGCGCGGCGTGGGCTACAATTTTTCCGAAGCAAAAGAAGTGCAATACGGAGTGCGGCTGATGCCGGGCCACAGACGCAGCCAGAGTGCAGACCCGCATTTGAACGGCACGGGCAACATCGGTTTCACTCCCGAAGCCGGCCTGTTCTTCAACCAGCGCTTTGCGCCCTGGTATGTCTCCAGCGGCATCAGCAGCGGCAGCCACGGCACCCACGCCGAACTGGGCGGCGGCATCGGTTTCCCTCTTTCCGCTGCCGACCGCCTGCGTTTGGGCATCAACCTCAACTGGGGCGATACCCGTTACAACCAGACTTACTTCGGCGTGACCGCGGCGCAGGCCGCAGCCTCGGGCAATGTGCTCACCGCCTACAATGCCGGTGCAGGCATCAAGGATTACGCCCTGACCGCCAACTGGGTGCACAACTACGACAAGGCATGGTTCAGCAGTGCCGGCCTGTCGTACAAGTGGCTGACGGGCTCCGCCCGGCACAGCCCGCTGACCCAGCGCAACGCGGCAGGTAGCCTGAATTTCCTGTTGGGTTATCGCTTTTGAATCAACCAATCCAGGCTCGGTCAAGTCATGAAATCAAACGCGGATATTTTGCCATTAGCCATGGGCTTCACCGAGCAGCTCACCGAGATCAAGCAGATTCTTTCTATGTGCGCGTTACCGGCTGCGGACATCTCCCCTGCCAAAACTCTGCTGTTCTTCGGCTGCCGTTCCGATACCAAGCTGGCTGGCATGATCGGCCTTGAGGTCTTCGGCTCCGTCGCGCTCTTGCGCTCGCTCGCCGTTGCGCCGTCACAGCGCAAGCATGGTCTTGGCAGATCGTTGCTCGCCTTTGCCGAAGCACATGCCGCTTCGCTGGGTGTCGAATCCTTGTATCTATTCACGACCACGGCCGAAGCTTTCTTCTCGAAGCTGGGTTACTCGCTTGCAGTGCGCTCAGATGTTCCAGAGTCGATCAAGGCCACACTGCAGTACACCGAGCTGTGCCCCGCCTCTGCTGCTTGCATGAGCAAGCGCCTGCGACCTTCCGGCGCCACACCGATATGACGGCATGCAAACACTGCATGGGTCTGGAATATATTTCAGACAACGGCGCCTTTTTGTCCGTGCCGGATACAAATATCTCCACAAACACCGCGCAGACAGTCAAAATACCTGCCATATGCACTTTGACGGCAAAGTGCATCGTTTAACTACCCGTTAAAAAAATGAGCAAGCATGGCGCGACACAATCGTCCGATGTGACAAAAGACAGGTGGCCCGGCATCGAGCGTTATGCGCCGGGTCTGGTGCTGCTCGTGTCCCTGACCGTCACTTACCTGCTCTGGCAGAACGCACATAGCACATCAATCCAGGAACAGAGGGTCGAATTCGATTTCCGCGCGAGCGATGTCAGCGACCGCATCCGCCGGCGCATCAACTATTACGAGCAGGTACTGCACGGGGCGCGTGCTTTCTACCTTAACCAACACGAAATGGAGCGTAGGGAATTCAGCGGCTACATCTCCGCATTGGAACTGGGCAAGAATTTTCCCGGAATCCAGGGGATCAGTCTTTCACTATTGATTTCCGACCCGCACAAAACCGCGCATATCGCTGCCATACGCAATTCCGGGCTGCCGGACTACACCATCACGCCGGAAGGCCTACGCGCCAGTTACGCACCGGTTGCCTATATCGAGCCGCTTAACGAGCGCAATGCACGGGCATTGGGATTCGACAACCTGGCCAATCCTGCCCGCAAGGCGACCATCGAGCGCGCCCGCGACGAGGATCGTGCCATCGCTTCCGAGATGCTGGTATTGAAACAGGAAGACGCGACGGCGCCGCAAGCAGGTTTTCTGATATTCCTGCCGGTGTTCCAGCGCGGTGCGGCACACGCCACACTGGCCGAGCGCCGCATGAACATCACGGGATGGTTCGCCGCATCGTTCCGCATGAACGACCTGATGGCGGGCGTCCTGGATGAGCGCGCCAAAGGTCTCGACATCGGGATATTCGACGGCGGCAGCATCTCTCCCCAGACCAGGATGTATGGCTCAAACAAGGATGCTGGCCGCACTCCCCCGCGCTACATCACCGCCGTGCCGCTCGAGATCGCCGGACGCAAATGGTCGATGCAACTCTCTTCGCGGCCGGAGTTCGAGGCATCACGCAACGCGTCGAGCGAGCGCAACGTGGCCATCGCGGGCGGGTTGTTGAGCTTGCTGTTGTCGCTGATCACCTGGCTGCTGATGCGCGACCGCAAACGCGCGGTGCATATGACGTCGACGATCAAGCGCGAGCTGGAGATGCGTAAACAGGCCGAGCATCAGACCAAAGACCTGCTCATGTTCAACGAGGCCATCCTCGAAAAATCGCCGTACGGCATCGCCGTGTACCAGGCGGACGGCCCCTGCGTCATGGCCAACGAGGCCTATGTCAGCGCCATCGGCGGAACGCTCGAAGCGGTATTGAAGCAGGATTTCCGCACCAGCCCATCGTGGAAGATCAACGGCCTGTTCGATTACGCCGAGCAAGCGTTCCAGACCGGCATGACGATCCGGCGCGACATCGAAGGGGAAACGCTGTTCGGCAAGAAGGTGATCGTGGAATGCATCTTCGCCCCCATCCATATCTCCGACAGGCCGCACCTGCTGTTGATCGTGAACGATGTTTCCGGACGCGTGGAAGCCAAGCGCGCACTCACCCGCTCGATGCAGCAACTGGAAGAGAAAGAACTGGCCAAGACGCGTTTCCTTGCCGCAGCGGGGCACGACTTGAGGCAACCTGTAGCGGCAGCCAGCTTGTTCATCGATGCCCTCAAGCTCACCGCACCCAGCACGCGCCAGAACGAGATCATCCAGCGGCTGGATCATTCCATGTCCACCTTCAACGGACTGCTGGATTCGCTGCTGAATGTATCCAAACTGGATGCGGGCATGATCAAGCCGGAGTACACCTCGATCAATGTGGCGGAACTGTTCAACTGGCTGGAACAGAATTTCGCGCCGATGGCTGGCGAAAAGAAGCTGGGGTTCCGTCTGCACTTCCCGATGGCGGATGGACTCGTCGTGCGCAGCGACATGGGCCTGGTCAAATCGGTGCTGATGAATCTCGTTTCCAACGCGATCAAATTCACCGCCAAGGGCGCGATCCTCATCAGCGCCAGACGTCGCGGAGACAGCGTGCTGCTCCAGATATGGGACAGCGGTATAGGCATCCCGGAAGAACACATCAACCACATCTTCGACGAGTTCTACCAGATCAACAACCCGCAGCGCGACCGGACCGGCGGCTTGGGCCTGGGACTCTCCATCGCCAAGCGCGCATTGACACTGCTGGGTACCAAGATCGCTTGCCGCTCGCGGAGCGGTCGCGGCTCGGTCTTCGAATTCCACCTGCCGCTGCATATCGCTGCACATGACGAAGCGAGACCAACCGCGAACACTGCGTTGCCGGATGATGCGGTCGACGAATCCTTCGCACAGGGCAAACGCTTTGTGATCGTGGAAGACGATGTGCTGGTTGCGCAAGGCATGATCAACTGGCTGGAGGGAATGGGCGGCCAGGTGAGATGTTTCCATAGCGCGGAAGAGGCACTGCGGCACGTCAACATCGACCATGCCGATTACTACATCGCCGATTACATGCTGGGCGGCGCGTTCAATGGCATCCAGTTCCTGAATCTACTGCGGCAAAAACTGGGCAAACCCGTCAAGGCCGTACTGGTCACCGGCGACACCTCCGCCAACTTCATCCGTCACGCGGTGGATTGCGACTGGCCGGTGCTGCACAAACCGATCAACACCTCCAAGTTAATCTCCAGTTTCAGCGCGCAGGCAAAGGAACACGGCCAAACCGAATAGCGTGGTGCGCTGTTCCGGATCTGCGCAGGCTCGCTTTTCCTGTGCCGTTCGCCTTGACCATCAAATCCCCGCCAGCCAAAGCCGCAGCCTGAGCCCAATCTCCGTGGTATAGCCGACCTCGACAAAGCGCATCTGTCCATCCGGCGCGATGATGAAACTGGCGGGCACGGCATGCACGCCCCATACCTTGGCGATGCTGCCGTCCGCATCGTTCACCACCGGGAAATCGATCCCCTGTTCCCGCATGTGGCGGGCGACTTCCTGCGGTTTTCCGCTTTGCATGGCGACGCTGATGACGTTCGGATCGTCATGCGCGATGGCAGCGATGGAGCTTTGTTCTGCGCGACAAATGGAACACCATGTCGCCCAGAAATGCACCAGCACGGGATGACCGGGATGTACCGGCAAGGTGTATGGCTGCGCGGCAAGAGTGACGCCGTGCAGGACAGGTGCCGCGCCGCTGACCATGTCGCGTTGCTGCCAGGCACGGATGCCCGCAACGACCGCGATGAACAGCAGCAGGTTGATGGCATAGCCGCGCCATTTTGCGGCACGCGGTTTGCCGCCGGTTTCATTCGGCATGTTGGATGCGTCCTGTCTCGCGGTTAATGTGGCGGGCGCCGCTTCTTGCTTGCCGTTCATGCGGCGCTTGATACCAAGTCCCGCAGTGAAGATTCATGAAGCAACTGCTTGTTTCGCATTTTCCACCCGGTTGCGCCCCAATTCCTTGGCGCGATACAAGGCCCGGTCCGCACTTTCAGTCAGGTCCTTGGACGAAGTCAGCGACTCGGATGATGTCGCCACGCCGATGCTGACCGTGATATGTCCGTCCTTGCTGCCACCCATTTCGAAGTGCTGAGCCTCGACTTCCCTGCGTAGCCGCTCGGCGATCTGCATCGCCCCCTCCGCATCGGTTTCAGGAAGAATGACGGTGATCTCCTCGCCGCCGTAACGACAGGCGACATCCATTTGGCGACAGGAACGCATCACCATATCACTCAGCATTCTAAGGACCACGTCCCCTGTCAGGTGCCCATATAAATCGTTGACCTGCTTGAAGTGATCGATATCCAGCAACAACACTGATATCGGTCGCCCGGTGCGATGCCTACGGATGAACTCGTCATCCAGCCGGCGGTAATACATGCGATGGTTATACAGGCCGGTCAGGCCATCGCGTGAAGCAAGCTCGTTCAAACGCAACTTATCCTGATCCAGCCGCTGGCCCACCACCCCCAGCAACCAGTAGAAAAATCCCAGCAGGGTCACGCCGGCAATCCCCCCCACCCACATACTTTCGTTGACCAGATGAGCGCGTTCACTCACCTGCGCAGAAATATCCAGCAACATCACCGCCCTGCCTACGCTGCGGCCGGCGGCGTCCTTGAGCGGCAGGAACACCGCACGATAAACCGATGGGGTGCCGCCCCCCATCGACCTTATGATTTGCCGCTCGGACTGCAAACTTTGCTGCAGGCTATATGCCAGTTCCTTTGGCAGATCTTCGGTTGCCTGATTGTTCACCACCGCATCGGGGAACTGGTTCCAGTCCGGCAAACGCCCCATCAGGCGCATGCCCGTCTCCCACTCCTGGCGATCAAGGAATTGTTTGTTGATCAGGATGAAGCTTTTGACATAGCCGATATGCTGCACCGTGCGCATCACATGGTCGATCTCCATGCCCAGTTCGACGAACCCCAGCACATGCCCGTCAGCGGCAAACCACGGCGCAACCAGGCGCAGGGTGAAGGTACCCAACGGCCCCAATTCGACGCCATAGCTGACCTGGTTGTTGCGCTGCGCCTGCAGGGTGGTTTCGCGGTTGATGGTGTCGCCAAAACGCGCCGGTTGGTGAACGCGCAGGATATTCACCCGATTGCTGTCGGAAAAATAGAAATGGGTGATGGCATATTTTTTTCTCAGCTCTGCGAACAGCGGCGCCGAGCGTTGCAGCAGGCGTGTGCGATCCCTGTGTGCCAGCGCCCGGTGCAACTCCTGGTCGGTGGCCAACACTTCCATGGCAGCCCCCAACATGCTGGCCGAACTGTCGATCTCCTCCTGATACAAATGCTCGGCCAGATTGACGGTATCAACGGCATTGCGCTCCATGTCCGCCGTCACATGGCGCTGGATCAACAGCACGATGAGCACTACCGTGACCAGCATCACGCCCGCCAGGGGCAGCAAGAACCATAGGCGCAGGCGCAAAGCCTCTTTCCCGCTGGCATTTGAAAATATCATTTCATGCTCCTTATCCGATTGGCTGGATGCCGCCTTGCATCTGCATCATACCGCTGCCAGCAGCGTTGCCAACTTGTTCCAGCTCCGCGCATTGGCTTTGCTGTCCGGCGCTTGCTCGGTGGTGAAGTTCGCCGACCAGGCCAGCTCTTGCGCGGACAACGGCTGCTGCACTACCTGTAATCTCTCCAGCACCGCCACATCCGCCTCGGAGGCATCGTTGCGCCGCTGCCGGACACGCTCGCGCAGCGTGCCATCTCGTGCACTCAGCGATGCGATGGCGAATGGCACCATCATGCCTTGTGCGAGTGCGCGGAACTGTTCGCGCTCATCCCGCTTGAGGAAGGCGGCATCCACGATCACGGTGAAGCCGGCCTGCAACGATCCGCGTGCCAGTTCATGCAGGCGCGCATAAGTACGTTCCGTCGCCTCCGCCGCATAGATATCGCCGCGGGCACGGCTGCTCTCCAGCGCGCTCATTCCGTAGAGGCGCTTGCGCTCGACATCGGAGCGGATGCGGATGGCGCCCAGCTGCTGCAGCGCAAGTTGCGAGAAAGTGGTTTTGCCGGAACCAGGCAGGCCGTGAGTGATGATCAATGCCGCCTTGCGCGGCGCCAGACACTGGCGGGCCAAGGCCAGATAACTGCGGCATGCCGCCAGTTCAGCCGCCTTCGCGCGTTCGTCGATGTCGGCCTGGTTGGCCCGGATGGCGCAGACCTTGGCGCGCACCGTGGCACGGTAGGCCAGGTAGAAGCGCAGCACGGAGACGCCGCCGTAATCGCCGCTGGCTTCCAGATTGGCATTCAGGAAACGCCACGCCAGATCGGGATGGTTGCGGTGCAGCAAGTCCATCATGGCAAAGGAGACCTCATCCATCACGTCTATCCAACGCAACGCCGGATTGAACTCGATGCAGTCGAACGGAACAGGCGCGTCCCCGACGAGCACGATGTTGCCGAGGTGCAGATCGCCATGGCATTCGCGCACGAAACCCTGCGCGCGGCGAGCCGCAAAGATGTTTTGATGGGCGGCGAATTCGTCTTCGCTGGCGCGCAGCAATGCCGCGATGTTTTCCTTGTCTGTCGCATCCGTCAGCAACATGCGCAACTGCTCGAAATTCTGCTGTGCGGCTGCATGGATGGACGCGGCAGTACCAAACGGCGAACTTGCTGCGGCTGCAGGCAGACTGGCGTGGAATTGCGCGATGGCGGTCGCCAGCGAGTCGATATGGACCGGCGTCAGCTTACCGCGCAACAGCAGGTGATCCAGCAACTGGTCGGATTCAAAACGGCGCATCCTGACCGCGTATTCGAACGCCGGTTGCGCCCCGAACGCGGGTTCCTCCGGGCTGCCGCCGATGGGAACGACGTCGAGATAGATGTCGGGTGCAGTGCGCCGGTTGAGCCGGATCTCGGCTTCACAAAAAGCTCGCCGCACGTCCGAAGAGAGATAGTTCAGGAAACCGAGATCGACGGCCTTCTTGATCTTGTAGGCATAAGGTCCAACCAGCAGGATCCATGAGATATGGGTCTCGATCAGCTGCACGCTTTGCGCAGTTGCCGGATAGCGGTGCGGATCGCGCAGGGCCGCGATGAGATTTTGCTGGATCGTATAGGCACTTCGCAGGTCACTCATGAGCTTTCCATATTCAAGACAGTTCGACCCGGCACTTCCGATTCCCTACCCTATTCGAAATCGCCCCACACGCCCTTGCTGCTGTCCTTGGTTTTGGTTTCGAAGCGTTCGATATCGCGTCTGTCCCGTTTGGTCGGCCGGCCTTTGAAGGTCGGCTGCGGCAGCGCTTTGAGATTGGCGGCGATCTCGGCACGCCGTGCGCGGCTCGCGTCGCTTTCCCGATACAGTTTTTGCGCTTCCGGTGCGGGACCGCGCCGGTTGGAAAGCGCCAGCACGACGATCTCGAAATGATATTGCCCGAGACGGATGTCCAGCCGGTCTCCCACGCCGATCGCCTTGGCAGGTTTGATGCGCGCTTCGTTGATCGTCACTTTGCCGCTCTCCACGGCATCGGCGGCGAGGCTGCGCGTCTTGAAGAAACGCGCAGCCCACAGCCATTTGTCGATGCGCAGTTTGTCGTTCTCTTCGTTCATACGTTGTATCGGATATGCCCTTGGCGTTGTAGATCGTCTTCCACGTAGCGCAGGATCGCTTCGAACAGCACTTCGCGCGGGAAGGCGTTGTTGTGGCGCAGCAGACGGTTCCAGAAGGAGCGCGTGGAACGGTTGAACGGCAACGCCACGGCCCAGTGATCGGCTTTCACGTAACCGAGCAACGCGGCCCCCGGCAGCACCTGATCGTGGATGAGCATGTGGCTGTCGTTGCGCGGCTCCACTTCAGCCAGTTTGGCGTAGAGCATGCGCAGGAACCAGTGCATGCGTTGCGGGCGGACGAAAGTGACCAGCGAGTAATAGCGTATGCCCTGCGGCAGCGTGTTCCAGTTCTGTTTCAGCCAATGCAGGCAGCGGTCGCGGCTGATGCTCTTCAAAAAATTCTCGTTGACGTGCGAACAGGCGCCCGGTGTCGGCAGCCATTCCAGTATCTTTTTGTAGCGGTTCAGCCAGTCGGCCAGCGGACTGCCGCTGACCACACCCGCCACACTGACCACGGCGCGCAGGTTGCGCGGGGTTTCGCTGCCCATGCGGCGCAATGCTTCCAGCGTGTCGGGCACGCCCTTGGAATAGGCGACGACGACGATGTTGGCGGCATCCTGGTGTTTGCGGATGGCTGCCGCGACGATCCGTGCGTTGTGTTCGGAGGTGGCGATGCCGCGCACATGCACCACTTCGATTTTTGCATAGCGCGGTTTGAGATAGTCGTATTCGGTTTCCACATCCGCGGTCTTGCCACGTCCGAACGGCAGGGCAACATCGGAGACGCATTCCCACAACACACCGGAAACGAGAATGACGACCTGTTCGGAAGGCGTGTCCGGCAAGGTCACGGGAACCGGTGCGACGGGCGTTTCGCCGAGGTCATGCAGGATGTTTTCGAGCTGGCGCTCGTCGGGATATCGGCCGCGGCGTTGTTGCACCACCGCGCCCAGCAGGTTGCGGAATGCGCCACGTTCATCGTGCGCCGGCGGCATGCCCAGCGGGTGCAGCATCACGGGCGGCGGCATCTCTTTCCCGCGCAGCATGTAGGTGCCGAACAAGAAGCGCCACAGCCACAACAGCAGCAGCGCGCCAGCCAAACCCCACAGACTGTCGGTCACCCAGGACAGGCAGATCGCCAGCAACATCAGCACGACCAGAGACAGCTTCATACCGGCCTCCGCGAATGAGACAGAAAGTGCTTACTTCACGCAGTCCACGTAATACACGCGCTCGCCGTTGCTCTTCTCCGACACCAGACCGTGGATGTCGGTCTCGAAGCCGGGGAAACGCTTGTTGAAGTCGCGTGCGAACTTGAGGTAGTCGACGATGGTCTTGTTGAAGCGCTCGCCCGGGATCAGCAACGGGATGCCCGGCGGATAGGGCGTGAGCAACACCGCGGTGACACGGCCTTCCAGATCGTCGATGGACACGCGCTCGATCTCGCCGTGCGCCATCTTGGCGAACGCATCCGACGGCTTCATCGCCGGCACCATGCTGGACAGGTACATCTCGGTGGTGAGACGCGCCACGTCGTTGGCCTTGTAGATACCGTGGATCTCGTCGCACAGGTCGCGCAGGCCGATCTTCTCGTAGCGCGGGTTCTTGGCGATGAACTCCGGCAGCACGCGCCACAGCGGCTGGTTCTTGTCGTAGTCGTCCTTGAACTGCTGCAGCTCGGTCACCATGGTGTTCCAGCGTCCCTTGGTGATGCCGATGGTGAACATGATGAAGAAAGAATACAGGCCGCACTTCTCCACCACCACGCCGTGCTCGGAAAGATATTTGGTGACGATGCTGGCAGGAATGCCGCTGTCCGCGAAATCGCCGTCCACATCCAGCCCCGGCGTGATGACGGTGGCTTTGATCGGATCGAGCATGTTGAATCCTTCGGCCAGCTTGCCGAAACCGTGCCAGCGATCCTCGGTGCGCAGCACCCAGTCCTCGCGCTCGGCCATGCCTTCTTCCGAAAGATAATCCGGTCCCCACACCTTGAACCACCAGTCCGCGCCCCACTCCTCATCCACCTTGCGCATGGCGCGGCGGAAGTCGAGCGCCTCGGCGATGGACTCTTCCACCAGAGCGGTGCCGCCGGGCGGTTCCATCATCGCGGCCGCCACGTCGCACGAGGCGATGATGGCGTATTGCGGCGAGGTCGAGGTGTGCATCAGATAGGCTTCGTTGAAGCAGTCGCGGTCCAGCTTGCGCGTCTCGCTGTCGCGCACCAGGATCTGCGAGGCCTGCGACAGGCCGGCCAGCAGCTTGTGCGTGGACTGGGTGGAGAACACCATCGATTCTTTGGCGCGCGGACGGTCCTTGCCGATGGCGTGCATGTCTTTGTAGAATTCGTGGAACGCCGCGTGCGGCAACCAGGCCTCGTCGAAATGCAGCGCGTCGATCTTGCCGTCCAGCATCTGCTTCAGCATCTCGACGTTGTATAGCACGCCGTCATAGGTGCTCTGCGTGATGGTGAGGATGCGCGGTTTCTTCTTCTTGTCCTTGATGAACGGGTTGGCATCGATCTTCTTCTGGATGGTCTCACGTTCGAACTCGGATTTCGGGATGGGACCGATGATGCCGAAGTTGTTGCGCGTCGGCGTCAGGAACACCGGCACCGCGCCGGTCATCATGATCGCGTGCAGGATGGACTTGTGGCAGTTGCGGTCCACCACCACGATGTCGTCCGGCGCCACCATCGAGTGCCACACGATCTTGTTGGAGGTCGAGGTGCCGTTGGTGACGAAGAACAAGTGGTCGGAATTGAAGATGCGTGCCGCGTTGCGCTCGGAGGCCGCCACCGGTCCGGTATGGTCCAGCAGCTGACCCAGCTCGTCCACCGCGTTGCACACGTCGGCACGCAGCATGTTCTCGCCGAAGAACTGGTGGAACATGCGGCCCACCGGCGACTTCAGGAACGCCACGCCGCCGGAGTGGCCGGGACAGTGCCAGGAATATGAACCGTCCTGCGCATAGTCCACCAGCGCGCGGAAGAACGGCGGCGCCAGAGTATCGAGATAGGACTTCGCTTCGCGGATGATGTGGCGCGCCACGAATTCCGGCGTGTCCTCGTGCATGTGAATGAAGCCGTGCAGCTCGCGCAGGATGTCGTTCGGGATGTGGCGCGAAGTGCGCGTCTCACCGTACAGATAGATGGGGATGTCGGAGTTCTTGAAGCGGATCTCTTCCACGAAGGCGCGCAAGGTGCGCAGCGCGACTTCCGTCTCTTCCTCGCTGCCGCCGCCGAACTCCTCGTCGTCGATGGACAAGACGAACGCCGATGCACGGCTTTGCTGTTGTGCAAACGAAGTCAGGTCGCCGTAGCTGGTCATGCCGACGACTTCGATGCCTTCTTTCTCTAGCGCATGGGCAAGCGCACGGATGCCGTGGCCGCTGGCGTTCTCCGAACGAAAGTCTTCGTCGATGATGATGATGGGGAAATTGAATTTCATGTAAGGCTCCCTACAGGGGAAAACTAATCAAAGTGGCGAGGATTGTCGCAGTTTTATGCGGCGACGGGGAAAATACACAAGGCGCTATTCGCGCGGCGGATAGGGGTTTTCGAGATTATTGATCAGCTCGATGAACACGGCGCGCACCTGCTGTTCGTCGCAGCCCATGAGCACGGCATCTTCGAGCGCATCCTGGCAGATCTGGCGGATCTCGACGAGATTCTCCTGCAGCACCTTGTTCTTCTCCACGCAGGCGATGACTTCGCCTTTGGGAGAACGCCAGACGATTTGCTTACGGTGTGGCATCAGATCTTGGGCAGGGTCACGCCGACCTGGCCCTGGTACTTGCCGCCGCGGTCCTTGTACGAGGTCTCGCACTCTTCGTCGCTCTCGAAGAACAGCACCTGCGCCACGCCTTCGTTGGCGTAGATCTTCGCGGGCAGCGGCGTGGTGTTGGAGAATTCCAGCGTCACATAGCCTTCCCATTCCGGCTCGAACGGCGTGACGTTGACGATGATGCCGCAACGCGCGTAGGTGGATTTGCCCAGACAAACGGTCAGCACGTTGCGCGGGATGCGGAAGTATTCGACGGTGCGCGCCAGCGCAAAGGAATTGGGCGGGATGACGCAGTAGTCGGCTTCCACGTTCACGAACGAGTTCGGGTCGAAGTTCTTGGGATCGACGATGGTGCTGTTGATGTTGGTGAACAGCTTGAACTCGCGCGAGCAGCGGATATCGTAACCGTAGCTGGAAGTGCCGTAGGACACGATCCTGTGTCCGTTCACTTCTTTCACCTGGTTAGGCTCGAACGGCTCGATCATGCCGTGCTGCTCCGCCATGCGGCGTATCCATTTGTCTGCCTTGATGCTCATCTAACTTCCTTGCTGGGTTTGTGCGGGCGCGATTTTACCCAATTCCGCGGCAAAGCGTGGGTTTTGCTACAATCGCGCCTTATCTTAGGAATCAAGCAATATGCCGCGTAAAATCCTCGTCACTTCCGCCCTGCCTTATGCCAACGGCAGCATCCACTTAGGCCACCTCGTCGAATACATCCAGACCGATATCTGGGTGCGTTTCCAGAAGATGAGCGGCAACACCTGCCACTACGTCTGTGCCGACGACACCCACGGCACGCCCATCATGCTGCGCGCCGAGAAGGAAAACCTCACGCCGGAACAGCTGATCGCCAAGGTGTGGCTGGAGCATTACGACGATTTCCGCGCCTTCCATGTGGCGTTCGACAACTACGGTTCGACCAACTCGTCCGAGACCAAGGAATTCGCCGAAGGCATCTACCGCACGCTCAAGGCCGAGAACCTGATCGAAACACGTTCCATCGAGCAGTATTACGACCCGCTGAAGAAGATGTTCCTGCCGGACCGCTTCATCAAGGGCGAATGCCCGAAATGCGGCGCCAAGGACCAGTATGGCGACAACTGCGAAGCCTGCGGAGCGGCCTACGCCCCCACCGAACTGAAGAACCCCTACTCCGCCGTGTCCGGTGCGCCACCCGAGCTGCGCCAGTCCAACCACTATTTCTTCAAGCTCTCCGCGCCGACCTGCCAGCAGTTCCTGCGCGACTGGACGCGCAGCGGCACGCTGCAGGCCGAAGCCTCCAACAAGATGCAGGAATGGCTGGGCGCGGAAGGCGAGAACAAGCTGACCGACTGGGACATCTCGCGCGACGCGCCGTATTTCGGCTTCGAGATCCCCGATGCGCCGGGCAAGTATTTCTACGTGTGGCTGGATGCACCGGTCGGCTACATGGGCAGCTTCAAGCAGCTGTGCAAGACCAAGGGCATCAGCTTCGACGACTACTGGCGTCAGGGTTCCGATGCCGAGCTGTACCACTTCATCGGCAAGGACATTTTGTATTTCCACGCGCTGTTCTGGCCGGCCATGCTGCAACACTCGGGTTTCCGCACGCCGACCAAACTGTTCGCGCACGGCTTCCTCACCGTCAATGGCGAGAAGATGAGCAAGTCGCGCGGCACCTTCATCACCGCACGCAGCTATATCGACCATGTGAAGAACACCGAATACCTGCGCTACTACTACGCCGCGAAACTGAACGGCTCGATGGAAGACCTCGACCTCAACCTCGACGATTTCGTGGCGCGCGTGAACAGCGACCTGATCGGCAAGTACATCAACATCGCCAGCCGCAGCGCGGGCTTCATCAGCAAGCGTTTCGACGGCAAACTGGCCAGCCATGCGCTGCTGGCGCAATGCGCCGACACCAGCGGTCTCGTCGGCAAACTGGTCGAGGACAATCCGAAGCGGAATCTGCTGGAGCTGATACAAGACGCCTCCGGTCAACTCGCCGAACTGTATGAAGCACGCGATTACTCCAGAGCGACGCGCAACATCGGCGCGCTGCTCGACCTGATCAACGCCTATGTCGATGCCACCAAACCGTGGGAACTGGCCAAAGACCCGAGCAACGTGGAATGGCTGCAAGGCGTGTGCAGCGTGGCATTGCAAGCCTTCCGCATCATCACCATCTACCTCAAGCCTGTGTTGCCGCACCTGGCAAAGGAAGTGGAGAACTTCCTCAACGTCGGCGAATTGCAGTGGCAGGATGCGCAGACGTTGCTGCCCGACGGGCACGGCATCAATGCCTACCAGCACTTGATGACGCGCCTCGACCCCAAGAGCATCGAGGCGATGGTCGAGGCGAACAAGGAGAGTCTGCAACCCGCTCCCGCGGCGACATCCGACCAGCGCCACGCGGAACACCAGCAACATGCCGCCGCATCGACAACGGTGCCGCTGACATCCGCTACGGGCCCGGGACAGGCCGGGAAAGCAGGCACTTCCGTGGGCGATGCCACAATGCCTTTGCATAAAGTCGGCGCGGGGATCACACCCATCGCGCCGACCATAGCCATCGACGACTTCGCCAAGATCGATCTGCGCGTGGCGCGCATCGTCAATGCCGAGCATGTGGAAGGCGCCGAGAAGTTGTTGCGGCTGACGCTGGACATCGGCGAAACGCAACCGCGCAACGTGTTCGCCGGCATCAAGTCGGCTTACGACCCGGAGAAGTTGAAAGGCCGCCTGACGGTGATGGTGGCCAATCTGGCACCGCGCCAGATGAAGTTCGGCCTCTCGGAAGGCATGGTATTGGCCGCTTCGGGCGAGACACCGGGACTGTTCATCCTGTCGCCGGATGACGGCGCACAGCCCGGCATGCGCATCAAGTAACTCGAAAGTTATTTAGCAGCAGTGGAACGACCGGGAACCTGGCGTCCCGGTCGTTCCGTGCGGGTCAACCCCGGCGCCTGTCCGTGGCTGAAATAGCCGGCAAACACCCTCCATTTCCGGGGTTGTATCTGCATCACTTCGGATTACACTGACAACCTCGAGCATGGTGAGACGCATAGTCCACCATGGCTGAGCAGGTGGACCAACCGCTTTCAAACCGCAAGGTGATGCATGAGGAAATACCCACTCCCTGACGATCGTGCCGACGCAGTTCAGGCTGATGCGCTGCAAGTCGAGAAGACCAAGCTGCTCTACGCCGGCTTGCCGAACGCGCTCATCATCAACGCGCTGCTGGCGCTGATACTCGCCGGCGTGCAAAGCGCCGTCATCCCTTTGGACAAGATATTTGCCTGGCTCGCCATCTTCGGCAGCGTTCTGCTGGCCCGGATGGTCCTGGCGACGGCCTGGCGTCGCCAGGGAGTAGATGTTGCCGCGCATTCCCCATACTGGATGAGCCGCTTTCGCATCAGCGTCATCGCGACCGGCATGGCGTGGGGCACGGGTGCCGTGTTGCTGTTTCCCGACGGAAACGTGACCCATCAGGTATCCCTTTCCTTCGTGCTGGCGGGCATGAGCGCCGGGGCCATCACTCTATTGGCAGTCGACCGGGTATCCATGCTCGGTTTTTTGGTGCCCACGCTGCTGCCGCTGATCGCATGTTTCGGACTGGAAGACAGCACCGTGTCGCTCGCCATGGGCGCGATGGTCACGCTGTTCCTGTTTTTCATCGCATCGAACGCGGCGCATGTCGGGCGCAGCCTTCACGAAAACTTCATGTTGCGCATCAGGGCTGAGGAACAGAAGCAGGTGTTGCGCCGCAGCGAGACACGGCTGAATCAAGCCCAGCGCAGCGCCCACATCGGCAACTGGGAACTGGATTTGGTCGGAGACACCTTGTACTGGTCCGCGGAGATCTACCGCATCTTCGAAATCGATCCGACCAAATTCGGCGCATCCTATGAGGCCTTCCTCAACGCCATACACCCGGACGACCGCGACCGGGTGAACCAGGCATACACCGATTCGCTCATCAGCCGCGAGCCCTACGATATCGTCCACCGACTGCGCTTTGCGGACGGGCGTATCAAGTTCGTCCATGAACGCTGTATGACTGAGTTCGATGCCGAGGGCAAAGCGCTTCGCTCGCTGGGCACAATACAAGACATCACCGAGCGCAAAAAGGACGAGATCGCATTGCAGGAAAGCGAGGCACGCTTTCGTTTCATGCTGGAGAACAGCCCGATCGCGGCACGCATCACAAACACTGCAACCGGCCAAGTGGTGTTCGCCAACCAGCGTTATGCCGCCTTGATGGAGTCCGAGCCGTCCAACGTGCTCGGCATCAACCCGGATCAGTATTACGCGAACCCGCAGGATTACGCGGAGGTGCTGGAACAACTCGGACGGGGAGAACAAGTCACCAATAGGTTGGTCGAGATGCTGATCCCCAATGAGCATGAAAGAACAAAATGGGTGCTGGCATCCTATCTGCAACTGGAGTATCAGAACGAGCCGGCGCTTCTGGGCTGGTTCTACGAGATTACCGACCGCAAGGAGATGGAAGAGAAGATCCAGCACCTTGCTTATCACGACCCGCTGACCGACCTGCCGAACCGGATGCTGTTCACCGACCGTCTGCAACAGGCACTGTCCAGCGCCAAACGCGACAAGGGCAAGCTGGCGCTGATGTTCATCGACCTGGACAAATTCAAACCCGTCAACGACATGCTGGGCCACAACGTGGGCGATCTGCTGCTGAAGGAAGTGGCGCAACGTATCCTGTGCTGCCTGCGCGAATCGGATACCGTGGGACGTATCGGCGGCGATGAGTTCGTCGTACTACTTCCCTCTATCAAAGCGGAACAGGACGCATTGGAAGTCGCGGAAAAGATCCGTTACTCGCTCGACCAGCCTTTCGAGCTGGCGGGATGCAGTTTGAACATATCTTCAAGCACAGGCATCGCCATCTACCCGGAACATGGCAACGATGAAAAGCTGCTACTCAAGAATGCCGACGATGCCATGTATTACGCCAAATCAGTCGGTCGCGACAATGTGCAAATCTACCGAGCAGATATGCAGGACACGAATGCTTGAGGGCATACCTTTTCTTGCAGCCGCTTATTGCCTGATTCTCAACTGAAGCTTTCTCAAACGGTGCCAAACCCATACAAGACGGTCACGTCGCATGCTGTTCATGGCTGCTACTCGGCCTTATGTGGAGCGCTACATAAGGCCGATTATGTAGACTGCTTGATTATGTGGACTTGATGCTCTGTGCCCACCCTTAAGACCTTAGCTGGTGCGGAAGACGTTAATGCAAAGGTCTACATAATCCGCAATCCACCAAGGGAAGGGAGTTGTTGACGAGGTGACACTCACATGATCGTCATCGCGGCACTACCAGCCCCTGTGCGTTCTCACAGGAAATCTACGACCGATTTTGCTTTTACAGGCCGTTGCCTAGCTCCAGAAATTATGTCGACTTCGCACAATCAATTTCTTCGTAGAAGTCGCTTGGTGCTTGGCTTCCGCGATAATTCACTGTTGCTATTCTCCATAATCGAGCAGTCTACATAATCGGCCAAAGCGGACTGTGGTGATTTTAAGAAAAGTCTGTCGTTGTAACCTGATGGAATGTCCGCTTTCAGCTTTTTCCAACGAAGTTTAGCCAACGTAATTTACATGTAAAAGATTTCTTATCTATCACCGTATCGTTTCGATTTCTGAAAATGTAGCGAGAGATGTTTCTTTTTCCTTGCGCCAAGTATCTAAACGAACCGTTTCACTTTCGGCAATCCCATTTTCCCAGTCAGTAGCAATTCTTTCTTCATCCTGCTCCCAGTCCATAAACCTTTCCGGCCAAACTGTATGGCCCAAGAAATGGGATACCATCAACTCTCGCACAAAGCGGGATATGGGAACACCGGCATTGTTAGCCAGTATACTCAGGTCATCCTTAATCTTCTGTGGGATTTGAATTTTCGTTGCCACAATATTTTTGCCCAGCCCCGGAATGCAATCGACAACCGCAACACGGGAACATAATACCGACGAGATTTCCACCGAGTTCGGTGCTGGCGGCGGCACATAGTAAAGCCCCGTTTTCTCAGCTCTCATACGCAGCAACTCATGTGCACCATACAAATACACCACAAAGAATTCACGCAGGTATTTTGCGCCGGTCACATCCATTGCCGCTATTGCTTCATCCATTGCATTTTTGAGCGGCACTGGCAGCCATAGCCGCAATACCGCTTCATTGTTTGCCATATTGTAAATGCCACGATCACCCACGTAGAGCTTGTTCAGCTTGACGGGTGACACACCGTTTCTTAATTTGCCACTTATTGACCCTCTACTTACACCACCGAGCCATTTCAATAACGAGCCATGCATAAAAATTCCCCTATTTATCTGCTTGCCGCTAATGGGTTGTCGGACCGAAAATCAGGTAAGGCAGCAATCAATTATCCACCCCATACTTTCCGTCGATGGATTAACAAAATGACCGTACAGCTTTCAGAGCCAATATTTTATCGTGATGCGGAACTACATGGGCGAGAGTACCCGCTTAATGATTACTTTGCGCGAACCGGGATCGCCAACCCATTTGGGGAAGAATCCAGAGGAAGGTCATCATTATGTTGGAATGGCTACGTAGCTTCATGGTCGATTGAGGATGGTCGCCTCTATCTGAATGAAATAAATGACTTTCACGGCGAGGGGGTGAATGCCCTGAATCTGGAAACGATATTCCCCGGATACGCTGACGGCGTATTTGCGCATTGGTATTCTGGCACGATGAAATTTCCGCAAGGCGAGGTGATTAAGCAGGGGGGCAGTACGGCACCGAGCATTTTTGAGCGGAATTTAACTCTGGTCTTTCGCAAGGGTTTGCTGGTTTCAGAAGAAGTGGTTTTGAATAAAGTTACCGATGCTGGCGAAACAGTAATAGCAAAATGTATTTCTCCGCCAAACAACATAATCAAAGTCGACAAAAATAGTAACCCGCAAATAATGCCAAAGGACTTACTCGCAAAGCAGACGCGCAAAGAGATCGAAATCGCCGAAACGCCACAAGACACACTGTATCGAGCACCTGCTGTGCCATTCGGGTTTTTGAACGCGGCGTGGAAATTATTCATAGAACAACTGCCAGCCGAGGCGGAAATTCGGCCTTTCCGGATTGCCTGCCGCATGTATTATTGGCTGCCTGATTACTACAAAATGTGCGTTGGTTATGCGGGCTTGGTTAACGGGCAGGTTGTGCCAATTTTTGTCAGCACGTCTTTTAGACTTGATGCTGCCTGAATTGCAACAATTTTCGCAAGGTTATGAAACGTGAAATTACAAGAACTGCGATTAAGCGAAGGGGCACCAGAAATGACAAAGATCACCTTGTTTGTATTCTGCACATTGTTTTCATCAGTGGTAATGGCTGAGCAAAGTCGCGAGGAGTGTTGGCTGGCTAACTTACCGGGTACAAAAAACGATATTGTCGCGCAGCAAATAATCGTGGATTGCAGCAAATACGACTTCTACGTCGGTGAAAAATCAGACGGCTGGTTTGGAGGTAAAACAGCAAGTTGGTGTGTAAAAAAGTATGGAGAGGATACCGTGAGTCAACGGGCAGCTATGGTTATCCGTGGTGCCTGTTATAGACTTTACGAAAACAAATAAGGGGGAATGATGGGCATATTTTCAAAACTCTTTGGCGATGCTGAGAATGATGCAGTTATGTTTCAACAGACCAAGGCACTGGCTGATCTTGGAGTTGCAGCAGCGCAAAATAACATAGGCGTCATGTACGATAAAGGTAAGGGCGTGGCACGGGACTACACGCAGGCGGTGATGTGGTACCGAAAGGCGGCTGATCAGGGTTATGCTGGGGCACAAAGCAACCTAGGCAATAAATACTGCAATGGTGAGGGTGTCTCGAAGGACTACACGCAAGCGATGATGTGGTATCTCCTCGCAAATGCAGGTGGCGCGAAAGAAACCGCCCGAGTTTTGCCAGTACTTAAGGGATATTGCACCCCGACGCAGATCGCCGAAGCCCAAAGAATGGCGAGCGAGTGGTCGGCTGCGCATCATCCGGCAAACTGATTGCTCTTGGTGTTCAGAAACGATTCAATGCTACCTTTACGTTGGGCATCCAGTACATGAGCGACCTCGAAAAAATCCTGTGGACCTCCGCATCCACCATTTTGGGTGGCGTTATCCTTTTCGTGATTGGACAACTCCTTTCCAAGTTCTTGATCGAGCCAATTCAGGAACTTAAGAAAACTATTGGCGAAGTGCGATTTAATCTTGCTTATTACGCACCCATAATTCATACGCACATTTCGCGCGACAAAGCGCGCTCCGACAGGGCTTATGACGCGATTATGAAAAATTCGTGTGACCTGCCGACAAAAGCCGACGCAATTCCTTTCTATAGATTGTTACCACGCCAATTTGTTTTACCCATCGAGCACATTGACAGAGCCGCAGTTGATCTGCGCGCCCTGGCAACGTATCTACATGAAACGGGTGAACAGGCCGACTCTCACATTGATGAGATCAATAAACTTGCCGAAAGCATCAAACAACAACTTGAGCTACGGACTCTTGAGTGAACCAATTATGCAGCGCAACCCTTCGTCAGCCTTATCATTGTGCCAAGTATTGGAGGAGTGCGACGAAAAACCAAAGTACATAATGATGGCCTTAACGAAAATCAGACTCGGAAAAATATTCGGGAGCATCGTGTGGCTGTTAAAGTCCGCAGCCTGGATCATCGCAGGCATGCTGCTGTGGTCAGTGCTGTATAACAGTTACTGGCATATCAAGTATGCGCTGGAGAAAGAGCCGGTTGAAGGTTGTAAAACTACTACTTGCTGGTCATAGAGAAAGCGGACATCCCGGCGGCCTGCACAGACAGCCAATTCAGCAAACCGCTGATGTCTCCTATGGCCGATTATGTAGACTGCTTGATTATGTGGACTTGATGCTCTGTGCCCACCCTTAAGACCTTAGCTGGTGCGGAAGACGTTAATGCAAAGGTCTACATAATCCGCAATCCACCAAGGGAAGGGAGTTGTTGACGAGGTGACACTCACATGATCGTCATCGCGGCACTACCAGCCCCTGTGCGTTCTCACAGGAAATCTACGACCGATTTTGCTTTTACAGGCCGTTGCCTAGCTCCAGAAATTATGTCGACTTCGCACAATCAATTTCTTCGTAGAAGTCGCTTGGTGCTTGGCTTCCGCGATAATTCACTGTTGCTATTCTCCATAATCGAGCAGTCTACATAATCGGCCTTATGTGGAGCGCTACATAAGGCCGAGTTTGAGACGTTTAGTAGCTGGCCGATTTCTACCATTCACCCAACCTCTACTTTTTTCTTATTGCTAATTACTTTTTCGCACTGATGGCGGTGAGGATGCCTTGCAGGATGGCTGTCGGCGTGGGCGGACAACCGCTCACCGCCACATCCACCGGGATGACGTTCGCGACCTTGCCGCAAGTAGCGTAGCTCTCGCCCGCGCCATTAGCGCCTTGAGAACAAAATATGCCGCCGTCGCAGGCGCAGTCACCGATGGCCACCACCAGTTTGGGTTCCGGCGTGGCATCGTAGGTGCGTTTCAGCGCGAGCTCCATGTGGCGCGATACGGGGCCGGTGACCAGCAGCAAGTCAGCGTGGCGCGGGCTGGCGACGAATTTGATGCCGAGACCTTCGATGTTGTAATAGGCGTTGTTGACGGCGTGTATCTCCAGCTCGCAGCCGTTGCAGGAACCGGCATCCACCACGCGGATCGCCAGCGCACCGCCGAACACATCCAGTATCTCCTGCTGCAAGCGTTGTTCGACCTGACGCATGGACTCGTCCGCTTGCGGCGGCGTTTCGGTCTTGATGCCCGTTTTAAAGATCTGTTTGAGTATCTGATACATCAGAGATCCTGCCCCGAGTAACTCAAGTTGAACGATTTGTTGATGAGCGGGAAGTCGGGCACGATGTTGCCCATGATGGCGTGTTCCAGCACCGGCCAGTTCTGCCATGAGGGGTCGTGCGGATGCACCCGCGCGAGGTTACCTTGCGCATCGGTGTGCAGCGCCACCATCACCTCACCGCGCCAGCCTTCCACCATGCCGATGCCGAAACCATGCGCGCGCAACTTCTCAAGCAATGCCGGTTCGTCTTCCTCGTAGATCAGGTTGACCAGTATCTCGCGCTGCAAGCGCAACGACTCGAACAACTCATCGAAGCGCACGATGACGCGCGCCGCGACATCGCCGTTGCGATGGGTCGCCATGTGCACATCCAGTTTGTCGTACGGCACGCAGGGGAACTGCGCACGCGCATCCCATGCCTGCGCGCTGGCACGCCCGGCCAGTCCGCACAAACCAAGCTGCGCGGCCAGTTTCGGCTCCACGCGCCCGGCGCCGATGAAGCGATCCTGCATGCCGCTATGCTCTTCGTAAATGCCGCGCAGCACACCCACTTCGTGCTCCAGCATGGCACATTCCTGTTCGATGACGCGCTTGCCCTCGGCTGTGAGCTTCGCCGTGACGCCGCCCGGCACGATCTTATCCATCAGGTAACGATGGCCGAACAGCGCGGCATTGTTGCGCAGCACCTGCTCTTTCAGAATCCAGAACTGGGCGAAACCGAACGACAGCGCGACGTCGTTGCCCAGATAGCCGAGATCGCCCAGATGGTTGGCCACGCGCTCGCGCTCCAGCAACAAGGCGCGCAGCCACAACACGCGGCTGGACGGTGTGACCCTGGCGATGTTCTCCGCCGCCATCGCATACGCCCAGGCGTACGCCACCGTGCTGTCGCCGCTCACGCGTCCGGCCAGTTTCGCGCCCTGCTGCAAGCTCATGCTCTCGAAACGTTTCTCGATGCCCTTGTGCGTGTAACCCAGTCGTTCTTCCAGCCGCAGCACTTTCTCGCCGACGACGGAGAAACGGAAATGTCCCGGCTCAATGATGCCTGCATGCACCGGCCCCACCGGGATCTCATGCACGCCCTGCCCTTCCACCTGCACGAAGGGATAGTCATCCGCGTCTTCAGTACGGCTTGCCGCCGCATCGAAATCCTTGCGCAACGGGAAGCTGCCTCTGTGCCACGCCGCATGACGCAGCCATTTTCGATGGTCGCCGCCTTCGCGCGCGTAGATGCCCAGCAGGTCGTAGGCGGCACGCTGCATGCGGCTGGCCGCGGGGAAGATGCTGCTGATGTCCGCATAGTGCGGTTGTTCGGCAGGCAGCGGCAAGGTCAGGCACACCAGTCCCGTTTCGTTGACCAGCGTCACATGCAGCGCGTATCCGTTGCTCTGTTCTCGCTCATCGCTGCCCCACAGCGCGAGCAGGCGACCGCCGCCATCGCGCACGCTTTGGCAGATCGGCTGCAGATCCGCATCGGCGATCGTGCCGTGCCAGGCGGGGATCGCGCTGTGCATGCGCTCAAGTTGCAGATGGGGATGTTTGATCGGCATGTCGTTTATCCCAGTAGCGCCGCTGCCTGGCGGTACCAGTCAGCCAGGTAGGGCGGCATATAGAGGCCCAGGATCAGCACCAGCAGCAGATGGGCGAACACCGGCATCAGCGCGGGCGGATGCGGCAAGGGCTTGGCGGTGGTCTCGCCGAACACGATGGGTTGCACCTTGCCGAAGATGGAGGCGAAGGCGATGCCGAGCGCGATCAGCAGTATGGGCGTCGTCCACGGATACTCGTGCATCGCCGTGGTGATGATGAGGAACTCGCTGGCGAACACGCCGAACGGCGGCATGCCGAGGATGGCGAAGGTGCCCAGTGCCAAACCCCAGCCCACGGTCGGGCTGACTTGCAGCAGACCGCGGATATATTCCATCTGCTGTGTGCCGGTCTTTTGCACCGCATGGCCGACTGCAAAGAAGATCGCCGACTTGGTCAGCGAGTGCATGGTCATGTGCAGCATAGCAGCGAAGGTGGCCACCGGTCCGCCCATGCCGAAAGCAAAGGTGATCAGCCCCATGTGTTCGATGGAGGAGAAGGCGAACATGCGCTTGATGTCTTTCTGCCGCGACAGGAACAGCGCCGCCACCACCACCGACAGCAGGCCGAAGCCCATCATCAGGTTGCCCGCGAAGTGCGTGCCCAGCGAGCCATCCACCAGCACTTTGCTGCGCATCACCGCGCACAGCGCGACGTTGAGCAGCAGCCCGGAAAGAACCGCGGAAACCGGCGTGGGTCCTTCCGCATGCGCATCCGGCAACCAGCTGTGCAGCGGCACCAGGCCGATCTTGGTGCCGTAGCCCACCAGCAGGAAGATGAAGGCGAGCTTGAGCACCGTGGGTTCCAGATTGCCTTTGACCTGGTTCAGGTGCGTCCACAGCAGCGCCGTGCCGCCCTCGCCCAGCACGCGCCCGGCGGCGAAGTACAGCAGGATGGTACCGAACAAGGCGAGCGCGATGCCCACGCCGCACAGGATGAAATATTTCCATGCTGCTTCCAGGCTGGCCGGGGTGCGATACAGGCTGACCAGCAACACCGTGGTCAGCGTAGCGGCTTCCATCGCCACCCAGATGATGCCCATGTTGTTGGTGGTCAGTGCCACCAGCATGGTGAAGGTGAACAGCTGGTACATGCTGTAGTACAGGTGCAGCATGGTGGTGGACAGCTTGCCGTGATGCTGTTCGATGCGCATGTAGGGGCGCGAGAACAGCGAGGTGGTGAACGCCACGAAAGCGGTGAGCGCGACCAGGAACACGTTGAACTGGTCGATGAAGAACTGTTCGCTGAAGGCGACCTGCGGACCGGAATCGATCACGCGCATGGTCAGCGCCACCGCGGCGATAAAAGTGAAACCGCTCATCAGCGAATTCAGTTCGGCCGCCCACTTGCGCGAGCCGAACACGGCCAGCAACCCGCTGCCCAGCAACGGGATGAGCAGCAGCGCCATGAGTTGCATATCAATCATCCTTGAGCTTCTCCATATGGACGATATCCAGACTGTCGAAGGTCTCGCGGATCCGGAAGAAGAAGATGCCGAAGATGAAGGTGGCCACCAGCACGTCCAGCGCGATGCCCAGCTCCACCACCAGCGGCATGCCCTGCGTGGCGCTGGTGGCGGCAAAGAACAGGCTGTTCTCCAGCGACAGGAAAGCCACCACCTGCGACACCGCCTTGCGCCTTGTGAGCATCATCAGAAGCGACAGCAGCACGCTGGCCAATGCGATGCCGATCAGGCCGCGGGTGATGCCCTCGGCCAACAGCGTGATCGGTGCCGCGAGATTGAAGGCGAAGATCACCAGCACGATGCCGACCAGCATGGTGGTGGGGATGTTGAGCAGTGTCTCCACATCCCATTTCACGTTCAGTTTGCGCATCAGGCGATGCAGCAGCCACGGCAACAGCATCACTTTCAGCAGCAAGGTCAGCGCGGCGGAATAATACAGATGATGCTGCGCCGTGGTGTAGGCCACCACGAAGGTACTGAGGGCCAGCACCGCCCCCTGCCAGGCGAACAGATTGATCAGCGACAGGATGCGGCGCTGCGCCAGCATGGCGAACACGATCAGCAGCAGCAGCGCCGCCAGCAGATTGATGAATTGCAGGGTCAGCGGGATTTGCATCTCATGTCCCCAGCAGGAAATGGATCAACAACCCCAGCACAGCCAGCAGGAAAGCCGTGCCCAGGAATTCCGGCGCACGGAAGATGCGCATCTTGGCCATCAATGTCTCCAGTATGGCCAGCCCCGCGCCTGCCAGCAGCAGCTTCAGCAGCAGCAACGCGAGCGCCAGTGGCAGTCCCGCCCAGTTGCCCACTTCGGCGATGCCGTGCGGCAGGAACAGCGCGATGCCGATGCTGATGTAGGCGAACAGTTTCAGGCTGCTGGCCCACTCGATCAGCGCCAGGTGGCGCGCCGAGTATTCGAGGATCATCGCCTCGTGGATCATGGTGAGTTCGAGGTGCGTGCTCGGGTTGTCCACAGGGATGCGCGCGTTCTCCGCCAGCAACACGATCACGAACGCCAAGCCGGCGAAGGCCAGGCTCGGATACAGCACGAACTGGTGATGCGCCAGCGCTTCGACAATGCGCGGCAGCTGCGTGGAATGGCTGATCATCGACGCGCTGAACAGCACCATCAGCAGCGCCGGTTCGGCAAGGAAAGACACCAGCATCTCGCGCCGTGCCCCCAGCGTGCCGAACGCAGTGCCGATGTCCATTGCTGCCAGAGAAATGAACATGCGCGCCAGTGCGAACACGCCGACCAGCGCAATCACATCGGCTGCCTGCGAGAACGGCAGATCGACCGCGATGATGGGGATGATGGCGGCCGCCAGCCACATGCAGCCGAACACGATGTAAGGCGTGATACGGAACAGCCAAGAGGCGTTATGCGCGATCACCGCGTCCTTGTGGAACAGCTTGTGCAGCACGCGGTAGGGTTGCAGCACGCCCGCACCGGAGCGGTTCTGCAACCAAGCCTGACACTGGTTCACCCAGCCGGTCAGCAAGGGCGCGGCCAGCACCACCAGCAGCAGCTGGGTGAGCTGGAACACGATGGCCAAAATGAGTTCGGAATTGTCCATCACACAAAGATCAGCAGGACGACAAGCGTCACGAAGGTATAGCTCAGGTACAGATGGATGCGCCCGTGCTGCAACAGCGCAGCCCAGCCGGACAATTTTTCGGTGAGGCGTGCGATCGGCAGATACAGCAGGAACCACAGCCGGTCATCGCTGCGCCCGTGATAACGCGGTTGCGCATCGAACGCTGAGGGCAACTCGCTTTCGATCTTGAAGAACGGTTCGAAGATGCGGCGTATCGGTTGGCCGAAGCCTTCGGCAGTATCCTGCATGCGCGCAGTCTGCGCGGGGAAGCCGCAATCCCACGCGCTGCTGCGCCGCAAACGGCCGTGGTACAGCCGGCGCACCCACAGCGTGGTGAGCAACATCACACCCAGCACCGCCAGCAGGAAATACAGCGGGCTGTAGCTGGCGCGTTCGGTATCCACCGGGGTCAGGAACAGCCAGTCGGCGGCGGCATTGCCCAGTTGCGTGCCGAGCAGCATGTGCGAGACATGATCGATGTGTTGCACCACGTACACGGGCGCCAGCCCCAGCAGCACACACAGCAGCGCCAGCCAGGCCATGCCGGCGCGTTCCCACCAGCCCGCATCGTGCGCATGCTCCAGCACTTTCTCGCGACGCTGCCCGAGGAAGATCACGCCGTAGAATTTCACCATCACGTAAGCGGCCAGCGCGGCAGCCAGCGCGATCACCGCTGCCGCCACCGGCACCAGCATGTTGATGTAGCTGTTGGGCAAACCCGGCGACAGCAGGAAGGCCTGCAGCAGCAGCCATTCGGAAACGAAGCCGTTCAGCGGCGGCATGCCCGCGATGGCCAGCACACCGAGCAACATCAGCACCGATGCCCAGGGCATGTGGTGGATCAGGCCGCCCAATCGCCCCATGTTGCGCTCGCCCGTGGCATGCAGGATGGAGCCGGTGCCGATGAACAGCAGGCTCTTGAACATCGCATGGTTGAGGCTGTGATACAGCGTCGCGGTGAGCGACAAGGCGGCCAGCATGTCTTTGCCATAGACGTGGAAGATGATGGTGAGGCCGATACCCACCAGCAGCAGGCCGATGTTCTCGATGGAGGAGTAGGCCAGCAGCCGTTTCATGTCGCCCTGCACCGCGGCGAACATCACACCAAACACGGCCGTGATCAATCCCAGCGCCAGCACCAGCACACCCCACCACCAGACCTGCGTGCCGAGCAGATCGAAGGTCACGCGCAGGATGCCGTAGATCGCCGTCTTCAGCATCACGCCGCTCATCAGCGCGGAGACCGGCGACGGGGCTGCGGGATGCGCTTCGGGCAGCCAGACATGCAGCGGCAGCATGCCGGCTTTCGCACCGAAGCCGAACAATGCCAGCAGGAACGCGACCGAGGCCCAGAACGCAGGCAGATGCGCCCCGCGCATCGCATCGAAGGTATAGGCAGCGATGCCGTGCCCGCCCTGCATCACACCGAAGCTGAGCAGGATGGCGATGGCACCGACATGTGCGATCAGCAGATACAGGAAGCCTGCCTTGCGGATGTCGGGAATGTTGTGATCGGTGGTGACCAGGAAATAGGAAGCCAGCGCCATGGTCTCCCACGCCACCATGAACATGTAGGCATCGTCCGCCAGCAACACCAGCGTCATGCCGACGAGGAACAGGTGATATTGAAGGCACAGCAGGCCGAGCGTGTTGCCTGCCATGGGTTTGAAATAGCCGGCGCTGAACAGGGACACACCCAGCGAAGCGCCGCCCAGCAGGATCAGGAAGAAAGCCGAAAGAGGGTCGAGGCGCAGATGGAACGGCAGATCGGGCAGACCGAGCGGCAACACCATGATGTTGGGAGGTGCGGCGAGCGCCCATAATCCCGTGGCCGCCAATAGCAGCGAGGTCAGTGCGCTGAGCGGGAAAACGACGTGGTTGATCGATTGCGGCGCGCGCTGCAGGACTAGCCCGGCCACCCCGAGCGCGATCCAGAACTGGACCAACCAGCCAACCACATCCAGCGGCAATATCCCCACGGCGTCCATCTGGTGTTACTTATACACCTCTCGATTGAATGCATTTGCAACAGGCTGGCGATTCTACTCCTGCGCTCGGACGCTGTTCAAGATTTGTCCTTCACCCGGCATCGAATCAGTACTGGATATCCACTACACGGTTCGGTTTCAATTTTGCATACGAGGGCATCGCCATGCCGGCTGTGGCGCCGATGTAAGTCGGATCGGCGATGACGAAGCGGCTGCCCTGGTACTCCACCGTGGAGAAGTCCGCCCTCACTTGCCTGAGTGCCACCGCCGTGGTCATGTGCCCCGGATAGAGCAAGCCGACTGTCTTGATGCCGAGCAACTCATGCACCAACCACGCGAACATCACGGAGCGGTCCTCGCAGTCGTTATAGGGATAGTACAGGGACTCTTCGACGAAGAAATATTTCTCGTAGCCGAACTGGTCCGCATCGGTCTTGTAGGCAAAGGCCTTTTGCACGAAGGCGAGCAGGAAATTCACCGCCTCTTCCTCGCCCATCGTCGCCGTGTGTTTTCTCAATTCCGCCACCAAGCCTTGACGCAGCAACGCACTGCCATCGGTATCGAAGTACAGCGGGAACTCAGACTGCGGGAACGATCCCATGTATTCCACCAGTCGGCGGTCATAGGGCACGTTCAATTTGATCGTTTCGCCCTTGTACTCGAAAACCAATGCGCGCTGCGCCGATACCGCCTTGGTGAAGCCGGTCGAAGCGGAACCGATGTCGAGCGGCTTGAGCTTGTTCGGATAGCTGGCTTCATAAGTATAGAAAGTGCGGATGCTGTTGCCGTGATCCGCCGCCAGCACCGCGTAGTAAGTCTGGTTGCCGACCGCCGTGAACTTGGTCGAATACACCTGCTGCCGGACTGCGACGAATAGGTGCACGTCCGATCCCGAATAGCCCAAACGCACGTCATAACCAGACTTGATGAGGAAATACCAGAGCAACAGGTTCTGCTCCGCTTTACGCTCCGGCTGCAAGGCCTGCGCGACACTGCGCCACAGCGACACATATCCCCAGTCGTCCAGCTTCAGATCGCGTCGCGCATCGTTGATAGCCTGGATCGTCGGCTCATATTTGCTGCCGCTCATCATCGTCCAGAAAGCGCTCATCGCCTCCGGCTTGGCGCCGCCGGGCAAACGGTACGCCTTCCATTGCGGGTCGAAGACGAAATTCACCGCATTGCCGTAAAAAGAAATCTCCAGAACGTTAGCCGCCAGAGGCACCGGTTTCGGTTGTGGCGGAGGAGGTGCGACGGGTTGAATAGCGGGAGCGACCACCACCGGGGTCACGACCGGAGGTACGGAAGGAGGTGTTACGGGCGCCGGCTTAACCTGGATATCGGGAATCGGTGCAGGTGCTGGAGGTTTTGCGGGAAGCACGGGCTGCACTACCGGCACTTGTTTGGGCTTGGGTTCCTTGATGCGCAGCTTGCCCTGGAAAGTCTCGAACTCGCGCCACTGGCTTTTCAGGAAATCCGCGAATTCGGCATCCTGCTTTTCCTTGTAGGCACGAAATTCTGTCCTGAGTTTTTGCGCGCCCTGTTGTTGCTGGCGGCGGTATGCATCGAAATCGTCCTGAGTATTGGCACTCAGGGCGGGCATGCTTGCCGCAAGCAGAATTGTTGCTGCAAGTACTCTGCCGATTTCTCGCATACGCCCTCCCCTATGTGCGCTCATTGGTCACTCGGAACCAGCCACACCCACAACACGTCCGTATCCGGATCTCGCCATTTGGCCTTGACCACCGCTTTGACATCGGCCTGCTTTGCATCCTCACGGGATTGCTGAGAACCCACCGTGCTCGCCCGGCCATTCGCCACCGTGGTCGAGAGCGTCTGCGCGGATTGAATGCTCACGCCGAATCGCTTCGCGAACTCGGCCCGTGCACGCTGAATGGCCAACTCCTCTTGCGCGACCCTGCCGCGTATATGTTCGCCGGCAGAAGCGGAAACTCCATTGCCCGGGTTGTCTATCCACGCCGGCCGTTCATTGACTGGCGGCTTAACATTTCCCGCACATGCCGCCACCAACAGGGAAGCCAGCGTGACCAGCAGAATGCTGCGAATACGATCCATATACCGTCCCTCCTCAGTCACGCACTTCTTTTAGCCATTCCTCGGCATAGGACTCGATGGTCTCCATGTCTTTTATGGATTCGGCGCTGAGCGGACGATCCACGACGCGCTTGCCGTCGAAGCTCGCCATGCGGTTCGCGCCCAGACTGAACTCGCGTTTGTATTCGACGAATTCGCGTTCCGTATTGGCTTTGTATTCTTCGAACTCCCGCTTCTGTTTCGCGACCGCATCTTTGCCCGCTTGTTTGTACGCCTCGAATTCGTCCAGCTCGGACTTGCGGTGTATCTCGAACTCGCCCTCGGGACTGGTCACGCTGACCAAGCCTTTGCGCATGCCGATCTCATTGCGATCCGGCATGTCCGTGATCAGAAAACGCGTGCCACGAACGCCAAGAGTGGCGGTCTTTGTACGGATCTCGATCTTCTGGCTGCCCTTGATGGTGTTCAACGCGTAATAGATCATTCCCGTGATCTGCCTCAGGAAACCGGCATGGTCTTTGGGATTGCCGAGTTCCACCTTGCTGTTCTTCTCGAGCACGATGTAGCCGGCATTGCCCATACGCACTACCGCGCGGCCGTTCGGCCCGGTCGCCAAGATATTTTTTGGTGGCAGGACGCTTTTGGAAGCGACGGCTTTTTCTTCTTTGCCGGAGGGATCGTTCAACGCCACACTGCCTTCCGCCTTGACGATCTCGATGGCGTCATCTGCAGCGAAGCAGGCGCTCGCCATCACCAGCCCGACCAGGCAGCAAATATATTTCAAGCTCAAATCAGCTCCGCGCATATCGACCTCACTTATGAACTTCGGAAGACAGTTCGCCCTGCGCCTTTTCAGCATGGCTCCGTTGCTCCTCCTGGCTATTCACCGCCTTCACAGGCAGCTTCGCACAGGCAGACAAGCCGAGCGAAAGCAGCAATGTAAACAAGATAGATATCGGTTTGCGCATGTGACCCTCCTTCATGGTTGCACGAGATACTCTTCAATAAGAAAAGGCAGCACAAAGCTGCCCGTTCTGTACTACGTTTGCACGCTTACAGCCAGCCCGCAAAAGAACCGGCCAATCATGGGCCAGGCGTGACCAGCCAGAGATACAACTCGCCGCTTTGCGGATCGGTCCATTCTTCGGCGACACGCGCCGATTCAAGACTGAGATCGACACTGCTCTGCAGTTTCGTCTCCACATCCGCATTACGACTAACCTTGCCCGCCCGATCCTCGGTAGCGTACCGGTTGGTAGACTCGACCCGTACGCGCACCATCTGCGCCAATTCCTGACGTGCCTTCATCTCCGCCACGCGGTACTGCGCCGCGTGCCCGCCCCAGTCCTGTTTCGGTGCCGAAGCGACCACACTGGTAAAGCCCGGCTTGTCCGGATTCAGCACCCAGGCTGGCGCACCTGAAACTGCTTTCTCGCTGGCCGCTTTCGGTCCCGCTCCGGCGCAACCCGGCAAGAGCAGGGCTGCGACCAGAAGCAAGAGCGAATTGCGAAGCATGCGGGCAGGCATCAGCAGCTATCAGAACTTCGCGTAGAGCGAGGCGCCGAGGGTGGTGATCTTTTCCCTGACAGTAAAGTTGGCAGTGCCGAATTTATAGTTATACGAGTGATACTTCAAATCTGCGACCACGCCAAAGTTCGACGAGAACGGGAAGGTGTAGTTCGCGCCAAGACTCCCGCCCACCGCAGTATCCGCTTTCACGTTATAGCCACGGACAGAGTTATCCTTCCAAGTCGCACTCATGATACCAATGCCAAGGTTCACGCCAACTGAACCAGCTTTGCCGCCAGCAATGGGATAACTGGCTCCACCGCCAACAATGACCCCGCTTGTCTCAAAAGTTTCTTCAGACCAAGCCGTGTTTGCTGTATTCACGGTTCGAGCTATGAGAACCGCCTTGTTCGCCCCCAACGTAGTCTTGCCAGACTTGTATCCAACATAGACGTTACCTGCCATCCCGTTATTCTGGTTCATAAAAACCACCCCGCCGGTCAGTGCGAAATCCGAGCGCTTGAACGATTCGGATGGAGTGCCAAGATATGTCCAGCCGTCATGCTTACCCGAACCGCTGGAGTATGACCCGTCAACATACCAACTCTTATTCGCAGCCAGATCGGAGGAAAAGGTCAGGCCAACGTTCGCCGGAGTATAAGTAGACTTTGCTGTTATGTAGTCTCCACCCAAATCGTAGGTAGAGGTGGCGACACCCGCACGCACCTTCACTTCCGCCAGTGCGGATTGCGACGCCAGTGTCGCGGCAACAAACAGGCTGGATACCAAAACTGATTTCTTCATTTCATTTCTCCAAATCTAAAGTAACAAACATCAAAACGTAAACGTCGGCCTTTCAAGCCTGCGCACCGGCGCTGGGGCCGGAGCCGGCTGGCGTGGTGCTGCTTCCTGCGGGGCAGGTTGCTCTTCTACCACTTCCTCCTGCACTACTTTTTTCTTCTTTCCTTTGGCGGGCTTTGCCGGCACAGGCTCGTCGGACTCCTGCGCCACGTCAGAGTATTGCGACGGATTTTGCACTTGCGAAAAATCAATCCTGCCGCCGACCGTGTCGTACACCTGAGAACGAATCACGCCTGCCATCTGCTCGCGCAACGCATCGCCGATGGCCGGCTCGACATTGGCCGTGATGGTCGTCTCATACTCGGTCTCGCCCACCATGTGCTGGTTGGAGAACACCTTGTTCGACAGCGTCGCCTGCACCTCGCTGCGTATCTCTTCTTTGCTCAGCTTGAAGTTCCTGACCTCGGTCAGCGAATTGACGAACACCACGGAGCCCATTTCTGTCGCCTTCAGTTCGGCAGCTTTTTTGGAACGTTCCTTGCACACCGGAATGGAATCGTCGCCGCACGCGACCCGCTCGGTGACCGACACCTCTTTTTTCACCTGCAGCACGCGCAGGCGTTCCTGCAACTGGGTGTCCACCACGCGATCCACATCTCTTTCAAAGGATTTTTGCAAGCGCAGGAATTCGGCGTACTTGGTGCTTGCTTCGACGTTCAGTGCATTGATCCGCGTTTCCGCACCCGATTTCCGGTCTTTGGCATCTTTCAGTGCGCGAAATGCCTGCCTGTTCTGGTCTTCGGCAGCACGCAGCTGTTCTTGCGAAATGGTGCCCGGATTGTCCCGGTCGAATTCCTGCAGCTTTTCCAGCTTGGTCTTGGCCTGCTCGGTGTCCGATTCCAGGCGCCGGATCGATACCGTCGCGGAGCGTTTGTCTGCCTGAGAGACGACGATCTGCTTGCTGACCTCGTCCAGTTCCTTCACCTTTCCCGCGAGCAACACGCGCTGATCGCGCAGATCACCCAGCAGCTCGGGGGCGATCGTGAACGACGCGGCAAATGCAGCAGCGGATGGAAGCAAGGCAACACTCAGCACCAACAAGGCATTGCGCGACAGGGAATAGGACTTCTCAAGCAGAGATAACATGGAACACCCGGGGAAAACCAAAACTCAATCCATAAAAAAGATGGCTCCGCATATATGCGGAGCCGGATGGATTACTGTGCAGCGCCGACTTTTTGTTTCGAGATCTCTGCGGCCAGCTCATCCTGACCCTTTTGAGCCTTGAACTGCTGCCACGCGGCTTGATCGTTGTTCATGCTGGTCTTGAGTGCTGTCTCGGTGAGCTTCTGGGCGCCAGTCTCATCCAGGCCGACGAGCACATACATCGTGCCATCCGGTGCCTGAATGCTGCGGAATATCTTGGTGCCTTGCAGAGTCTGATCGGTAATCTGCTTGGTGACCGATGTGTTCACGCGATCCACTGTTTCCTTGGTGCCCGCACCGGTGGTTTCGGCATACTGCTTGACCATGTTCTGCACTTGCACCTTCATGTTCTGAGCAAGTTGCACGCGCGCTTCGGTTGCTGCCATCTGCTTCATGAAGGCAACACCGGCATCAGACTTGGCCGCAGAGCCAACCGCACCTACTGCCATGCCTTCGACAGGCGCATCACACACCCACAATGGCGCGGCTTCTTTGGAGTTGGGGAACACGCACTCGGCAACCTTTTCCACCTTGGCAGGCGGGGTAGAACAAGCGGCGACGCCGAAAGCGACAACAGAAGCCAGCAACACATTGGTGACCTTGGACATTTGAAACACTCCCTGATGAGTTAACGAAATGAGCTAAACAGCCTCGAATTTACAGCATCCCAAGTAAAGCCACAAGACAGCCACACCCCTACTATTCCCATAAACAGCGGCCATACAAGGCAGAACAAGGCTTGCACGAAAGCCGACTAAAACATTTGGCTACTGTGCATGACGCTCAAACCGTGCGGCCCGGATATCTTGCTAGCTCTTTCATTGATTCAACTCGTGGCGCAAAAATTTTGAGAATTTATCCCGCCACCGTTTAACCACGTTGATCCCCAATACGTCCATCACCATTTCGCGGGAGATCGGATTCCATCCGGTCGTTCCCTGAAAACGATCAGCAAATACTGTCGAACCGTTCTCCAGCAGAAATGTTGTCATGCCGCCCTCGAATTGATATTCGTGCCCGCGCCCGGAAGGGTCACGATCAACGCGACTTTTCATTTTCCCCAACGCGACCACGCCCAGCACCAATTTCCCAGACTCGCCCAAACTTTCCGGTATCTGGCCTTTCTGCAAGGCCTGCAACTGTGCCGGAGTAAGGGGCTGCATCCTGACGACGACATCGGCACCCAGTGGCCGCACGATATTGTTCAAGCCGTCGCAGGCCTTATTCCACGCCCCCTTATCGGCGCCCGCATTGAAATAGCAAACGAGCGTCGTGGCTCTGCCCTCGAAATATTGCCGCCACACGGTCTTTTCCATGTCTTCTGCCGAACAGCCCAGCGCGTCGGATTTTTTTCTGGCGATCTCGCGGCGGTCATTGATCAGCCTGGAATCCGCAGCCTGTTGAAAATAACTCTTTGCCCCGCAAGAGCTACCCCTCAACTCCTCCACTTCGCCCAGCTTGAACAGGATGTCACCGGACTCGAAGACCGGCGGCAAACCGTTGCTATGCTTCGCCAGCAAGGTTTTGTAAGCGATCGCTGCTGCGCCCAGCGACTTGGACTTTTCAATCTCGCTGGTTTGTCCGCTCGCCTTGTTGACCAATAAATCCGCGGCACTCAGCGATGCTTTCGCCTGGTCCAGATCATCGCGTGCCTGCTGTAATTCTTTTTTGAAGCGGTTCAATATCTGGCTGTAGTGATCCGCCGAACTGGCTTCGGGAACAAACTCCAAAGCGATCCGGGGCAGCACTTCCAGCGCGGCGTCCACGGCAGACAAACGACTGTTCAGCGGCGCGCTTTCATTCTGCACGACCGCCAAATGCTCGTTCAATACACCGAACAGCGTCTTGGCCAATCCTTCGCGTTTACCTTGCTCGACATGCTGCTTGGAGACGCGAGCACGCAACCAGATGGCGCAGGTCTTTGGATCTTCCCATGTCGCCACCGCCTCCACGTTGCGCAGGGAGGCATTAGTCGATGTCTTGGTAATCGAAAGCAAAGTGGAGTCGGTCAATTCTTTGCCGGCGACATTCCGGCTCGATTGCTCCAGCACCAGGGAATTCTTGACGGAAACCTCAATGACTTCGGAAAGGCTCTTCAACGCATTTTGCTTGGCGGTTGCGATGCGCTCAGCCAAGGACGCGCGCGGATCGTCCGACACGCCGGCCGCAAAAAAATACTCGTCGGTGACCGACTCTGGAATCTCCACCCAGTCCGGCTTGGCGCCGCCTCCGCTGCATTGCACAGCAAAAGACGCGGAGGAAAATAACAGTCCGGATAACACGACGCTAAATGCAGCACGAATAATCATAGAATTCCGCCCAAAGAAATCACACCACAACGCCCCACAGGGAACGCGGCATCACTCACGCACGATCTGATAATACAGCCGACGCGCACCCTCGATGACCGCCAGATAATCGTTCCCGCCGGAGCGCAAATGCATCAACACCGGTTTACCAAACGGCTCTTCGAAATACACCCTGCCAAGCTCTACGCCGCGCTCGGTGTCGACGAATATCAGATGGCTTTGCGAAACAGCGGCGACATAGCGCCAGGTTTGCAGGAATTTGCAATCGGTGATCTTAGATCCGCCTTTTTGGTAGCGGGAGTCCTTGATCGAAACATCGAACTGCTCGACTTCATTCTTGGCGTCGATATCCACGATGTGCAGCGCCGACGCATACGTGCGCGTCGGCCTGCCGAATCCATATGTCGTGCTCATGATGTAGGTACCGACAGCCCCCATCCGCCCGTCGGTAGAGCCTCGCACGCAGGTTGGTTCTTCGGAGGTCCAATCGTCCGACTTCAACTTGGCATATTTCACCATGTCGTCATTTACGGCCAGCAAAGGCGGCGGCGTGACTTCAACCGCACTGCCACCCAACTCCGGCAGGTTTTTCAGCGAGAACTTGACCAATCTCGGGTTGGTGATGTCCATCACCTTCAAGCCATATTTTTCCACTGCCAGATCGACCGCGCGCTGGATCGCGTTGTTGACCGCCGCCGACTCGGTCAAGCCATCGGAAGGCGGCATGCCTTTGGTTCCCATCGGCAGGGAGGCTGCCGATTTGATCTGCGCGTCTTCGCCGATGAAGCGGATATCCGCCACGGCGGTAGCCGTAAAGATGGAAGAAAGCCCGTTGGTCTTCCCAACCCCCAGATAGACGCGATAGATCCCGGAAATCTTGAAACGCCCGGCATTTTCGACAAAATCTTCTGCCGTGATCAGCGCACCCGGATCGCTCAGACGTCCCCAGGATTTTTTCAGTTCTTCGGCTTTTTTCTGATCAAGAACGATCATGCCGTTGTCGCTGAGCAACTGCTCCATACGGGTCTGCGCAACGCGCAGATATTGTTTGGCGGCGGCATCCTGCCCGTACACCACGACAGCGACTTTCTCCTGCTCGGCGCTCGCCGGCAAGACGCAAAAAGACAACATTAAAACCAATACACGAATCAGCGATTTCATATGATCGTTCATTCTGGACTTGAAAAAAAACAGGCCGCAATCGCGGCCTGTTTTGAATTACGCCTTTAGAAACGTATCGTTGTGCCAACCAGAAGTTTAACCCCAGTGGTTGTGCTGTCTACCGTTATGACACCCTGAGTGCCACTAGTGTAGTTGCCATAACCTTGCAACTCGATATCGCCCGAGACCGCTTCTGTGACGAAATAAGACACGCCGCCACCTGCCTGGATACCGGCACCAGTGGAGGTGAAGCCGCCCGATTTCATCTGAACCACGTTTATACCGCCACCAGCGAAAGGAACCCATTCCGACTTGGCAGGCAGACCAAAATAGTACTTGGCTGCGACACCTACCATGATCGTATCCGCCTTGCCGTTGCCTGTTCCTGCCTGCATCACAAACAGGTTCTCTCTCAGAACCAACTTGGGAGTCAGGTATTGACCAAGACCGACCAACACCATGGTTGAGTTATTGCTAGTCGAACCAGTCCCGGGACTCGTTGTTGTGCTACTACTGTCGATGTTCGCGGAAACCGACAACTCATTCTTCGCGCCTTCAGCCATGGCAGAAGTGGCAACCAACATTGAAGCCGCAATTGCAACTGCACTAATACTTTTTTTCATTTTCCGCTCCTAGTTTTAAAGTTTAAGTACAGACTACCGACACCAGACACAGCAACAACTCTTCGATGACGTCATCCTACTCCTTCTTGCTCATTACTCCACCCCCGTCCGTCGTCACAGCATGGGCACTGGTGCAATAAAGGATTTAGCCGTAGACGACCTGCACGTTCTGCGTACCGCACAATGCGCGCAGATTCTCCAGCAGCTCCTCCGGCAGCGTGACTTGCCATGCCTCCCCCAGCCGCAGCGGCGCGCTGCCGATGAGATTCTGGTAATTGATCTGCACCGGGCATTTGCCGCCGCAGTATGGCTTGAGCAACTCGGCCAGTTGCGGCACGCGCACCTTGCCGTCGATGGAACAGGAGATGTCCAGGCGTTTGGCGAAGGCGGCGCGGGCGGAGGCGAAATCATATAGCTCGTCTGCGGTGACGCGCATGCCGCCCGAATAGGCATCCAGCTCCGCTTTGCCATTCACCACCAGCAACTCGTCGTCGCGTATCCAGGTGCGGTTGGCATCGAACAGTTCGTTAAATACCACCACCTCCAGCGCAGCGCTGCCGTCATCCAACGTGAGCACGGCCATCTTGCCGCGTCGCGTCTGGATGATGCGCACACCGTTGACCATGCCCGCCAACACCAGTGCCTTGGCGTTGTTGCGCCTTCCGCCGCCGTTGCCATATCCGCCGCCATTGCCGCTGGGCGGGGTGATGATGTCCGGCGTGATGTCGGCCAGTTTGTGCTTCACGAAATTCGACAGTTCCGCGGCGAACTCCTGATACGGATGCCCGCTGAGATAGAAACCCAGCGCGGTCTTTTCCTGCGCAGTTGTTCGCGCAACTTCCAGCGCGGCACATCCGCCATCTGTACCGGCAGATCGACGCTCTCGTCGTCGCCGAACAGGCTGTTCTGGTTGGCAGCACGGGCATGTTGTTCCGCGCTGCCCAGCGCGGCATCCAGCGAAGCGAGCAACTGGTAGCGGTGGTCGTTGATGCTGTCGAACGCACCCGCGCGGATCAGCGCTTCGATGGTGCGGCGGTTGACGATGCGCTTGTCCACGCGGCGGCAGAAGTCGAACAAGTCCTTGAACGGACCGTCCGCGCGCGCCGCCACGATGTTCTCCACCGCGCCTTCGCCCGTGCCCTTGATCGCGCCGAGTCCGTAAGCGATGGTCTTTTCGTCTACCGGAGTGAAGCGGAACAGCGAACTATTGATGTTCGGCGGCAGAATGCTGATGCCCTGCTGCACCGTATCCTGGTAGAAGAAACTGACCTTGTCGGTGTTGACCATTTCCGAGGTCATGGTCGAGGCCATGAACGCGGCGGGATAATGGCACTTGAGATAGGCCGTCTGGTAGGCGACGAGCGAGTAGGCCGCAGCGTGCGACTTGTTGAAGCCGTAACCCGCGAACTTCTCCATCGTGTCGAAGATCTCGTTCGCCTTCTTCTCGTCGATGTTGTTCTTCGCCGCGCCCGCCACGAAGATGCCGCGCTGCTCGGCCATCTCCTCCGGCTTCTTCTTGCCCATCGCGCGGCGCAGCATGTCCGCGCCACCCAGGCTGTAGCCCGCCACCACCTGCGCCGACTGCATCACCTGTTCCTGATACACCATGATGCCGTAGGTGTTGCCGACCACCTTCTCCAGCAGCGGATGCGGCATGATCACCTGCTGGCGCCCGTGTTTACAGTTGATGTAGTCGGGAATGAAGTCCATCGGACCCGGACGGTACAGGGCATTCAAGGCGATGAGGTCTTCCAGACAATCCGGCTTGGCTTTCACCAGCGTGTCCTTCATGCCGCGCGATTCGAACTGGAACACGGCAGTGGTATTGGCGGTCTTGAATATCTTGTCGTAGGTCGGCTTGTCGTCGAGCGGAATGGTGTCGATGTTGAAGTTTTGTGTGCCTTCGATGCCCGAACCCTTGATGTAACGCACCGCCCAGTCGATGATGGTCAGCGTGCGCAAGCCCAGGAAGTCGAACTTCACCAGGCCGACCGCTTCCACGTCATCCTTGTCGTACTGGCTCACGGTGCTCTCGCTGCCCTCGGCGCAATACAGGGGGCAGAAGTCGGTGAGCTTGCCCGGCGCGATCAGCACGCCGCCCGCGTGCATGCCGACGTTGCGCGTCATATCTTCCAGGCGCTCGCCCAGTTCCATCAACTCGTCCACACCATCTTCGCTGGCGATGATGGCATTGAACTCCGGCTCCATCTCGCGCGCCTTCTTCAGCGACACCGGCTTCACGCCGTCGAGCGGAACCAGCTTGGACAGCTTGTCGCACAGGCCGTAGGGAAAATCCAGCACACGGCCCACGTCGCGAATCACGCCCTTGGAGGCCATGGTGCCGAAGGTGGCGATCTGCGACACGCAGGCCTCGCCATAATGATGCCGCACGTACTGGATCACCAGTTCGCGCCCGTCCTGGCAGAAGTCCACATCGAAGTCGGGCATGGATACGCGTTCCGGATTGAGGAAGCGCTCGAACAGCAATTCATAACGCAGCGGATCGAGGTCGGTGATGCCCAGCGAATACGCCACCAGCGAGCCCGCACCGGAACCGCGCCCCGGCCCTACCGGCACGCCGTTGGGGAACTTCTCGTCGCGGAAGGATTTCGCCCAGCGGATGAAGTCGGCCACGATGAGGAAGTAGCCGGGGAACTTCATGCTGATGATGGTGTTGACCTCAAAATCCAGCCGCGCCTGGTATTCCGGCATCTTGGCCGCGCGCACCTTCTCGTCCGGGTACAGGTGCAGCATGCGCCGTTCCAGACCGCGCTGCGATTCATCGCGCAGGAAGTCTTCCAGCGATTCGCCGTTAGGCGTGGGGAAATTGGGCAGGTAGTTCTTGCCGAGCCGGAGGGTGATGTTGCAGCGCTTGGCGATCTCCACGCTGTTCTGCAACGCCTCCGGCAGGTCGGCGAACAGCGCCGCCATCTCGGCCTGCGTCTTGAAGTATTGCTGCGCAGTGAACTGCTTCACGCGGCGCTTGTCGTTCAGCACATAGCCTTCGGCGATACACACGCGCGCCTCGTGCGCCTTGTAGTCATCGATGGCAAGGAACTGCACCGGATGTGTGGCGACCACGGGCAGCGCCAGCTCCGCCGCCAGCTTCACCGTGTCGCGCAGGTGCTGCTCCTCGCGCGGCGCGCCGTAGCGCTGCACTTCCAGATAGAAACGATCGGGGAACAGAGCGGCATATTCCTGTGCGATGACTTGCGCATTGCCGGCGCTCCCGTTCAACAAGGTGACACCCACCTCGCCCAGGTGGGCGCCGGACAGGGCGATCAGCCCCTCCGTCCCCTCGCTCAGCCATTGCCTGCGTATCTCCGGACGGCCGCGGTACTGGTTCTCCAGATAGGCGCGTGTGATCAGGTCGCACAGGCGCAGGTAGCCCGCATGGGACTGGCACAACAGCAGCAGGCGGTAAGGCTGCTCGCGCACGGCGTCGTTGCTCACGTACACATCGCAGCCGACCACGGGTTTGACGCCGGAACCGCGGGCTTCCTTGTAGAACTTCACCAGCCCGAACACGTTGGACAGGTCAGTGAGCGCCAGCGCAGGCATGCTGTCCGCCTTCGCCGCACCCACTGCTTCGCCGATGCGCACGATGCCGTCGGCGATGGAATACTCGCTGTGCAGGCGAAGATGAACGAAGGAGGGTTGCATGATGCTCGTGAAAAAAATCTCGGCGTGATTTTACCACCGCACCCGCATCGACCACGGGAGAAATTGCCGTATCGTGGATTATTTTTCGTATCGCCGGAAGCGGCGTATCTATTGGGTTTCAGACGCACCATGCTCACGCAGCAGGCGTTCCGCCGAGACTGGCGGATGCACTTCCTGCTGGCACCACGCTGCACAAAATTCCTGTTTGGTTTATTCTCCACTTCTCGGCGCGGTTAGCGCACATTCAGATTGCGACATGAGTAGCGTAGATTCGCTCACCGGATTCCTGGATCGATTTGGCTGCTTTCAGGCTGTAACGAGGCTCGCCGACGAATCGATGGCCTGCGGCCAGGCTCTCGCCGTCATCTGGGCAGATCTTGACCGCTTCAAACAGGTCAATGAGTCGTTCGGCCACTTGATCGGCGACGAGGTGATAGAGAACCTCGCCAATCGCCTGCGCACTCGGGTGGGGGGACGCGCCGAACTTGCCAGGGTGGGAGGTGACGAATTCGTATTCCTGGTAGCCAGATATGACCGTGTCCAAACGCAGCAATTTGCTGCGGAGCTCGCCAGCACGATCGAGGAACCGCTTCACATCGGCAGCCTGACGCTGCGCCCCACTGCAAGCATCGGCATCGCGATCCATGAGTCCAACGAGGATCCTCTCGCCTTGCTCGAACGCGCAGATCACGCCATGTTCGCGGCCAAGACCAAGGGGGGCAGTTGCATCGTTAGTTCCGGCGAAGAACCGATTCCAGGACGTCTCGGAATCACCTTGGCACGGGAAGAACTCTCCGTCGAAGGCACGCTGCATACCGCCCTGGAGACCGGCGGATTCAGCCTCCACTACCAACCCATCATCCATGCGAACGGGCACATCGAAGCCGTCGAAGCGCTCATGCGCTGCGCCATCAACAACGAAGACATCTCACCGGTAAAATTCATCTCGGTCGCGGAGAAGACCGGCCTCATCATCCGCCTTGGCGAATGGTGCCTATTGCAGGGTGCGATGCATGCGCGACTGCTGCAGGATGCCGGATATCAAACCAAAGTCGCCATCAACGTTTCGCGCGCCCAGCTGATCTCCCCGAAATTCACCCAGGCCCTGCACGCAGCCCTCGCCAACTCCAACGCCAAGCCGGAACTGATAGAGTTGGAACTGACCGAATCCCTTTTCATGGACATTTCCGATACGGTCCAGAAGAACCTGAAGAACGCCATCGCAACGGGCGTAGGGCTGGCTATCGACGATTTCGGCACGGGCTATTCCTGCCTGGCGAACCTGAAGGACATTCCGGCCGGAAAGCTCAAGCTGGATCGGGCTTTTGTCAGGGTGCTCCCCGAGGATCGCCGCGCCCTCTCTGTAGTGAAAGCGGTAGCTCAGCTGGGACGCGAGCTGGGCATGACCATCGTGGCTGAAGGATGCGAAAAACAGGAACAGATCGATGCCCTGCTCGATGCAGGCGTGGATGCCATCCAGGGATTCTTCTATGCCAAACCGATGCCGCAAGAGACGCTTCTCCCCTGGCTGCAAGCAAGGAACCCGCAACAATCGCCCCTGAACGGTCAGCGGGCGCTCGCTTGAATTCATCGCCTTTCTTTTTGCGACTGCGACGATCATCCTTGCTCTCGCACACCGCTTGACCGAAAATCCGTCTTGCTATCATCTCGAGTGCAGCACTTTCAGGGAGCAGTCTCGTGTATCCAGAAAAGCGCAAGGAAGAACGATCCATCTTCACCCGACAGCCGCAAGGCAAGCTGCAGGTTCTGGTCGGCGACCGCAGCCACCGGGTTTTCGAAGTGATGGATGTATCGCCGATGGGTATTCGATTAAAGATCGATAGCCGAGTGAGCATAGGCGAGAACGTTCTGATCAGATACCAGACCAAAGAGGTCGACCTCAAGCTGAATGGCACTGTTGTATGGAACTCGGACTCCCCGGCCAACCGAGAAGACGATGCCAACTCCAGCGGTTGCATCATCGGCATCCAGCTGACCAGCCCTTCGCTGCTGCAAGCCTTCTGGTGAAACAATAAGCGCCTTTTTTTACCCCCAATAAAAAACCGCCCGTAAAGGGCGGTTTCGCATCTGGCGGAGAGGGAGGGATTGTTCGGCCTTCGCGTTGCAGCCGCGAAGCCCTCATCCCTCGTTTCACTCGGGACTGCCTGACGGCATCCTGCGCGAGCGATGCCTCGCTGGTCGAACTCGAGCCGCTCCGTCCACACTTCCTTTCAGCCAAAGAAAATGGGCAGGTAATACCTGCCCATTTTGTTTGGCGGAGAGGGAGGGATTCGAACCCTCGGTACGGGGTTACCGTACGCCTGATTTCGAGTCAGGTACATTCGACCACTCTGCCACCTCTCCGAAGGGCGCGCATTTTACCAGCAACAATCGAATTTCGGGCAGAATGTTCGCATGCGTAGCCTGCTCCCACTACAACTCGCCGTTGTCATCGCGCTGTGTGCCTGGCTCTGGATCAAATCCACTGCCGTCTATCCCTTGCCGGATTGGCATCAGGGCGAACTGGTGGTCATCGTGCCGCCTGTCGAGATGGAGGCCGAGAACGCATTCGAAACCGAGCTCGCGGAGCTGTTCGCCCAACAATTGCAAGTGAAACTGAAGACGGTGCCGCTGGCGATCGACCAAGCGTTACCCGCACTGGCTGCACACAAGGCACATCTGGCCACTTCCGCCCGCAGCACGACCGACTACGCCCTGCGCTTTGGCAAAACCTATCAGTCGCTGGATGAAGTGCTGATCTGCCACGGCGTCACGCCGGATGACCTCGACGACCTTTCCGATCGCAAGCTGGTCGTCGCTGCCGGCTCGACGCAGGAAGCCGCATTGCGCGAAGTGCAACGCGAGCATGAGGAACTGGAATGGGAATCGCGACGCGACACCTCGCCCGCAGAACTGCTGGAAGAGGTCGCCGACGGCAAACTGGACTGCACGGTGGCGAACGAGGAACAACTTGCGAGCGCGCGCAACTTCTATCCGGAACTGGGCGATGCGCTCGATCTCGATTCGCCGTCCGACTTGTCCTGGGCATTCGCCGGCGATGGCGATGCCGCCCTGTTCGATGAAGCGCAGCAGTTCTTTGCCCGTATCAAACAAGACGGCACATTGCGCCATCTGCTCGACCGCTACTACGGCTACAACGAGCGGCTGGATGCCATGGATGCCGAGGCCTTTATCGCGCAGACGCGCACCCTGTTGCCGCATTACCGGCGCTGGTTCGAGGAAGCGGCCGACCTTACCGGCATCGAATGGCAATTGCTGGCCGCGCTGGCCTATCGGGAATCACACTGGGATCCCAATGCCACTTCATATACCAACGTACGCGGCATGATGATGCTGACCGAAGAGACCGCCGACCGCATGAACGTGGAGAACCGGCTCGATGCGCACGCCAGCATCCTCGCCGGTGCGCGCTATCTGCAGCTGCTCAAGGAACAGTTGCCGCTGCGCATCAGCGAAGAAGACCGGCTCTGGCTGGCGCTCGCCGCCTACAATCAGGGCATGGGCCACTTGGAAGATGCCCGCGTCCTGGCGACGCAGTCAGGGTTGAATCCAGACGTATGGGCGGATGTGAAGCGGGTGATGCCGCTGTTGTCGCGCCCGTCTGTCTACAAGAAGACCAAACGCGGCAAGGCGCGTGGCGGCGAGGCCGTGATCCTGGTAGAGACCGTGCGCCTGTATCACGACATGCTGAAGCGGCTGGAAGCAGAGAACGCGTTGTATCGGCTGCCGCCCGTACCCAAACGGCGACTCGTCGGCAGCTTCATCAAGTAGCGATCAACGTCGTACCGACAGCAGGAAACGGTTGATCTCCAGCGCAATGGACGCTGGCGGGAGTGCCCCGCTGATCGCCAGGAGCTTATTCATCCATCCCGGCACCACCACCCCGCGACCTTGCTGCATCCCCTGGTAGCCTGCACGCGCCACGACGCGTGCCTCCATCGGCTTCATCCAGTGGAACAGCCGCGTGTCTTCCGCTCTGGCAGTTGCCTCGAACTCAGTGAGCGTCGGGCCCGGACACAAGGTGGTGACGCTCACCCCTGTGCCGCGCAACTCGCGGCGGATTGCGCGCGAAAAGGACAGCACATAACTCTTGGTCGCGTAGTACACCGCCATGCCGGGGCCGCCCGGCTGAAAACCTACCAAGGAGGCGACGTTGAGTATCTTGCCGCGCTTGCGCTCGATCATACCGGGCAGCACATGACGCGTAAGCGAAGTCAGCGTCGCGATATTGAGATGGATCATGCCTTCGATATTCTCCAGCGGTTCATCGGCGAAATCGCTCGAGTCGGCAACGCCCGCGTTATTCACCAACACTTTGATGTTCGGCTCGATCTTGCTGATCGCCTTCCACAAAGCCTCGCCGGCGTAGGGTTGCGCGAGATCCATCTGGATGACGTTCACCATGTTGCCGTACATCTTGCTCAGGTCGTCGGCTAGCTTCTGCAAGCGTTCAGCCCGGCGCGCGGTCACGATCAAGTCGTAACCGTCCGCCGCAAACAAATATGCCAGTTCCATTCCAATGCCGCTGGAGGCACCGGTGATCACTGCAGTCTTTCTGTCCATATCGACCTCCTTGGTTACATCTGCCTGAACAAATGCGCATGACTTCTGCTGACCGCCACCTTTTCAGCCCTGTCGCGCAAGGTAAGCGACACCTTGCCCAGCAGATCATGCTGCGCGGAAACGATCTGCCGTACGTTCACCACCGTGCCGCGATGCACCTGCCAGAAATGTTCGGCATCGAGTTGGTCGATCAACTCTTTGAGCGGCGTACGCAACAATAACTCGGCATCGCGCGTCAGCACCGCGGTGTATTTGTCGGCAGACTGAAAATAGCACACCTCCTCCACCGCCACCATGCGCACCGCCTGCCCGACCTGGATGCGCAGCCAACGCAACGGTTCCGGTTTGCTTTGTGCAGCCAGGAGCTGCTGCAAGCGCGCCAACAACGCATCCGGCGCGCCAGCACTGCGCTGTTGCAACCGCTCGACACAGCGCTGCAAACGTTCGTCGGAGACCGGCTTCAGCAGGTAGTCCGCCGCCGCCTGCTCGAATGCCTGCACCGCGTGATCGTCGAATGCGGTGACGAACACCACGCGGCAATCGGCTGCCGCAGAGCGTGCCGCATCCAGCCCGCTCTGCCCCGGCATGCGGATGTCGAGGAAGGCAATGTCGGGTTTGAGTTCTTGAAACGCTGCGGCTGCTGCCACACCATCGTGCACTACGGCAACGATCTGCAATTCCGGCCACAAATGGGCCAAGCGTCGCCGCAGATCTTCCGCCAGATGCTGTTCGTCGTCGGCGATGATGGCTTTCATCGCGGCAGCTCCAGGATCGCGCTCACCCCGCCGCCGGGATTGTCCTGCAACGTCAGGCGCCCAGCCTTGCCATACAAAGTCGCCAAGCGGGTGCGCACGTTCGACAAACCAGCTCCCTCGCCGTCATCATCCAGCAGCCCCACTCCCGTATCGCTGACTTCGATGCGCAACATCGCGTTTTCAATATTCAGGCGCACGCCGATCTCGCCGCCGCCGATCTTCGGCTCGATGCCGTGTCGCACTGCATTCTCCACCAGCGGTTGCAGCAGCATCGGCGGAAAAGAGAAGAGACGGGCATCTTCAGGCACATCGATACGCCAGCGAAGGCGTTCGCCGAAACGGACCTTCAATATCTGCAAGTAATTTTCCAGCATATCCAGCTCGTCGCCCAGGATCGCCTGGTCGCTGCGCGCCCGCGCCAGTGCCACGCGCAGCCAGTCGTTGAGCCGCTCCAATAATTTTTTTGCCAGCGCCGGATCACTGTCAATCAGACCGCTGACGTTCGCCAAAGTATTGAATAAAAAGTGCGGCTCGATCTGTGCCTGCAGCAGTTTAAGTTGCGCCTCCATCTCGCGCTTCTCGCTTTCGCTCCTGACGAGCTGCCGCTGCTTCACTTCGGCATCGATGCGTTCGGAGAGCAGCAGCGTGATGCCGCCGATAAGGCCGAAGAACAGGCCTATGATCATCGTAGACCAGACGTACTGATCGCTCCAGCTCCCTATCCCAGTGATGGCAAACGCCAGCGTCATGCCGAGCGCCACACTGCCCGGCAAAGAGATGCTCAATATCGCCCAGCGCAGGATGGTGCTGCGCATGTAAGCGACAACCGTGCCGTTGACTGCCATCACGGATAGGCCGATGCATTGCGAATAGATGAATTCGTCCCAGAACGAGATGACGCCCGACGTGAGCATGAACAACACGCCGGCAATGGCCGTGTTGAAGATGAGCGTGGAGATCAGGTAAGACAGTGCTTTTTTCATACCAGGATTATCCGTGCGAGTTTACTGCAGGGCAATCTTCAAACCTGCGGTCGCGCTGCGAGCACACAGTACTTGTTTCTTTCCGCGCATTGCAATCCAACGGAACGGCACAGCAAACCAGCGAGGTTTTGTTAAGGCTTAGCACGCGTCAATTGCGCCCCTGGCAATGGAAGCAAGGATTTCTCGACAAGCCAGTTTTCTCCCGGAGACATGGGTTTTGGGAATTTCAGCACCGCATAGCCCGAACCTCTACCGTTGCCACCTCCTTCTACTGCGTGGCTCCAGTAGACGCCGACCTGTCCGCGATTGAGATCGAGCGATTCCACCGCAATGTTGAAGGTTGCGATCATGTTACCCACCACCATCCAGTTGCAGTAGCGCGGCTGGAATTCGATGGAAATCTCGTCCGGCGAGCGAACCGAAAGCGTGGCAATCGTGGTCGCACATACCACCGGCGTCCAAATGAAGGTGATAGGCATATTCGCCTTCATGCTTATTTGCCCCGCTTGCTCGCCCGTTGCGATCTCGCTGAAGACGATATCTTTTGCACAACCATTGCCCGGGACGAAGCCTCCCAGAACGAACTGGCATATCCCGACACTTTCGCAAGCGCGCGTCTTCGGGTCCGAGTCGCAGATTGTGACCTTTTCACCTTCATTCGCCTTCAGGAGTTGCTGGAATCCGGCGCGCAACTGCCCGACGGAATACTTGTGATCGGCCGCGCAATCCTCGGCACCACAGATATGGACTGCCTTTACGGCATGTTGCTGCGGGATCGCGGTGCAACCTGCGAGCACCCCTGCCGCCGCAAACAATAAGGACCAACGATGCACCCCCATGAAGCTCCCCTTTACCTTCGGTTGACGGTTTCACGATTCGAACTGGATTCAGCGAAATCCGGCATCAATATAAACAGGGTCGTACCAAACAGGGGAGTAGAAAGCGACGAAGCGCCCGGAATGAGGAGCGAATTGCACATTTCCTCCGGATTGGGCGGTATTCCAACCTTCTCTGAACTCTTGAATTGCCGTGCCCCGACAACAGGAAAGTGGTCGCGCCGATGAAGCCGAAGAACAGGCCGATCAGCATGTTCAACCACACTTGCTGACCGTCGCCCCAGCTCCCACACCGGAAAACTCGAAAGCCAGCGTCATACCCAGCGCCACACTCAATGGCAAACAACCGACAACATCATCCAGCGCCAGGGCCATTGCCGCAGCAGATGATAGAGCGATCCGCACACCGCGATGACGGACAGCCCGATACACTGCGAGTAGACCATGTTGACAGACATTCAACGTGGAACTAATGGGCTGGGCGCTTTTGCGTCCCTCTCGACGGACGGGTTGGGCATAATTAACCTCCTGGAGGACAATTGTTTTTAGTAAAATCAAGCAATGCACCAGCATTAACTTCAAATTCGGACGATTTGAACGTTAGCTTACCAACCATGGTGTCGTCACAAATCATTATGATTTTGTCGTCGGTCGAAAGACAGAATGCTCCGCAACTGCTATCGCTTCCGGTGGTGTAAGACCTATCAATATATCTGACCATCAAGGGGCACGCCGAAACGGGAATCCCATGTTGTCCAAGACTTTTTTGAAAATCGGCTTCCTGCCGCGAGAATTCCTCAGTAACCCCCACATATTCTCCTTCCGACGTAGGCGTTGTAACCGAACTGACTTTCCGTAGCCGCGAGATATATGCACGTGACAAACACATCTCATCCGTGCATCTTTCTCGCACTGTAATTAACCAGTTTCGCTGCTCTTCCTTTGCCTTCGATATGGCCTGCTTGTTTGCGTGCCATATACTCATTCGAAATGCGCGATTAAGCCAACTATCAAATTCCGATAGTTGTGCGTTTTCGCATACAAGCTTTTCGGTGGCGGTAGATGATTTTCGGCAGTCAAAACCTGCCGCAATAACCATAGAGGTATAGGCACAGGACAAGGCTAGAAGTAAAACCGAAATTCTCATTGGCTTGTCTCCGAGTTTAGTGGTGCCCAACGAAGCTGTAGAAAAAGTTTATTCATAGCCGCATCGTGCCGTGAACCAAATGAAATATCAAGGTCGAATGTGGGGACGATATTTCGGAGAAGTAAATGGCGCGCTACAAGCACATCGACACCAGCCCACGCTTTCTTGCAGTGGACCTGCAGCGGCAGTTGTTGCCTGGCACCTTTGAGCATGCACTGAACCATCTGCTCGACCGCGAGATAGACCTGACCGGCTTCGATGTGCGATATGCGAACGATGTCACCGGCGCTTCTGCCTATCCGCCAGCCATGTTGCTTAAGGTCGTGCTATTCGCCTATTCGCAGGGCATCGTCAGTAGCCGCAACATCGAGCGAGCCTGCCGCGAACACATCACCTTCATCGCCCTGTCCGGCGACAGCCAACCGCACTTCACCACCATCGCTGGATTTGTTTCCTCGCTGGGCGACGGCATCGCAGCCATCTTCAGTCAGGTGCTGTTCATCTGCGACAAGCAAGGCTTGATCGGCCGCGAGATGTTCGCCATCGACGGCGTGAAGCTCCCGAGCAACGCCTCCAAATCCAAAAGCGGCACCCGTGCCGACTTCGAACGGCAGGCTGCCAAACTTGAAGCGGCAGCCAAGGTCATGCTCGAACGGCATCGCGAAGAAGACAGACACATCCTTGAGCCAGATTTTCAAACCAAAGAAACCCAACGCATCACCCGCCTGCAATCCGATGCCGCACAAATTCGGGAATGGCTTACCAATCATCCCGGAGACCGCAAAGGCAGCAAAGGAACGATCCGCAAGAGCAACCGCACCGACAACGAATCCGCCAAGATGGCGACTTCCAAAGGTGTCATTCAGGGCTACACCGGCGTCGCTGCCGTTGATGCCCGACACCAGATCATCGTTGAAGCCCAAGCACACGGCACCGGCAGCGAACAAGAACTGCTCATCCCCGTCGTACAGGCGATGCAAGAAATACTCAGCGATGCCTCACTGATTACCGCCGATGCCGGTTATCACAGTGAAGCCAACCTCAAGCAACTGGCGAACATGAAGATCGAAGCATTGATCGCCGACAACAACATGCGCAGCCGCGATGAGCGCTTTGCCGGACAGGGCAAATACAAAGCACTGCCCGATCCGATCCACGACAAAGGCGGCAAGCCAAAACAAGCCGCACGCTACCAACCTAAAGACTTCGACTACGACCCGCAAACAGGCACCTGTATCTGTCCCGCAGGTAAGCAACTTTATGGCAACGGTAGCGACTGCACGATCAACGGCTATGCAGCAGTAAAGTTCCAGGGCGCACAACGCGACTGCCTCCCCTGCACACACCGAGAGCGCTGCTTACTCACCCCGCACAAAACCAAGACCCGGCAGGTCGCCTTTTTCCAGGGCAAGGCTGACGGGCACGAAAGCTACACCGACAAAATGAAGCGGCGCATCGATAGCCCGGAAGGACGAAGCCAATACGGCAGGCGCTTCGCCACCGTAGAACCCGTGTTCGGCAACCTGCGCTACAACAAACGGCTCAATCGCTTTACGTTAAGAGGCAGAAAGAAAGTCGATGCACAGTGGAAGCTATTCTGCCTGGTGCACAACATCGAAAAACTGGCGCATCACGGGTATGCGCAATGAGGAATAGGAAAGAGAGCGCAAGACCGCTTCAACGAGCCGTATTGAATTGAAATAGCGGAAAGACAGAAAGCAAAAATGCGCGGTGAGACCGCGCATGTTTTTTGTGTTCATGTTTGTGCTGAAAAGGGGTTTTTCTACAGCGTCAACGTAAAATTGAGGGGCTCGCCGCGCTTCTCGGCGAGTCCCGCTCGAATGCCGGGTTAGACCAAACTTCACGCAAACAATGAACTATATTCATGTGCACGGTGCTCTGTAATGCCCTCGGATTGCTCAATATAAAGCGGATGCGAGCATGGTGAAATAAATACTTCTGGCCGTGAAGTCGGTCCAGTAAGCTGAAGCTTAACCGAAATGCCAAGAGTTTCGGGCAGGTTAGGAATGCTATTTCCGATGAGCGCATCAAATGGAGGCTCCATGTTTTGCACCGGATCAACCCATAGTTCGTTTACACGGTCATACGCTGATTGTTCAACTTCAACCCAAAGCCCAATATTGTATGCACGGTCACGTGCTTCGACCATAAGTGGAAGCAGAGCCCTGATGAAGAATCGATTTCCTGCAATGTTACACAGATCGTTAGTGTCTTTGATCATACGCTCACGCTCTTCCGTTGATAAATTCACAACATCATCAGGTCGACGAAATGACAATTCCATTTCATCAATCGAATGTTCTTTACCCGCTTGAGCGTAGGGTTAGAAATCATGGCCCCACCTCAGCGAAGAAGGCTTTGCATGCAGTAGCAGCTTGTTTCGGAGCCTCAACCATTGGAACGTGACCAATTCCCTCCATGACAATCTTTCTGCTGTTGGTGAGCCGTTGATGCAGCAATTCTGCGTTATCGACATGCTCAACTTTGTCAGCGGCACCCCAGATAATAAGAGCCGGAGCAATGATTTTTGAAAGGCTTCCCGTTTGATCCATGTCTTGCTCAATATCTTTGACTATCTTCTGGTTGATGGCTTTACGTTTAACAAAAACTCTCGCCAATGCCGAAAGAATAATTCCTGGAATATAGGGAGGGGCCTCCATGCCGATGCGCATCATGGCTCGATAGTCTGATGCGTCACGAAGATCAATCATTGGATTGATGCCCGTACGTGCCACATGTTGTAGTAACCAGCTCGGGCTTGCCTCAAAACCCGCTGCGTCAATCAGCACGAGGGATGCAACGAGATTTGGCGAGGTGGATGCCAGATGGATTGCAATAGTACCTCCCATGGAATTGCCGATTAGATGAACTCGCTTGATTCCAAGCGTAGAAAGCAATTCTGTGATCCGCTCTGCTTGTGCATTGATGCTGTAGTTCAGATTGATGTCCGCGATACTCTTGCCATGCCCCGGCAAATCTGGAATCACGAGCGGAAATTTGCTGCCTAAATGTTTGGCAAAGCGAGTCCATGATGTTTTGTCTGCGGCGGCACCATGCAGCATTACGATTGCTTCTGATGAATGTTCGGCCTCATTTTTACTTCGTAGATATTCGACATTGCCAAATGAAAGTTGAGCTGAAGCGCTAACCAGCCCTGCTTGTTTACATTCTGACGCGAGTGCTTTTTCTAAAAGGTAGTCTCCGAAGCGATTCAAGAGTGTGCTCATAGGCGTTCCTTGTAATTTCTAACAGTTATTTCCAAAACAAACCATACGGCATCAGCAGGTTCAACACGCCGGCGATGGCCGTGTTGAACAGCACCGTCCCAAGTACCTTTTTCATGAATGAATTTATCCATAATCCCTAGCCAGGCAATTCTGGCCTGACTACTACATGGCTCTCAGATGCGTTTTCACCAGCCGCTATTTCGTCACCGTCAAGAACGCCAGCTTGCTCACCCCGGCCCTCTGCGCGATCGCCATCACCTGCGCCACGCGGCCGTAGTTCACGGCTTCGTCGGCCTGTATCTGCAACTGGAACTGCGGGTCGGCGGCGCGGGTCTTGAGCATTTCGGCCAGGCCTTCGTCGCTCAGGTGCGTAGCGTCGATGGCGACGTTGCCCTTGGCGTCGATCTCCAGGCTGATCTTTTGCAGTTTGTCGTCGTGCGCCACCGATTCGGTCTTGGGCAGGTTGATCTTGAGCGATTGCGGAGCGAGCAAGGGCGCAGTGATGATGAACACCACCAGCAGCACCAGCATCACGTCGACCAGCGGGGTGACGTTGATCTCGCTCATCATGTTGTCGTCTTGCGATGAATTGCCGAAAGACATAAAGCCGATACTCCTTTTCGTCATTCCGGCGCAGGCCGGAATCCAGTTTGAAAAACAATCCCTCGCGTAGAGGACAAAACAAACTGCATTTTGAAAAACACCGCTGGATTCCGGCCTGCCGGAATGACAGCACACCTCACAGTTTGTAGTCGTGCTTCTGCGCCAGACGCAGGAAGTCGTGCGCAAAATTCTCCAGGTCGGTCACTCGCACCTTGAGGCGGCGCAAGAAGAAGTTGTAGGCCAGCACGGCGGGCAGCGCGGTGGCGATGCCGATGGCGGTGGCGATGAGGGCTTCGCCGATGGGGCCGGCCACCACGTCGAGCGAGGCCGAGCCGCTTTTGCCGATGTCCTGCAAGGCGTGCATGATACCCCACACCGTGCCGAACAGGCCGATGAACGGCGCGGTAGAACCGATGGTAGCGAGTGCGGCCAGTCCGCGTTCGTGGTAGCGCTGCATGTTCTGCAACTGCTGACGCAACCTGCGTTCGAGCACGTCGTGCGGCGCGCCAGAGTGTTGCAGATCGCGCTGCGTTTCGTTCAGCGTTTTCAACTCGGCAAATCCCGCCTGCGCCAGGCGCGCGATGTCGCCCTCGCTGTTCTTTGTCACTTCGGCAGCCTTGCCCCATTTCTGCGCCGACCAAAAGCCGTCGGTGAAAGACTGGTCGTGCTTGCGCACTTGCCATTGCTTCCACAGCTTGAGCAGGGCGATGGACCAGGTGGCGATGGACAGCAGGATCAGCAGCACTAGCGTCGCGGAGACGATGGGGGAGTTGACGGAAAAAAGATTGTTCATGCTTCGTTACCCTCCAATGAAAACTTGATCGGCACCAGAAAGCGCTTTGTCACTGCCTGGCCGAAACGCTTGGCCGGGGTGAAGCGCCAGGTCTTCACCGTTTGCAGCGCGGCGTTGTCGAGGATGGTGAAGCCGCTGCTTTGGTGCACTTGCACGTCCCCGGCCCGGCCTTCGGCCAGTACTTCGACGTCGAGCACGACTTTGCCGTGGTAGCCCATGCGCCGCGCGACCATGGGGTAGGGCGGGCGCAGGTTGTTGAGGTAGTCGGCGCGGTAGTCGGGTTCGGCGTCGAGTTGCACCGGTGAGGGGAGGGCTTCGGTTTGTTGTACCGGCTGCGCCGTTTCTTTAGGGGCGGGTTCGTCGGCCGGTACCGGTTCGGACTCGCGTTGAATGGGCTTGGGTTGCGGCGCGAGCTCCCGTTGCGGCATTTGTGCGTTGGTGAAGGAGATGGATATTTCGTTGACCAGCACGGTGGGCGCTTCTGGTTGCAGCAGGTAGCCAGCGAAGACCGACGCATGCACCAGGAGAGACATCCCCACCGCCATGCCACGCTCACGGTTCAAGGCGCGTCCCGGCGATATGCCGAACGCGCTCGGCATACCCATAGGCGAATACTGCCGCATCGGGGCATTGTCCATCACCCTAGAATTCCCCCTGCACCCCGAACGTAAGCGGGAACACGAAAGCGTAAACCGGTTCTTTCGAGGTATATGCGCCGTTGTAGGTGTAGCCCACGATGTTCTTGCGCTGGTAAACGTCGTTCAGTTCGAAATAGGTTTTCATCTTCCACGTATTGAACACATAGTTGCGGTCCAGCCGCAGGTCGAGGCGGTGATAGGCGGGCAAGGTGCCCGAGTTTACGGCGGCATAGACGGGGATGGGGCGGCCGTCGGCATAGGTTCCGTTCGTGCCGACGATGGGCGTGTAGGGCGTGCCGGAGTGGTAGCTCCATTTCGCGCCGAACGACCACAATTCGGAGAACTTGTAGGTTCCCACCAGCGTGGCATTGACGGGCTGGTCGTAGGCAAAGCGGAACGATTCGCCGGTCACGTCGTTGCGGCGTTGCGACTTGGCGAGGTTGAGCACGAACCAGCCGGAGAGCTTCTCGGTCTCTTCCTTCTTGATGAGCAGTTCGAGGCCATAGGCCTTGCCGCTCGCCGCGTTGATGTAGTTGAGCTGCGGATCGTTGACCACGAGGTTGCTGAGTTTTTTGTAATAGGTCTCGGCCTTCCAGTTCCAGTCCGCATCCACCTTGTGCCGCACGCCAACCACGCTGTGTTCGGCGCGGATGTGGTCGAGCGCCGGATTGCCGAACACGCGTATCCACTGCCCGCCCTCCTCCGGGTATTGGTTGTGGCGGCCCCATCCCGCGCTGAACAGGGTTCGCGGGCTCCAGTCCCATTCCAGGGCGATGCGCGGCTCGGTATATCGCTTGTGCGCATAATTCTCGGCGCTGTGGCGCACGCCGCCGATGAGCGTCAGGCTGGGCAGCACGCGCTTGCGGTCCTGCGCCCAGACGTTCCATGCGTTGGAGTGGACGACATCGCTCAGTTGCTGCCGGGTCGCGTTGCTCAGGGAGCAATTGGGATTGAACTGAGTGCAGGTCGCGTTCAGGAAATCCGCATCTATCCTGGTTGTCATGCTCTGCACTTCGCCGCCCAGCGACAGTTCATTCCCCTCGTCCAGGCTGAAGCGCATCAGTTCGCGCAACCTGGCGCGGTCCTGGTTGACGTTCGCCGAACCGTCCGCACCCAGTTTGTTCGTGGCGCGGTCATTAGTATGTTCGAGCGCCAGGGTGTTGCTCGTTCCGCCGGAAAGCAGGCTGTCCAGCACCACTGCCTGCATCAAGCTCGCTTCCGCGAAACTGGAATCCCCGGCCAGCACGGGCTCGCGCTGCGCAACATCGGAGGCGGAGGAAACATTGAATTTCAGCCTGTCGCCGGCCCCCTGCACGTGCAGCGTGAACCGGTTAGCCTCGTTCACCTGCCACAGGTACTTGCCCTGGTAATCCCACAGGCTGGGAATCTGCATGGTCACGCCCTTGTTCTCGATCGCCTTGATGAACTGGTCGGCATAGCTTCGCCGCGCCGCGAGGTAGAACGATTGATCCTGCCCTGCCGGCCCCTCGATCAGTCCGTCCGCTCCCAGCATGTTGATGTTGAGCTTGCCGCCCACGCGATCATTGCGCGGATCGCGCAGCGCCACGTCGATCACTGCGCCGGTGACATCGCCGTAATGCGGCCCGAATGCCGCGCTGTACAGGTTGAAATCCTCGATCAGGTCGGCGTTGAACACACTGACCAGCCCGTAATGGAATATCTTGCCGATGCGCACCCCGTCGACGTAATAGGCATTGTCGTGCGGCCCGGAACCGCGCACCGCCGGCGCACCTGCCCCCCCCACCGTGGCAACGCCCGGCAAATCCTGCAACGCGTTCAAGGGATCGCCGCCCGCGCCCGCCACCTGGCGCAGCGTCTTGCCGCTGATGACGCTCTTGCCGACCTGGTCCGGGCTGCGCTCGGCGGTCACCACCATCTCCCCCAGGCTTTCCGGCATGCGCAGGTAGAACGTCGGCGAAGGCGGCGCAGCGCCTTCCGCAAGCAGGACAGGCAGCGCGGCGGCCGCGCCGGAACCCGCCGCCTTCAACGTGTAGACGCCCGGCGCGGGCAAGGTGAGGCGAAAGCGTCCCTGCGCATCCGACACCGCCGACAGCGCCGCCTGTTCCTGCACCGAGACGGTGATGCCGGACAGCGGCTTGCGCGAGCCCTTTTCCAGCACCGCGCCGCTGATCGTCCATTCCGCCGCCAGCGCCTGGATGGCTGCCAGCGACAGCGCGGCGATCATTGCGAATTGTTTCATGGAGACACTCCCCGGATGATTGATGACGCCGCGCACTCTAGACCTGCGGCATCGACAACAAGAGCGAATTGCGACGAAACGCGCAAAACGGGGAGCGAAACGCGCGCAGCCGGAACGGGCCATGCGCCCCGCCCTGCGTCTGAAAATCTCACCACAGAGACACAGAAGAAACCGGAAGGATGGCATTGCCGATTGCGCGAGTGGCAATGAAAAGGGAGCGCCTACGGCAACGGCGTTTTCAACCCCAGGGTGATGCTGCGCTGGAACAAGGCCGAGAACTCCTGTCTCGCATTGCCCTGCGGCAACACCGCCAGCGCATAGATGCTGAGGTGGCTGGCCAGGACAGTTTCGCCATAGCCGGCGAATTCGTTGCCGCCGTCGGTAAGGTTGCGCGTGTACATCAGCCGCCAATAGCCGATCTCGCCCATCATGTTGCTCTGCCACACCATGTGCAGATAATCGCGTCCCAGCAGGCGCGGGGCCAAGCCCAAGGCCATGCCCGGAGTCGCGGTGGCACGCTGGAAGTAGGCGCTCTCTTGCGCGGAGGTATAGCCGTGGCCTTCGTGCAGATATTCGGCAGCCAACGATTTGCCGCTCTCGAAGGTGTACGCAGCACCAGCCAGCGCCGTGGTGCGGCGCGAGGAGGGGAATTGCACGGTGAACGGCTGCGCGGCATCGGCAGACGATTGCAGCGCGAACGCCCGCGCGGAAGACCCGAGCTCACCGTACAGCATCAACTCGTCGCTCAGCGTCATCTGCCCATGCGCGCCGTAAAAGGCGGGCAAGTGCGGCGCTTTGACCGCGACCACGCCATAGGTCCACTCGCCACCGCGCTGGTCGAGCTTCGCCAGCCAGCTGTCGCGCCACACATCCGGCTGCATCGCGCCATAACCGGAACGAACGATGCGCGCCAGCGTGGCGCTGCTCTGCCTGTCCGGCGTCCACGAAAGTTTCAGCGCATCCACACCGACCAGCTCGCGCATCGGATCGCTGCGCCCGTTATCGAAATAGAACGGGCTGGACGGTGAGCGGAACTGCGCCGCCCCCCAGTTCAACACCTCGCGCCCTGCCGCGACGTTCCATGCTTCGGCAGCGCGCACGCGCACCTGCCATAGGCTGAAATAACCCTCGTTGCGTTGCTGTGTACCGAAGACATTTCGCGTCTCGCGCATCAAGCCGATGGGTCGCGCCGTCAGCCGCACGGTCTCATTCTCGGCCTTGAAGTTGAGACGCAGTTCTGCAACGTCGTTGCGCTGCGGCAAATGTGCGATCTGATTGTCCGGATTGAGTACGCTGTCTGCGCGCAACCGCGTACTGTTGGCGTAGCCATAGAGCGTGCCGTCCCACGAGGTCTGCCAGTCCGATTCATCGGCATGCGCCGGCAATGCCGCCGTCAGCAGACCGGCGAATAAAATCTTCTCAATGTTTGACATGACGATGCTTGTCTATCCAGTAGCCCCACAACACCAGCAGCCACTGCGCCTGCCCTACCCATGCGATCGCCATCGCGTTCGGCGGCGGTTCGCCGAACAGGTTACCGATGTAAATGAGCAGCAGGAATCCGACCAGGCAATAGAAACCCCAGCGACCGGCCACATCCGCCGCAGCCGTGACACGCGCATAGAGCCAGACGCCAACCGCTAATAACGAACCTTCCAACAGCAAGGTGAGCGGCAACGACGACCATGCATTCAAACCGACCAATGTCGCACTACCGGGAAACAATGGCAGATCGGGCTGATGCACAACGAGGTCGAGCAACCAATGGCTGACCACCAGAGCGCTCAGGATCAGCGCGCCTTTGTATTCCCGTTTCAGCCAGTAATAAATTCCGCCTGTCAGCACCGCCCAACCGATGACCGCCAGCAGACTGTGCGAGATGGGATAGCTCTCGAATACCAACGGCGTGACGACAGTCGCCCCCGGCGCGATGCGTACCTGCTCCAACCCAAGCAGCAGCAAAGTAGGCCACAACAGATCGATGAACTGCGCGGCGAGAAACAATGTGCCGAGAGAGATTTTCGGGGCGAACGATTTTGCGCCGAAGCCGACGCCGAAATGCGCGATGAACATTACTGCATCTGCCCGAGATCGAATTCCGATGCCGCGATCTTCTTCACCTTCACCGTGCCGAATTCCATCGTCGTCTCAGCATCGATCAGCGCGTCGCGGATGGTCATCTTGCTTACGAAAGGAACACGTTTGCCTTCATGCTCTATGGTGTTGTTGTATTCGAAGCGCGCCGTCTTCAACAGCTTGCCGCTCACCGAATAGAACTCGGCCTTGATCCCGACTCCGCGCTTGACCGATACCCAGTAGCGGATTTTGTCGTAAGTCGCACGCTTGTGTTTTGCAGTCAGATCGAGCACGTAGCAACTCTCGCCATCCAGCGATTCCGTCGCGCTCATCTGTGCATCGTAATCGCCCGCGTAATTGGTCGCCGCGATGTCGCCGTTGGATGCCTGCCCGCTCATGCGCTGGCGCGGCGAGATGGGAATGGGCTTGGACAGGCCGGGGCGCGTCAGCCACATGTTGCGCTCCACCTGCAATATCTTGGAACCCTTGAAGCGCACCGGCTCCTGCGTCTCGGCCACGCTTGATTCGTCCACCGCCTTGACCAGGATGCGTTGCGGCTCATCGGTGCGATCACCGTCGCGTGACAGCACTTTGATCTCCCACACGATACCGGGCAGACCGCCGCCGCGCGCATGGTCGGAATCTTTCAGGATGCTGTGCGCGTCGGGAGACGCGACAGCCGAATTTGTCAAGCCGAACAGTCCAAGTAGCAGCAGGCTGAAAATCTTGTTCATGATTGTTCCCTTACACGTGACCCAGTGCATCGATGATGTCTTTCTTCGCCGCGCGCTTCGCGGGCATGTATGCCGCAGCCGTACCCACCACTCCCATCAGCACGAAAGTGAACAGCGTGCGCCCCATATCCAGATCGATCAGCAGCGGTACCCGGCTCGCACTGTTGGGCGGGACGTAGGAGATGTCTGCCATATTGATACCCCAGCGCACACCCAGCGTGAGCAGCAGGCCGACGATGCAACCGATCAGCGTGAGCAGCATGGATTCGGTGGTGAACAGCCGCACCACCCCGCTGCGTTTCAAGCCGATGGCGCGCAAGGTGCCGATCTCGCGGGTGCGCTCGATCACCGTCATGCCCATCGAGTTCGCCACGCTCATCACCACCACGGTCAGCACGATGGAGAAGATGAAACCGAAGATCATGTCGAACATGCCGTGCACCTGATTGTAGAAATCGGACAGTTCCTGCCAGGTCTTGATCTCCACGTCGAATCCGGCTGCTTTCAGTTTGGCCAACAGGCGCTCACGCATCGCTTCGGTCTGGCTTGCATCGTCCAGCAGGATGGTCAGACGCTCCGCACGCCCTTCCGCATCCAGCAGCGTCCGTGCCAGCGCCAGCGAAACAAAGGCGAACTTGTCGTTGCTGCCCGCGTTGCCCGTGTTGAAACTGTGTCCCACCGTGATGTCGGCAGCATTGGCCTGCCCGCCCAGCGTGTTCACCAGCACCGCTGCTTGACCACCGATGGTGAGATGCAACATCTCCACCAGGCCCTCGCTCAACTCCACCACATCGGCACGCTCAGGGTCGAGCTGCTTCTTCAGCTTGCCGAACATGCCGCTTTTCTTTTCCTGCTCCGTCAACACATCTTTCTGCAGCATTTCCATCGCAGCCGGCTCGATGCCTTCGGCCAGGAAGATCGTACTGGCGCGCCCGTTGCTGACCAGCCCGCTCATGGACAGACGCGGCGACACCATCACCACATGCTTCTCGTCCTTCAACAGCTTGGTGATCGCATCGACTTCATTCGCGGTGAGCAGATAACGTTCGGGGTCGAGCTTGCCTTCCTTGCGCATGCCGCGTTTGCTCAAAGTCAGGTGCCCCAGCATCTCGCCGTAGATGGATTGGCGCGAGAGGCCGTCATACACGTTGTGCGTGTAGCCGGCGAACAGCGCAATGGCGGAGAAGCCGAAGGCGATGGCGAGCAGCGTCATCATCGAGCGGCGACGGTTACGCGCGAGCCCGCGCAGTGCAAGTTTCAAAGTGTTCTTCATGCCACCACCTCATCGCTGATGATATCGCCGTCGCGCAATAGTATTTTCCTGTCAACATGATCGAGCAGGCGCTGGTCGTGCGTGGTGAACACGAAGGTCACCTTGCGTGCACGGTTCATCTCGCGCATCAGCTCCACCACCATGCGGCTGTTCTCGGAATCCAGGTTGGCCGTCGGTTCATCGGCGATCACCAGTTTGGGCTCGACCACCAACGCACGTGCGATAGCCACGCGCTGGCGCTGGCCGCCGCTCAATTTGTCCGGCAACGAAGCCTGGAAGCGCTCCAGCCCCACATCCACCAAGGCGGCTGCGGCGCGTTCGCGCGCCGTATGCGCAGGGATCCCCTGTATCTGCAAGGGAAGCATCACGTTCTCCAGCGCGGACAGGACCGGCACGAGGTTGAAGTTCTGGAACACGAAGCCGATCTTCTTGCCGCGAAAATCGGTGAGTTCATCATCCCCCAGCACCCGCGTATCCTGTTCGTCGAAGTGCACCTCGCCCTCGGTCGGCGCATCGATCAGGCCGATGATGTTCATCAAGGTGGACTTGCCGCTACCGGACGGCCCCCACACCGCAAGGAACTCTCCCGCGTGGATGTCCAGCGAAATGCCGTTCAACGCATCGATGGTGGTCTCGCCCAGCAGGAAACGGCGACGGATATCGCGCAGCCTCAGGATCGGTGGATGACTGGTTTTGTCGCTCATATTCAACCTCAATGTAAGTGAATGGCTTTAGACACGATATTCTCGCCGACTTCGAACACCGCCGCAGAGAAATCTGGCGGCCCGAACTTGCCGCGTACATCGTTGGAAAAACCGTATATCTCGGTCGGCACGCCCAGGAAATTCTTGTCTTGCTTGCCGTTCTTGTTGTTATCGACGTAGGCGGCCACGGCATATTTCCCCGGCGGCAGATCCGGCACCGTCACCGTCAAGCTGTCGTCCGTCGCCTCGTTCACCGCCCCGCGATAAAACTTCTCATCGGAGGGAAACTGTTCCGGCGCATTGGCCGAATAAACGGCGACCCGTATCTGATTCCCGGCCATCCCTTTCCCAAGCAACTCCAATTTGAGTTCGCCCGCCTGCACGCCAAAGGACGTCAACAGCGCTGCAATCGTCATCCATCGTTTCATCGTTGCTCTCCTTTCCAAGTCGAGTGATCGGATTACGCCGGCTTCATCACCATCCAGTAAAGATTCACCAGGGGCAGCAAGGTCAGGATGAAACCCCAGATCGCCCACAGCCTGCCCAGACGCCAATACTCTGCGGGGATAGCGCCGCCAACGGAAAACTCCCGAGCCATTCTTGCCTGACGCACCTGGATGGGGATCAGGATAGCAATCCAGATCAAGCCGGATGCACTCAACAGCCATAAGCTCCATGACAGCCAGTTGATATGGAAAACATCCATGCCGTGCGACGCGGCGTTACCCCATCCAGCTGCCAGCAGGAGCGCCGCACCGCCAGCCGTGAACACATAATCGGTAAGCGTGACTTGGCGTTGGGCGAAGGCGATGATCCGCGGATCGCGCGTGCGGTCGGCCATGAGCTTCCACCAGGCCGTGACGATGATATTGCCGAGAAAGACGATCACGCCAAACAGATGCAGGGTCTTCAACCACAGATAGTTGCCGTCCAAAATGCTCCCCTTGATCAAGTTCGCTTCAACCAAACGCGATGTACTCGCGATTCAGCAACGTAAAACAGCACAGCCGTTCACCGCGCCATCACTTGGATCGAATTAAACGCCGTATCTTCATCTCGGGGGAGTGTATTGCGACGAAACGCAAAAACCGGGGAGCGAACCGCTCCCCGGCAGAATCAGATCGCGTTGATGGAGGTCAGGCCGCCCATGTAGGGACGCAGCACGTCGGGAACCTTCACGCTGCCGTCGGCTTGCTGGTAGTTCTCAAGGATCGCCACCAACGTGCGCCCCACGGCCAGGCCGGAACCGTTCAGCGTGTGCAACAACTCGGGTTTGCCCTGCGCGTTGCGGAAGCGCGCCTGCATACGGCGTGCCTGGAAGGCCTCGAAATTGGAGCAGGAGGAGATTTCGCGGTAGGTGTTCTGCGCGGGCAGCCACACTTCGATGTCGTAAGTGGTGGCGGCAGAGAAGCCCATGTCGCCGCTGCACAGCTTAACCACGCGATACGGCAGGCCGAGTTGCTTGAGGATGGTCTCCGCATGGCCGAGCAACTCTTCCAGCATCTCGTAGGATTTTTCCGGATGTACCATCTGCACCAGCTCCACTTTGTCGAACTGGTGCTGGCGGATCATGCCGCGCGTGTCGCGTCCGTAGGAACCCGCTTCGCTGCGGAAACACGGCGTGTGCGCCACGAACTTCATCGGCAGTTTTTCCAGCGGCACGATCTCGTCGCGCACCATGTTGGTCACGGGCACTTCGGCGGTGGGGATCAGGTAGAAATTCTTCTCGCCTTCATCACCCATCACGCGCGGCACGCGGAACAGGTCTTCCTCGAATTTCGGCAGCTGGCCGGTACCGCGCATCGACTCGGCGTTCACCAGATACGGCACATAGGTCTCGGTGTAGCCGTGCTTCTCGGTGTGCGTGTCCAGCATGAATTGCGCAAGTGCGCGATGCATCCGTGCCAACGGGCCCTTCAGCAGGGAGAAGCGCGCACCGGCAATCTTGGTCGCTGTTTCGAAATCCAGCCCACCCAGGCCTTCGCCGATACTCACGTGGTCCTGCACCTCGAAAGCGAACTTCGGCACTTCGCCGACCTTGCGCACCTCGACGTTGTCCGCTTCCGACTTGCCCACCGGCACACTCGCATGCGGCGTGTTGGGGATGACCGCGAGGAAGGCGTCCATCTCGGCCAGCAGTTGCGGCAACTTCGCTTCGAGCTGTTTCAACTCTTCGCCCAGCGCACCCACTTCCGCCATGATCGCCGACACATCTTCGCCCTTGGCCTTGGCCTGCCCGATCAGCTTGGAAGACGCATTGCGCTTGGCCTGCAGCTCTTGGGTGCGCGTCTGGATGGTCTTGCGCTCGGCTTCCAGCAGCTCGAACTTCGCCGTGTCCAGCACGTAGCCGCGTGTCGCCAAGCGTGCGGCGACGTTCGCCAAGTCAGTGCGTAGTGTTTGTATGTCTAACATGAAAACTCCAATTCTCTAACATCGATAGGCAGGATAAACAGGATTAGGAAATCATCCCGTGCATCCTGTTCATCCATGTTAATTCTCCTCGCCCTACATTTTTTTCTTTACTGCCGCATCCAGCTCGCGCAAATGCGCCAGCTTCTCCGCAATCTTCGCTTCCAGCCCGCGCCCGGTGGGCTCGTAGAAACTCACTTGCGGCATGCCGTCGGGGAAATAATTCTCGCCCGCCGCATAGCCGCCCGCCTCGTCATGCGCGTAACGGTAATCCTTGCCGTAATCCAGCTGTTTCATCAATTTGGTCGGCGCATTGCGCAAGTGCAGCGGCACTTCGCGCGAACCATCCTGACTGACGAAGGCGCGGGCGGCATTATACGCGACGTATCCGGCATTCGACTTGGCGGCGACGGCGAGATACAGCACGGCCTGCGCCAGCGCCAGCTCGCCTTCCGGCGAACCCAGGCGCTCGTATGTCGCGGCGGCATCGTTGCACAACTGGATGGCACGCGGATCGGCGAGGCCGATGTCTTCCCACGCCATGCGCACGATGCGCCGCGCGAGGTAGCGCGGGTCGGCACCGCCATCCAGCATGCGCACCAGCCAGTACAGTGCCGCATCCGGATTGGAGCCGCGCACCGATTTGTGCAAGGCGGATATCTGGTCGTAGAAGGCTTCGCCGCCCTTGTCGAAGCGGCGCATCTTCTGCGCCAGCGTATTGTCGAGGAAGGCGACGTTGATGCTGCTTACTCCCGCAGCTTGGGCTGCGGTCTGCAACTGCTCCAACACGTTGAGCAATCGCCGCGCATCGCCATCCGCATAGCCGATGACGCGTTCCCGCGCCGCCGCATCGAACGCGATACCCTGCAATGCCGTCTGCTGCGCGCGCTCGAACAATTGCCCCATCTCGGCTTCGGACAGGGATTGCAGCACATACACCTGCGCCCGCGACAACAACGCGTTGTTCAATTCGAACGATGGGTTCTCGGTGGTCGCGCCGATGAAAGTGACCAAGCCTTGCTCGACGAACGGCAGGAAAGCATCCTGCTGCGACTTGTTGAAACGGTGAACTTCGTCGACAAACAGGATGGTGTGACGGCCGCTTTGCTGCAAAGTCTGCTCGGCCTGCGCGATGGCTTCGCGGATATCCTTCACGCCGGATAGCACGGCCGACAACGGCACGAACTCGGCATCGAAGGCGGACGCCATCAACCGCGCCAGCGTGGTCTTGCCCACGCCCGGCGGCCCCCACAGGATCATGGAATGCAGCTTGCCGGACTGGAATGCCAGGCGCAGCGGCTTGCCATCACCCAACAAGTGAGACTGCCCGATGACCTCGTCGATGTGTTTGGGACGCAGCCGCTCGGCAAGAGGTGCGGCAGGCTGGTTGGGAGCGAACAGATCGCTCATCATTCGCCCAGCACATCCGCCCCCTTGGGCGCCACGAATTTGAACAGTTGCTCACCGAGGGCCGGATTGTTTTTCAATTCAGTGAAGCGCAACACGGTGCGATGCCCAAAGGCGTCGTGCAATTCCATCACCACCAGCTCGGACTTGGCATTGAATGCCATGAGTATCTTCTCGAAAGTGGATTCAGCCGACTTGGGCGTGGCTTGTAACCATTCGAGACCATCGCGCTCCTCGATATTTTTCAGTGCGAATCCACGCTCGATCTCGTTGTTGCCGGAGAGCAGCGCCGCAGGACTGCTGCCCAGGGCGGCATCCAGCTTCTTCACCGTGACCTGATTCAGATCGATGTCGTACATCCAGAACTTCTTACCGTCGCCAACGATGAGCTGCTCGTAGGGCTTGCGATATTCCCAGCGGAATTTGCCCGGACGCACGAACTGCATGGTGCCGGACGCCGACTGGATACGCTTGCCATTCTTGTCCTGCACTTCCTGCGTGAAGTTGGCCTGCGCTGAATGCGTGGTTGCGATGAAGGTTTTAAGCCTATCAGTAGCCGCCGCATGGGCACCAAGTGCTGCGAAACAGAGTGCAGCGACACATAATCTTTTTAGCATGATTATTCCGCTCTGGCTGGTGCAAGAACTTCGCGGTTGCCGTTGCCCTGCATCGGCGACACCAGCCCGGCCTTTTCCATCGCCTCGATCAGTCGCGCCGCACGGTTGTAGCCGATGCGCAGGTGACGCTGCACCAAGGAAATAGAGGGACGGCGCGTCTTCAGCACGATCTCGACCGCCTGGTCGTATAGCGCATCGGCTTCGGCATCTCCGCCGCCGCCATCGTATTCACCCTCGGCCGGCTCATCCAGCGACGTCAGCACGCCTTCGATGTAGTTGGGCTGGCCCTGTGCCTTGAGGTGTTCCGTGACGCGGTGCACTTCCTGGTCGGAGACGAAGGCGCCGTGCACGCGCTGCGGGTAGCCGCTGCCCGGCGGCAGGTAGAGCATGTCGCCTTGTCCCAGCAGCGCTTCCGCGCCCATTTGATCCAGAATCGTGCGCGAGTCGATCTTGGAGGACACTTGGAACGCCACACGGGTCGGCACGTTGGCCTTGATCAGGCCGGTGATGACGTCCACCGAGGGACGTTGCGTCGCCAGCACCAGGTGGATACCGGCGGCGCGCGCCTTCTGCGCCAGACGCGCGATGAGTTCTTCCACCTTCTTGCCCACCACCATCATCAGGTCGGCGAGTTCGTCGATGAAGATCACGATGAACGGCAGCTCTTCCAGCGCTTCCGGATTCTCCGGCGTGATGCTGAACGGGTTAGTCAGCGGCTGGCCCGCCTTGATCGCATCGCGCACCTTCTGGTTGTAGCCGGCGATGTTGCGCACGCCGAGCGCTGACATCAGCTTGTAGCGCTTATCCATCTCCTGCACGCCCCAGTTGAGCGCGGATGCAGCCTGGCGCATATCGGTCACCACCGGCGCCAACAAGTGCGGGATGCCTTCATACACCGACAGTTCCAGCATCTTGGGATCGACCAGCAACAGGCGCACTTGCTGCGGGGTGGATTTGTACAGCAGGCTCAGGATCATGGCGTTGATCGCCACCGATTTACCGGAGCCGGTAGTACCGGCCACTAGCACATGCGGCATCTTGGCCAGATCGGCCACGACGGGCTTGCCGGAGATATCCTTGCCCATCGCCATGGTGAGTGCGGATCCCATTTCGGCATAGACCTGCGAACCGAGGATCTCCGACAGGTGCACGATCTGCCGTTTCGGATTGGGTAACTCCAGCGCCATATAGGTCTTGCCGGGGATGGTCTCGACCACGCGGATGCTCACCACCGACAAGGCGCGTGCCAGATCGCGCACCAGATTGGTGATCTGGCTGCCTTTCACACCGATAGCAGGATCGATCTCATAGCGCGTGATGACTGGGCCGGGGTAGGCACCAACCACTTTGACTTCCACGCCGAAGTCCTTGAGCTTGCGTTCGATCAGGCGCGAGGTGAACTCAAGCGTTTCGGCGGAGACCACCTCGACCTGCTGCGTCGCCTCATCCAGCAGGCGCAACGGCGGCAGGTCCGAATCCGGCATCTCCGCAAACAATGTCACCTGTTTTTCTTTTTCTACACGGGTCGAACGCGGCACTTCGTACACCGGCATCTCGATATGGATGGGTTCGTGCTCTTCCACACGCTTCTTCTCTTCTTCCACCACGATGCTGCGTTCCTGCATCGCCTGCGCGCCGATGCGCTTGTCCTGCCTTGTTTGCCAGGCGTTGTGTGCCCACAGGTAGAACTCTTCCAGCGCACTGCCCAGCCAGTCCACGAAACGCAACCAGGACAAGCCGGTGTAAAGGCTGAAGCTCACCACCATCAACGCCAGCAGAAACAAAGTGGCGCCGATAAAACCCAGCACATGCGACAACCCGCCGCCCAGCACCGCGCCCAGCATGCCACCGGGAGCCAGAGGCAACGAGACTTTCCAGGTGTAGAGACGCAAGGCTTCGAGTGCGCTGCTGGAGAACAGCAACACGAGGAAACCCAGCAAAGAGACCCACAGCGCACGCTGATCGAACAGGCTGTCGGCACGCATGCGGCGGTAGCCAGCCCACACGCGCTGCAACATCAGCGTGACCCACCACCAGGCGGAAAAACCGAACAGGTAGAGCAGCACATCGGCCAGCCAGGCACCCAGCACGCCGCCGGGATTGTGCGTGACGGCATCGCTCGCGCTGTGCGACCAGGAAGGATCGCTGCGGTCGTAACCGATCAGGATCAGAATCAGATAAAGCGCCACTGCCACCAGCAACAGCCAGCGCGATTCGCGCAATATACCGAGAAGTCTTTCCGGCAACGGAGGACGTGGACTAGCGGGTAGCGCCATCAATGCCCCTCGGTTTCGGCGGGGGCCGGAGGCAGGAATCCCAGACGGCGTGCAGCACTGACCGCTTCCAGGCGCGAATTGACATGCAGCGCCTGATAGACGGCTGCGGTATGGATCTTCACCGTACCCTCGGCCAGATTCATCTTTTTGGATATCTCTTTGTTGGCCAAGCCGGCGGCCAGATAAGTAAGCACTTCGAGCTGGCGCGAAGTGAGGCCGAACTTGGCTGCGCGTTGCGAACGTTTGTTCGACATCGCCTCGCCCGGATCGACATTGTTCACCGCTTGCTGCAGCAGTTGCGGCGGCAAGTAGACGCCGCCTTCCAGCACCATGCGCAAAGCCGACAGCATGATCTTGCTCGACGACATCTTGGAGATGAAGCCCATGGCACCCGACTCCATCACGCTCTCGATATCGTCGCGGTGATCGGAACCGGAGACCACCACCAGCGGGATATCGGGATGGCGCAGATGGAAGAACTGGATGGAGGAAACTCCTTCGCTGCCCGGCATATTCAGATCCAGCAGCGCGAGATCGACATCGGGATTGTCATGCACCAGTTGCAGCGCATCCTGGAAGTTGCCTGAATCCAGTATCTCGACTTCGTCTGCCAGCTGCTGCAACACATAGCGCATACCATCGCGAAACAACGCGTGGTCATCCGCCATCAGCACCTTAATTTTCATCTTCTCCCCCTCCATCCCTGTGCACCCGTAATCATACCACTCCGCACAAGGGCTTCTAGTTTTCGCCATGCAGCGCGAAATACATCATCGCCCGCAAGCGGATCGGCGCAATGGGCTTGTGCAACAAGATGGCGCCGCTGTTGTGTATCTCGTGCAAAGTCTCGCTGGCGGTGTCGCCGGTCAGCACCACTGCCGGCAATTCGTTCCCCCACAGCTCGCGCATCCGTTTGATGACGTGGATAGCCGTCATGCCGTGTGGCAGCCGGTAATCGCATACCAGCAGATCGGGGCGCAGCTCGGCGATGTCCAGTTTGCGCATCACGTCGTCGGCATACTCGCCGGCAACCACCCTGCACCCCCACTGTTCCATGAGATCGACCGACACTTCGCGAATATCCGGATCGTCTTCCACCAACGCCACCACGCTGCCGCTCAAGTCGTATTGGGAATGCGTGATGACAAAAGGTTGCGCCAGACGCGTAACATCGCCGAGCGGAACCTCAAAGCCGAACACCGACCCCACTCCCGGCTCCGAGCTGACCCGTACCTGGCCACCCAGCAGATCTTCTATGCGGCGCACGATGGCCAAACCCAATCCCAGCCCTTTGCGCCGATCGCGATGCGGATTGTCCGCCTGGTAGTATTCCTCGAAGATGTGCGGCAATATTTCGGGCCGGATCCCGATTCCGGTATCCGCAACCTCCAGCTCGACCTTGTCAGCCGCGCAAATGCAGCGAACCGTCACGCCGCCGGTGTCGGTGTATCGGATGGCATTGGATATCAGATTGCGCAGCATGCGTTCCAGCAGGAACGGATCGCTGTAGACCACCGCAGCGCAAATTTCCGGAGCGCCGCCACATGTTTTTCCCATGCATACCGGCAATTGGAAGCTCAGCCCCTTGGCTTGGGCGAGCGGTGCAAAATCGCCGTATATCCGGTCGAACAAGGGACCCAGCATGAAATGCTGGTAACGCGGCTCGACGATGCCCGCATCCAGGCGCGAGACATCGAGCAGGTCGTCGAACATGTCCACCAGCGCATTGACCGATTTGCCGATCTGCCCGGCCAGGCGGACGGTTTCTTTTTCCTTGGCCGTGTCCTGCAAGGCGTCGGAGAATAATCGCAGCGCCTGCAAAGGCTGGCGCAGATCATGGCTGGCGGTGGCGAGGAATTTCGATTTGGCCTGGTTGGCCTGTTCTGCCGATTGGCGCGAAGCCTCCGCCTCGCGTTTGCGCTCCAGCAGCGCCCCGACCAGACGCTCGTTATCGAACCGGCGCCGTTGCGACTGCTCAAAGGTGCGGATCAGTTCCAGTGAGGACTTGAGTACGAAGATGCAGAACATGCTCAACATGCCAAACAGAATCCAGTGCGTCCAGTCGTTCACCCAGGCAAGCTGCCCCAGCAGCGGCAGGATCATTCCCGCTTGGTAGATGAACATCGAAGGAGGATGCCAAGGGTTGGTGGTCGCCGCACCTGCGCACAAGCCCATCACCACGCAGATCATCAAAGCTTGATAAGCGAGTTCGCCGGGCACGAACATGAGCACCCCGGCGCTACCCCAAGTAATGGAGGCCATGGCCGTCAATCTCACGAACATACGATTCCATGCGACATTTTGCGCGACAGTTTTCGACTGTGTGCGACGACGGAACCAGAAATAGAATTCGATTGCATGTACGCAATAGACCACCACTAGCCATACCAGCAAGATGCTGTGCGGGACCTTGTCCCACATCAGCATCACCAATAATGGTGCCAGCCCAAGCTGGGCGAGAAGCATTCGAGGATAGCTGACGATGCGCGCGCGAATCTGCTCAGACCGTATGGGCAGGTTGGTTTCATCTATCTGGAAGCGCAACAGGTCGATCAACGAGTTCATTTGAATGCCAGCAATAATCTGATGTCCTGCACCAACAGTTCCGAGCGTTGCCCGTACGGTGCCAGCAAGACCGGCGTACCGTTTGGCGCGATCAGGTACGTCCCGGCGGAATGATCCAGATCGTAGCCGCCATTCTTGTTCGGCTGTTTTTGGAAGAGGACGCCGAACGCCTGCGCCGCCTGTGCGGTCGCCATACTATCACCGGACAGGCCCTTGAACGTGGGATAGAAGGCGGGAGGATATTGCGCCAGCAGTTCGCGCGTATCGCGTTCCGGATCGAGCGTCACGAACAACACCTGCACCTTGCCTGCATCCTTATCCAGCATACGCATCACCTGCGCCAGGTCGGCCAGCGTGGTGGGACATATCTGGGGGCAATGCGTGTAACCAAAAAACAACACTACGACCTTGCCGCGATAGTCAGCAAGGCTGACCGGCTTGCCGGTCGCGTCGTTCAGGTGGAAGTCGGCTTGCGCATATTGCGCACTGACATCGCTGGCTTTGAATGGAGAGGGAAGTTTTTGCTCGCCACAGGCGGCGAGAAGGAAAAGCAGCGCAAGCATAGGCAGTTTATGCGGGGACATGGCACGCTCCCGTCCAACCATGTGTATAGAACGTATAGCCCACCTTGCCCAGTCCGTACACACCGAACGCCATCACCAGCAAACCGGCCGCCAGCCGCACGCGCGGCGATTGCACCCAGCCTTTGATGTTTTCCCAGAACAAGCCGATCGCCAGCAGATTCGGCAGCGTACCCAAACCGAAGGCGAGCATGATGAGCGCGCCGTGCACAGCGCTGCCGCTCGCCAAAGCAGTTAGCAACACGCTGTACACCAGACCGCACGGCAACCAGCCCCACAATACCCCCAAGCCCAGTGCGCGCGGCACGGTATTCACCGGCAGCAATCTGGTGGTGTAAGGTTGCAAGCGTTTCCACACACCGCCGCCCAGATGTTCCAGCCGGCGCACCACTCCCCACACGCCAGCCAGATACAGACCAAGTGCAATGAGCATCAGACTGGACAATGCGAACAGCAGGTGTTGCACCGGCACCGCATCGCGCATCAATAATCCGGCTTGCCCCACCGCCCCGACCAAAGCGCCGGCGATTGCATAGCTCGCGATGCGCCCGCTGCTGTAGGCCAGATGGAAAGGCCAGCGCGCATGCTCTTTCGGCACTTGCGCGGTGAAGATACCGACGATGCTGCCGCACATGCCTAGGCAATGCACGCCACCGAGCAGGCCAACCAGGAATACGGCAATGAGACTGAATTCAACCATCGACTTTTTTGTTCTCCAGCAACTCCACGTTCAGCTGCGCTGCCACTGCGCGTGCAGCAGGTTGCGCTTGCCAGGGAACGATCCCCAGCAACGGCGCTGCAATGCGTTCGCGCAGGGCTTCGATGTTCTCCTGCAATGCAGGCATGTCGGCATCCAGCACGTTGGCCACCCAACCCGCGCATTCTAGTTGGTAATCCGCAATCACGCGCAGTGTCAGCAAAGCATGATTGAGACAACCGAGCCGCATGCCCACCACCAGGATGACGGGAAGGTCAAGTTCTTTGGCCAGATCGGCGCTGTCCTGCTTTTCGTTCAACGGCACGCAGAAGCCGCCCGCCCCTTCCACGACCACCTCATCGGCCTGCCCCGCAAGCTCCCGATATGACGCGAGGATGCGCGAAAAATCGATGCGCGCTCCGGCATGGCGTGCCGCCAAGTGCGGCGCGATGGCATGCGGGAAACAATAGGGGTTGGTCTGACCGTAGGTGGTCTGGATGTTGCTCGCCGTGCGCAGCAGCTTGGCATCCTCGTTACGATCGTCGTCATCGCACCCGGCCGCCACCGGCTTGAACCCGGCCACCCGCTTGCCCCGTGCGGCAAAGGCATGCAGCAATGCACAACTCACCAGCGTCTTGCCCACTCCTGTGTCGGTGCCGGTGACGAAGTAACTCATAGCTTGAAATCCGTCTTGATGATCGCGCGCCCATCTGCCGTAGCTTTCGGCGCAGGCTTCCAGGCATGGCCGTAGATGATCTCGAATGTCGCGGGCAGTTTTCCGTCGCGGCGCAGCTTCTCGTAATTCTCCGTCACGCGCTGCCAGGCCACCTTGCCCATCAACCCTGTCGAGCGCCCCATAGTGGCGTTGTTCGCGCCTATGCTTTTCAGGTCTTGCATCACCGCGCGCACATCGTTGTAAGTCAGCGTCAGCCTTTCCATCTCCATCACCGGATCGCTGAAACCCGCCGCCACCAGCATGTCGCCGATGTCGTGCATGTCGGCGAAACGGTTGAGGTGGTTGTATCCATCCACGCCATGGAATGCGGTACGCAACTCATGCAAGGTATCCACGCCGAAACTGGAAAACATCAGCAAGCCGTCCACCTTGATCACCCGCTGCAACTCGACGAATGTCGCGGGCAGGTCGTTGCACCATTGCAGCGCGAGGTTGGACCACACTATATCCACGCTGTCAGGCGCGAAAGGCAAGGCTTCGACATCGGCGCACAGATAGCTTTCACGCTTGCCGGCAAACAGCTTCTTCCACCAACTCGATGTCCCGCGCGCCTGTTGCAGCATGCCGATGGCGATGTCGAGCGCCGTGATATCGGCCTTGGGATAACGCTCGCCCAACTGGCGCGTCCCCCACCCCGTGCCGCTGCCGACATCCAGCACCCGTGTCGGTTGCAGCTTGATGTAGTCCAGCTTTTCCAGCATGCGCGTGCACACCTCGCGCTGCAACACAGCCGCCGCATCGTAATTCTGCGCGGCACGGCTGAACGCGCGGCGCACCTGTTTCTTGTCTATTTCAAATTCATTCATGCAGGAAACTCTTGATGTGTTCGATGAAGATTTCAGGGTGCGACAGGAACGGCGCATGTGCCGCACCGGCCACTTCCACCACGCGCGCTTCTGGAATTGTTTGCGCCAGATAGTACGACGCCTCCGGCGGGGTGAGCTTGTCGCGTTCGCCTGCAATGACCAGGGTCGGCTGCGTGACGTTCTGCAATTCGCTACGCAGATCGGCATCGCGCAGTATCTCCAACCCGCCGCGCAACGCGCCCATATCCGGCTCGCCGCGGCTGAACAGGCGCTCGCGCACCAATGACAACAACTCGCGTTCCTTTTCGCTGCCGCGCAATTGCAGTGAAATAAAACGGCGCAGGGTGGCGGCGTGATTCTGTTCCAGTTCGGCCGCGAACTTGGCCAGCACTTCATAGGCCATACCGAACAACCAGTCTTCCCGTTCCACGAAACACGGTGTGCTCGCCACCAGGATCAAGCGTCGCACCTGCTCCGGTTCGCGCACCGCCCAATGCAGCGCGAGCTGACCACCCAAAGACCAACCGCACACAGCGAGCGGTTCGGGAAAGCGGGCGGACAGAGCATCTACCAATGTATCGAGATCAGTCGCAGGCAAAGACGCGCTGGCACCGTTACCGGGCAGATCGACGACATGCACCTGGAAATCTGCCGCCAATCTTTCCGCCACCTCAGTCCACACGCCACCGTGCATGCCCCAGCCATGGATCAGCAATAACGGCGCGCCATTACCCAGCGTTTCAACGTGCAAGCTCATGCAATGCTCCAATGAGTCGAGTCACATCCGCGGCGTCATGCGCCGCCGACAGCGTGATGCGCAGCCGCGCCGTCCCTTGCGGCACGGTGGGCGGACGAATCGCCGCCACCCAGATGCCGCGTTCGCGCAAACCTTCGCTCAGCTGCAAGGCTTGCCGGTTATCGCCGATCAGCAACGGCTGAATGGCCGTATCCGATGGCATCAACTGCCATGGCAGATCGGACAATCCATTACGCAACTGCACGATCAGTTCCTTCAGATGCATAGCGCAAGGCCTCGCCTTGCGCGATGAGTTGCAGGCTCTGCGACAACGCGACGGACAACGCCGGCGGTGTAGCGGTGGTGTAGACATAGCTGTGCGCATGATTGACCAGGGTGTCGATGACCACCTGCTCCGCCGCGACGAAAGCGCCGGACACGCCGGCCGCCTTGCCCAAGGTCGCCATGTAGATGATGCGCGGCGACGCGATGCCGAAATGCGCGAGCGAACCGCGTCCCTGCTCGCCCAGCACGCCGAAGCCGTGCGCATCGTCCACATACAGCCAGGCATCGTGCTGCTCGCACAAGGCCAGCAATTCGCGCAGCGGTGCGATGTCGCCATCCATGCTGAACACCGCGTCGGTGATGACAAGTTTGCGCCCGCTGTTCGTTTGCTCCAGAAACTGCGCCAGTTGCGCCATGTCGCCGTGCCGGTAGCGCTTCATCTCGGCACGGGACAGCAGCATCGCATCGTTGAGCGAGGCATGGTTGAGCTTGTCGGCAAACACCGTATCGCCCTTGCCCACCAGTGCCTGCACCACGCCGAGATTGGCCATGTAGCCGGTGGAGAACAGCAGCGCGGCGGGCTTGCCGACGAAGGCTGGCGAGTTGCTGCTCCAGTTGGTGATGCGGCTCGAAATGCCCGCTCACCAGATGCGCGGCGCCCGCACCCACACCCCATTGCTGCGCGCCCTGCTGCAACGCGGCAGAGAGCTGCGGATGACTGGCGAGACCGAGGTAATCGTTGCTGCAGAAGGCAAGATAGGATTTGCCGTCCACCACGATGTGCGGCGACTGCGGCGTGGCCAGCGTGCGGCGGCGGCGCAGCAAGCCTTGTGCGGCACGCTCGTCCAGTTCGCGTTGCAGTGCAGCAAACGGCATCAGTGCTTTTCTGCGAAGGGGTACATGCCCAGCTTGTCCATCAACGCACGGTCGCGCTCCACATCAGGATTGCCCGTGGTCAGCAACTGGTCGCCGTAGAAGATGGAGTTCGCGCCGGCGAGGAAGCACAAGGCCTGCACTGCATCGGACATCTGCTGGCGTCCGGCGGAGAGACGCACGCGCGCGGTCGGCATGGTGATGCGTGCCACTGCGATGGTGCGCACGAAATCCAGCGGGTCGATGTCCTCGGTCTGCGCCAGCGGCGTGCCTTCGACTTTGACCAGATTGTTGATCGGCACGCTTTCCGGATACGGCTCCATGTTGGCCAGTTGCGCCACGAGTCCGGCGCGCTGCGTGAGATTCTCGCCCATGCCGACGATGCCGCCGCTGCACACATGCATGCCAGCCTTGCGCACGCGCTCCAGCGTGTCGAGCCTGTCCTGATAATCGCGGGTGCTGATGATGTCGCCGTAGAACTCCGGCGTGGTATCCAGGTTGTGGTTGTAGTAATCGAGTCCGGCAGCGCGCAGCTGCTCGGTCTGTTCGTCATTCAGCATGCCCAACGTCGCACAGGTCTCCATGCCCAGCGCGCGCACTTCCTTGACCATCTCCACCACGGCGGCCATGTCTTCCCTGGAAGGCTCGCGCCATGCCGCTCCCATGCAGAAGCGGTCCGCGCCTGCATCCTGTGCGGCCTTGGCGGCTTTCACCACTTCGCTCACATCCAGCATCTTCTTATTTTCCACGCCCGCATTGTGGAACGCCGACTGCGGGCAATAGCCGCAATCCTCGGAGCAACCGCCGGTCTTGATCGAGAGCAAAGTGGAAAGCTGCACCGCGTTCGGGTCGAAATTTTCGCGGTGCACCTGCTGCGCACGGAACATCAGGTCGGAGAACGGCAGTTTGAACAGCGCCTCGATCGCTTCGACACTCCAGCGTTGCGGCGTTGTCTTGGGTTTGACGGGGCGGACGAATTCGACGGTTTGAGTTTGCATAAAGATAGAAGCCAGTAGAATGTTGGAAATTCATGCTTGACCCCGGAACTCCACAGGATCAGAACGACTTGTCTATTTTATCGCAACACCTGCTTAACATCGGTTCAAATTTTGCGCGACTGCTGCCCGCGCAGCCTTGTCTGTTGTGCGGCGCCGACAGCCATGCCGGACTGTGCTGTGCCGCCTGCGATGCCGACCTGCCGCGCCTGACCGAAGCGCATTGCCCGGTCTGCGCGCTACCCACTTCGGCCGGCGAAATATGCGGACAATGCCTCCAGCATCCGCCACCATTCGAGCACACCGTGGCCGCATTCCGTTACGAGTTCCCGCTCGACAAGCTGGTTCAGGCACTGAAGTTCCGCGAGCGTCTGGTGCTGGTCAATTACCTAGGTGATGCCGTGGCGAAGCAGGTGCACAGCAAGCCGGACCGCTTGGTTGCGCTGCCGCTGCATCCGGCACGCTTGCGTGAGCGCGGTTTCAACCAATCCCTATTGCTGGCGCGGCGCATCTCGCGGCGCCTGGACATTCCGCTGCTCGCCGACGCCTGTGAGCGGGTGCGCAACACCCCGCCGCAATCTTTGCTGCCCTGGAAAGAGCGCGACAAGAACATGCGCCAGGCTTTCGTCTGCAAACCCGAGGCAGATGTGCGCGGCAAACATGTTGCCATCGTGGATGACGTGATGACGACAGGAGCTTCGATCGGTGAGTTGGCGCGTGCTTTGAAGCAAGCCGGTGCCAGTGAAGTGAGCGCTTGGGTCGTGGCGCGGACGTTGCCGCACGGCCACTGAGATCAAAGCTCCTGGAGTTTTTTCTGTACGAAGGCTTGCAGCTGCGGGCTCAAACTGTTTGAAGCCAGTGCCCGCTGATAGGCGTCGCGCGCATCCTGGTTGCGCTGCAGCGCTTGCAGGGAGATGCCCATCCCCATCAGCCACACGCCGTTGTTCGGCGCAAGTTTCAGCGCGATCTGATAATGCGCGATCGCTTCGTCATGCCGGCTCTGGCGTTGCAACAAGGCCGCGACAAAGGCCTGGTAATCAGCCTGCCCTTCGGCATACGGCAAGGTCTTCTGCAGCGTTTCCAACGCCAGCGGCACGGCATCGCGTTCCACCTGCAAGCGCGCCAGCAACATGGCAAATGAAGCGTCATGCGAGTCGTGTCTCAAGCCTCTTTGCAGCACGCGCTCCGCATCCTCATTCCGCTTGAGATTCAGCAACACGGCAACCCATCCCCGGCGTGCGGCCTTATGCGTCGGATCGATCAGCAGCGCACTTTCATAGCCCGCCAGCGCATCGTTCGTGCGCCCCTCCTGCACCGCCATATTCGCTTTGTGGAATTCGTTCTCGGCGCGTTGCTGCGGGCTGACCTTCTTGAGTTGCTGGCTTTCGGAATCGTTTGCCGGCGCACTCTCGGCGAGAGCCATACCCTGCTCCGGTTTGCGCCGGGCCCTCTTTTTCACTTCCACAGGCGGCATCTCTTCCGCCTTCACTTCGAGCAACGGCTTGCCGTGCAGGCTGGCAGATTGGGGCGATGTGCCCGGCACGGCACTCGCCGCCTCGGCTGAGGCAGCAATGGTCGCCGAGGCCGCGGAGACGGCACCGCTTGCAGCTGCCGGAGCAACCATAGCGCTGGAATGTTCGGGCGCCGCAGTCTGCGGGCGTGCCATGTACCATTTCAACAACGCCAGCGTCCCAAGCAAGAGCACCGCGCCAATGACCAGCGTAATTGCCAGAGGGCGCCGTTCCCGCGACGGCACCGGACGTATCGCAGCCTCACCCAGCGGGGTGTCCGCCCCGCGTTTTTCCAGATCGATCAGCACCTGATTGATCAGGCTCATCGCATCCACACCCAATACACGGCCAGCCCCACCAGCGCCAGCGACGCGCCCGCCGCCCACACCCAGACCATCCAGTCGCGGTGCGCTTCCGGGGTATCGACTGCCGCTTTGCGCACATGGCGCGCCAACACCTGTCTGCGCCCTTCGCCATAGGCGACCAGCAAGGCCTTGTGGGCAATGATGTTCACCAGCCTGGGGGTTCCGCGCGTGACCCGATGCAACAAACCCACCGCGCCCGAGCCAAACAAGGTCTCACCCTTGAAACCCGCCACCGCCAAGCGATGGCGCAAGTAGCGATCCATCTCGTCCCGGTGCAAGCCGTTGAGTTGGTATTGGAAGCTGATGCGCTGGCGCAACTGGCGCACCGAGTTTTGCCGGAGTCGTTCATCCAGTTCCGGCTGCCCGAACAGCACCACTTGCATCAGCTTGCGCTTCTCGGTCTCCAGATTAGTGAGCAGCCGCAGCACTTCCAGGCTTTCCAGCGGCATCGCCTGCGCTTCGTCCAGACAGACCAGCACGCGCTTCCCCTCGCGGGCAAAATTCAGCAGCGCATGCGTCAACTTTTTCAGGAGCAAGTGCTGATCGATCCCGCTGTCCACCTCGATGCGGAATTCCTCCGCCAGTGCCAACAACAGGCTGCGCGGCTCCAGATAGGGATTGGGGATATATGCGGTGACGAACTTCGCCGCGTGACGCCCGCTGGCTCCGCCATCCTGCGTGCCGATGGCGGTAGTGGTCGTGCGATCGCTGCTCAGCGTCGCGATGAATTTGCGGCACAGCAAGGTCTTGCCGTTGCCGACCTCACCCACGATCTTGATGAACCCTTCGCCGGTGCGCGCCGCCACCAGCAAAGTGTTAAGCCCTTCCTGATAATTGGTGCAGGCAAAAAAGAAACTGGTGTCGGGCGTCAGCGAAAAAGGCAACTCGCGCAGGCCGAAGTGCGACAGATACATGATGCTTAACGGGTCAGCTTGTTCATGCGGTCACGGCTGCGCGCGATGTCGTCGGACCAGTCCTTGTCGCTGTCCACGATGGTCGGCTTCAGCAGGATCACCAGCTCGCGCTTTTCGGTAACCTTGCTGGTTTGGCCGAAGATCGATTTGGGCAACATCGGCAGACCGGAGTCGTCGTTGGTTTGCGCCTGGCGCATCAGCCCGCCAATGGCCACGATCTGACCGTCTCTGGCTCGCACAACGCTGTCTGTCTCGGAAATCGTGCTGGATGGAACCGGCAGATTGAACGTCCCGATCACGGTTCCCAGGCTGACCAGTTTATTGACCGTTCCCACCTTGCTGACCGAGGGATGCACATGCAGCACGATCTCGTTGTTCTCATCGATCTTCGGCGTCACATCCAGCATGATGCCGGAGAAGAAGGCCGTCGTTTCCACCGTCGGCGCGGTGACGGTGGCGGATGTCGACGCCGTGGCAGCAGTCACGCTGCCGCCGGTCACCTTGGTCACGAAGAACTCGTCAGTGCCGACCTTCAGCACGGCCTTCTGGTTATTCAAGGTTGCGATACGCGGGCTGGACAACACATGCACATCGCCCTGTGTCTCCAGGAAATTCAACAGCGCCGCAAAATTGCTGGTCTGGAAAGCCAGCCCGAACAACGTTCCCGCTGCCGTTCCCGCGGGCAGCAACGAAGCTGCCGTCGGCAACAACGATGCCCCCGGAGTCGCGCTCAGCGCGGGATTCGTCAGGGTAGAGGGCGCGCCTCCCGTGCCCGGCGTCAAGGAACTGCCGGCACTGGCCTGACCCAGCGTGGTCAGGCTGTTCGGCCCGTTCTTGAATATCGCCCAGTTCACACCCGACTGGAACGACTCGTTCAATTGCACTTCGACGATCTTGGCTTCGAGGATCACCTGGCGCTCGACGGATATCTGCGCAGCCTTGAGATAAGCGGCGACATTCTTCAGCTCGTCCGGCATGGCACGCACCACGATCACACCCGACATCGGGCTGATCACTACGCTGCGTCCCTTTTCCGTGCCCACGATAGCCGCCAACGACCGGGTCAGGTCATCCCAGAAATCCGCATTCGAGGTGGTCGTGATGCGCGCGCTGTCGCGATTCATCTGAGAGGTGGTCGTTTGCTGTTGACCTGGAATCCCGCTGCCCGTGGCAATGTCAGCCACCGACCCGGAAGCCACGCGCACCGACGATCTGCCCTCGCGCTGCCCGGTCAGGTAGTTCACCTGGTAGATACGCGTCTGCAAAGTCAGCGGCTGGATATAGATGCGGGTTCCGTCAATCCTGTAATCGTAGCCGTACAACTCGCGTATCGCCTCCAGCGCATCGAACACGGTCACATCTTTCAAGTTGAGCGAGATGAGCCCGCTGACTTCTGGATGCAGCAGCACGCTGTAGCGAGTGCCGGAGACGATCGCCATGAACACGTGTTGCGCCGCAGTGTTATTGACGGCCAGATCGAACTTGCCTTCCACCGGCTTGTTGTCGGTCAGCGGCTGCGGCACGGCCAACGGCGGCAGCAGCGCCTGGTCCACCGCTTCCGGCTTGGCACTTTCGCGCGGAGTGGCGGCGGCATCCATCTCTTGCTTGATCTTATCCGCCACCGCGTTTTTGGAACTGCCTCCCGTCGCACAAGCCGACAGCAACAGCAGCGTCAACAATCCAATTGCTTGTTTCATTTATTCCCTCCTACAGCTTTCTCAGGCAGATTCGTCTCCCCGGATGCATCTTCCTGCACGTGGCTATTGTTCTTTGGGGCCACATCGTTCTTTTTGATTCCCGCATTCGGGAACAGCTCCATCACACGTCGTCCGTTCGCATTCTGCAGCACCACACTGTTCTCCCGCACCTCGACCAGCGTGGAGTCGCCCGACTTGCCGCCCAAGGGCACAGTCTCGCCGTTGATGATCGCCGCCCGGTGTTCCGGAGAGATGATGATGGTTTGCAGTCCCCGCGGCGCCGTAACGGCGTGCTCGCCTTCCCCCTCGCTACCATATAGATTGGCGGGAGGACGCGTCGGATCCGGCAACGACTCCGCCTGCCCGATCTGCGGCGCGCACAGCAACCACGTTGTCAGCAGCAGTCTCAGACCTGTAGCCATGTCTTGTCCAAACTCAGGGTGTAAAGCGTCAGTGTCAATTCGATCGTGGGATGTTGCACCACATTCATCTTCGCCGTACCCCAGAACATGCGGGTCGGCAACTGCTCCAGCGCAGTCAGGTATTGCGTCAGGTCGGCATAGTTGCCGCGCACGGTGATCTGCACACCGTGCTTGTACATCTGCCGCTCCTGTCCGGTCGCGCGGGCGGCAGTCGCATCAGGCGATTGCTCGATGAAAGGCGTGACCGGCAATGTGTTCATGGCAACCAATTGCAGGTGTCCGTTCCGGTTGAGCACCTGCTCCAGCAGGGCCGCCATCTTTTCCGGGGGCACCAGCTTGTCGCGCCTATCCTGCAGATAGGTATCGCCCTCGGCGATCTGCTGCCGCAACTGACGGATGCGTTCGCGCTGCGGCGAAGCGGCATCGGCCTGCTTGGCCTGCAACAAAGCGGCCAGCTGCGCCTGCACTTCCTTCATCTTCTCCTGCTGCTGAACGACCTGCGCGGAAAGCTTCTTCTGCTGCTGCAACAAGGGATTCAGGAACAACGAGTCGATCAGCGACACGACCAGAAATGCACAGGCGGCAAAGATCAATGCGCGTTCGCGCAAAGACATGCCATCCACCTTGGCGACGATCTTGTTGACCTGTTCTTTCAGATTCATTTCTTCGTCTCCTCTGCTGCGGGAGTCGACTGCAAATTGAACTCGACATAGCGCCCCACCGGCTTGTCCGCCTCTTTCTTCGGCTGCTGCATCTGCAACGTGGCGAAGGTCTTGCCACGCATGACCTTTTCTTTGCTCAAACGCTGTATGTAAGCCGGAACCAGCTGCGGGCTGAGCACCGCACCGCTCAGGCTCAATTGCGAACCGTCCCCGACGATGTCGAATGCGGTGAGCCACAAGCCGTTGATCGACTGCCGCGCAAAAGCGCGCATATATTCCGAATAGCCTTCGGTGTTGCCGATCACCCCGCTCTTCAGCGTGGCCAGCAGATTCTCCTGCGCCGCCGCCTGCGCCTCCAGTTGCTTCACCTCTTCTTCCAGCATCTGGCTGGAACGCTGCGGCGAAAACTCATTGGCAAAATTTCCCAGGCGCGTCTGCTCGGCCGCATAACGCTTGCTCATCTCGTCCGCCTGCCGGGACAGCTGGCTGATCTGATACAACGCATAACCGTAGAACAGCACGGAACCGAGCACGATCAAACCCAGCGCCTGCGCCATGGCAATCACGGAAAAATATTTCTTCTGCGTGAGGAATACCGGGTTGAACAGGTTGATTTGCTGGCTCACAGCGCCCGCCTTTCCTGACGCAGTGCCGCACCGAGGACCGGCAAGGCATGACAGGCATATTCGCTGTCCGCCAGTTCCGGCACGGCGATGATGTCCATCCCCTGCGCCAGATCCAGTCGCTCGACCGGCAGCCCCAGATTGTCCGCCAGTATCCGCTCCAACCCCAGCGACTCCGGCGCGCACACCAGCATGCGGCTCACCGGAATGTGGTGGAACTGGCGATCGAAGTAATCCAGCGAGCGTTGCAACTCCAGCTCCACGCGGTCCAGGTATTGCTGGCGCAGGTTCTCATCGGCATCCTGCAATTGGCCCAGCGCGATATCGATGCGGCGCGCGAGGAACAATTCGCCATCGCAGGTGATCGTGAGCAAGCCGCCCTCGTCGCTGAAGGTCAACAGTGCCAGGCCGCGCGCCTCCATCTCGAACAAAGCCGCGATATTGCGCTGCGCCATCTCGGGAATATCGATCACGCTCAGCCCGATCTTGGCCCGCTCGAACAGCGCAATGCGCTTGCGTATCGTTTCGTTGGATGCGGCGACCGCGTAGAGCGATTGCGGGCGGTCGCCGCCGTATTTGTTGGTGGGGATCTGCAGCACATCGATGGTGGCATCGTCCACGTGATAGCTGAGGGAGTCTTTGATCTTCCAGCGTATCGCGGTCTTCAACTCGTCCACCGGCACATTGGGCGCATCCACCATCATCAACTGGTATTCGTTGGGCGATAACAACGTGGTGAATCTGGAAGCATCGAGCTGCGCGTCCTTGCGTACCCTCTCCAGTGCCGCAGCGGTCACTTCGGTGAGCGGATAGAAAGCGCACTTCGTCACTTGTGGACGCATACCCACATATTTGGCCTGCGCGATGTGCACGCCATTTTTACTGATGGCAACGGCAACCCAGCCGCCATCGCGGCTGCGTTTTTTGAACAGGCTCAATAGTTGTGGTATTTCCATAATTGGCGTGAACTTAATTCACTAACCTATTGCAGTCAAGGGATTTTTTACCGCAAAGTGCCCACCCTTCGACATTCCATGACGGCATCCCGGCGAATTGGATGCAGGCCGCGAATTTAAGCCGCTGCGCAAGGGCTGCTGCCCGTCAAAATCCGGACATCAATACTGCTCGCGCATGTAGATGAACGGGCCTTTATACACCCCAAAGGTGGCGCGCCCCGCCGGATTGCTCGGCAGATAAGCGGGACTCGTCGCCGAGACGTCCACACTGCCGTTGTTGTTCGCACCCGGCGCACTCAAATTGACCTGCCCCACCCCATTGTTGATCGCCGAAACGGTGGGTGTGGTCTTGCCCGCAGTCAGGTTGCCTTGGTAATTGCCCAGCGCGATGGCGATGACCGTCCCCACATCATCGGCACTTTTCACATATATGCCGCCGCTCCAATACTCGATCACGACGGGCATGACCAGCCCCAGCAATTCAGGACCGTACGCGTTGGATATCTTGGTGCGTCCATAGCGCAACGCGGTGGTAGCGACCAGCGCGTGATCGTTGCCGGCTACAGCATCGGAATCCATGTCGTAGCACGCTGCCACCGTCGTGTTGTTGCAGGTGCCAGTTCCTGCCGCACCAACAGCATCCACTGGCGCATTGTCCGCATCCAGCGGCGCAATACCGATATTCGTTGCGACGTAGGCGCCATCAGGAGTCGCATTACGGGTGAGAGTGAGCGGCACTGCAATATTGGCGACCGCCTGCGAGCCACCCAGCATAAAGCAGGGGGTCGTATTGCAAGTGACCGCCGGCATGCCGGCATTGCTGAGGCGGGAACTGAGGTAATACGGCTGTCCCGCAGAGGTGCGATCCACCGCCGCCAGTCCAAGGTTGGCAAAGACCGTAGGGTCCAGCTTGGCAAAATCGCCGGCCCCGTTCTGTCCGACATAGTTCTGTAACGCAATGTTGTTCAGGCTCATCGGCACCAGCGTAAAGTTGACTTCGAATTGCTCACCCATATAGGTAAAGGCCGGGCATGGAGTCACACCGTCCGCGATCAAGACTCCGCCGTTGCAGATATCGGCGCGATCATCCTGCGCCTGCGGCTGCAACTTGAACTTGCCCAGGGTGAAGCGTCCCACCGGACCGCTGGGGTTGCCCGTCCGGTCGCCGACGACATTGCCTGCAGTCATGTAGCTTCCATCCGCGACACTTGGCATCAGTGTGATGATGCCGACCTCGTCCCAGTTAAAGTTGGTGCCGGTAGCCGAACCGCCGGAAAACGCGCCGAATGTGTACTGAACCTGGCCGAAGGAGACGGCAGTCGCCGCGCTATTGGCCAACGTGAATGTATTCCCCGCGATGGCCGTTATCGTGGTGAACAGATCGACACCGCCGGCGCCGGCGCCGGCAACGCGGATGCGGTCGCCCACGTCATAGCCATTCGGATTGGTCACCGTCAGGGAATTGCTGCCGCTGAGCATGCTACCGGTCGTTCTTCTGTCAACCGCCGGATTGTTGGTCAATCCCAGACCGCCGACCAGCATGGAAGTCAACTGCACACCTTCGGGCGGGGTGGCACGACCGAAGTTGGGCGTGGCTGCGCCGGCAGAGTTCACCGCCGTCACCGTCACGCTGAAAGCCTCACCCGCCTTGACGAATGCCCCGCCGCTCGCAGCAGTGGCGCCGGGGTTGGCTGCCCCGCTATTGGTGCTCTTGATGTTCGTCAACACAAAGCCTGCCGGCTTCATGATGAACGAAGAGACGCCATTGCTTAGTGTCGGGGTGCCGGCATAGCTGGCAGTCAGGTCGACCAGTGCCACGTCCGGGTAGGACAAGGTGAAGGTCGCCTGGCTGCTTGCGTTGAAGTTGAGGGTGACCGCCGTGCTGGTAGCGGCGGTGGTGCCGATGGTGGTGCCATTGATGGTCGCCTGTTTGGTACCCGTTATCGGGTTGGCGTAGGTGGTATAGAAGTTGATGGTCTTGTTTCCGGTGAAGGCGCCACCGGTACAAGCGGAGATCGTTCCCGTGACATTGTTGCCGGATACGCCGTTGGGCACAGACAGATTGATGGTCGCAGAGTTGAAGGCGAAGCTGCAACTTGCGGCGCCAGACACCGTGTTTTTGCAAGTCGTGGCACCGGCGGCGGCGGGATTTGATGTGCCTGCCAGAGTGACCGTACCTGCCGTGCCGGACGCTACCGTTCCGATGGCGGAGCCGCTACCGGCGGGGATCGTGACTATATTGCCTCCCGGAGAGAGGGTCACGCTGGCGCCCAGGGTGTACAAGTTGGCCGCGTTGCAGGCCGCATCGCCGCAGGCGATGACGGTCACGTTGGTCGGAGTACAGGTCGAACCGCTGCCCGGATGGTCGATCTCGATGTGATGGATAGCCGGCGTGGAGTAGAACACGGAGATCGGCATGTGATCGACGCTGACCCCGATGTTTCGGTTGGTGTTGATGTTCATCGCAGCGAAGGCCGCGCCGAAGTTGGTCGCGTTGATGTCCGCCGCGGTCCAGGTGCTTCCCCACAGATCACTGCTGGTGCCATGCGCTTCGGTGACATCGGTCGTGTTGTAGTTGGTCGCAGTGGAGCGATCAGTTGCACCGATCACCCCGCCCTTGATCATCCGCATCGCCGCATCGCGGACGGTGCTTCTGGAAGTGTGCCGTTTAACATTGACCACGACCCCCAGGACAGTGGCACCGGCGGGGAGGGCAAACCCGTAGCCGGTGCATTGCAGGTAATTGGTCGTGACGTTGCGAGCGACTGTGGCGGTGGAATAGACGCCGTCGTTGGCCATCGCATTCGCCAGACCGGCCCAGGCCGCTGTGCCTATAGTGGCCACATTGGTGCACAGCGTGGGACTGCGCGTCACGGAAAACACTCCGGGCGGCATAGTGCAGGGCGAAGAGCCCAGGATGATAAAAGTGGTCGGGCACGGCACTCCGCTACCCGACAGATTGTAATAAGTGTTCGAGCTCGGCGTGATCGGTGCAGCCGGCAAGGTATAGGTCACCGTATTGCCGATGGCGGAGGCATTGAGCGTGCCCACCGTGGATGCCGCAGTCACGGTCAGGCTGGAATCGACCCCCTGCGTCCAGGAGTTGGGGTCGGTCGTTGCGTTCTGCGTGATGCTCGTGACACTGACGCTGCCGTTGTTGGTGACGGTCGCTGTCGCAGCGTTGTAGGAGATGGTCGAGGTCGCCGCATTGATGACACCGGTGGCGCCGATGACCGTACTGGTGGCGTACAGGCGCAGCAGGTTGGTACCGGCGGCCTGGGTCGAGGTGATGGTGCCGTTGATGGTCAGCACCGAGCCGGCCACGACGGTGCCACCATTGCGCCCGGCGCGGATCTGCGTGGTGCCGGCGAAGGTCAGGTTGGCGCCGGTCGCGATGCTGGCAGTGCCGGAGATATACAGCCGCGAACTGCCCGCGAACGTGCCGGCACCGGAGATGATGGCCGCCCCCCCCGTGGATTGCACGATCCGGTTATTTGCGCCGGTGATGGTGCCGTCGTTGGTGATGTTGCCGGAGACCGTCAACGGCGTGGAGGTCAGCGTCAGTGTGAATCCTGGGTTGACCGTCAGGTCGGTTACGCTGGCGTTATTCACATTCATCGTGATGTTGTGCGCAACCACGACCGTATCGGCAGCAACGGGCACATGCCCGCAGTCCCAACGCGCCGCCGTATTCCAATTGCCCGCGCTCAGGCTGGTGCACGTCGCCGCCTCGGCACCCATCGACAACAAGGACAGCACCAGCAACGCATTCAGCTTGATGATCGATCGATTTCTCATTTGCTCTCTCCAAAGATCCGGCGCCCATACGGCTTCCGGTTACGGCGCGATACTCACCCTGATCTGACGTTCCACATAATCCGCAGTTCCCGCCACGCCCCGGGTTGCCGTCGAAGTCAGTTGATACACGGTCACTGTGCCGCCCGCTGCGTTGGCATCCGGCGTGGCGGTAGCGATGCAATCCACGTTCACAGTAAAGTCGGCCAGCGTTCCGGCCAGTGTCCCGGCAGGCAGGTTCTTGGTGAACACCGCCCCGCCCGGCACACATGCCGCGACCAGCTCGCCCCCGGCAGCGGCCGGACTGATCACCCCGAACGCGCCCCATTCTATCCCCGCGCGCGAAGCCTGATATGCGCGCGCGCCCATCACATCCATCGCCACCGTCTGTTGCTGATTGGTCGAGAACGTCACCATCCCCGCCCCCAACGCGGCCAACACCACCAGCAAGAAGATGGCGGAGACGATGCTGAAACCTGTTTGCAGATTTCTTCATGGCACGTTGCTCACATGGGTCGCGCCTTGCAGCGTGACGCTCTCGTTTTGCCGGGTGATGGTCAGTTGCATGCTCACCAGAGCGGAACGCGGCCCGGACGCATTCAGCGGCAAGGCGTAATTGAAGAGGCAACTGCTCACGTTGTTCGCCAGCACCGCAGTGGTTCCGCCCGGCGCTGCCGTTGGCTGAGCAGCCAGGATGCCGTAGCCCTGCCAGCGCGTGAGCGTCCCCGTGCCGTCGCCGTTGGCATCGACGCCCGGATTCTCGCAGGCATAGCTCACCGAGGTGCCGATCACCTGAAAGCGGCAGCCCACCACCCCGCCGGTGGCCGGATCGATCTGGCATGAATCCAACGGGAAATGGAACGGCGCGGTCAGGGTGATGATATTGCCCGCGCCCGCCACTCGCCGCCGCACGGTTGGCTGCCGGCGTTGTAGGCGTTGGTCGTGCCCGCCCCGGTCGCAGTCGTGTTGTACACCACGATGGAATCGCCCGCCGACACCACAGGAGGAGGCCCGATCACTTCGAAACTGCCATCCCCGGCCGGAGTGACGAAATCGAGCGTGTTGCCCGTGCCGCCAGCACCCGAGCGGTAACGTCCGCCGCCGCTGGTCGGCAGGAATTCGATGAAGCAGGTCGCGCCCGCCGTGCCGTCGCAGGCGCCGGTCACGCGCACACTGTTCGGCAAGGCCAGGCGGATATCGCGCCCCATGCGGCGAAAGGCGGTGTCGGCGATATCGGTCAACTCGGCGCGGCGCGCGCTATCGACATAGCCCTGCACCGGCGCGCGGATGAACATCGCCACCATGCCGCCGATGATGCCGGTGATGACGATCACCATGGTCATCTCCACCAGGGTAAAGCCGGATTGTTTGTATGGGGTCCGCATCAGTTGTACGCCGTCCTGTAGCCGGAAACCGCAATGGCAATGCCTTGCGGATCGGTCACCGTCACCGTGATCGACCACGCGCTGGCCGCCGGGATCGCGCCCAGCGCCGCAGGCAGCACCGCGACAGTGGCGGTGTAATTCGCCAAGCCGGGAATCGCGGCGCCACTCATCTGGGTGATGCCGTTCATGTTGAAGCCGTCGTAGTCGCTGACGATGTGATAGACCGAGTCGCGGTTCGCCGCGCGTCACCGGAGTGTTCGGCGCTGTCGCCACCGCATCCTGCAACTCGATCTCTTCCAGCAGCGATTCGGCGATAGCCAATGCCTGCTTGTGCACCAGCGGATCGGCGCTGTGGCGCGTGACGAGGTTCATCACGCCCAGGATACCCGCCAGCGATGCACTGACGATGACGATGAACATGATCAGCTCGATCAGGCTGATGCCGCGCTGCGTCTGCGATGCGGATCTAGCGTACATAGCCGGTCTCCGCCCAGATCGTGATGAGGTCCGCATTGCTCACTTGCACCGTCCGGTTCGCCGCCAATACCGCGAGATCGTTGCCGCACACGCCCGTCGCCAGCGCCATGTCCCGCGGCCGACCGAGGCAATCGAAACTCACATTCGCCGGGACGGGATTGAAACCGGAAGTGGTACTGGTCAATGGATAGGGCGTGCCCGGACGGACTGGCCAACGCCCCGCCAGCGACGGCGCAGTTGCTGTTGTCGCCATAGGTCAGATCGACGCTGTTCGCGGTGAACGCCACGCACACGAAACGGTGCTGCGCGATCGCCGCTTTTTGCGCATAGCGCAAGGTCGAAACCACCTGGTCATGGAAGGCGCGACTGTCGAACACGTTGCGCTCGAAAAAACGCGGCATGACCACAGCCGCCAGAATGCCGACGATCACCATCACGGTGATCAGCTCCGTCAGCGTGAAGCCGCGTTGCATTAATACATTCTGTGTTGGAGAACGGCTCATGGTCATGTCGCGAGGAATTGGGCAAAGGCCTGTTCGGGTCTTTGTTAAGAGAGCGGGCGCAGTGTAACAAAAAGCGCCTGTAACAGTTTAAAGAACAAAGGGAGACCGAAGCCTCCCTTATTCTTTTACTGTCGATTGATGTGCAATGCGTTGCGTTTATTGCACCCTACTCAGTCACGTCACACTCGGAATTAACAATTAGCAGCGGTCAGCGGGAGCGCTAGTAAGTAGGTGCAGCCTCTGCCGCTCGCCTCTGTGTAGGTAACAACACAAGTTGCAGCCGCACCGACCGGAACCACTGTCACCGAAGCAACTCGCAGGTGCAATTGTGTAATGCACCCGTAGCACCAAGTCCCGCCAAAGCTGCAATCGTATTCGCAGTCGGGTAGCCATTGACATAAGTAACGGCCGTGCCCTCAATATTTGCCGGTGCCGGTGTGCGCACGAGCCACAAATGCCGCGTGGGCAATCGCTGCTGCCGAATTCATCGCACCCAGCGCGGCATTGGCCGAGGCTGCACGCGCATCTTGTTGCAGGTTCGCAAAACGCGGCAAGGCGGTCGCTGCCAAGATGCCCAGAATCACGATCACCACGATAAGCTCGATCAGTGTAAAACCTTGTTGTTGTTTCATGATTGTCTCTCCTAAAAGATTAAAGGCCGCAGCCTCGATTTTGAACTTCAGATACCCGCTTTCCCTGATGTCGCAACACCAAATCCGGCGGGCAGGTTTCAATCTAGTGCAAAGCCCACAGGAATGCAAGCAAGACCCTATTGCAGCAATAGCTTAGACGGCACGCCCTCATGCACCGTGATAACGGCTGAGCCACATCGTCAGCAGCACCAGGGTGTAAAGGCTGCCCAGCAGCAGCACGATGCCCACGCGCCGCCCATGCTGAAAGACATACTCGTCCACCCCTTTGCGCGCGATCTCTACCGGCTTCAGCGCGCGACGCAACGATATCCAGCGATTGGCGCCCTGCTCGAACTCGCGCAACATGCTGGGCCGCAACAAGAGGAACAAGGCGACGAAAGCCGCGAACACCGCGCCGAGCAAGGCACTCAATACCAGCGCATCCAGCAGCCCGGCAATCAGGTAAGAGGGATAGTTGAAATGCTTGACCAGTCCGCTGAGCGTGTCCGCGCGATCCATCCCCATCGTGAAAAAATACAGGATGTAGCAAGACCCGAGCAGTATCAGCTGTGCCGCCGGTGCGGCGGTAACGGTAGAGCCAGGGATCGAGATTGACCGTGCGCTCGAGCGGCTGCTCCAGATGGCGGGTGGATATCCAGCGGTTCAGCAGTTGGCTTAGCCGTTGCAGGCTTTGCGGCTGCCACAACAGCAGCGCGCCGACGGCCATGCCGGCCAGACCACCTACCATCAGGAACAATACGGCGGAACGCAACAAGAGGGATTCAACGATGGCATCCATGTGCACCTCCTTAATTTAACCAACGGTAAGATTCATCCGGCTCGATCAGGGTGCCGACCAATTCTTTCCGGTTGGCCGCGCCACCGCCGCTAGCGGATTCATACAACAGCCGGATGCGATAGCGTACCCACTTTCTTCCATCCTTGCCCGGAGTGAAGTAATCGCCGTGATCGACCACATAGATCAGTTCGCGCGATTTGAGGTCGAACACCCAATTTCCGGGAGAGACCGCGCCTACTGCCGGGTCATAATACTCCCCTGCGTAGTTCTTGGGTTTTTGTTGCAACCAGTTCATCGGATTGTCGGAAGCGAGAATGCTCAGATCCTTTTCCGAAGTCGCCCCCCGCGCCATCAAGGCCCCGTAACGCATGACCAGCGCGCTTTGCAGCGCCCCCGCCACTTGCTCCATGGCGGCCTTCTCGGCCTGTTCCTGATAATAAGGGATGCGACTCATGAACAATCCCGCCAGGATCACCACGATGGATGATGACGATGATGAGTTCGATGAGGGTGAAAGCGCGCTGTGCCTTCATCGGTGCAGCGCCGCCTTGCCCAGGTCCCACATCGGCAGGAAGACACCCAGCGCGAGGATGAGCACGAGGACGCCCAGCATGACGATCATGATGGGTTCGATATTGGCGCTCAGGGTCTTGATCTCGTATTCCACTTCGCGCTCGTACATGCCGGCGATCTCGAACATGAGGCCGTCCATGTCGCCGGTCTCTTCGCCCACCGCGATCATCTGCAGCACGGTCGGGTTGAACACGCCGCTTGCCGCGGCCGTGCGCAAAATGCTTTCGCCGCGCTCCACACCGTCGCGCATCTGCTCGACACGGCTGCGCATGAATTCGTTGTCCACCACCAGCCCGACCGAATTCAGCCCCTGCACGATGGGGATGCCGCTCTTGAAAGAAAGCGCCAGGCTGCGCGCGAAACGCGCCAGGGTCGCTTTCATGATGATCCGGCCCGCGATGGGAATCTGCAGCTTGTAGCGATCCCATTTGTAGCGTCCGTCCACCGTGTTGATCCAGGCACGAAAGGCGACCACCGCCCCGATCACCAACGCCAGCAGGACCGGCCACGACTGGACCATGAAATTGGAGAAGCCCATCAGCATCTTGGTCATCAGCGGCAATTCCGCATGAAAGCCTTCGAACACTTTGGCGAAGGTGGGAATGACGAAGATGTTGACGATGACGATGGCGATGGCCATGGCGATCAGCACGAACATCGGGTAGCGCAGCGCCGACTTGATGCGCTCCTTCATGTCTTTCTCGAATTCGAGATGCTCGTACAGGCGCAGGAAGGTGACATCCAGCATGCCGGTCATTTCGCCGACCTGCACCATGCTCAGATAGAACGGCGAGAACACCTTGGGGTGGCGGCGCATCGCGGTGGAAAGTTCGCGGCCGCTGTCCAGGCTCTCGCGCAGGTCTTGCAGCATCGCCGAGAAAAGCCGGGTTTTGCGAGGATTCCTGCAGTCCGGCCAGGGCGCGCATGATGGGCACGCCGGATTTGAGCAGGGTGTACATCTGGCGGCTGAACAGCATCAGCTCCAGCACATCGACCTTCTTCTCCCGCGTAAGTCGCTGCAGCAGGCTGGGCTCGGACTTGCTGCTTCCGCGTTCGGCACGCGTTGAAAGTTTGATCTCGATCGGCGTGATGCCGGTGTTCATCAGTTGATCGGCGATGACGCCGCTGTCCGCCCCTTCCAGCGAACCCTGCACCAGGTCGCCGCGGACGCTTCTGCCTTTGTAGTCGAATACCGGCACTCAGTCTTCCACCTGGTTGCTGATGCGCATCACTTCAGCGACGCTGGTGCGACCCAGTTTCATCTCGCGCAATGCGGCATCCAGCAGCGTCTTGCCTTTCAGGTGTGCGCGCGCAGCCTGCATGAAATGCGTGTTGTCCTCATGCGCCGCGGCCTCGACCAATTCCTGCCCCATCTCCAGCATCTCGTACACGCCCATGCGACCGTGATAGCCGGTGCCGTTGCAATGCGAACAGCCGCGCCCGTGCTGCAGCGTACCCCAGTCTGCGCGCGGGATGCCCTCCGCTTCCAGCCACTCTGCCTTCTTGCGGCGTCGGGATATGCTGCTCGCTGCAACTCTCGCACACGCGGCGCAGCAGACGTTGCGCCAGCACCGCCTGCACCGAAGAGGCCACCATGTATTTGGGCGCGCCCATATCGACCAGACGGAACAAGCGTACCGGCGGTGTCGCGCGTGTGCAGCGTGGAGAACACCAGGTGGCCGGTCATCGCGGCGCGCATGCCGATCTGCGCCGTTTCGGCATCGCGCATTTCGCCGACGAGGATCACGTCCGGGTCCTGGCGCAAAGCGGAGCGCAGCACGCGCGAGAACGACAGATCGATCTTCTCGTTCACCTGCACCTGGTTGATGCCGGGCAGACGGTATTCCACCGGGTCTTCCACGGTGATGATCTTCTGGTCGATGGTGTTGATCTCGGCCAGCCCGGCGTACAGCGTGGTGGTCTTGCCGCTGCCGGTGGGGCCGGTGACCAGCACCATGCCGTTGCTGCGCTGGATGATCTCGCGGAAGCGCTTGAGCATGTCCGGCGGCATGCCGAGCTTGTCCAGCGTGAGGAAGCTGCCGCTCTGGTTGAGCAGGCGCATCACCACCGATTCGCCGTATTGCGTCGGCATGGTGGAGATACGCACGTCCACCGCCTGGTCGCGCACGCGCATGTTGAAGCGTCCGTCCTGCGGCAGGCGTTTTTCCGAGATATCCAGACCGGACATCAGCTTCAGACGCAGCGCGAGGGAGGGTGCGATCTTGCTATCGGCTTCGGTTTGCAGGTGCAGCGCACCGTCGATGCGGAAGCGGATCTGCACGCGCGTCTCCTGCGGCTCGATGTGGATGTCGGAGGCGCGCACCTGGGTCGCATCGTCGAACATGCTCTGCAGCAGTTTGACCACCGGCGCTTCTTCGGCGCCGACCGTGGTGCTCAACGCACCGAAGTCGATGTAGGTGTCGCCCAGTTCTTCCGACACTTCGCGCGCCAGACCGCTGATCTCTTCGGTGCGGCGGTACACGCGGTCGATGGTTTCCAGCAACTGGCCTTCGGTGACCACCGCCACATCGATGTCGCGCTTGAGCACGCGCGCGATCTCGTCGAAAGAGAACAGGTCGGTCGGGTCGGCCATGCCGACCAGCAACGCGCCGTTGCGCTCTTCCAGCACCACCGCGCGGAAACGCCGCGCCTGGTTCTCCGGCAAGCGACGTACGATCTCGAGATTGACGTTGTAGTACTTGAGGTTGATGTAGGGGATGTTGAGCTGCTTGGCGATGGCTTCGGAGATCTGGTCTTCGGAGACGAAGGCGTTGTCCACCAGCACCCGCCCCAGTTTGCGGCCGCTGCGCTTCTGCTGCTCCAGCGCAAACTGGAGCTGGTCCAGTGAAATGAGTTTCTGCTGAACCAGCAGATCGCCTAAGCGAACTTTCTCCGGACGCGCCATAATTCCCCCTGTGTGACTTTTCCAGACCCTGACTGATAGACGGAAGTTAGCCGTTTTTCCCCATACTGACAAGCCTTCTGAGCGTTTTCCTCATGTTTAACGTGATCTTGTACCAACCCGAAATCCCGCCCAACACCGGCAATGTGATCCGCCTGTGCGCCAACACCGGTGCACGGCTGCACCTGATCCGTCCGCTGGGATTCGACGCTCGACGACAAACATCTGCGCCGCGCCGGGTCTGGATTATCACGAATACGCGACGCTGCAGGTGCACGACAGTCTTGCCGCATGCCTGCAAAGTTTGCCGCAGTCACGCCTGTTCGCCTTCACCACCAAAGCGTCGCATCCCTACCACGAGGTGCAGTACCAGGCGGGGGATGCGTTCCTGTTCGGGCCGGAGAGCCGCGGATTACCGAAGGAAGTGTTGGATTCGATCGCGCCGGAACGGCGCTTGCGTCTGCCGATGCTGCCGGACAACCGCAGCCTGAATCTGTCGAACACCGTGGCAGTGGCGGTATTCGAGGCGTGGCGGCAATGCAATTACGCGGGCAGTCAGTCGTCGAACTCGTTGCCGGGCTGACGGCTCAACAGCGCTTCGACCGCCTTGTCTGCCGCGAGATTTTCGTACAGCACGCGATATACCGCTTCGCAGATCGGCATCTCGACGCCGTACTGCTGCGCGATGCGATGCACTTCGCGCGCGGTGTAGACGCCTTCCGCCACATGCCCCAGTTCGTCGAGGATGGTGGACAGCGACTTGCGTTGCGCCAGCAGCATGCCGACCTGACGGTTGCGCGACAGATCGCCGGTACAGGTGAGGATCAGATCGCCCACGCCGGACAGCCCGCCCAGAGTCTCGGCGCGCCCGCCCATCTGCAGACCGAGCCGGGTCATCTCGGCCAGGCCGCGCGTGAGCAAGGCGGCACGGGCGTTGAGTCCCATCTGCATGCCGTCGCTGATGCCGGCCGCGATGGCCAGCACGTTCTTGATCGCGCCGCCGATCTCGACACCGACCACGTCGGTGCTGGAGTAGATGCGCAGACGCGAATGATGCAGCTCGCGTGCCGTGCGTTGCGCGAACTCGCCATCGCTGGAGGCCAGCGTCAATGCGGTGGGCAGGCCGCGCGCCACTTCTTGCGCGAAACTGGGACCGGACAATACGGCGCGCGGGAATGCCCCGGGCAGAGTATCGGTGACGATCTGATGCGGAAGCTGCGAGCTGCCGCTCTCGAAACCTTTGCACACCCATACGACCGCAACGGGCGCAGACAGCTTGGCGATCTGTTGCAAGGTACTGCGCAGCGCGGCGACCGGAACGGCGACGATGACCAGTTCGACATCGGCCAGTGTTTCATGCAGATCGGAGGAAAGTCCCAAGTTCGGCAGGCAACATGACGTCCGGCAGATAGCGCTGATTGCGGCGCGCACTGCGCATCGCGGCGATCTGTTCCGCATCGCGCGCCCACAGGGTGACCCGGTGACGCGGCGCAAAACTGACCGCCAATGCAGTACCCCAAGCGCCCGAGCCCAATACGGCGATCTTCATCAGTCGCCCCACACGTCGCTGGATCTGACGTAGCCTGTCGCGCCGTCCAGCGTGGCGCACCTTGACCCAGCCGCTGCCGGTGTTGCCCAGCCATTCCAGCCCGAGCTGTTGCGTCGCCTTGAACACCACTTCGGCATCCTCGTCCGGGCTGCGGCGCACGATGGTGAACGGGGTGATCACCATCACGTAACGCTTGCTGCTCAGCAGCCGCTTCTCGACCCAGAACAATTTTCCCGAGTTGTCGCGCACCTTGACCCAGTTGTCCAGCACCACCACTTGCTCCAGCGGCAGATAGCGCGTGGCGACGAACAGCTTTTTCGCCTTGAGCGAATTCGCGTCGTAGAGGATGGCGGGTTCGGCGACCGAGACGAAATCGAAGGCACCGGCCGCATGGCTCGCGCCGAACAACAGCAGCGCTGCGATCAGGCGACTCATCAGTGTTTGACCGTCCCGGCAGCCTGTGCTTCGGCTTGTTGTTTCTGCTGTTGATACAGCACTTCAAAGTTGACCGGGTTCAGCAGCACGGGAGCGAATCCGGCGCGCACCGCCACATCCGACACCACTTCGCGCAGATAAGGGTAGAGGATGTTGGGGCAGACCGCGGCCAGCACCGATTCCATATCTTCCTTCGGCAGGTTGCGGATCTGGAAGATGCCGGCTTGCTTGGCCTCGATCAGGAACATCACCTTGTCCTTCTCCGGCAGCTTGGCGGTCACCGTGACGGTGACGACGACGTCGAATATCCCGTCTTCCAGCGCGGTGGCCTGGGTGTGCAATTGCAGATCGATCTGCGGATTTTCGCGTTCCAGAAAGATGCCGGGGGCGTTGGGTATCTCCAGCGACAGGTCTTTCACATACAGCTTCTCGATATTGAAGACAGGTTGCGTGTTCGTTTGTGCTGCTTCGGTCATGGTCTCTTCCTTAGTTATCTTTTGCCAACATCGCATCCAGCTTACCCGCGCGATCCAGGGCAGCCATATCGTCATAGCCGCCGACATGCTCGCCGTTGATATAGATCTGCGGCACGGTGCGGCGCCCTGTCTTTTGAATCATCACATCTTTCAGTTCCGGCTGCAGATCGATGCGTATCTTCTCGATGTCCTGCACGCCTTTGCGCTGCAACAGATGTTCTGCACGCACGCAATAGGGGCAGGCTTCCGTGGAATACATGACGATCTTCGCCATCACTTCTCCAGCGGCAGGTTGGCTTTCTGCCAGGCCATGATGCCGCCGCTCAGGTTGTTGACCTGTGCGAAGCCCTGCTTGCCGAGCAACGCGCAGGCGGCGGTGGAACGCTGCCCGCTGCGGCACACCACGATGATGTGTTGCTCGCGATATTTTTCCAGCTCGCCGATGCGTTCCTTGAGCTTGCCCAGCGGGATCAGTTTGCTGTTCAGGATATGTCCCGCGTCGTATTCGCCCTGTTCGCGCACATCCAGGACCAACGCGTTCTTGTGATTGATGAGCTGCGTGGCCGCGATGTGATCGATCTCCTTGATCCCGCGCAGGCGGTTGCCGAAGAACGACCAGAACAGCATCGCGCCGCTGGTCAGCGCGATCAGGATCGTCCAGATATTATTTTGCAGGAACTGCAGCACGTCGGTACTCCTCGTATTTTTGGGTGGCGAATTCTAACAGAGCCGAAAAACGCGCGGGCTCTTTGCGCGCCATTCCTTCCAGCTCGGCGTGGGCCGTCGGGTAATCTCCCGGATACGCCCAGATCGCCCGTTCCATCTGTTGCCGAGCCTCCTCCGGCTTGTCCGACAGGGCGAGCAGCAATGACTGGTGATACGCCAGCGTCGCGGTCGGGATGAAATGCAATGCGCGCTCATTCAGCTGAAACTTTTCCGGTATGAGATCGGGGCCGACACCCAGCGTAGAGGCAATGAATAAATCGGCATAGGAACTCAACAGGGGATTTTTGCGTGTAGCCAGCAATTCTTCCTGTGCGCGCTGCGCATAGTTGCGATCTTTGGCGGCAATGCCGCGCAACGCCGCGGCCTGCTCCAGATGTTTGTATCCCTGGAACACCTTGAGCAGGGATAGCGCACCCAGGACCAGCATGGCGGCAACGCAAGCGCGGCCGACTCCGCGCAACTCCAGCCGATAGGTCGTGTTATCGAACGCCCCCAGCAAGACCGCCGCCACGCCAAGAAAATAGGCATACCACAGCGGATATTCGAGCAGGCTATGGATGCCCAGCACGGCCAGGCAGGCATAGCCCCACCAGTGATAAAGCGTGAATTGCGCTTTGCGCACGACCGATTGCCAGAACCACATTCCCAGCGTGCCCAACAGGATCAGCACACCAGCCAGGCCGGCCTCCGCCGCGATCTGCAGCAGCAGATTGTGCGCATTGTTATACAGGCCGCTGACTGCGGGATTATGCAAGGCCGCGGCAAGTTGCAGATGCTGGAAAGCGAATTCCCCAAAGCCCGCCCCCAGCAGTGGGAACTGGGTGAAGATCAGTGCCGCCTCGCGCCACAGGTGCACACGGATATGTCCGCTGGCATTGTCTCCGAACAGACGCTCCGCTGTGGTCACGCTGCCTGTCGCCCCTTGCAGCCAGGGTATCTGCACCACAAAGTGCATCAAGCCGAACCCCAGCAACAGCGCCAAGCTGTAGTAGAACAACGAGCGCAACGTCGTTTCGCGACGTTGCCACAGAAAGGCCAGGCCACAGGCAAACAGCAGGTACAACCAGGAACTGCGCGAACCGGACAACACCATGACAAACAGCAGCGGCAGCGCCAACAAGGCGATTTGCCAAGCGCGCAGGGACAGCCGTGCATACAGCAAGCCCAGGGAGATCAAGCCCAGCGCGATATAGTTGGCGTAGTGGTTCGGTTGCGCGGTGTTGCCATAAACGGCGTGCCCAGTCTTGACGGTGATCACCGGATTCAGGAAGGTGTTCCAGCGATAGTGCTGCAGGACACCCGCCAGCGCGTTCAGCTCCGCACCGGCCAGCAGGAACACGGCCAGCGCCGTCGCCAGTGTCGGCAGGCCCAATTCCACCCGCAGTTGCCGCCCCAGCATGATGAGCAATGCAGCGAACAGGAAGTACAGCGTCAGCAGCAGCAAATGATCGAAGTGCATGATGCGTCCCGCGAGGTACTGGACCATCAGCAACAGCATCAGCCCCAGCGGCAACAGCACCATGCGCGGCACTTCTGGTGTTTGCCAGTAGCGCGCGGTCAACAACAGAGGCAGCGCGCACAGGCCGAGCAAGGCCGTCCCCCATTCCTGATAGAAGGTGGTGATGGGATAAGCGTGGTGGTAGTACAGAAAAGGCAAAACCCACATCAGACCGACGAAGGTCAGGCTGATGTGGGCAAGGCCGAACGAAGAGGGGAGGTGTTTTTTTAGCAACTGCCTTTGACGCCGAACCTGGCTAGGATGCTATTCAAGGGACAGACTTGTGTGAAACCGCTCTGCAACAGGTTCAAACCGACGAAGGCGGTGAACAGCAGAAAGTATTTGCTGACGAACAACGGGCTAGCTTCCACTCCCAGCGCCAAAGACAACAAAATAAAACTGCCTGCGACAATACGGACGATACGTTCTGCGTTCATGCTTGATACTCCTTAATAGTTGGCGATTTTACTGAAATTTCTTGTACAACGTTGCGTAATACAGCACCGGGATCACCCCGACGCCGGCAAGGGCGTCCTCTGCGAATGCGGGAAGATGCTGGCGACAGGTTCGGATATCCCCAATGCTTACTCCATCAGAAAAAACGCCCCGCCACATGCGGGGCGTTCGATACATCACCCCCGCGCTTATTTCAGCTTCTCGATCCCCATGGATTTCAGGATCAATTTTTCATACAGCGGCTCGGACTTGCCGGTCTTCATCTTGCGGATGAAATATTTCTCGAACGCGATCTTGGCCACATGCACCCACTTGCCCGCAGCGAACCAGTTGACGTTGCGCGGCGGGATCTGCGGCAATGCCACGAATGCCACACCGCCCTCGCCGAAGTCAGCCAGACAGATCGCGTTCCAGGTCGCCTTTTCCATCGGAGCATTGCCGGTCAGTTCGGAGTGGATATTGTGCACCGTCGCCGTGACCATGGATTCGATCATGTAGCCGGTCTTCGGGGTGCCCAACGGAACCGGGGTCGGCTCCACCGGCGGAATGGCCACACACACGCCGACCGCATAGATGTTCTTGTATTTCGGATTGCGCTGATGCTCGTCCACGATGATGAAACCTCGCGGATTGGTCAGGCCTTCGATGCCGAACACCGCATCCACGCCCTTGAACGCAGGCAACATCATCGAGTAGTTGAACGGCAGCACGTGCTCCTTCTTGGGCTGCCCCAAGTCGTCATGCTCGGTGACATACATCTTGCCCGCCTCGATCTTGGTGGTCTTGGCGTTGCAGATCCACTTGATGTGCTTGTCGCGCATCGCCGATTCCAGGATGCCCTTGGAATCACCCACCCCGCCCAAACCGAGATGGCCGACATACGGCTCGGACGTCACATATGTCATCGGCACCTTGTCGCGGATCTTGCGGCGGCGCAGGTCGGTTTCCATGATGAAGGCATATTCGTACGCCGGACCGAAGCAGGATGCGCCCTGTACCGCGCCGACCACGATCGGGCCGGGATTCGCCACGAAGTTGTCCCATTCTTTGCTGGACTTCGAGGCGTGATCGACATGGCACACGGAATGGGTGAATCCGCCGTGCGGCCCCAGCCCTTCGATTTCGTCGAACGCCAGCTTGGGCCCGGTGGCGATCACCAGGAAGTCATAATCGACCAGCTGTCCATCATCCAGTTCGATACGATTCATTTCCGGGTGCACACGCTTGGCGCCCACCCCGATGAAATTGATGCCCTTCTTTTCCAGATAAGGCCGGATCGGGAAGGTGATGTCTTCCTTGCTGCGCCAATTCACGCCGACCCACGGATTGGACGGCACGAACTGGAAGGTCTCGCTGTTCGAGATCACCGTGACCTTGTCGCCCTTGCGGATCTTTTCCTGCATCTCATACGCCATCGGCATGCCGCCGATACCTGCTCCCAGAATCACGATGTGTGCCATTGCGCTTTCCTTTCCCGGTTAAGTTGCGTTCGACTTACTGCCTGCCTGCCATGCCCGCCTTGACCGGATCGAGCGCCACACGCTCGCCCGCCACCAAACCGGCCAACACTTCAATATCATCCTTAATCCGTGGATTGCAGTGTCTCCTTGACCACGCCCTCCACTGTTAATCTCGATTAACAGAATATTAGACTATTCTAATATAAAAGACAAAGCAAGCCCCCCCCCCACACCTCACATTTCGCAAAACACATCCCGCATCATCCCCACCAGCTTGAGGGTGCGCGGGTCGCCGATGCGGTAATAGACGCGGTTGGCATCCTTGCGCGTGTTCAGCACGCCCTTGTCGCGCAGGATGGCAAGGTGCTGCGAGATATTGCTCTGCGTGGTCCCCACGCTGTCCACGATCTCCTGCACGCTCAACTCGCCCTCGCCCAGCACGCACAGGACTTTGAGGCGCAAAGGATGCGCAATGGCTTTCATCGCCAGCGAAGCTTGCAGGATGTGCTCGTCTTTATCGATCAGTTTTTTCGCCATATTCGTCCGTCAACATTGGAAGTGGGGGCATACGCACCCCGAAATCGGCTAAAATTACGCGCTACCGAATCAAAGCATTCTCAATGCTTCGTCACGCAGTAAATTAGCAACTGCTTATATTTTGATATCTTGGTGAAAAAAAAGCCAGCATGACCAATCCTCCTACTTCGATCACCCCTGTTCTCCTGCTCATACTGGATGGTTTCGGCTATCGCGAAGATGCCGACTTCAACGCCGTCGCCCATGCGCGCAAGCCGCATTGGGACAAGCTGTGGAGTGAGTATCCGCATACGCTCATCCGCACCTCCGAACTCAGCGTCGGCCTGCCCAAGGGACAGATGGGCAACTCCGAAGTGGGACACCTCAACATCGGTGCCGGGCGCGTGGTGTACCAGGATCTGACCAAAGTGGATCTGGCGATCGAGAACGGCAGCTTCTACAGCAACCCTGCGCTGGCACAAGCCGCGGAGACCGCCAAACAGCGCGGCACGGCCCTGCATATCCTTGGCTTGCTCTCCGCTGGCGGCGTGCATAGCCACGAGACACACATCCACGCCATGCTGGAACTGGCGGCACGCGCCGGAGTGAAAAAGATCCACGTCCACGCCTTCCTCGATGGACGCGACACACCGCCACGCAGCGCAGCGCAATCGCTGCAAGCACTGCAGGACAAATGCGCGCAACTCGGAGCAGGACGTATCGCCAGCATCGTGGGGCGTTTCTTTGCGATGGACCGGGACAACCGCTGGGATCGCGTACAGCTCGCCTACGACCTGCTCACCCAAGGCAAGGCGCCGTTCAGCGCCGTCACCGCTGTCGCCGCATTGGAAGCCGCATACACGCGCGGCGAGAACGACGAGTTCGTGCAAGCCACAACGATCGGCGAACCCGCCGCTATGCAGGACGGCGACGTGGCGGTGTTCATGAACTTCCGCGCCGACCGTGCGCGCGAGATCACCCGCGCCCTGACCGACGAGAAATTCGACGGCTTCGCCCGCGAGCGCTTCCCCAAGCTGGCGAACTTCACCACCCTGAGCAGCTACGGCGAAGATTTCCATCTGCCCTGCGCCTACACTGCCGACACCATCCACAACGGCATCGGCGAATACCTGTCCAACCTGGGGCTGAAGCAACTGCGCATCGCCGAGACGGAAAAATATGCGCACGTCACTTATTTCATGAACGGCGGCAAGGAACAGCCCTACCCCGGCGAAGACCGCACCCTGGTGCCCTCGCCCAAGGTCGCCACCTACGACCTGCAGCCGGAAATGAGCGCCTTCGAGGTCACCGACAAGCTGGAAGCGGCCATCCGCAGCAAACAGTACCAGGCCATCCTGTGCAACTACGCCAACGGCGATATGGTCGGGCATAGCGGCATCATGGAAGCGGCCGTGAAAGCCGTGGAAGCGCTGGACACCTGCATCGGACGCGTGGTGAACGCCATGCTGGAAAGCGGCGGCGAAGTGCTGATCACTGCCGACCACGGCAACGCGGAACAGATGCTGGACCGCGGCACGAACCAGCCACACACCGCGCATACCCTCAATCTGGTACCGTTCCTCTATATCGGGCGCAAGGCCGAGATGGCCAAGATCGGCACCGGTGCGCTGCAGGATGTCGCACCGACCTTGCTGGCGATGATGGGCCTGCCGCAACCGCCGGAGATGACCGGCAAGTCGCTCATCCATATTCTGTGAGCTTCATCCTGCGTTCGATTCTGCTGGCGGTGCTCTGCCTCGCGCTTGAGGCACACGCCACGCAGCAGAACGATCTGGAAAAGCTGCGCAAGCGCATCGCCGACCTGCAACAGGATTTCGAGAAGACCAACGAATCCAAATCCGAAGCCGCCGATGGCTTGCGCGAATCCGAGCGTGCCATCAGCGACAACAACCGCAAACTGCACGAACTTGCACAACAACAACAGGCTGCCAACCGCGAACTGGGCCAGTTGCAGCAACACGCCGCCGCGATGGATAAAGAGCTGCAGGGACAGCAGGCCATGCTGGGACGCTTGCTGTATCAGCAATATCTGGATGGCGGCGAGCAGGAATATCTCAAGCTGCTGCTCAACAACGACGATCCGAACCAGGTGGCGCGCGAGTTTCGTTACTACGAATACATCGCCCGCACCCGCGCCGCCTCGCTGAAATCGCTGCGCAACGGCTTGGCCAAGCTGCAAGCCGTGACCGATCAGGCTCGAGCAAAGAGCGACGAGATCACCGCTTTGCGCGCGGAGGAACAGACTCAGCGCCAGCATCTGGAACAGGACAAACGCGCCCGCCAGCAGATGCTGAACAAGATCGCGCTGCAAGTTAAACAACAGCGGCGCGAGATCGGGCGCCTGCAGCACAACGAGAACCGCCTGTCGCAATTGGTGGAAAAACTGGCGCATGTCGCACCCGATGCCCAGCCGGACAACATTTCGTTCAAGTCGCTCAAAGGCAAGCTGGCCTTGCCGGTCAAAGGCAAGGTGCGTAACCAGTTCGGCACGCGCCGCCCGGAAAGCACCATGGCGTGGACCGGCTGGTTCCTGCGCGCCCCGGCTAACCAGCCGGTCAAAGCGGTGGCGGCAGGACGCGTGGTGTATGCCGACTGGCTGCGCGGCTTCGGCAACCTGCTCATCGTCGATCACGGCCAGGGTTATATGAGCTTGTACGGCAACAACGAGACCCTGTACAAGCAAGTGGGCGACAGCCTGCGCGGCGGAGACACTATCGCCGCCGTGGGTAGCAGCGGCGGCAACGAAGATTCCGGTTTATACTTCGAGCTGCGATTTGAAGGAAAACCGTTCGACCCCAGCAAATGGGTTCGGCACTAGGACGAAAGGTCACACATGCGTAGTCGTATCGAAAAATTCGGGTTGGTCGGCGTCGGCCTGCTGGCGGGCATTCTCATCAGCCTGCACTTCTCCGCCCTCGCGGACAAGGACACCGAGCTGCCGCTGCCGGTGGAAGAGCTGCGCGCCTTCTCCGAAGTGTTCGGACGCATCAAGAGCGATTACGTGGAGCCGGTCAGCGACAAGAAGCTCATCACCGAGGCGATCAACGGCATGCTGACCGGACTCGATCCGCACTCCGCCTATCTGGATGCGGAAGCCTTCAAGGAACTGCAGGTCGGCACGCAAGGCGAGTTTGGCGGCCTGGGCATCGAGGTCGGCATGGAAGACGGCCTGGTCAAAGTCATCTCGCCGATCGAAGACACGCCCGCCTTCAAGGCAGGAATCAAGAGCGGCGACCTCATCATCAAACTCGACGACTCGCTGGTGAAGGGCCTCAACCTGAACGACGCGGTGAAGCGCATGCGCGGCAAACCCGGCAGCTCCATCACGCTCACCATCGTGCGCAAGAATGAACCGAAACCCTTGCTGATCACCGTGACGCGCGCCGTAATCAAAGTGCAAAGCGTCAAATCCAAGCTGCTCGAGCCGGGCTATGGCTTCGTGCGCGTCACCCAGTTCCAGGAACACACCGGCGAAAACCTCGCCACGGCATTGAGCAACCTGAAGAAACAGAACAACGGCCCTTTGCAGGGCTTGGTGCTCGACCTGCGTAACGATCCGGGCGGCTTGTTGATGGGCGCAGTGGGCGTGTCCGCCGCTTTCCTGCCCAAGGATGCGCTGGTGGTCTATACCGAAGGCCGCACCGAGGATGCCAAAATGCGCCTCACGGCCACTCCCGACAATTACCTGCGCGGCAGCAGCAAGGGCGATTACCTGAAAGACCTGCCTGCCGACTTCAAGAGCGTGCCGATGGTGGTACTGGTCAACGGTGGCTCGGCCTCCGCTTCCGAGATCGTCGCCGGCGCACTGCAGGACCACAAACGCGCCGTCATCATGGGCACCCAATCCTTCGGCAAGGGCTCAGTACAGACCATCCTGCCGCTGGGCAACAACACCGCGATCAAGCTCACCACCGCGCGTTATTTCACGCCGAGCGGACGTTCCATTCAGGCCAAAGGCATCGTGCCGGACATCGTGGTCGAAGACCCGGCGACCGCCGCACTGGAGAGCGCTTTCCGTCTGCGCGAAGCAGATCTGGACAAGCACCTGACCAACGGCCAGGACGACGAGAAGAGCCCGTCGCAAGCCAAACCGGCCAAGACCACGCCCAAGACCAAGGAAGGCGATGGCAGCAAACCCGAATTCGCCGAGTTTGGCGCAAAGAACGATTACCAGTTGAATCAGGCCCTGAACGCACTCAAGAGCGCACGCATTTTCCACGGGAAGTGATGATATGAATCCGTTCGAACTGCAAAAACAACGCTTGCTGGTCTTCAGTGACGAGCCCGCCAACCAGCTCGAACAGGCGTATCTGTTGCTGAGCGGGCTGGAGAACTTCCATGTCGAACGTTGCGCGCAGCCGAACTGTTTGCTGATCCGCTACAGCGTGGAGAACTATTCGCTGGAGGCCTTGGAGAACGCCCTTTTCCGCGAGGGGTTCCGTCTGGAATACACCGCACTCGGCCGCATGAAACGGCAGGTGATCCACTACTGCGAGGACGTGCAGTATCACAACCTGAAGACCCCGGAACACAACACCAAAAAGACACCGCCGGAGATCTTTGTCAAAGTCTACGAGCATCACCCGCACGGCGACCACGACGACACACCGAAAGAACTGCGCGAGTTCAAGTAGCACGCATGAATGACAATCAACTGCTGCGCTACAGCCGGCACATCCTGCTGCCGGAGATTGGCATCGAAGGCCAGCAGAAACTGCTGGATGCACACGCGCTCATCATCGGTGCGGGCGGCCTAGGCTCCCCCGCCGCGCTGTTCCTGGCTGCCAGCGGCATCGGCAGGATTACGCTGTGCGACGACGACAAAGTCGATCTCACCAACCTGCAGCGCCAGATCGCACATCGCACTTCCAGCATCAACAAGGCCAAAGTCGTTTCCGCGCAAGAAGCCCTGTCCGACATCAACCCGGAAGTCAAAGTGCTGGCACTGCAGGAACGCGCGGATGAAGCGCGCCTAGCACAGCTGGCCGCTACCGCCGATGTGGTCCTCGATTGCAGCGATAATTTCCCCACGCGCTATGCGCTCAACCGCGTATGTCATGCCGCAAGAAAACCGTTGATTTCAGGCGCTGCCACGCGCTTCGACGGGCAGGTGAGCGTGTTCGACTTTCGCCGCGACGACAGCCCATGCTACCAGTGCCTCTACCCGGAACAAATGGAAAGCGAGGAGACGCGCTGCGCGGTATTGGGCATCTTTGCGCCGCTGGTCGGCATCATTGGCAGCATGCAAGCCGCCGAGGCATTGAAAGTGTTGGCTGAAATGGAAACGCTGTGCGGGAAGGTGCTGTTGTTGAACGCGCTGAGCATGGAGCCGCGTTGCGTGAAACTGGCGCGAGACCCGGTCTGCCCGGTGTGTTCCACAACCTGAAGTCAGGCCGGCGCGCGCAGCGTCTGACCTGATTCGATCTCCGTCTCTGTTAACGTATCGAAGTCCACCACCGCATTCCGCCCCACGGCTTTTGCGCGATACAGCGCGTTATCCGCGTTCAACAACAAAGCGCTCGGCGTGATCTCGTTCAAGTCGGACACACACCAGAAACCGGCCGAGGCCGTCAGACGGCGATGCGGCGACCTCTGGTTCTCGATATCCAAAGCACAGATGCTCAGACGCAATTTTTCCGCAAATTGCCGAGCTTCATCGCGGTTCAAACCGGACGCCAGGATGCAGAACTCCTCGCCACCGTAGCGAAACACGTAGTCTCCCGCGCGCTGCGCGCTGCGCTTGAGCACATCGGCCACCTGTTCCAGCGCGCTATCTCCGAACAAGTGTCCGTAGCTGTCGTTGAGCATCTTGAAATAATCGATGTCCAGCATGATGAGCGTCAGCGCCTGATCGTTGCGTTTGCATCGATTGATCTCGCTCACGATCACGTCTTTCATGTAACCGCGGTTATATACATTGGTCAGCGGATCGATGATGGATATGTGCGCCAGACGTCCGATGTTTTGCTCATTGTGACGCACCAGCATCATGGTCACGAAACTCAAAGTCAGATAAGCGATGACTGCCACAAAAACGGAGATCGCGGAGAGCGGCTCGGGACGCAACAACATGATGGCAGCAAAACTCACCACCCCTACCGCGCCCCAAACGATGCGCTCGCGCGCCGCCACAACAGGGGCAAAGGCGATGGGAAAGATCATCATCCACGCTTCCTGATGCAGGTCTTCGTTGCTGACGTACGCACCGTAAAGCATCAGGCACAGGAGGGCCAGTACGAACCAGCCGGCATAACGCAGCGATTCTTCGCTATCGTGGCGCGTGCGCCACTTCAGCCACAGCGCAAACAATGCAAAGCTGAACGGCGCCAGCCCTCTGTCAGGCGTTTCGACGAACAGGAAATACAGCAAGGACAAGGGAAGGGTGACCATCACCGCGATGCGCAGGTACATGTGCAACACCGCGGCTCTGAAGCGCTGAACTGAATATCGAGTCATTCTCGGGCTCCCGTAAGCGACTGTCTGCCCTTAGCCTACTCTTAACCCGTTCTATATGAAAGCCCGGCTTCCCGGGCACGATCAGTCACGCTGCGAAAGGGTTCTTGTCCAGCAGCATGCGCCAAAGGACTATCCATGTATCCCAATCGTGCCCGCCCGGCATCACCGTCACGCGATGTTGCGCCAGGCGTTCCGACAACATGATGCTCGATCCGCGGTAACGGTCTTCGCCGCCGTAGCCGAGGTACACGGCAGGAAATTCGCACGTATCGAACGGACTGCGCCCGATCTGCTCGAGCAATGCGCGCTCGTGGTCGCGACTCTCGATCTCGCCTGCTTGCCAGCTGTTCAGGCCGCCTGCCGCTGCCACTTCGGCGACAAGTCCGCGCGTCCCGAGGAACGGCGCCAGCAGGAAGACACCTTCGATCTCGGATGTACGCTGTGTGGTGCAGATCATCGCCCCCGAACCGCCGAGCGAAATGCCGAGCAGCCAGATACGGCGGTAGCCGTGTGCCCGCACCTCGTCCAGCGTGTGGTGCAACACGCGCTCGATATCGGCACGATCCAGGTACAGATCGACATGCGCATCCAGTGCCAATACATCTACCGGCAATTCGCGTTCGCGCAAGGCGCGAATGAAACCGTTGTCCACCAATTGCTGCGGCGTGTTCTTGGCACCGGGCAACATCAGCAGCAGGATGCGCTCCCCTGCCGCATCCGGCGCGGCATCGAAGATGTATTCGGCTTGCAGTTGCATCATGAACCGCGCCTGCCGGGCTTCTTCTTCAGGTCGAAACCCGAAAAGTACATGTGCGCCTCGCCGCCGACCTTGGCGACACGCAGTGTCTCGCCCTTGCCGCTGCCGACCCCGGCCATGATGAGTTCGCCTTGCGCCGGTGCGGGCAGGAAGGCGGTGCGAAACAGGAAGCCCGGCATGATGGAAGAATTGAATTCGCCGACCAGCAAGTCTCCCTCGCGCACCACACGGATATTCTCCGGCATCGGACCGTCATGCGGATTGACTATGTCGTAGTCGCCGACATAGTCGTTCAGATATTCCGGCAGCGGCTGCGGGTGCAGCTTCTCGCCGATCAGCATGGCCTGCCCGTCCTTCTTGTAGGCCAGCACCTCGCGACCATCGATGCGATGCAGCGACAGGTTCATCTCTTTCATCTGCTGGTTCGCCACCGGGATGAAGCCGAGCAATTTGAGGCGGACACCGAACTCGCCGTCCTCATGTTTCACCAGTTCGAAATCGAAACCCATCAATTTGGCGATCAGCTCGCCGTCTCGGTTCTCCACCTTGACCAGCCCGATCAGCGTCTCGAAATAGCCCGCGTAATCGCGCAGGTCGCCCCCAGTCAGCGGCACCCGTTTCTGCTCGACGAAAGGCCTTTCCGGTTGCACGATGCCGCGCTTCGCCTCCAGCGCGAGCTTGAGCGTTTGCTCCGTCACCTTGGCTACTGCAGCTTGCGCCCCCGCCGAGTTGGACAGCACTATCACGCCGAGCTTGTGCTCCGGCAGCACCGCCAGCATGGTGTGGTAATTGAGCGTGGTGCCGCCATGGCTCGCCACGGTTCCGGCGCCCGGCACATCCACACCGCTCAGCATCCAGCCCAGCCCCATCTTGAAATCGAAATCGAGCGGCACGTTCGCGTTCTGTACCTTGTACATCTCGCGCAGCGATTCCGGCTTCAATATCCGCCCGCCCTCATAGACCCCATCAGCGAACAGCATCTGCATGAAGCGCGTCATGTCGTTCGCACTCGAATTCAGGCTGCTCGAAGGCAGGTCCCGCAACGGGATGGCCTCCACTTCCTTGCCCTCCTTGTAGGCCTTGCCGGGGATGCGTGCAGCGAACTCCGAATGCCGCATGCCGAGCGGCTGCAACACATGCTGCTGCAGATAGTCCGCATACCCCTCTCCGCTCACCTTGCCGATGGTGGCGCCCAGCAACGACACGCCGAGGTTGGAATAAGCGAACACCGTATTGGGTGGCGTGGCGACATATTCGTCGCGCACCGCCGTCACCTGCTCGACGAACGGCGCCGGATGGCGCTCGCTCATGCCGCGCACCCAATAGCCGGGCAGGCCGGAATGGTGGGTCATGATGTTGCGCGGCGTGATGCCGGAGGTATCGCCGAAGCGGCTCTTGATATGGAATTCGGGCAGATATCCTTGCAGCGGTCGGTCGATATCCAGTTTGCCCTGCTCGCTGAGCTGCATGGCCGCTGTCGCGGTGAACACCTTGGCGATGGAACCCAACTGATACACGGTATCCGGCGTCGCCTTGATGCCCGCCTGCTTGTCTTCATAACCGAAGCCCTGCGCCCACACGACCTGCTGGTCATCCACCAGCGCGATACTCAGCCCGGTTATATCGGCATCGTTCATCTCTTGCCCGATCAACCAGGTGATGTATTGTTTGGTATAGGTGTAATCGCCGCGCGGGCTTTCCAGCGGCTTTTGCGGCGGGGTACTGCATGCACTCAGTGCAATGATGAAAAGGGCGACGGTGATCTTTCGCAGCAACACGGCAACTCCTTCGGTACAGGTCATCCAAACGGCATCATTGTATAATGCCGCATCGTGTTCAACACATTCGCCGTAACGATGCTTTTCCCCTGCCGCAGTTGGAAACCGACGCTCGTCATCAAGCTCTTCTTCCTGGTTCTCGCCAGCTGCACCATCGTCACATTGTGGCAGCCCGAGTCATGGCCATGGACCCTCGGCCTCATCATCCTCAGCCACACGACACTCGCCATGATCGGACTAATCCCGCGCAGCACACTGCTGGGGCCGAACATCACCCGCTTGCCGCCGGATGCGGCGCGGCGCAACGAAATAGCCATCACCATCGATGACGGCCCCGATCCGGAAGTGACCCCGCAGGTGCTGGACATCCTGGACCGCCATCAAGCCAAAGCGACTTTCTTCTGCATCGGCATGCGGGCGGCACAACATCCAGAACTTTGCCGCGAGATCATGCGCCGCGGACATGACATCGAAAATCACAGCCATGCACACAGCAGACTTTTTTCGCTGTTCACCCCCTCGGCCATCCATCGCGACGTGCTGGCATCGCAACAGACGCTGGCCGAGATCACCGGACGCACGCCGCGCTTCTTTCGCCCCACTGCCGGCCTGCGCAACCCGGAGCTTGAACCGGTGCTCGCCCACTGCGGCTTGCGCCTGTGCAGCTGGAGCCGACGCGGCTTCGATACCCGCGTCGGCAATGCGGATGTAGTACTGGAAAGACTGACGCGCGACCTCAAGGGAGGCGATATCCTGTTGCTGCACGACGGCACCGCCGCACGCACCGCCCAAGGCAAGCCTGTCATCCTCGACGTACTGCCGCGCCTGCTGGATAATCTCGCGCAACACGGCCTTCGCCCTGTCACTTTAAACGACGCTATCCCATGACCACCCACTTCCGCAAGACCCTGCTCGACCGCGCCACGCAACCTTACCGTGCCGCAGGAAATTTCGCATGGCACTTCGCCAAAGGCAAACTAAAGGGCGACCCGGTGTTCTTCGGCCTGCTCGAACGCGGCCTGATCCCGGATGCGAATCGATTGATCGACCTCGGCTGCGGGCAAGGCTTGCTTGCTTCCTGGCTGCTGGAAGCCCGTGCATTGCATGAATCCGGCAACTGGCCGGCTGACTGGCCAGCCGCACCGAAGATCGAAAATATCTGGGGACTGGAGTTGATGCCGAAAGACGTGGCCCGTGCCCGCACCGCACTGGGCGACCGCGCGCTCATCGAGCAAGGCGACATCCGCACGGCCGAATTCGGCAAGACTGAAGTGGCGATCATTCTGGACGTGCTGCACTACATCAACTACGAAGCACAGGAAGAGGTGCTGCGCCGCATCCGCGCGGCACTGCCGGCGGGAGGCACCTTCATCACCCGCATCGGCGATGCCGCCGGCGGCTTACCGTTCTACTTCAGCAATTGGGTGGATCACACCGTGTTCTTCCTGAGAGGCCATCGCTCATACAAAGTGTATTGCCGCACGCTGGACGAATGGCTGGAGGCTTTGAATCGCAGCGGCTTCGATGCCAAGCCGCTGCCGATGCATGAGGGAACGCCGTTCTGCAGTGTGATGCTGATTGCGAAGGCCGTCTAAAAACCGCATCGCATCGCCACAAAAAGGCCGCATAACAGCGGCCTAATATCTTCAACAAACTCTGGCATTTCAGACATCTTTCGATGCCTTCGGCGGACGGGGACGGCCGAGCCGATCCAGCCTACTCTTCCGCCATCTCCGTACTCTGCAACGGCACATCTGCCGCTTTCTTCTGCACGCTGATCGGCAAGCTCACTTTCACCGTCGAGACTTTGTCGGCATAGAGTTCTTCGCCGAGCAGGGGCACGAGGTTGGTCGGCTGGCGCGGATGTTTGGGGAAGTTCTGCTTGATTGCTTCCAGTCGTTTCTGGTTGGACTGGAAGTAGCGGTTGGCCTGGATCACTTGCGGCAGGTGCTTGATGAGGTGCCACAGGCTCCAGCGGTGTTGCCACAGGCGCTTGGCGAAAGTGCGGTGATAGCTCTTGCTGTTGTAGAAGCGCAGGATGTGCCAGTTGTAGAGCGCATCCATCTCTTCGCGCGATTTGAAGCCCTTAGGCAGGAATACGAAGTTGAGGCAGTTCATCAGCCGCCAGTCTTCGATGAAATCCCCCTCTTCACCGCTCACGCATTCGTCCCAGATCGGCGCGCCATACAGCGGGCTGAACTTGGTCATGTTCATCTCATCCAGATTCAGCGAGAGGATGAAGTCACTGGTGACTTTGACCGTCTCCGGCGTCTCGCCCGGCATGCCGAAGATGAACAGGCCTTTCGCGCGCATGCCGGCATTGTGGATCTGCTCCACGGTCTTCTTCACCGCCTCCAGTGTCACGCCCGCCTTGTGGCGCTCCATCATCGCGGAATCGGCGGATTCGATGCCCATCGACACCATCAGCGCGCCGGCCTGCTTCAGCTTCGCCAGCATCTCGTCCGAAGTGTGGCCGGTGCGGATAGCACAGTTGAATTGCATGCCCAGCGGTTTTTCGATAAGCAAGTCGCACAGGTCGAACACGCGCTTCTTTTGCGCGGTGAACAGGTCGTCGTAGAAGTTGATGTGGTACACGCCGAACTTGTCGCGCAGGTGTTTCATGTGGTCGTAGATGTACTGCGCGGAGTTGACCTTGTACAGGCGCTCGAACACGGTGCGGTCGCAGAACGAACAGGTGTAGGGGCAGCCGCGCGAAGTGATCATGGTCGCGCCGTGTTTCTTCACATAGGAGAACAGCGGCAGGTGATAAGCCTCGGGGAAACCTTCCAGCTTCTCGTAAGCGGGGAACGGCAGTTCGTCCAGATTGAGGATGCGCTGGCGGCGCGGGTTGGAGACGATGCGCTCGCCGTCGCGATAGACCATGTTGGATATCTGCGCGACCGGCATGCCGTTGGCGTAGTCGAGCAAGGCGCCCTCGCCTTCGCCGATGCACAGATAATCGATCTCAGGGAAATGCTCCAGCAGCGGCGCGCCGATGGAAGACGCATGCACATTGCCGAACAGGATCTTGATATCGGGGCGCTTCTGCTTGATGTATTTCGACATATCCACCGCATCCATGAAACCGGAAGTGGTGGCAGAGAATCCGATCATGTCCGGATTCGTGGCCAAAATGATCTCTGCATTCTCTTCGATGGAAGGCGGCGCGAACGGGCCCAGGCAGTCATGCACGAAGGTCTCGTGCCCATGTTTATCCAGCCAGGATGCCAACGACAGGATACCGATAGGCGGCATACGGTTAGCCAACACGGAGAAATCAGGTTGGCCGGGAACGAAATTAAAGCCGGCAGGGTGAACGAAGGTAATGCGCATGAAAATTCGCCGTTGAGGAAAACACTGCTACTTTAAGACCACTTGCGCCAGATCAACAAGGGCAAACGGATAATAAATCCCGCAAATAACCTGAGATGCATTCCGGTTAATAGCAAGTTGTCGCGCAGATAGTTGAAGTGCGACACGCCCCCCTCGTCCTCGCGCAGATATTTGACAGGCGCCGGGATGTTGACCGGGCGCGCGCCGCACCAGCACAGGCGCACCGCAGCCTCGGGGTCGAAGTCGAAGTGGCGCATCCAGTAACTTTCTTCCATCACGCCCATCAACAGATGCGCCGGGTAGACGCGGAAGCCGTACAAGGAATCGCCGATACCCTGCCACAGCGTCTCCAGGTTCGCCCACCAGTTGGAGACCTTGCGCCCGCGCACACGCAGCGCCGGCGCGCTGGCGTCGAACACCGGCACGCCCAGCACCAGCGCATTGCTATCGGCCATGGAGGCGGCCATGAATTCCGGGATCTTCTCTGCCGGATGCTGTCCGTCCGAATCCATGGTCAGCACATGCGTGAACCCCATGCGCGTCGCTTCGCGCAATCCGTGCAGCACCGCGGCTCCCTTGCCTTGGTTGTGCTCCAGCACAATGACGTGCAGGCCGGGGTCGTTCTCGGTCATGCGCAACAGCTCGACCTCGCTGCCGTCTGTGCTCCCATCGATCACCACCCACACCGGCGACCATTGCGCGCGCGCGGCGCGCACCGTGGGACACAGAGCAGCACCGGTGTTGTAGCTGGGGATGAGGACGAGATGCGAGGTAGAAGTGGTGCTCATGCGTGTTCTCTAGTTTTTCTGCGACTGCAATTCTCTGCGGTAATATTCTTCCAGGTCGGCGACGAAGGTCTTCACATCGTCCTGCGGCTGGAAACGCTTGCCCAGCCGCACGCGATAGGTGAGCGGGAATTCCGGCTTCTTCAGCAGCGGCCAGTGCTTGCCGAGGAAAGGCGTATTGGTCTCGATGAACACGGTCTGGATCGGCGCGCCCGCCTTCTTGGCAACGAGTCCGAAGCCGCCCTTGAATTCGTTGACCGGTTGCTGCACGGTGCGCGTACCTTCCGGGAAGATCAGCAGTTGTGCACCGCCGTGCAGCGCCACGGTGGATTCGCGCACCAGCATCGCGGTGGAATCGTTGCGCACATACCCCGCCATGCTGGCACCGCCGCCGAGCAGCGGGTTGTCGAGCAGCGCGGCCTTCAGAACGCAGACGAAGTTCGGCAGACGCGAACCGACCAGCACCACATCGATCAGCGCCGGATGGTTGGTCGCGATGATAAGGGATGGCTCGTCGCGCAGCGCATCCAGCGCACTCAGGTCACATTTCACCAAGCCGCTGGCACGCACCACGAACAGATAGGTGCGGAATACCAGCATGATGGCGTAGCGCCCGACGCGCAAGGCGATGCGCTTGGGCAACAGGTGGCGCAACACGCCCGCAGGCAGGCTCCACGCCAGACAGATCAGCGCGAAGAACAGCAGGCCGCCGTACAGCACAACGTATTCGTACAGCAGTTTTAATTGTCGCCAAACCCACATCGTTTATCGCGCCCCTGAATCTTTTCCCGTCGTACGCGAGCGTAGCACATGCCCGTCTCTTTTTTGTGACCCGCGCCGCATCAATCGTTGATCACTTCCACCATCTTGTCCGATTGGTCCAACACCCAAGTGATGACAAAACCGACCGTAAAATACTCTTTGCTCTTGACCAGCGGGCTATCCGCAAACACCGCGCCCTTCAGGCTGTCCCATTTCATGAAGCCGCCGGTCCAATAGCCGTCGTGACGCTTGCTCAAGGCCATGATGAACTGCGTGCCGGAATAACCGCCGGGCGCGGTATAGGCCGGGCGCGTTGCGGTCGCATATTGCGGCGCAACATCGTAGAAATATCCGTGATAGCGCCGATCCGAGTAGATCACCCCGCCGACCAGCCCGAGGTTCCAGCCGCTATCGTTGATGTCGCGCGCATCGTAATTCAATGAGGGCTGGAACAGCCAACCTGCTGTTTGCACGTGTTTGAAGTCCGAGGCGAACACCCTGCGCAAGGGCATGCGTATATCGAAGTTGGCCTTCTTGTCTTCTGAATAATAAAGGTGAATATTGAGCGATGGCCCGATCTCCAGCGTCGGATCCAGATCGGGCATGCCTTGCCGTGCCGCGGCCCCCTTGGCGGGAACGGAACCGTTCACGCTGACATCCATCTCCACCCTGTCTTTGCGAAAGATCAGACCGCGCACGCGCTCGCGGTTGATCTGAAGCGTCTCGCCGCGGTAGGTAAAATACGGGAACAGAAGCGCATAGAATTTCCGCTCGTTTGCCCCGCGATATACCGGAAAATCGATGGCCATGAACCCGGCGCCAATCTCCCATTGGGGTTTGATTTCGGTCTGCGCCGATACGGAAGTGAGTGCAAAGAATGGCGAAACGAGCAGCACAAACCGGACAAGATTCTTCATACGATGAAAATCCGTGCGCTACTGCGCATCGTTGAAATAAGCACCCTCGATTTCCAGCAGCAGGTCGGAGCGGCAGATATTGGAATGCAGATAAACCGCTTTGCACGCCGCACCGAATTCGCCTTGCACTTTGGCCCGCACCACCGGCAAGTCATCGGCATGCCGCACATAGACCTTGAGCAACATGCGGCCCTGCGCAGGATCGTAGTGCGGGATCTGCTGCAACAGGGTGCGGATATTCAGCAACGTTTCCACGGTCTGCTTCTCGACATCGCCGTGATGCAGCGTCTCGTAACCGACGATGCTGGCGGTGCCGGAAATGAAAAAGCAGTACTGCCCGCCCAACGTCGCCGACATGGCACGCACGAAGATCGGGCTGCGCGGGCCGAACAATTGCGGATAGTGATAGGCGCTGACCTGGCGCGGATTCTCCACCGCCTTGCCCGGCTGCTTGCCCGCCATGAAATAGATCGTCAGCGAACCGCTGTTGCTGCCCAGCGCACTCGCCGCGGGAACGTTCTCTTCGCCTATCGTGCGCCCGTTGGCGACGAACGCCTCATGCCGCCCAACGTTAAAGCCCCGGTAACGCTCCAAACCGTTCTCGTCGTCGTTGATCAGCGGGAAGTAATGCCAGACGCGCAACAGGTTGCGGTAACCTTGGGAATCGATGAAGTTGAAGATGCGTGTGTAAGCCTGGTTGGCCAGCGTCTGCAGGGTCTCCCCCGCCCCCTGCTCCAGCGTCAGACTGGCAAACAGCACATTGCCGTCACCTGTGCCGACAATGTCCCCGTGTTCGCATGGCGCAACCGGGGTATCGCTGGTCCACACTTCAAAGCTGCCGTCGCGCGCGCCCAGCACCGGGATGTCCACCCACAGCGGAGAACAAACCGTCGCCGGAAGCGATCGTTTGCCACCGAAACCGACCACCCCCAACACATGTTCGCTGTGCTGCTTGAGATAGTTATCAATCTCTTCGGCACCGAGATAGACCAGACCGAATTTCTCGCCAGTCAGCATATTATTCCGCCACACCGATTTCCATAACGCGAATGGACCGTTTGCGTCGCCACCACGCCTTCACGGTTCCCTTCAGCTTGGCTACGCTCACCGCGTAATACATCAGCTTGAACATGAACATCCAGAAGCCATATTTGGTCTCGCCGTACACATCGCCCACCAGCACCGAGATGAGGGCACGCTTGGTACGCGAAGTCCCCTTGAACATCAGCAGGGCGCGCATCGCGGGTGAAGTTATCCGATAGATGAACCAGGAGAACATCTTCGGGCCCTGCAGCATGACCCGGTCGAATTCTTTCAGAGCCTTCCTCGCTTGCTGCGGGTTTTTCAAACAGGTATCCACCGCGTCCGCCCCGGCGAAAGCGCCCTTCATGGCCAACAGCACGCCGGAGGAAAACACCGGATCGATAAAGGCAAAAGCATCGCCCAGAAGAATGTAATTCTTCCCGGAACAACGCTCGGACAAATAGGAGAAATTTCCGGTCGCCGTCACCGGAGACTCCAGCTTGGCATCTTTCAAACGCTCCATCAGCGGCGGACACTGGGCGATCGTGTCCATGAAGAATTGCGTGAACTCGGTTTTGCGCGACTTCATGTAATAGGGCCAGCAGGTCGCCCCCACGCTGGTCGTGCCATCCAGTAGCGGAATGAACCAGAACCAGCCATGCTCGAACCAGAACAGGCTGATGTTTCCTTCCGCCTCTCCCGGCAAGCGTTTTGCACCGGAGAAGTGGCCGAACATCGCCGCACTATTATGTTTCTTGTTGCGGTGCTTGATGCCAAAACGGTTGGACAGGAAAGTGTCTCGCCCCGATGCATCCACCACGAACTTGGTGCGGATGCGTTTCACCTGTTGGTCGCCATCCATCACCGTGACCGTTGCGCCCGCAGCTTCGTCATCATCAAAATCGACGGCCGTCACTTTATGTTCTTCGAATGCGCGGACCCCTTTTTTTATCGCATTCTTGAACAGGATTTCGTCGAATTCCGAGCGGCGCACCTGATAGGAAGAGGGGTAAACGTTATTCACCGCATCATTGAAACTGATCAGCGTGGGACAGTCATGCATCGGCGAGACGAACTCGGCACCAGGCTTGACGATACCGATCTTCCTGACTTCGTCCGCCACCCCAAGCTGCTCGAAGAGCGGCTGATTCCACGGCAACAGCGATTCGCCGATGTGGAAGCGCGGGTGTTTGGATTTTTCCAACATCACGACATCCCGTCCGCGTTGCGCCAGCAATGTTGCTATAGTCGACCCGGCGGGGCCGCCGCCGATGACCAATACTTCACACGAATTTTCTTGCTTCATCATTTTGAATCCTTCACTTGCTCGACTGACCTCATTCGGCCTTGTTGACCTCGATGTTGGTCAGCAACTGTTCTTCCCCATAGTTGAGGGTCAACACGCCCTCGCCTTTATATGAATACTGGATGACCCAGCGATCCGGGCCGAAGTAGAACGGGATTCGCGACTTGTCGGTAGGCCGCTGCCACTGTCTGGTGGGCGGGCCGATCAGGGATTCCACCTGTTTCAGGGTCATGCCGATCTTCAGTTTGGCGAACTTCTCGCCCGGCGCAGATTTGTCGGCGATCTCGCCTTCGGGAGCGGCTTCCTTCTTGCCTATCTCCTTTGCGGGCGCCTCCTTCACTGGCGCCACTTTGGCAGCGGGAGGGCGTTCAACTGTCTCTTTTTTCACCTGCGGCGAGGCACATGCGGCCAGCAACGCCGCAGCCAATACGATGGGAATCAGATGCGCATATTTCATGTCAGCTTACCTTCAATCGCCAGGAACGGCGCCATCACCCCGCAAAATCATCTCCCATCTTAACTGACCCCCCCGCACCGAGCAACCTGCGGTGCAGTAAGCAAACACCAACCTGGCGCTTATTCATCCTTCCTGACGATCAGGATGGCGGAAAAGACCAGGCTCAACACCGCACCGGCCGCCACTGTGGAGCCGATAGCATTAAGCACAGGGGACTGCGAGAACGCGAGCAAACCGAAACCGAGCACAGTGGATGCGTTGGCGAACAGCAGCGAGGTGACGGTGCGTTCGCGGTCTTGTGCCGAGCTGCAGCGGTGATCGAAGAACAGCGCATAGTTGGAACCGACCGCCACTACCAGCAGCAAACCGATCAGGTGGAATATGGACAGGCTATGCCCGGTAAGCACCAGCCCGGCCGTTACCGCGATCACCGCCGCGACCAGCGGCAGCGACACTTCCAGCACACGGCGCAACGAACGCAGACTCGCGAACAGCAACACGACGATGGCCAAGCCGCCGAGCAGGGCATGCTGCGCCGCCTCGTGGCGGTAATCGCGGAACATCTGCTCCGATTCCTGTTTCATGTCGAGCAGGATGAACGACGACTCGGACTTGTGCCGGAGGCCCTCTTCTATTCCCCGCGCATCCTTCACACCGCGCAACGGCAGCATCACCGACCATCCGCCTTCGCGCTGCAGCAGGAAAGTATCGAGCTTCAATCCCAGATTGCTGCCTTGCAGCGCGGCGCGGTCCAGCAAGGGCTGTTGTTTCGCCGCCGCGACCTCTTGCGCGAACGGCGCAAATGTCGCACTGCGGAATGGCAGCCCGCGCAACGCCTGGTTCAGGTTGTTGCGCGCAGTGCCTGCATCCGGCAAAGCCGCCTGCCGTGCTTGCTGCGCGGCATGGCTGGGCAGCAATGGCGCATCGAAACCTGCCAACATGCCTTGCGTCACCAACTGGTGCATGGTCGCCGCGATGGCTTCGCTCTGCTGCAACACGCTCTCCTGATCGCTGCCGCTCAGCACCAGCATGTAGCGCACATCCGGCGCGCCCATGTCGCGGCGCAATTGCTCGTCCAGCGCCAGCGACTCCTTCGCGATCGGGCTCATGCTCGACAGGCTGTCGTTCCACAGCGAGTCGCGTTGCGTCAGCAGGAACACGCCGGTGGCGGCCACTGCCAACAGCAACGCGAGGCGTGCACGCGGCGCTTGCCGCACCAGCGACATCAGCAAGCCGCCCAGACGCGTGGCGGGCTGCACGAAAAAACCTTGCGGCAACAGATGCGGCAACACCCAACGCGTGGTGCCCACCGCGACAACAAGCCCGGCGATGGAGAACAACCCGAGTTGCGCCAGCCCGGTGAAGCCGGAAAACAGCATGGCACTGAAACCGCAGACCGAGGTCAGCACGCCCAGCCGCAACGTCGGCCAGATGCGGCGCAGGGTGTTCTGCGGCGTGCCGTTCTGCTCGATCTGGGTGAACAGGTAGATGGCGTAGTCCACGCCCTCGCCGATGAGCGTGACACCGAAGCCGAGCGTGAGGCCGTGCACGCTGCCGAAACCCAGGCTCACCGCCGCGATACCTGCCAGCGCGCCGCTCGCCACCGGGAACAAGCCGAGTGCCAGCACGCGCGGCGAACGGTAGAGCAATAGCAGCATGCTCGCCACCAGCAGCGTGGCGATGAGCGAGAGCCGCCATGCATCGTCGCGGATGGCGGCGCGCGACTGCACCGAGAATACGCCGGGACCGGTCATGCGCACCTGCGCCGATGCCGCCTGCGGCAACGCTTTGCGCGCAACATCGAATGCGTCCTGGACGGCCAGCATGGCGCGCTCTTGCGCGTCGATGTCGTTGCCCGCCCCCTTGGTGTGCGCCAGCAGCATGGCGCGCGTACCGTCGCGCGAGAACCACACATCGTCCTGCACCAGCGGGTGCGCTTCGCCCTGCAACTGGTCCAGCATGTGGATCAATTCACCGCTGGGATCGTTCGGCAGCACGCGTTGCGCCATGCCGCTCATCGGCGTGCCCAACAGATCGAGATAGCCGGACAGGCTCTCCTGCAAACCGGCAGGTGTAAAGCGTTGCGGTGTGACCGCATCGCTCAGCAGATAGCGGTTATTCCACAGCAGCTGGAAATCCTTTTCCATGCCGACCTGTTCGCCGTTGTTCACGGCAGCCAGTTCCGGAGCTGCGCGCAGCTGTGCCGCCATGCCCTTGCTGAGTTGCGCCAGCACCGGTGCCGGTGCGCCTTCCACCCCGATCAGGATGAGGCGCGACACCACACCGTCGCGCAATTGCTCGACCATGATCTTCTGCGTGGGAGTCGGATCGCGCGGCATGAACGCGGACATGTCGGCAGTGAACTGGGAGCGGCTGATGACCAGCACGCAGGCGGCGACCAATGCCAGCCAGACGATTACCGCGATATGTTTGCGCAGGTTCATGGGGCCTCTTCAGTCACCGTCATGGTGGAATGGTCGCCGTTGGACTCGCGCATCTCGATGCCGGTCACACGGTTGTCGCGTCCGGAAACGATGATCTCGCGCACGATTTCGCGCGTCTTTTGCTCGGTGGGCAGCAATTGCATATGCCACTTCGCCGCATCGCCTTCCAGCTTGATCTTGTAGAAACGCTGCAGTGTGGGCAGGTCGCCCGCCAGCGTGGAACGGATGCTCTCGACAAACGCCCATACCGCCGGATATTCCTGCAACACCAGCGTACGTTTGATGTTGCGCGCCTTGTTGTCGATGGTGAGCACCCCCTGGTCCAGCACCAGACTTTCGACCTTGGGGGTCAGCGTATGCTTCTCCAGATGGGAGGGAGCCTGAAACAGCAACGTGCCCGAGGATTCCAATGGCCGGTTGAGTACGCTGAGGAATTTGCGCTCGACGAACTTGCCTTGCGCAGTCCGGACCTGCGCCAGGCTCTGCATCAACTGCGGCAGCCCCCACTCGCCCGCGGCTGGGCGCGGCTCGACTTCCGCATTGGCGTACGCAGATACCAGGCACAGCAGCATGATCAGAATGCGCATCATATTTTCCAGAAGTCGTAGAAGTTGAACCAGTTATACGGTGCCAGGCGGCAATAATGTTCGATGCGCGCCACATAGCGCAGCTGCGCCTGCCGGATCAGTTCGTTGCGGGGCGCTTCGGCGGCACTCATATCCATCAGCTCTTCGAAGTAGAGGTCATAACGGTTGCCGCCGCGATATACGCCAACCATGAGCAGCACCGGGCTTTTCAGCATATATGCCATGCGCAGCGGGCCCGTAGGGAATTTCGCCGGTTCGCCCAGAAAATCGGTGGTCACACTGGCGCCGCCATACTCCAGCCCGCGGTCGGCAAGGATGCCGATGAACTCGCCGCGCTGCAGTGCCTGTTCCACCTTGAGCATGGAATCGATCTTGCCCAGCCCGATCACCTGCTGTGCCAGCTGCGGATTGATCGCCTTCAATACCGAGTTGAGCTTGCGTGCGTTCTCTTCGTACATCACCACGCTGGCAGGCGGCCCCTGTATCTCATGGGCGTAGGCGCGCATGATCTCGAAGCTGCCGAGATGGGCGCCCAGCAGGATGCATCCCTGATTGCTGGAGATCATCGACTGTGCGGCCGCATCCAGATGCACGTGAACGTCGAACTTGTCGAAGCGCCCGTTCAGCAGGAATACCCGGTCCAGGATCGTCGAAGCAAAGGTATGGATATGGCGCAATCCATCGCTGATGCGCGCCTCGCGCCCCAGCACCTTGCGCAGGTATTTTCGCGAAGAGGCACGTGCATCGCCGGCAAACAACAGGAAATATAGACTGATCGGGTACAAGAACAAACGTGCGGCACGCCGTCCCAGCGTAAGCGCGATCCAGACGATAACGCGGATCGCGAGTGTGTTGCTGCGCTCCGGCTTGGCTTCCCATCCAGGAGCCTTGTCGACGGTTTGTTTATTCGCTCGCAACGACGGCTCCCGACAGGACTTTGGTACCACCGACCGCGCACTGGAATTCAAGTGTTCCCTGTGCAGAACGCGAATATTCGATCTCGACGCTGTCGCCGGGACGTGCCGGATGCAGAAATTTCGCAGCCTTGACGTTGCAAGAACTAAAGCGCTTCCCTTCCGCTCGCTCGATGCATTGCAACACCTCCGCCAGTAACAGCGCTCCGGGAATGATGGGATTGCCCGGGAAGTGGCCCACGCCGGTCGGGTGCCCCAGGGCAAACTGCAAAGTGAGTTTTTTCATTTTTTTGCGCAGCGCTCCATCAGTTGCATCAATGCTTCGCGCGTCAACTTCCCCGTCGCATTGCGCGGCAAAGCTTCCACGAAGTACAGGGGACGCGGCAAAAACACCGCATCCACGCTATTGCGCAAAGCACTTAGAATATTTTCGCCGCGCAGCCCCGGCGCAACCACGAATGCCAGCGGCCGCTTCATCTCGCCATCGGCGTCGTCCGGCATAAAGAACACGCCATCCTGCACGCCGGGAATCTCGTTCAGGTAATGGTTCAGACTGGCCAGTGAGGTACGCTTGCCCGCAATGTTAACCAGGTCTGCCGTGCGCCCGTGCAGGGTAAAGGTGCCATCTGCATTGAGCTCGATCACATCGCTCAGCGGCGCCTCGATCTCGACATGCCCACCGTGCACCCTGCATCCGTGTTCGCCCAACCGCATCTCGACCCCGGGCAACAAATGCCAGGACACACCTTGCGTTGTGCGGCGGCTCGCCACCATGCCCGCTTCGGTGCAGCCGTATATCTCGTACAGCGGCGCTGCGAAACGCGCCTCGGCTTCGCTCGCCAATTGCGGCGCAAGATGCGCGGTTGCACACAGCACGAATTCAACTGCGGGCAGCTCCACTACCTCGGCCAGCAACGTGCGCAGATGCACTGGCGTGGTAACCAGACAGCGGGGTTGCGGTAGCGCCGTCAGGCTTGCGCAGATATCCGCCGGATAGAATGGCCGCTCGGCGACCATCGCCAAACCATTCTGCAGCGCAAACAGCATGCACGACTCCAGCCCATACATGTGTTGCGCCGGCACTGTGCCCAGTATCGCCATGCCCGAATTCGGTGCGATGCCCAGTCCCGCCGCTTCGGCCGCCGCTCCCTGGCACAGGCTCCCCCACGATTTCGGGTGCGCCACCGGCTGCCCGGTGGAACCGGAAGTAAACACCAAAGCCGCGCGCTGTTCCGCCGCAATTGCAGGGATGGTACACACGGAGTCATCTGCCTTGGTCGATTGCGGATAGCGCACCACTTCCACTTCGCCGAAAGCCACCTCCCCGTCTGCGAGGCAATACATGTCCGGATAGCGCTCTTTCAAACCTTCGACGAAACTTGCGGTGTAATTCGGCGGCAGCAGGCTGACTTGGTTACGCAACAGCGCGGCCGCAAACCCGACTGCAAAGCGGTAACGATCCGTGCATAGATTCAGGATATATGACCGCGCCGGCAAATGTGCTGCCACGTGCAAGGCCTCCTGGATGAAGTGCCGGACACGAATCGGCTTCCCGGCGCGGTATGCGAATACGCTATCCAGATTGTCTTGGCGAATGAGTGGAATCCCTGCCATGAAGCAAAATCCTACTGTTCGTTATCTGCTTTTTTAGGCGCAGCAAAGTCCTTGGTGAACACCTCGATCGCCTTCAGGATGGGGGTTCGGTGATGATTGGGGTAGCGCGCTGTCCGGTAAGCGTGTTCGCCAATGAACATGAGCGCCAGCAACGGCAGATTCAGCACGTTGATGAAGAACGACCATGCGGAGAGCGGCGCGAATGCATACAGCAACAGCGAAACGGCCACTTGCCCCCCGAAATACCAGCACCATGCGATGGTCACATAGCGGGTGTAATCCACGACCTCCGGATTCAAAGTGCCGTTCACGCGCCGCGAGACTTGCGCGATCAGCGGCTCTCTTCCCGGAAGCAAAGTGCGCCCGAAGAACCAGAGGAAGAACAAATTGAGCGTCGCATGCCATAGTCCGTTCACCACCACGAGACCGAACTTGCCGTGCTCGCCGGTCACCACGTACCAGATCAGCCCGCACAGCGCCAGCGCCGCAAACGGCCACCATATCTTTGCGATCGACCGGAAAATCACCCAACTCGCCACCAGCAACAAGGGCGCGAACACGAACAACAGACGCCACGCTTCCAGCTCATCCTTCAGAATGAAGACATGCAACAGGATCGGGTAAGCGACAACTATCAACAAGACCAGCAGTTTGCCCAAACGCCCCATCATGCCGATCGCCCCGTTTCTTTCGGACAGACCGCCGCCGAGTCGCACCGGCGAGAAAACACTCTCCGCCCGCCATGCATCTCAGGCGGAACAACTGATAGGGAAAGAACGTTTGAGCTCAGCACAGGAATTAAATTTGGCACGATGGCAGGGATTCGGCATGCATAAATTGAAAAAGGCAACGCCGAAGTTCACGTCGCCCACTGGTAACCGGATTTACAGTTTTCATTTTAACCAAAATCATTCGCGACTGCCTGACTTGTTGATACCGTCGCAATTACGCTCGGATGAAAAATCAGTTAGTATCCAAACGTTATCAACGATCAGTTACCCGGAACATGTCCATGAACATCAGCAACGGCCAAGAAAATATCGTCCACGCCCCGCACCCCCCTCTCACCGAATACTACGGCCGGGAAGAAGACCGCCGTGACTGGGTGGGCGAACAGTTCAACAAGACCGCGCCGGACTATGATCGCATGGAAGCCATATTGGGCTTGGGTACGGGGCCCTCTTACCGCCGCAGAACCCTGCAGCTGGCTGGACTGAAGCCCGGCATGCGTGTTCTGGACGTCGGCATGGGTACCGGCTTGGTGGCACGTCAGGCAGCCAGCATCGTGGGCGATCCGTCGAGCATCACGGGCGTCGACCCCAGCCCGGGCATGATACAAAGCGCGAAATTACCTGCAGGGGTGACCGTGGTCGAAGGCCGGGCCGAACAGATCCCGCTACCCGACAGCGGCTTTGATTTCCTCAGCATGGGCTACGCGCTGCGTCATGTCTCCGACCTGTCCATCGCGTTTGCCGAGTTTCATCGTGTCTTGAAGCCGGGCGGCAAGGTGTGCATTCTGGAAATCACACCACCCAAAGGCAAAATCGCATCTGCACTGATCAAGTGGTACTTCCGCAACATCGTGCCGGGGTTGGCCAAGCTCGTAGCCAAAGACAAGGACACCTCCCAGCTGTGGCGCTATTACTGGGACACCATCGAGGCCTGCGCCGCACCGGAAAGCGTAATGAACACACTGACTGCCGCCGGCTTTACCAACGTCCGACGCCACGTCGATATCGGCATCTGCTCGGTGTATCTCGCGGACAAGCCCTTGTAAGGTCAGGCGACGGCGCGTTTCAGCGCCCGGAAGAATTCCTCTTCACGTTCGGCCTGGGTATGCAGCATCCCGCCCAGCAACTTGGGATCGAACGTCTCGCGGCCTTTGATCATGCGTGCCGCCTTCAAAGCGAATTCGCGCCAGCCGTCGCCGATCTCGTTCAGGCGTTCAGCCAGAACGCGCAACTCCGGCAATCCGGTTATCTCCGCCGCTTCCTGCAAGAACGCTGCATATAAAAAACGGAATCCCGCACCGCCGGTACCGATCTCCTCCTGCATGCGCACGATGTGACCGACATAGTTGAGGCTGAGCTTGCCGGCAGGATCGAGCTTGCCGACCTTGTTAGCGAGCATATGGATACCACGCACGCCGATGATGGGCACCGGCCCCAGCATGGTGCGCACGGTCTTCTTGATCGCGCGAAGCACGGCTTCCGCTGTCACTTCGGTCTGTCCGATATTCTCCGGGTAGTACAGCAGGCCTTTGGGCGCCATCAGGCCTTTGGCGAAGCGCGCCTTCTGCAAGGATTCCGCATCGCAACGTTGCGGATCTTCGGCCACCGGATCGCTGATCAGGTAATCGTTGCCTTCCTTGCCGTACACGATCAGGTTGTGCGCGTTGAAATGGAAGCGCATGTCAGCCGGGAAATAGGGCAACCAGAACGCCGAGGTCTGGATGCCGACCACGCGCCCTTGCGCCAGCAACTCGTCCAGACGCTGCATGCCCTTGGCCGGGTCGCGGAAGGTCTCGAAGTGGAAGCGCATCTTGAACGGCTTGACCATACCCTTGAGGATGGCCTTGGGCGGCATGCGGAAGGCGATGAGCGGGAAAGCCGGCGAACTTGACGAAAGGCAGGTAGGCAAAAGCCATCGCCGCCGACAGGCCGAAGGCCATCGCTTCGGAGATCTTCGCGCCGTGGTGGGACAGCATGGACGATGCCACGCCGCTCTCGCAATGGGCTGCATGGCGATGCTGGAATTTCTCGTTGATCACGTTCATGGAAGTTTTCGGAGTTGTTCGACGCTGATGCCCATCACATCGGCATAGCGCTGCAGGATGTCGGTCGAGAGTTTGGCGAAACGCTCCGGCTTGAAATGGCGGCGGATGCGCCATTGCCAGAGGCCGGTGACCTGCGAGAGTTGCGGCATATCCAGGCGCTGTGCATACATCCAGTATTCCAGCGGCGAGGATTTCCCTGCCAGCACACGCTCCTTGGCTTCTTCGGTCATCTCACGGATGCGCTCCAGCGCCTGCAGGGTGACGGTCTCGTCCACTTCGCCGCCGAGCGACGGCACGATCACGATGCGCCCGTCTTTGTCCCGCGCGTACATCGCACGGCGGTGCCCGCCCATCGTGCGGTTGCCTTCCTGCGGCACGTCATTCACATCCATCAGACCGCTTCCATGAAAATGAAGCCGCTGGAGAAACGTCCGCTCTCCGGGATATACATCAACAGTTTCTGACCTTTCTGGATGCGGCCGGAATGGAACAGTTCGTCCAGCATGATGAAGGGCGAGGCGGAGCCGGTGTTGCCCTTCTCGATCAGGTTGGTGAACCAGTTCTCGCGCGGGATGTTCAGGCCGGCTTCGGCCACGCCCGCCGCGACCAGTTCGGCAAAATATTTGGACGAGTAGTGTGGCAGGAACCAGTCGATCTTCTGCGCAGACAGATTGTGTTTCTTCACCAAGTCGCGCAAGGGCTCGGTCAGCGTGGCGCGGATGACATTCTCATTGAGCAGCTTCACATCCTGCTTCACCGTGAATACCGAGCGCGTCGCCCATTCTGCGGGCGAGAACTGCTGCCAACCGGTAAGCGTAGTATCGGTATTCTTCTCCGCACCGGAATACATGCAGGCCGGCAGTTCGTGCGCTGCGGACGACAACTCCACCCACTCCACTTTCAGACTGAGCGGGCCGCTCGGCTTGTTCTCCAGCAGCACTGCGCCTGCACCGTCGGACAGCATCCAGCGCAGGAAATCCTTTTCAAAGGCGATCTCGGGACGTTCTTCCAGCTCCTTTACCTTATGTTCGGCCTCGGCTTCGAAATTGCGCGCATGCAATCCCACGGAAGCCAACTCGGAAGCCACTGCCACGGCACGCTGTGCATCGCCCGCGCGCACCGCCAGCCAGGCGTGCTTGAACGCCGCCGCACCTGCCACGCAGATACCGGCCAGCGACACCACTTCCAGACGCGGCCAACCCAGTTCGCCATGCACCATCACGCCGTGTCCCGGCATCAATTGATCGGGGCGTGAGGTCGCTGCCGCCAGACTATCCACATGGCCGATCTCCCCCAAGCCGCGTACGGCTTTGGCCGCCATCGCGGCGTTGGACATCACCGGCTCGCCGGTGACGCGGTCCAGCGCATAGTGCCGGCGCTGGATGCCGTTGTTGCGCAATACGATGCGGCGTGCCTTGGACGGCTTGCCGCCGACCATGCCAAGAACTGTTTCTATCTCGTCGTTGCCTACAGGCTCCAGCGGCAAGAACGACGCAGTGCGCGTCAGAAAGACATCAGTGCTCATACAGGTGCATCCTCTCCGTACCCGAACCCGACGGCAGGTCGTATTGTTGCTTCAATGCCGCGAAGCGCCGCCGCATGAGCGGGCGCAACAACGACTGGAGGAGCAGACTCAACGGCACCACTGTCGAAATCAAGGTAATCAAAAAAATCACATACAAAATCAAAAACGGATAGCGGCGCCATTGTCCCGGCTCGCCTACGCCACGCAGCAACTTCCCCCACAGGTAGAAACTGCGTGTAGCTGCCTTCTCGCTCACCAGCAGATGCGGGTCTGAATCCACCGCCTTCAACCCGCCGAGCAAAGGAGCAGTACCGCGCTCTTCGTTCTTATGTAATGCACCGCGCAATGCCAAACCGAAGCGGCGCGCTGCCTGTATGCTCGCCGCATCCACACCGGCGGGCGGCAACATCTTGAGAAAATCTTTTTTTCCGCTGAGCAGCCAGAACGGGGTGGTCCACAAACTTGCCATGGTCGGGCTGGGGTCAACCAGTGCGACGTTATCCAGAAGCCGCGCGCCACAGGCATCCAGCATTCCCTTCATCTTCTCTTGCGCCAGCATCCACATATTGCGGCAGGCAATGACGGTGACCACCGGCTTGCCGGCCAATAATTTTTTCGCCAACGGATGTTTGAGGAAAGCGGTAATCGGCTGCGACGGCGCGAGGAACCAGACTTGATAGGGAAGGATCACCAGATCGAAATCCTCGTCACCGCTCAGCGACAGCGGCTGCAACGGTGGCGGAACCATGTGCGCGGACTCGGGAAAGGCGTCCAGGAAGCTGAAAAAACCCCACGGAAACGGATACGGGGTGACCGGACGCAAGGTCTCGACATGCACCGAACAACCGGCGTCCTGCTCCAGCGGAGCAAGAATACGCTTGGTGATCTCGGTAAGTTGCCCAGTCTGGGAGTAATTCAGAACCAGCACACGCTTGATCGGGCGAGAGGATGTAGATACTTCAGTCTTATTCAATGCAGCCACGCAACTAATTGAGATGATTTAACAATGGGGCATTCTACCATTTCACCCCACCAGCTCCAAGGCTTGCCTAGCCCCCGTAACACACGCTCAAACCTGATTCGGTGATGAGCAAGTGGCTTACTTCCGGCGAGAACACCTCATTCGGCGTCACCGGAACGAAGGAGCTATCCTCTGCCGCGCCGTGGCGCAAGCGCAGCCAGTTTGTCGTGCCCCCCTCCATTTCATCGACCCACCCCAACAGCACACCGTCCGTCCCCGCTTGCGCGGCAGCCAGGCGCAATAGCGCATCCGGCTCGGTGCCGGCAGCAAAACACGCATGGCCACTCCATTTCACTTGCGCGGCCAATAGCGCCAGCAACTGACTCGGCTGCGTCTGCAGGAAAGCCAGGGGCATGGGCAGATTGTCGCGCATCTGCTCCAGCACCAGTTCGGTCGCGACATAAGTGCCGCGCCGACTCCCCAGCAGCAGCAAGGCATCTTGCGGCAGCACCGCTTCTCCGGCATCTGCCATACAGCGCAGCGCACCATACAGCCCCAGCTCCGCCCAAGTACCGATGCGCCGCGGCTTTGCGCCCAGCATCAGCGCCAGCTGTTCACGCCAATCCGCAGGAGGGGGCGCGGCAAGGCAACGCCCGCTGACGACAAAGGTCCTCATGCGCGCTCCAGCACGACGCTGGCATGGCTGCCGCCGAAGCCCAGGATCGTGAACATGACTCGGCGCACCGCCTCGGGCATATCTGCAGCCAACTCGACGCCCAGCGCAGGATCCACCGTATCCACATACTGCGGCCAGCCGCCATGTTCCAGGCAGGCCGTGAGCAGCGCGATCTCTGCCGCCCCTGAGGCCCCCATGGTGTGGCCCATCAGAGCTTTGAGCGAAACCAGCGGCGGCATCTTCTGGAACGCATCACGCAGCCCCGCCGCCTCGACCGCATCGTTGCCCGGACTGCCCGCGGCCTGCACCTTGATCAGATCAACCTCTTTCGCCTGCAAGCCGCTATCCGCCAAAGCACGGGCACACATCGCACTCACGGCCGCTATCGAAGCTCCGGTCGGCTGCTCGCCATCCACCACATTCGCGCCGCCCAGCATTTTCCAGCTTGCAGGTTCGCGCGCCGATAGCCGCAATGCGGCAACCGCCTCGCCCAGCACCAGGCCATCGCGATGCATACCGAAAGGTTTGCTGCCTGTGGTTGAGAGCAACTGCAAGGCCGCAAAGCCGCCCAGTGTCAGCCTGTTGTCCAACTCGATGCCAAGCACCAGCGCTTCATCCACCTCCCCTGAGCGAAGCAGGGCCTGTGCAGACAACAGCGCATTCAAGCTGGAAGTGCACGCGGTGTTGAATATGTAGGCTGGCCCGGACCAATTCAGCCATGTCGCGACTTTTTCGGCGAACACCCGGTAATCCATGCGCGCCGCACCCTGTTCCACCGCACCGATGTCGAATGAAGAGGTCGCGATCAGCAAGACGCCGCCACGCATGGCTTGCACGCCTGCCTCTGTCGCGACGCGTTGCACCAGGCTGCGCGCACGCTCGTTCCAGTCTGCTTGAAGATAGGGGATGGGGTAGAACGGATAGTTGTTCGCCATTGCTCCAGGCAGATCGATCTGACCAAGAGGGATTGCCGACTGACGTAGCGCGGTGAGCGCCTCCTCCACATTCAGCCCGAGCGAACACGCCAATCCGCGCCCGGCAAGGTAAACGGGATTCATTTTGCGTTCTGCAGATGCTCCGCCAGCGTTAGCAGCGAGCTCAATGCACGACGTGTGTCTTTGCTGTCCGGCATGCGCACGCCGTATTTTTTCTGGATCGCCATCGATATCTGCAATGCATCCAATGAGTCGAGCTCCAGCCTGGATTCCGGGCCGAACCACGGCTCATCATCGCGCAGACCATCGGCAGGCTCATCCTTGTCCACTGCGGCAAGGATGAGCGCCTTGAGTTCTGTCCGGTACGCGATGTCGTTATTAGTCATAGGAGATGAAGAACGTCCGCCGAATGGCGGACGCATGGATCATTTGGCGCGATGTTGCTGAATGTGCTCGTTCAGACTGCGCAGCGAACTGAATATCTTGTTGTTGTCGGCATCGTCGGATTTGAGTTGCACGCCATAGGCCTTGGAGATCGCCAGTGACAACTCGAGGATATCGATCGAATCCAACCCCAGGCCTTCGCCATAGAGAGGCGCCTCCGGTTCGATCTCGTCTGCCGAGACCTCGAGATTCAAAGACGTGACGATGAGTTGTGCCAACTCTTTTTCTTGCGCGCTTGCTGCCATGATGCTCCCTGTTGATTATTTCACTGGGCGCATTTTACACCATCGCCCCCGGCCTTTAAACATTAAGGCTAGAGCATCGCGCCATTAATCGACAGTATCTGTCCGGAAATGTAGGCCGCCTTGTCGGAGGCGATGAAAGCAACCAAGTCCGCAACCTCTTCCGGCTTGCCGGCACGTCCAACCGGAACCAGGCGCTTGATCATGTCTTTATCAAACACGTTCTCGGTCATCGCCGACTCAATGATGCCGGGTGCGATGGCATTGACGGTGATGCCGCGGCTGGCCACTTCCAGCGCCAGCGATTTGGTTGCACCGTGCAGTCCGGCCTTGGCCGCGGCATAGTTGCTCTGCCCGCGATTGCCCGAAAGCGCCGCCACGGATGAGATGTTGATGATGCGCCCCCAGCGCTTGCCTATCATCGGCAGCAGCAGCGGTTGCGTCACGTTGAAGAAACCGTTGAGCGAGACGTCGATCACGCGGTGCCATTGTTGCGCGTTCATGCCCGGCATCACGGCATCGTCGTGGATGCCTGCATTGTTCACCAACACTTGTATGGCGCCTTCCGCCAGCATTGCCTGCAGGGCCGTCAGCGTCTGCTCGGCATTGGCCACATCGAACGCGATGGCCTGCGCACTGCCCCCGGCATCCTTGATCTCGGCGACGATAGCTTCTGCTTTTTGCAGCGAATTATTGGCATGTACGTAGACGTGGTAGCCATCCGCCGCGAGCTTGCGGCAGATCGCAGCACCGATCCCCCCGCTACCGCCAGTGACCAGCGCGCGCTTCATGCCGCCACCTTGTCCGCGTCCAGCACGACGGTGGCGCGCCCGCTCATGATCTTCGCCTCCCCTGCATGGATACTGAACTGATAAATGACACGCGCTTCATCGCCCATCAATTTCTCCGCTTCGATGATGAGATCATCGTTCAGGTTATCCAAGCGCATCGTGTGACACGAAACATCGCGCAACGCCGCCAGATAGCCTGCGCGCGGCTTCTTGTCGAATTTTGCATCCCACGCGCCGTGGACGGCCATCGCCTGAGCCGCATATTCAATGCCGCACAAAGCAAGCAGCTCATCGCCGGAACGCATCGGATTATCTGCAGCGCGGTGCGTACTGCTGATACAGCGTATGCGTTGCGCATCGCACTCCAATACGCCGTCGAGCAAGCACATATTGCCCGTGTGCGGGATGACTTTGGCGATCGCAGCCTTGTCAGCTAGCATGGCGTCACGCGGATGTTAAGGTGATTGTCATCGAAGTAGGCAATGACGATTTGTGCTGCATTACCATTGGCCAACGCCGACAACAATGGCAGTCCGCGTGCCGCAGGCACGCCTCTGCGTAGCGCTTCCAGGCCGGCATCCTGCATCACAGTCTCCGTCGCCTTGCCGGATATGAAGTCCACCTCGATTTCCGCCAGGGACTTCTCGCTCTTATGTGGAGCAAGAATCAACGCCATCCCGAAGGCCGCAGTAATAGGACGCACTGCATTGAGAGGTTCCGGATAAGGGTGGTCGTATGCGATCAATGCCACGACAGCTTCATCTACCGTCACTTGCGTGGCCGACTCCAGCAATCCCGCCGCGAAACTTGCGTCGTGCGCGCACAAACTGGTTGATGGCTCATGTGAGCCCGCCGCGATACACCAATATCCAGCCGCGGCGTTGTGCACGGAATTATGGAATCGTGTCGGCGACACTTCGCGCGGCGCGGTCGCCAGAATGCCGTTGATGGCATGCACGTTGTCATTGTCGCCGCCGGATGACGTGAAAACGGTTGCCGCGGTCTTGGTGGCGTGCCCGGATTGCACGAACGCCTCTTGTCCAACTGCCAGTGCCAGCTTGATCGGCACGCCTGCTCGGCGACGTTCCGCTGCGGGCAACATGTCGCTGGCGCGCATGTTAGTCGGCGCAGCGGCATATGCGGCTTCACCCGCCAGCACGGGGCGGCTTGCCGTCCAGCCGTCCAATCCCGGCCCCAACAGCCCAATCCCTTCTATGAAGAAGCGCTTCATGCCTGCCTCCCCAGTATGAGACTGCAATTGCTACCGCCAAAACCAAATGAGTTGCTCAGCACGCGATTGACTGTGGCCACGCCATTTTCGAGCTTGTAATTGATTGCCATGGCGGGGTCCAGCCGCAGTGTGTTCACGCTGCCCGGCACGAAGCCGTGCTTGACTGTCAGCATGGAAATGATGGCTTCGGTGATTCCTGCCGCGCCCAGCAAATGCCCGGTCCAACCTTTGGTCGAACTGCACGGCACGCGATCGCCAAATACCTCGGCTACTGCTTTGCCTTCGCTGGCATCGTTGGATTTTGTCGCAGTGCCATGCAGGTTGATGTAATCGATCTCTTGGGCTTGCAGGCCTGCGGAGGTGAGCGCACGCTGCATGGCCAGCTTCGCCCCCAAACCTTCTGGATGCGGGGTGGACATGTGGTAGGCGTCCGAGCTTTCGCCGACGCCCAGCAGAAACATGGCATCCTGCGAGTTGGCCGCCGTTGCGCGCTCGATCAATACGAAGCCCGCGCCTTCTCCAACCGAGATGCCGTCGCGTTCGGCATCGTAAGGTCGGCACGGAAAGCGCGACACCAAGCCAAGTGAATTGAAACCATAAAGCGTGCTCAGGCACAGGCTATCGACTCCACCGACCACGGCGGCATCGCACACGCCCGCAGCCATCATGCGTAGCGCATTGGCAAACACTTTGGCACTCGACGAGCAAGCGGAGGACACTACAAAGGAAGGCCCGCTCAACCCAAGATAGCGCGCGACGAATCCTGCGAGCGAATAGGAGTTCTGCGTCTCCGCATAATGAAAATCGGCTGGCAATGCGCCGGTTTGCGGATCCAGGTGGCGATATGCCAACTCAGTCTGCAATATCCCGGATGTGCTTGTTCCCAAGAACACCCCGATTCGTTCTGATCCATATTTGTTTTTTGCGGCGGTGATCGCGCTGACAAATCCATCCTGTTCCAGACACAGCTGGGCAAGACGATTGTTGCGGCAATCATAGGCGGACAGATTGGAGCGCACGCGATAAGTATCCAGTGCCTCAACCTTGGCGATATACGTTTCCAGATCGACGTCTTCGAACGCGCAGGGAACCAGACCGGAACGTCTGGTTCGCAAGCCTTCCATGGTTGCCGTCGAACCCAGTCCCAAGCTGTTTGCCAGTGTGTAGTGACTAATGACTAAGGGTTGCAAATGAGAACTACCCAGTTAACAAAGAGAGAGCGAAAAATGCGGCGCGATTTTAACACAAGAAAAAACGACAAAACCCGCGCAGCCTGACCGTATCGTTTGTAATGCAGCTCGGCTCCAACCGCGCGGATCAATCCATCCCCACCAGCGGCGTCTTCGTATTGCGTATGGTTTTGTACGCCTGGTAGTTCCATGAGAATGAAATGCCAGTGCTGAACAGGCTGCGTGTATTTCGGAATGTTCGCACACCGCGCACAAGCGAAGCCTGGAACGACGACACTTCGGCATAAGCCTCCAGCAGTCCCTCGTATGCCTCGCGCGGCGACATACCGTTCATCTTGAACACCGGCTCGAAGATCGTGTAGTGCCGCCAGTCGTTGGGATAGTCGGTCAACAACAGCCGTTGCTCCTCGACCATCTGCTTGTAAAATGCAGTTCCCGGCAACGGCGTTTCCAGCGACATCTGCACGGCATCGATCTCGTTTTCCAGCACGAAGTCTATGGTGCGCCGGAAAGCATCCTTGTTTTGCCCGTCTGTTCCGAAAATAAAGCAACCCACGATAGCGATACCATGATCGTGGAGCTTCTTGATGGCATCGCGGAAATTCCGGGTATTGGGGCGCAGGTTGACAGATTTATGCATGGAATCGATGGTGACCGGATCCAACGATTCGAAACCGATCAGCAGGCCTTTGCACCCGCTGCGTTGTGCCGCTTTCAACACATCGTCGTGCTCGACGATATTGAGGCAGGTCTGCCCGCCCCATTCCTTGCCGCAGTCCTGCATGCGGTCGAACAACTCCTTCGCACGCTTGATATACCTCGGGCCCTGCCCGACGATATTGTCGTCCACGATGAAGATGCGTTTGGATTTGATGGAGTTGATCTCGTCGATCACGCTGTCGATATTGCGTACCCGATAGCGCGAACCGTTAAACGCTGTAACCGAGCAGAAGTTGCAATTGATCGGACAACCGCGGCCGGTCTGCACGGTCTCCACGAAATATTTTCCTTTAAGCAGGTCGCGGCGTGGCGCCAGCAGATTCTCCACCTCGGGCGGCTCGCACATCCGATACACTTTCTGCATCTGCCCGCGCTCAAAATCCTCCAGCAGTTTCGGCCAGATGTTTTCGCCTTCGCCGACCACAACGGCATCGGCGTAGCGCAAGGCCTCATCCGTCATGTATGAGACATGTATCCCGCCCATCACCACCGGCACACCGCGCTGACGGAAACGAGCGGCGATTTCGTAGGCGCGCGGCGCCAACGGGGTCATGCATGTGATGCCGACCAAATCTACCTGCGCATCAAAATCCAAATCCTCCATCGCCTCATCAACGATCTGCACGTCGTAGTGCGCAGGCGTATAGCGCGCAATGATGGCCAAATTAAGCGGCGGCAGTGCCAGCACCTTGATATTGGAGTGCATGCTGCCTTTGTACGCCGGGTTGATAAGGAGAATCTTTTTCATGCTCTGCTTCCTTTAACGCTGATTGCGACTCAAATAAAACGCCTGGCTAACCGCATGCAGGCGTGCGCGAAGCATATCAGAAATAGCGAAT
>CAVTHJ010000005.1:0-110111 GCA_963734585.1 uncultured beta proteobacterium
CGCCCGTACTATTACGCATATGCGGACAGTCGATTTTTTGGGGGCGCTGATGAATCAAATGGTTATCGAAAGTTTGCGCGCTGCCTTTTTGATCCTTCTGCTGTCTCAAACGGAAGTCGCCCTGTCCTCTGAGTGTGGGCAACCCATTTCCGTTGATGCAGTAAAAAAATTATCGGGCAACATAACCCTTGGCGATCTAACAGCCAAGTTTGGAATGTGGTGCCAAGGTCACGGGCCTGTGAGTTGGTACAAGGGGAGCAAGGGAAAAGAAGTTTGGTTTTGGTGGAAAATGCCAAGTCATCCTGCAACCACTGATGCCGAGGGTATGAAGTATCAGGTGCTGATGGCATTTGAGGTACTGGCAAGTGATCCAGACGCACAACAAAACATTGTCTGGCCTCAAGAGTACGTTGGCAAAAATGTGTGTGATGTTTTTAGAGCAAATGGAATGCCGTGCCGCGAATAAAACTACAGGGCTATAAAAATGCCTAACCTTGCGCTCAAGTTCGCCCCCTTTGGTCGCTGGGACGCACCTTCGGCGCGCCCCTTAGCCCCACGTTATGAGGCAAAGAAAAGAACATGGCATGAATAAAGGTCTGTTGGATAAATTTAAAATATTTATTGCAAGAAGGTTGCCATGGTTGGTAATTTCTATGTGGTTGGTAATTAATTTGGGGGCAGAGTTTATCCAACACACCTATTACACAGAAAAATCTCATGCTTCATCTCCAAGTAATGAATTCACTGTTTTTGAGTTTCATTCTGTAAGTGAATCAGGCCAAGCTCCTTATGGCGACTATCTTCTTATATCCAAGAAATCGCATATAAAAGACCCAGAAAATGCCATGGTAATATTTGCAGGATACTGTCGGAATCAACTCAAGTATTCATGGGTATCTAACGCAAAAATTGTTTTTTCTTGCCCAGTGAAAGATGCTGGAGAAATCAGAACGCTTGTGCAAAAGGTTTACGGTATTTCGATTGAAATGGTTACAGACAATGCCTCATAAGGAGCGGGACGGCGCAAAAGCGCAGCTCCTCAACTTCACGTTGAGTGTCCGCTATCGGGAATCTCTATGTCTGCTATGGGTTAGGAAGCGACTTTCGATCACCATCAAAACACTGCCTGGCAACGACCGCTTCTGTGTGAGAAGCGGACATCACCCCGGCCTGCGCAGACAGCCTTTTCAGCAAACCTATGAAGTCCGCTTAGGCCGAGTTTGAGACGTTTAGTACCACGGGCCGACTGACAGCATCTGGCCGCAACGGACGTACTAAGTATTCCCAATCCCCCGCGTCGGCAGACTGATCTGCTTCGCAAAATCCAGCATGCGCTGAATCGGCAACACCGCGCGCGGGATGATGGCCGGATCGACGTGGATCTCGTTCGTGCCCGTTTCCAGCACCTCAGCAAGATTCAACAATCCATTCATCGCCATCCACGGGCAGTGGCTGCAACTGGTGCAGTTCGCGCCGACACCGGCAGTGGGCGCTTCGAGGAAGATCTTGTCCGGGCACAGTGTGCGCATCTTGTGCAGGATGCCGTTGTCGGTGGCGACGATGAATTCCTTGGCGTCGGCATTGCGCGCTGCATTGATGAGTTGCGTGGTGGAGCCGACCACGTCCGCCAGCTTGACCACGGCGCGCGGCGATTCCGGATGCACCAGCACGAGAGCACCCGGATGCTGCGCTTTCAGTTCGATCAGCTCCTTCGCCTTGTATTCGTCGTGCACGATGCAGGAGCCTTGCCACAGCAGCATGTCAGCACCGGTTTGTTCCTGGATGTAACTGCCGAGATGGCGATCTGGCGCCCACAGTATCTTTTCGCCGCGCTCTTTAAGATATTTGACGATAGGCAGCGCGATAGAGCTGGTCACCATCCAGTCGGCTCTGGCCTTCACCGCCGCGCTGGTGTTGGCATACACCACCACGGTGCGGTCGGAATGCGCGTTACAGAACGCGGCGAACTCATCTGCCGGGCAACCGAGATCGAGCGAACATTCCGCTTCAAGATCGGGCATCAGCACGCGCTTTTCGGGGTTGAGTATCTTGGCGGTCTCACCCATGAAGCGCACGCCCGCCACCACGATGGTCTTGGCCGGATGCTGGTGGCCGAAGTTGGCCATGTCAAGCGAATCGGAGACGATGCCGCCGGTCTGCTCCGCCAGGTCTTGCAGGTCAGGATGCACGTAGTAATGCGACACCAGCACCGCGTCCTGCTCTTTCAGCATGCGCTTGATGCGCGCGATCAGCTCGACCTTCTGTTCCGCTGACGGCTCCTGCGGACGCTTCGCCCATGCATGCGCCGTGCTGCAGCCTGTCTGTGCGGCATCAGGGTGATCGTAAGCGATGGAGATGATGTTTTCAGCCATGTTGTATGCGTTCCGGTAATTGCAGTATCGCCGCACGGTTGCTGGGCGAGAAGACTTTGTCAGCCGCCTCTTTCCAGGGCAGCCACTGGTAGCTCAAGTGTTCGCGCGGCGAGACTTGGACGGCGACTTGCTGCGGAAGTTGCAGGCCGAACACATGTTCGGTGTTATGGGTGGTGCCCGGGGGATAACGATGCACCCACTTGGGGTAGATGTCATACACGTTCTGTAGCTGCCAATCGGTAAGCACATAGCGCGTCGCATCCAGCCCAGTCTCCTCGGCCACTTCGCGGATGGCGATCTCGCGCAGGGTCTCCTCGCCGTCGCGGCTGCCGGTGACCGATTGCCAATAGCCGGGGAAATCCGCGCGTTCCAGCAGCAGCACATCGAGAGCGGCGGTGTAGATGACGATGAGCGCGGAAATCGGCTGCTTATAGGTCTGCATCAGGCGAAAAATACCCAAAACGGTTTGCCCTGCATTTTCCAGAACATCACGGTCGCCTTGAGAATGCTGTTCAGCGTTTCGTAATCGTCAGGGGAGAACGTCGCCCCCTTCAGCAGCAACACATAACCCGGCGCTGGGTTCCAGGAGAGGTCGCCCAGCGCATCCGCCAGTGCGTCCCAGTTGTGCCCGAACCACTCCGGCGCTTCGATCGTCCGCGCCAGTTCCGCCAACATCTCACCCTTGCTTTGCGCATCCGTGATATCCGCGCCGAACAGGACGAAACCGGCACTGCGCACCGCATCCTGCAAGTCTTCCACCGGGCAATTGAGGCGATACACGCCGCACTCGCTCACGTTCGATAAACGCTGGCACAAATCCCTCATTGGTTGTCCTCCTGGATGCGCTTAAAGGTTCGATAATGATCGTCGCTGTAATAGCACTCGGGCACGATGCCGCACACGATGCGCCGCGCGCCGCGGTTGTGTGCGCCCGGCGTCTTCACTGTGTACTCGTGATAATAGCCGCGCGCTTGTTGCGGCAAGATGTGTTCGTAATTGCCGAACACGACGCCGTCACGCGGATAAGGAAAGGGACCGCCCTGTTTGATGAGCTGCAAAGTCGCGCGCGCTTCGGACGGCAATTCGGCGATAGCAACGGTCGAAATGGCGACAGCATCATGCGGGTGATGATGACTGCGTGCCTGTGCGAACGGCAAGCACAGCAGCAGGCCGAGCAGCAGCCACCACCGTGCTTGTACAACGCGCCGCATGTTATTCCTTGGTCACTTCCACCGTGGTCTGCGTCTGTTGGCGCAGGCGGATGTGCAGTTCGCGCAATTGCTTCTCGTCCACCGCAGACGGAGCCTGTGTCAGCAGACATTGCGCGCGCTGGGTCTTGGGGAAGGCGATCACGTCGCGGATTGACTCGGCACCGGTCATCATGGTGACGATGCGGTCCAGACCGAATGCCAGGCCGCCGTGCGGAGGCGCGCCGTATTGCAGCGCGTCGAGCAGGAAGCCGAACTTGAGCTGCGCCTCTTCCGCGCCGATATTGAGCGCGCGGAACACTTGGCTCTGCACTGCTTCCTTGTGGATACGCACCGAGCCGCCGCCGATCTCCCAGCCGTTCAGCGCCAAGTCGTAGGCCTTGGCCAGGCAACGTCCGGGATCGGTCTCCAGGAACTCCAGATGCTCGTCCTTGGGAGACGTGAACGGATGGTGGCAAGCCGTCCAGCGCTTGGCTTCGTCGTCGTATTCGAACATAGGGAAGTCCACCACCCACAGCGGCTCCCACGCCTTGCCGTTGGTGTAGCCCTTCTCGTGGCCGATCTTGCTGCGCAACGCGCCCAACGCGTCGTTGACGATCTTGGCCTTGTCAGCGCCGAAGAAGATGATGTCGCCGTTTTGTGCGCCGGTGCGTTCGATGATGGTCTTCAATGCCGCTTCGTGCAGGTTCTTCACGATGGGCGACTGCAAGCCGGTCTCGTTCAATTGCGTCACGTCGTTGACCTTGATGTAGGCCAAGCCCTTGGCGCCGTAGATTCCGACGAACTTGGTGTACTCGTCGATCTCGCCGCGCGAGAAAGCGCCGCCGTTAGGCACGCGCAATGCAGCCACGCGGCCGTTGTCGGAATTCGCCACGCCGGCGAACACCTTGAACGCCACATCCTTCACCGCATCGGTGACTTCAGTGATCTCCAGTGTCACGCGCATGTCAGGCTTGTCCGAACCGAAACGCGCCATCGCTTCCGCATGGGTCATGCGCGGGAACGGGTTGGGCAGTGCCACGTTCAGCACCTCCTTGAACACGGTGCGGATCATGTCTTCCGTCAACTGCATGATCTGCTCTTCGGTGAGGAAGGAGGTCTCGATATCCACCTGGGTGAATTCGGGCTGGCGATCGGCGCGCAAATCTTCGTCGCGGAAGCACTTGGTGATCTGGTAGTAACGGTCGAAACCCGCCACCATCAGCATCTGTTTGAACAACTGAGGCGACTGCGGCAAGGCGAAGAACTCGCCCGCATGCACGCGCGACGGCACCAGGTAGTCGCGTGCGCCTTCCGGTGTGCTCTTGGTCAGCATCGGCGTCTCGATGTCGATGAAGCCCTTGTCGTCGAGGAAGCGGCGGAAGGCACGCGCGGTCTTGTAGCGCAGCATCATGTTGTGCTGCATCTGCGGACGGCGCAGGTCGATCACACGGTGCGTCAGGCGCACGTTCTCGGACAAGTTCTCGTCGTCCAGCTGGAACGGCGGCGTGACCGAGGCGTTCAGCACCTCGATCTCCTGGCACAGCAACTCGATCTCGCCGCTGGGAATGTTCTTGTTCTCGGTCCCTTCGGGACGGCGGCGCACGCGGCCGGTGACTTTTAGCACGAATTCGTTGCGCACCGATTCGGCGGCCTTGAACATGTCGGCGCGATCCGGATCACACACCACCTGTGCCAAGCCCTCGCGATCGCGCAAGTCGATGAAGATCACCCCGCCGTGGTCGCGGCGGCGATGGGCCCAGCCGCACAGGGTGACGGTCTGACCAAGGTTGGAAACGTTGAGTTGTCCGCAATAATGAGTACGCATAAATAGTTCAGTTCAGATGGATCGGAAAAACTTGGGGAGGTTACTTGTTCGATTCGACTAGCTGGACAACTGCTTCCGGTGTGGTCACCACGCCCATCGAGATGATGGCCTTGAATGCCGCATCCACGCTGATGTCCAGCTCGAAGGTCTCGGATTTTTTAACGTAAAAATAAAATCCGTTCACCGGGCTGGGCGTGGTGGGTACGAACACGCCGACGTATTCGTCACCTTCCAGCACGCGCGTCACTTCGCCCGGCACGCTGGTCTGAAATGCCAGCGACCATGCGTTGGCATGCGGATAGCGCACCAGCAGCACTTTGCCGAAAGCGCTGCCGCTCTCCGACAGCAACGTATCGCTGACTTGTTTGACGCTGTTGTAGATGGCGTTGACGAACGGGATACGGCGCAACAGGCCGTCCCAATAGGTCAGCAGGCGCTGCCCGAACACGTTGCGTACCAGCAGGCCCGTGCCCAGCACCACCAACACGGTCAAGATCACGCCCAGCCCGGGGATATGCATGCCGAGGAGATTGTCCGGATGCCACGCCTGCGGCAGCAGCAGCAGGCTCTGGTCCAGCGTTCCGATAATGAGATTCAGCACCCACAGGGTGATCGCCAGCGGAACCAGGACCAGCAAGCCGGTCAGCAGGTATTTCTTCACGAGTGGGTACCCGCGGCAGGGCAAGTCGCACAGGTCGACGGCTCGCACTGGCTCGGTTTGTTCTTGAAGTCGGTCACGTAATAACCGTTCCCTTTGAGCTGGAAGCCCGCCGCGCTGATCTGTTTGGCGAAGGTTTCCTTGCCGCATTCCGGGCATAGTGTCAGCGGCGCATCGCTGAATTTCTGCATCACGTCTTTTTGCGCACCACAACTGCTGCAACGATATTCGTAGATAGGCATGTTCCGCTCCTACATTGAAAGGCGCGCATTATACCCTGCGCCCCCACATTGGATGAAGCGGGTTTATCGCAGCATCGCCTCCACGATGCGCTGACTGGCCTGTCCGTCGCTATACGGGCCCCGCTGGCTGGAAGTGTGGCAACAGGACGGGTCGTCCAAGAACCGGTTGCATTCGAGCACGATGCGCTCGGCATCCGTCCCCGCCAGCCTGATGGTCCCCGCATCGACGGTTTCCGGGCGTTCGTTTGCATCGCGCGTCACCAGTAGCGGCTTGCCCAGTAAGCGTGCCTCCTCCTGGATATCGTCGGAATCGGTGATGATAAGAAAGGCGGACTGCATCAGATAGATCCAATGCAGGTAATCCTGCTGCTCGATCTGTACAGTATCGGGATGATCGTCGAACACCTCGTCCACGACGCTACGCACCCTGGGATCGGTCGGCACCGGATAGACCACTTGCACATCCGGGCGCATCGCGAGACGCCTCAAAGCCCGGCACACGCTTTCCAGTCCTCCGCCATGCTTCTGCCGCCGATGTCCGGCGACCAGGATCAGCCGTTTATTCGGATCGAGGAACGGGTATGCCGCTTTTAGTTCGGCCTGCAATGCTGCGTCATCGCGAATGCGCTCGACCACCATCAGCAATGCATCGGCCACCGTACTGTCGGTGAGGAATATATGCTCGGCAGCCACCCCTTCCTTGAGCAGATTCCCGCGCGAAACCTCCGATGAAACAAAATAATGGGTGGCGATCAGATCGACCGCCTGCTGTGCCGTGCCACCGGCAGCGGAATGGCGCAATTCGTACATGCGCAGCCCTACGTCCGCAAAATCCACAGGGATGCGCCGATGGAATGACGCCAACGCCATGGTCGTGTCACCATGCACCAACACGCAATCCGGCTGGTGTTTTTCTATCATTTGGTCGATCCACAGCACCCTGTTCGCATTGGTCCCGTCCGCCCCCTGCACCCGGCTCATGTCCTCGTCAACCTGTACGCCAAAGATAACCAGCTCTTGACCTAACGATTGAGGGGATTGCGCCGCAAGGCAAACTATCGTCTGCAAGGTGGGCACTGACTGCAAACGACGCACCAAGGGCGCCATTTTGATGGCTTCGGTGCGGGTACTAATCACAACCAGGATTTTATTCATCTTTAGAAGACCTACAGCGCACTGGAACATAGGCGCTGGGCAACCAGGCCTTCCCTTTTCCGCTCGCCACTCCAACTCAATATGACCGCACCTGTTTGTTGCGGCTGCGGTCCGCCATGAGAGTGAAGCGCGCGAATATGCCCGTGCTCAATCACAATCATTTGCGATTGTTGCCAGCGCTCAAGATCGCTAGCGGCTACATTGATCGTCCGCGCCTGTGCCTCCAGCGTAACCACTGGCCTGACACTCCGCCGATCCTCGCCGCCGTAGCGCCGGATGTTGTAACCCGCCCAGGCGATCAGACTGCCGCCCAGCAGGAACACGACGATGGCGTAAACACCCAACAGATCGAGCAAGCCTTGATAGCCCTTCAATTCGATCATGTGGTGCTCAAATACCTGGAATCCGAAAACCCATGCCAGCAAGCTCAGAAGGGGTATCCACAAGTAGATCCACACCATCCAGAATCCCAGCGTGACCATTCCGATGACATACCTTTGTTTGGGCGTCTGCCATTCCGGGTGATCGATAATCAATTCATTCATACTCACTTCTGCCTCCGGCTCAATCCAAGCCACAGGAGGACTATCGCAACAACCGTGCCATGCATACGGACGGCCTGAAACACCCATTAATACGGGATTTCAGGCAGCGTGAGGGATTTACCAAGAGTTGCGGCGTCGATACCTGGACAGCACCTGACGGCAGTCAGGCACCACCTGCAACAGCAACAGGGGCAATGCTTACTCGTTTACCCCCGTTTTACTCCCCTGTCCGGACTCACCCAGGTGGCATGCTGTTTGTTGTTGCGCAGCAAAACCTTCGGGACGGCGACGACGATGGTGAGCACATTGACGATCCAATATGCGAGCGGATACCAGACCATCCAGAAATACACTTTCCACAACCCGGTGTCGTACTTTGAATCCAGAAACATGCTGACCGCGATCTGCAGCATGCAGGTCACGCCGAGCACCACCCCGTTCCAGCCCGGTGCAATAGGCGCCATATAGAGGAAATCCGGCATGGGGAAGAGCATGCTCAGCAACGGCAAAAGGATGGCGAGACCGATGAAGTAGGCCCAGACCAGACTCACGATGAATTCAAAATAGATCAGCCACATACGGCGTTTGCGCCACTCGAACAAGGTGGGGAAGTATTTGATCGCGGCCTGCACGCCGCCCATCGCCCAGCGCAATCTCTGCTTCCACAACCCGACGAACGTTTCCGGCATCAGGATCCAGCACAATGCCTTGGGCTCGAACCGGATATCCCAATGTGCGAACTGCAGCTTCCAGCTGACGTCGATGTCCTCGGTCAGCATTTCGGTGCTCCAGTAGCCCACATCGTGCAATGCGGTCTTGCGAAAACCCGAGATCACACCCGATACGGTAAAGATGCGCCCGTACACCCGTTGCGCGCGCTTGATCAGGCCGATTATCGAAGAGAACTCCCCGACCTGGATCTTCCCCAGCAGGGTCGAACGGTTGCGTATCCGCGGATTTCCGGTCACAGCCCCCACGCGCGGGCTGTTGATGAAGTGCTGCATCATCCAGGTGACGGCATGCTCGTCCAGCAAACAATCCCCGTCGATGCATACAAGGAACTCCTTGCCGGTCAGCAATGCGGCCATATTCAAGCCGGCGGCCTTGCCCTGGTTTTTGACCTGGTGAATGACGCGCAGGCGCGGCTCCTGCGCCGCCATTTCGCTCAGTATCTCCTGGGTGCGGTCGGTGCTGCCGTCGTTGATGGCGATGACTTCAAAGTCGGGATATTTCTGCTTGAACAATTGCAGAATGGTCTCGCGCACATTCTCTTCCTCGTTGTGGCACGGAACGACCAGTGCAACGCCGGGGTACTCTTTCAGCTTGGGCGGCTCCTTCTGTTTGACGTAGCGTCGCTCGAAACGGAAATAGTAAAAGATCGCCCCGGTCATCCACAGGTAAGCCATGAACAGCGGGTAATAGAAGGCGAAATCCAGGAGGACACTCTTGAATGACCAAGGGCCCAAGGCCTCTAAAAACGTGCTCCACAGATTCACTTGGTTTGCCCTGTAAACGGAAAGTCCTGCAGGGAGAATGCCGGCTTGATCACTTCCAGGTCGGGAGAGTTATTCAAGAAATCATCCGGGTAATAGCCGAAATTTCGGGCGCCTTGCGTTTGCAACAAGCGCATTTGCTCCAGCAGCACGCGGCTATCGACGGGCGTAGAGCTTCTCCAATCCATGGCTTGCAGTTCGAACACGGCCTTTTGCAAGCCTTGCGGTTGCTTAGCGATCTCTTGCACCAAACCAGCCAGCCAAGGCAGCGGCTGCTTGGCATTTTCCATGAACGGCATCGCCATCACCGCCGTGTAGTCGTAGCTCCGCAAAAAATCCGGCAACGACTGCGCGAACCATTCCTGCGCATTCGGATTCAAGACGACCTCGGCGTAGATATTCCTCGCCGTTTTGGCCTGCGGTTGGTAGCGGCGTATGACCTGGGCCAGTTCCAGTGAAAAATCGGTGAGGAAGCGGGTCTTGTTGGCTGTCCATTTCGCCATCGACCCCGGATTGCTCCTGATCTGGGAGATCGAAGCCGGCAATCCCCATTCCCTGCTGTAGTAATCCAGCGCCCACGGGCTGGCATCTTCATAATCCGTCAGCACCGCATCGTCATGGAACAGGATGCCTTCAAAGATCGCATGCTTGGCCAAGTCTTCATACAGTCCGGCGATCAAGCGACGAGCCTGCGCATCGAACGGCGTCAATCTGGGATAGCCCGAGTTGGGCTTACCTTGCGCATCGCTAGCCACCCGATGCTTGGCCAACGGATGATCGGCAGGCAGTTCGAAGGCCAGCAGCGGCATCCAGGCAAACACTTTGGCGCCCGCCCGCGTCCTGAGTTGCCAGGCGACGCGATTGAACAGATCGGCACGCATCGGCAGAACCCGGTTCGGGAAATAGACACTGTCGGCTGCGCCGTTGCCATCCGGATCGGCATAAGCCTGCAGGTAGACCGTGCTGGCCTTCATGGCTTTCACCCGATCCAGCAGCTTGCCCAGATTGACTTCCTGCCGCGCCGGATCAGGGTCGTACACATAGTCGAGGTCCACATGCATCACCCGCTCCAGGCGAGGACTGGTCACGGGGGACAGCTCTGCGGACAGATCGGCCACCGTCGTGTTGAAAGCGATCAGCACCCGGCTGGTTTGCCACGCCGGATTCTCCAGCGAGTTCATACCTTCGTCCAAAGTCAGCATCAGAGGCATACCCAACGATTGGGCGATTTCTACGGTGACGAGGTTATACCTGCCGTACGGCCACACCATCACACGCGGCCGCTTGCCGGTGATCTTGTGGATGAAGGCGCTGTTTTGCGCCAGATCGGTTCTGATCCTGGCGAGGTAGGCATCATCCCCTTCATAGCTCTTCTGTTGCGCGTCATAGGTGCGGGCGATCGCCGCGGGCAGCAGGTTGCCCTGCGGATTACCCAGGACACCGTGATGCAAGTCATAGCTGTGCGACGCGATCTCCACCAGACCCGACATGGACATCTCGCGGATCTCATCCGGCGCAAGGAAGTTCTGGCGGGTGTAGTGATGCCCCTCATAAGGCACTTGTTCTTCCGGCTTCAGTTGTAACCAGGAACCGACCAGTGCCAGCACAGCGGGATAATGGAATTCCTTCAGCAACGGGTACACGCGGGTATAGAAACTGCGGTAGCCGTCATCGAAGGTCAGCATGACCGCTTTGGGCGGCAAGGGCTGCTTGCCGGCCTTGGCCTTGAGCAGATCATCGACACTGATGACTGTGTATCCGTTTTCTTTCAACCAGGAAAAATGCTGCACCAGGTCGGCGGTGCTCACCGTGAATTTTTCAGGATCGGCCAGCGGCTCATCCAGCACGTTGTGGTAACACAACACGCTATACGTGTGCGTACCGCCCGTATCGGCCTGTGCCGGAACAGACGCACTCGCCAGCAACAAAAATAGGGAATAAATGACGTGTCGCATCAGAACATCCAGTCAGACGATAAATTAACGAAATTCGACGTGACGCGAAGGCCGTCGTAGGGGTGCTCAGTATGTCCGAAACCATAGCGCCATTGCATCCGGTCATTCGTTTGCAGCACTTGCTCATACTGCAGGGTCAACACCTCGCCTGCAGCATAATTCTGTTGTGCGTAATTGCCCACACCCAATCGCACGACATGTTTGAGCGACCGTTCGTAGCGATGGAATTGCACCCATTCCGTCCGGAATGACAGGCCGAGATACGTATCGCTCACCGGATTGAAGTAATTGATCGTGGTGCTGCGGGAAGAATTGCGCGACGTGTAATACTCCACGGTACTGTCCAGCTTGTAGGTCGCCCCCGTCAGCCAACGCTCCGACCATGACACATCCAGCGCGCGCCGCTGATTGCCGTCCGAGAAACCCATCTGGTCGCCCACGAGCGCCACGGATCGCGATTCATGCCAGCGATATGATGCGCCCAGTTGCATGTTGTTCGCCTTGACGTGATCGGCATAGGCCCTGATCGGGGCGGACAAACTGTTGCTCTCCGCCATGCCGTTAATGCTCCAATGGTCGTCCAGCCGGTAATCGCCCGCAACCGCGAGCCCCGCCCCCAGATGCCCGACATTCAGCAGCTCGCCCGTAAGCGTGAGATCACGCACGCGATACTCGGCACCACCCCCTGCCGTGGTCTTGGATACGGACATCTCGGGAAATGAGGTCTGCGCCCGTTGCGAGTGCGCGAAGAAACGCCAGTCGTATTGATAAGGCGCCGAATACAGCCGCGCGTCAATGACGCTTTCGCGGTTGCCGTTGGGCATCGCTCCGGCAACGCCACCCACACTTTTCCCATATCTCGCATCCACGCTCAACTCGTGCAACTTATGTGTCGCCCATTCGCGCTGCGCTTTTTGCACGGCCTGCTCCTCGGGCATCAACTGCGCTGCATCGTTGAGTGCGAGCTCGGCTCCCCGGAGATCACCCAGCGCCTTGCGGTTTTCAAACAACCTGAGTTTGGTCGAAACACTTGACGGCTCCACAGCAGCCAGCCACTCAAGATCGCTCTCCGCCCGATGGTGCCAGCCGCGCATGCCATAAGTCATGGCCAGCGCCTGCCTGATCTCGGTGTTGTGCGGTGCGCGTTGCGCCAAGAACTCCAGTTGTTCCTGGCTTTCTGCGAAACGATCCGTATATCCCAGGATCAGCGCATTCGTTAGTTGCGCGCGGATGTAGGCCGAGTTGGGTTGGCGAATCTCCGGTGACCGGGGATTGATCCACTCGGGCGTCTCGGCAGTCAGCCGCCCTGCCTCGCGGTAAGCATCGTCATATTGCTCGCACTCCAGCAGCGAGTAGATATAGCCAACGCGCCCATCCTGACTTTTCGGGTTTTGCGCCAAATTGTCGGCATAGATATCTCTGGCTTTTTCCGGCTGCCGTTCATGCAAATAGCTGGCCGCTGCATATAGACGCACATAAGCTGGGATAGTCCATTTTTTATCCAGCATCTTTTCGTAGAGCGCGATCGCTTCCGCCATGCGTTGCCGGTCCGACAGCGCCACCACCAGATCGCCGCACAGCCCCTGGACCGACAAGAGCGCACTCCCGTCAAGTTCGGATATCTTGCACTGCGATTGCAGTTCAACGATGACAGCATCCATTTTTTGCCAACGGTTTGGCAGCGTCAAATCGTCGGCGCTGACACGGGCCCAACGGAGATTGATTGCCAATTGATCGCGTCTGGCAACGCTGAGTTCCGCCGGATTGAGGATGGATGCAGGCGTCAACTGCAATGCCAGATGAGCCGCCCCTGCCTTTTTCAACGCGAAGAAACGCATGCGCAAAGCGAAGGTGTTGTCCGGATTGGCTTTCAGGATCCGCTCCGCCTCCTCCAGCATCTTTAGCGGTTCCGTTTGTGCGTCGCTTAGCCGAACCGATGCCTCCCTCAATTCTGGCCGCCCCGGATATTTGGCGAGCAAGGGGCGCAATTCAGTCTCGGCCTCCGCCAGGCGTTGCGCATCGATCAATATATTGATCCGCCCCGCCAGTGATTCCACGCGCTTGGGATAGCGCTTGATCACGAGAGCGTAGGTCGCCAGCGCCATGTCGTGGTTCTTCTGCTGGCGATAAGTCTGCGCCAGCGTCTCATACACATAGGCGGGCGCTATTTTTGGATTGAGCTCTTTGGAAAGGGCGATCGCCAATTCATGCTTCCCGCTCCAACTGGCAATAGCCAGATAATCGTAAAGATAGTACAACTCCTGCGGAGCGCGGCGATGCAAATCAGCCAAAATAGACAAGGCAGCATCCGCTTCATTTTGGCGATACAGCTTGAGCGCTTTTTCATAGCGCACCTTCAATTCGGCACGTTGCGTTTTGGATAAGGCCGCCGTTTTGCCGTAAGCAGCTTGCGTACCAAAAAGCGCCAGCACAAGGCTGCAGGCAATTGCCGTTTTCCAAGCTGACTTCAACTTTGCACCTCCCGAATCGGATGTCTCAGCATGTTTCCACGAGCAACACCGAACGCTCAGCGACTGGAAAAACTTCTGCAGCATGTGATTTCATGGAAAACAAACCGTAAATAATAAAAAAAATGACCCAAGGCCAAACCGCTTTCATATCGCCTCCTAATTTCCGACCCCCGTGTCACCCAAGGGCATTAGGATTACTAACGCAACAACCATGCCACACACCGCAGCCCAGCTGGAACGCCCATAAATAAGGCATTCCAGGCGGTAGCAAACATTCACGCAGAGAGCAGGTGCGACGATGCGCTGACAGGCGCTGACGACGGACAGACAACTTCATGTCCGCAAAATGAATAAGGTTTATACGTTTAATTGCGAGAATTCGCCGGGAGCGATCCCGTCCAGCGTCCAATCGCCAATCGCATACCGGATCAGACGCAGCGTCGGGAATCCGACTGCCGCCGTCATACGGCGCACCTGGCGGTTCCTGCCTTCGCGTATGGTGAGCTGCAACCAGCTTGTAGGGATCTCTTTGCGGAAGCGGACCGGAGGATCGCGCAGCCATAGATCGGCAGGCTCTTCCATCAGCCGAGCTTCGGCGGGCAGGGTCATCCCATCCTTGAGTTGCACGCCGCGCCGCAATTTCTGCAGCGCAGCCTCATCCGGCACGCCCTCCACCTGCACCCAGTAGGTCTTGCCCAGTTTATGCTTGGGATCGGTGATGCGATGCTGCAGCTTGCCGTCGTCGGTGAGCAACAGCAGCCCTTCGCTGTCGGTGTCCAGCCTTCCGGCGGGATAAACATCGGGAACGGCGATATAATCGGCCAGCGTCGGATGCATCCCGTCACGGCTGAACTGGCAGATCACCCCATAGGGTTTGTTGAACAGCAGGATGCGACTCATCTCATTTTTTCCATTAACAAAATCTTCACTCCGCGAACAGACATGACGACCCAAAAAATTGTTTACACCTTGACCGATGAAGCGCCGAGACTGGCAACTTACTCTTTGCTTCCGATTGTTCAAGCCTTTACCAAGGCTGCCGGCATCGCCGTTGAGACAAGAGACATCTCGCTTGCAGGACGCATACTCGCGAACTTCCCTGAAAATCTGACTGCGACCGAGAAGATCGCGGATGAGCTGACTGAACTGGGTGAGCTGACACTGAAGCCGGAAGCGAACATCATCAAGCTCCCCAATATTAGCGCATCGATCCCCGCAGTTGAAGGCCGCGATCAAGGAATTGCAGTCTCAAGGCTACAAAATCCCGGACTATCCGGAAGATCCGAAGACGGATGCCGAGAAGGAGATCAAGGCCCGTTACGGCAAGGTGCTCGGCAGCGCCGTGAACCCTGTGCTGCGCGAAGGCAACTCCGACCGCCGCGCTGCGGCTTCGGTCAAGCAATACGCACGCAACAATCCGCACAAGATGGGTGCCTGGAGCGCCGATTCCAAGACTCACGTGGCGCACATGAACGACAAGGATTTCTACGGCAGCGAAAGATCCGTCACGGTGCCCGAGGCTGGAAGCTTCAGGATCGAATTTGTCGGTCAGGACGGCAGTGTGACCGTGCTCAAGGACAAGACTCCTCTCAAGGCAGGCGAAATCATCGACGCTTGTGTCATGAGCCGCCGCGCCCTGCGCGAGTTCTACGAGTCGCAGATGCAGGACGCGAAGCAGCAAGGCGTGTTGCTGTCCCTGCACCTGAAAGCCACCATGATGAAGATTTCCGATCCCATCATGTTCGGTCACGCTGTCACCGTTTACTTCAAGGACGTATTCGAGAAACACGCGGCGACCATCAAGGAGCTGGGCGTCAACGTCAACAACGGTTTTGGCGACCTGCTCGCGAAGATCGCCACGCTTGCCGGAAGCCAAGCGTGCCGAGATCGAAGCCGACATCCAGGCTTGCTACAAATCCAGGCCGGAACTGGCGATGGTGAATTCCGACAAGGGCATCACCAATCTGCATGTACCCAGCGACATCATCGTCGATGCCTCCATGCCTGCCATGATCCGCGAATCCGGCAAGATGTGGGGCACAGATGGCAAGCTGCACGACACCAAGGCGATGATCCCTGACCGCTGCTATGCGCGCATCTATCAGGTGGTCATCGACGACTGCAAGAAGCACGGCGCTTTCGATCCCAAGACCATGGGCTCTGTGCCCAACGTCGGTCTGATGGCGCAGCAGGCGGAAGAGTACGGCTCGCACAACAAGACTTTCGAGGTACCGGCCAACGGCAAGGTGCGTGCAGTGGATGCGTCCGGCAAGACCTTGCTGGAACAGGACGTAGAACAGGGCGACATCTTCCGCATGTGCCAGGCCAAAGATGCGCCGATCCAGGACTGGGTCAAGCTGGCGGTCACGCGCGCACGGTTGAGCAACACACCTGCCGTGTTCTGGCTGGACAAGAACCGCGCGCACGATGCGCAGATCATCCGGAAAGTGGAACGCTATCTGAAGGATCACGACACCAGCGGGTCTGGACATCCGCGTCATGACACCGGAAGACGCCATCCAGTTCTCGCTGGATCGCATCCGCGCAGGCAAGGACACCATCTCCGTGACCGGCAACGTGTTGCGCGATTACCTCACCGACCTGTTCCCGATTCTCGAACTCGGCACCAGCGCCAAGATGCTGTCGATCGTGCCGCTGATGAATGGCGGCGGACTGTTCGAGACCGGCGCGGGCGGTTCCGCACCTAAGCATGTGCAGCAGTTCCAGCAGGAAGGCTATCTGCGTTGGGATTCGCTGGGCGAGTTCCTGGCACTGGGCGTGTCGCTGGAACACCTGGCACAAACCTTCAAGAACGACAAGGCGCAGGTGCTGGCGGATACGCTGGATCAAGCCAACGGCAAGATACTGGACGGCAACAAATCGCCCGCCCGCAAGGTCGGCGAGTTGGACAACCGTGGCAGCCACTTCTTCCTCGCTTTGTACTGGGCACAGGCTTTGGCCGCACAGACCAAGGACAAGGAGTTACAGGCGCGTTTTGCCCCCTTGGCGAAGGCATTGACGGACAACGAAGCGAAGATCAATGAGGAATTGATCGCGGCACAGGGCAAGCCGGTCGATATGGGCGGTTATTACCACCCGGATTTCGACAAGACATCGCAAGCGATGCGCCCGAGCGCAACGTTCAATGCTGCTTTGAACGCCATCTGAGTACTCCAGGTGCGCCCTGATGGGCGCACAAACAAAAAGCCCGCCACTTTCGTGGCGGGCTTTTTGTTACACCTCAAACAGGGATTAGCCCGCTTGGATGTTGGAGGCTTGCTTGCCCTTAGGACCTTGAACAACTTCGAAGGTCACTTTCTGGCCTTCTTTAAGCGACTTGAAACCGCTCATGTTGATCGCGGAGAAGTGCGCGAACAGATCTTCGCTGCCATCATCGGGAGTAATGAAACCGAAACCCTTTGCGTCGTTGAACCACTTAACAGTACCGTTTGCCATGCTTAACTTCCTTACAAAAAACAACGGGTGGATGCCCGTCAAATTGTTTGAATTCCAAGATCGCAAATGGGACCGCACATGGCAAAACCAGCACTGCAGATACTCTGATTCAAACACCCGAACGCTTTTTACCCTAGGTAAACTTGCACCGTCAAGCACTAAATACAATTTGTTGGCGAATTGACTTGAAAAAGCCACGCTAATCGTCAAATATGCGTTAAAACAACGGTGAGAGAATGGCACACGATGGCAACCAAGCAAGAAAACGTAAACCTGTTGGAGCGCAGCAAAACCAAGCCTCCCAAGCTCTACAAGGTGATTCTGTTGAACGACGATTTCACCACCATGGAGTTCGTTATCGAGGTGTTGAAAACGTTTTTTTCGATGGGCATGGAACGCGCAACACAAGTCATGCTCCAAATACATAATGAAGGATTTGCCGTTTGTGGCGTGTATTCTAAGGACATCGCCGAAACCAAGGTATCGCAGGTATCGGCGTTTGCAAAGCAGCATGGGCATCCGTTACGATGCCACACGGAGGAAGCTTAAATGATCGCGCAAGAACTGGAAGTCAGCCTGCATCTGGCATTCGTCGAAGCCCGCCAGAAACGGCACGAGTTCATCACCGTCGAGCACCTGTTGCTCGCAATGCTGGACAATCCGTCGGCGGCTCATGTGTTGCGCGCCTGCGGTGCGGACATCGAAGAACTGCGCGCCGTGCTGGTGCAGCATATCGAGACTCATACTCCCATCGTTCCAGGCACTGGCGAAGTGGATACACAGCCCACCGTCGGTTTCCAGCGCGTGATACAGCGCGCCATCCTGCATGTGCAATCCACGAACAAGAAAGAAGTGACCGGCGCCAACATTCTGGTTGCACTGTTTGGCGAGAAAGAATCGCACGCTGTGTATTTCCTCAACCAGCGCGCCATCACACGCCTCGATGTGGTGAACTACATCGCGCACGGCATTAACAAGGCGGCAGAAGCACAGCCTGCCACACAAAAGACCGCGAACGAAGCGGATACCGAACAAGAGAGTTCCAGCGACAGTTCGCTCCAGAGCTACACACTGGATCTCAATGCGCATGCATTGGCAGGCAAAGTCGATCCGCTGATCGGGCGCGATACGGAATTGGAGCGCGTGATCCAGACCCTGTGTCGCCGCCGCAAGAACAATCCCCTGCTGGTGGGCGAAGCGGGCGTAGGCAAGACCGCCATCGCCGAAGGTTTGGCGCGCCGCATCGTGGAAGGCGACGTGCCGGAAATCCTGAAAGAAGCGCACGTCTACGCGCTGGATATGGGTTCCTTGCTGGCAGGCACCAAGTATCGCGGCGATTTCGAGCAACGCCTGAAAGCAGTGCTGAAAGAGTTGCAGGAAAATCCCAACGCAGTGCTGTTCATCGACGAGATACACACCCTGATCGGCGCAGGTGCAGCGTCCGGCGGCACCATGGATGCTTCCAACCTGCTCAAGCCGGCACTGTCCAGCGGCCAGTTGAAATGCATCGGCGCCACCACGTATCAGGAATATCGCGGCATCTTCGAAAAGGATTCCGCACTGTCACGCCGCTTCCAGAAGATCGACGTGGCCGAGCCTTCGGTGGAACAGACCATCGAGATCCTGAAAGGCCTGAAGTCGCGCTTCGAAGACCACCACAGCATCAAGTTCAGCGCCGCAGCCATCACCAGCGCCGCCGAGTTGTCTGCACGCTTCATCAACGACCGTCACCTGCCGGACAAGGCGATCGACGTGCTGGATGAAGCCGGTGCGGCACAACGCATCCTGCCCAAGTCCAAGCAGAAGAAGATCGTGGGCAAGCACGAGATCGAGGAGATCATCGCCAAGATCGCGCGCATCCCGACCCGCACCGTGTCGCACGACGACCGCAACGCGCTGAAGAACCTGGACCGCGACCTGAAGGCCACCGTGTTCGGCCAGGACAAGGCCATCGATGCGCTGGCGCGCGCCATCAAGATGTCGCGCAGCGGCCTCGGCAATCCGCAAAAGCCCATCGGCAGCTTCCTGTTCTCCGGCCCCACGGGTGTGGGCAAGACCGAGGTCGCGCGCCAGCTCGCCTACAGCATGGGCATGCCCATCCACCGCTTCGACATGTCCGAATACATGGAACGCCATGCCGTCAGCCGTCTGATCGGCGCGCCGCCCGGCTACGTCGGTTTCGACCAGGGCGGCCTGCTCACCGAAGCCATCAGCAAGCAGCCGCATTGCGTGCTGTTGCTGGACGAGATCGAGAAGGCGCACCCGGACATCTTCAATATCCTGCTGCAGGTGATGGACCACGGCACGCTCACCGACAACAACGGGCGCAAGGCCGACTTCCGCAACGTCGTCATCATCATGACCACCAACGCGGGGGCGGAAGCCTTGAACAAGACGCAGATGGGCTTCACCAAGGCGACGGCTGTCGGTGACGAGATGGCCGACATCAAGAAGATGTTCACGCCGGAATTCCGCAACCGTCTGGATGCCATCGTCTCCTTCGCACCGCTGTCGAAGGAAATCATCCTGCGCGTGGTGGACAAGTTCCTCATGCAACTGGAAGAACAACTGCATGAGAAGAAAGTGGACGCACTGTTCACCGACGCACTCAAAGACCACCTCGCCGAACACGGCTTCGACCCGCTGATGGGCGCCCGCCCGATGGCGCGCCTGATCCAGGACACCATCCGCTCCGCGCTGGCCGACGAACTGCTGTTCGGCAAGCTGGCGAACGGCGGCAAGGTCACCGTGGACGTGAAGGATGGAAAGGTAGTGCTGGAGTTTGAGGAAGAGGAAGTTACTGCTTGATGACTGCCTCAAGGTCCCTGACTCAAACTATTGAATCTGTTTCTGCACAACTATCTGCGCGGATTGGAAACCAATATGGAGCGACACCATCTCTAGTCGAATCTATTGTTACTTGTTACGGTGACTATTTCACTTCATTGGCATATGCCGGTTTCTTCTTTCCTGAAATACGCATAGTTGAGGGCGTACCTTTCGCGCGCTTCCCAACTGCGAAAGAAGAAATTCCTATTGATTGTGTTCATGTTAATTTACTTCACCACAGCCAAGCATCAGGACAAACACCGGACATAATGAATGCGTTGGGTGAGGTCATAGCTATCGTCTGGAGCCATAAGTTACAAAGCAATTCTCTGCCCGGTAAATTTGTTTATGACAATTCATCAGGTTTTGATGTTGTTTACAAATCCTAGCAAGCGTAGGGCGCAATAACCAACGGGCATTGCGCCGTATGTAAAAGCATCCGGCGGGTTACGCTGCGCTAACCCGCCCTACAAAAACGAATGACCTCTTCCTCTAACTATCACGGGCGCTTCGCCCCCTCCCCCACCGGCCCCCTTCACTTCGGTTCACTCGTCGCCGCCGTCGGCAGCTATCTCGACGCAAAACATCACCGCGGCACCTGGCTGGTGCGCATGGAAGACCTGGATACGCCGCGCTGCGTGCCGGGAGCGGCAGAGGACATCCTGCGCACACTGGAGGCATTCGGTCTGTATAGCGATGAGCCCGTCATTTACCAGAGCCAGCGCACGGAGGCTTATGAGGAGGCATTGCACCAGCTGCAAGACAGCGGAGCGGTATATCCGTGCTGTTGTACGCGCAAGGAGATCGCGGATTCTGCATTGAACGGCATCGAGGGGCCGGTTTATCCCGGCACTTGCCGCCATGGCATCCCGGCCGGGCGCGAAGGACGGGCTTGGCGAGTACGGACCGGCAACAAAGCGATTGAGTTCGACGATGCGCTGCAAGGCTGCATCTCCCAACATCTCGAAAGCGAGATCGGTGACTTCGTGGTGAAGCGTGCCGATGGGCTGTTTGCCTACCAGCTCGCAGTGGTAGTGGACGATGCGTTCCAGAACATCACACATATCGTGCGCGGCGCCGACCTGCTGGCATCCACGCCGCGCCAGATCCATCTGCAACGGCTGCTCGGTTTGCCAAGCCCGCATTACATGCACTTGCCTGTCGCGGTGAATGATGCAGGAGAGAAGCTGAGCAAGCAGACACTGGCTGCCCCGGTGAATGCATCACAAGCTGCGACAACATTGCTGCGCGTGCTGGATTTCCTGCAACAGCGACCGCCTGCCAACCTGGCAGGCAGCGATGTGAGGACAGTGCTGGATTGGGCTGTGGCGAATTGGGATGCAACGAAATTGCGGGGAATACAGACGCTCCGCGCGTCCGTCATTCCGGCGCATAACCAGCGACTTGGCTAGCGTTCTTTGCTAGCTTAGTCGAATGACTAGTAGTTTTATCAGGCCGGAATGACGGGCATTATTTCGCTGCTTGCCTACGATGCTTGATGAATTCGCGGATCGCGGGGATGAACGAAATGAAGATGATGACGATGATCATCAGCGTGAGGTTGTTCTTGATGATCGGAAAATTGCCGAAGAAGTAGCCCGCCAACGTGAGGCTGCCGATCCAGGCCAGACTGCCCAACGCACTGAACATCACGAACAAGCGATAGCTCATGGTACCGATGCCCGCCACGAACGGGGCAAAGGTGCGGATGATGGGTAGGAAGCGCGCGAAGATGATGGTCTTGCCGCCGTGCTTGGCGTAGAACTGCCGGGTCTTTTCCAGGTGTTCGTGTTTGATGAAACGCGGGCTGGCTTTATTGAGCAAGCGCAAACCAAGCAGACGTCCCGACCCAGTAGTTGGTGTTGTCGCCGGAAAAGGCAGCGAATATCAGCAAAGGCATCAGGATATGCAGTTCCAGCGAACCCATGCCGCACAGCGCACCCGTCACGAACAGCAGCGAATCGCCCGGCAGGAAAGGAGCAACGACCAAGCCTGTTTCCGCGAAGATGATGGCGAACAGGATGGCGTAGATCCACAGGCCGTATTCCTGCACCAGCACCAGCAGGTGCGCGTCCAGGTGCAGGACGATGTCGATGAATGTAGCGAGGATTTCCATAATGAATTACCCAAGAACCTCCCTCTCCCCAGCCCTCTCCCGCAAGCGGGCGAGGGAGTGAGTTCGGAGGATGTTAAGGAAGGACCTCTTCAGCTTCGGTCTTTTCCGGCTTGATGAAGTCTTCGCGCGACACGCCGAACATCATCAGCAAGGGGCTGGCGACCAGCACCGAGGAATAGATACTGAACAGGATGCCGATGGTCAGCGCCAGCGCGAAGTAATGCAGCGTCTCGCCGCCCAGGAACAGCATGGATGTCACCATCATCTGCGTGCAACCGTGGGTGATGATGGTGCGCGACATGGTGCGCGTGATGGCGTTGTCGATGATCTCGGCCACTTCGGTCTTGCGCATCTTGCGGAAGTTCTCGCGGATCCGGTCGAACACCACCACCGATTCGTTCACCGAATAACCCAGCACGGCCAGCACCGCCGCCAGTACCGACAGCGAGAACTCCCACTGGAAGAAGGCGAAGAAGCCCAGGATGATGACCACGTCGTGCAGGTTGGCGATGATCGCCGCCACGCCGAACTTCCACTCGAAGCGCAGCCACAGATAACCGACGATGCCCAGGGACACCAGCAACAGCGCCATCGCGCCGTTCTCCACCAGGTCCTTGCCGACCTGCGGGCCGACGAACTCGACGCGGCGCAATTCGACGCTGGCATCCTGCTGCCTTCAGCGTCTCCAGCACCTGCTCGGAGAGCTTGGCGCCGAGCTTGTTCTGTTTGAGCGGAACCTGGATCAGCACGTCCTTGCTGGAACCGAAGTTCTGCACCTGCGCGTCGTGCAGGCCGATGCTAGTCAGTTGGCCGCGCACCTTGTCCAGATCGGCCGACTGCGCGTAGTGCACTTCCATCACGGTACCGCCGGTGAAGTCCACGCCGAAGTTCAGCCCCTTGGTGGCCAGGAAGAACACCGACAGCAGGAAGGTCACCAGCGAGATGGCCGTGGTGTATCGGCCATAGCTCATGAAGGGGATGTCTTTTTTGATCTTGAAAAATTCCATGTCGTTTCCCCTTAACCGATGGCGACTTTGTTCAGACGCGCCTTGCGACCGTAGATCAGATTGACCAGTGCACGCGATACCAGCACTGCGCTGAAGATCGAAGTCAGGATGCCCAGACACAGCACCACAGCGAATCCCTTCACTGGCCCGGAGCCGAACATGAACAGGGCGATACCCACGATCAACGCGGTGATGTTGGAGTCGAGAATGGTGGCGAAAGCATTGTCATAGCCGGCATGGATCGCGGCCTGCGGCGGCACGCCGTTGCGCAACTCCTCGCGGATGCGCTCGTTGATCAGCACGTTGGAGTCGATCGCCATACCCAGTGTCAACGCGATACCTGCCATGCCCGGCAGGGTCAGCGTAGCCTGCAGCATGGACAGCAAAGCGACCAGCAACAGCAGGTTCGCGCCCAGCGCCAGCACGGATACGCCGCCGAACATCAGGTAATAGGCGATCATGAAGATAGCGATGGCGATGTAGCCGATCTTGGTGGAATCGAAGCCGCGCTTGATGTTGTCCGCACCCAGGCTGGGGCCGACCGTGCGTTCCTCGATGATCTCCATCGGCGCCGCCAAGGCACCGGCACGCAGCAGTAGCGCGGTGTCGTTGGCTTCTTCCGTATTCATCTTGCCGCTGATCTGCACGCGTCCGCCGCCGATCTCTTCGCGGATCACCGGTGCGGTGACCACCTCGCCCCTGCCCTTTTCGAACAGGATGATGGCCATGCGCTTGTTCACGTTCTCACGCGTCGCTTCCTTGAACTTGCGTGCACCCACCGCATCCAGATTGATATGCACCGCCGGCTCGTTGTTACGGCTGTCGAAACCAGGCTGCGCGTCGTTGATGCGCTCGCCGGTCAGGATCACGCTCTTCTTCACCAGCAACGGTGTGCCGTCGCGGTCCTTGAACATCTCAGTGCCGAACGGCGCGACTGCACCTACACCCAACTGATGTTCGTCATCCACCAGGCGCACTTCCAGGGTGGCAGTACGTCCGAGGATGTCCTTGGCGCGCGCGGTGTCCTGCACGCCCGGCAATTGCACCACGATACGGTCCACACCTTGCTGCTGGATCACCGGCTCGGCCACGCCCAGCTCGTTCACACGGTTGCGCAAGGTGATGAGGTTCTGTTGCACCGCCGATTCCTGGATGCGGATTTGCTCTTGCTGCTTGAGCTGGGCGAGCAGCAGATGTTCGCTGCCTTCTTCGCGCGTGTTGAATTCCAGCCCGCCGAAACGCTGCTTGAGCTCCGCCTCGCCTTTGCTGCGCGCTTCGGCATCGCGGAACTTGGTGGTGATCACGTTGCCGTCGCGGCTCACGCCGGAGTAGGCGATATTGGCCTCACGCAGGGTGCTGCGAATGTCGCCGGAAGAAGATTCCAACGCTTTGTCCAGCGCGCCTTTCATGTCGATCTGCATCAGGAAATGCACACCGCCACGCAAGTCGAGACCGAGATACATCGGCAACGCGCCGAAATCGGAAAGCCATTTCGGCGAACGCGACAGCAGGTTCAGCGCCACCACGTAGTCCTCGCCCAATTGCGCGTGCAACACGTCTTTCGCCTTGAGCTGCGCATCCGTGTCGGCGAAACGCGCCTTCACGCTGGTCGCATCCAGCGACATGACTTCGGGATTCAGCTGCGCGTTCTTCAGCGCCTCTTCCACGCGTGCCAGCAATGCCGTATCCGCCTTGAGGTTGGCGCGCAACGGCAACACCTGCACGGCAGGCGATTCGCCGTAGAAATTGGGCAGTGCATAGATAAAGCCCAACACCAGCGTGCTCAGGATCAGCAGGTATTTCCACAGCGGATAACGGTTCATTGCGGCACCTTAAACAGCGTGAATTAGAGGGATACTTGACTTAGATCGACTTGATCGTGCCTTTGGGCAGGACGTTCTGGATCGCAGCTTTTTGTACCTGGATGACGACGTTGTCGGCGATCTCGATCGCTGCGCTGTCTTCGCTCACCTTGGTCACCTTGCCCATCACGCCGCCGATGGTGACAACTTCATCACCTTTTTGCAGCGCTTCCATCAGGGCCTTGTGTTCCTTGGCGCGCTTTTGTTGCGGGCGCAAGACGAGGAAGTAGAACACCGCCAGCAAGGCGATCAAAGGCAGGAATTCCATGAAACCGCCGCCCTGCGGTGCTGCTGCGCCTTCGGCGTGGGCATTGCTGATGAACAATTCGCTGATAGAAACCATGACTACTCCTCTCAAAATGGGGTTCAAAAAATCAAAGGCGCGCATTCTAACATGGATGGGATGACTGTTTTGCTACGCGCCCAACTCAGTACATGCGCTCACAAACCTGCGCGCGCATGGCGGAAAGCGGCCTGGAATTCGGCAAAGCGGCCGGCTTCGATGGCTTTGCGGATATCGCTCATCAATTCCTGGTAGTAATGCAAGTTATGGATGGAATTGAGGCGCGCACCGAGGATCTCATTCAAGCGATGCAGGTGATGCAGATAGGCGCGGGTGAAGTGGCGGCAGGTGTAGCAGGTGCACTGCTCGTCCAGCGGACGCGTATCCAACCGGTATTGCGCGTTCTTGATGCGCACGTCGCCGAAGCGGGTGAACAGATGGCCGTTGCGCGCGTTGCGCGTCGGCATCACGCAATCGAACATGTCGATTCCCTCGGCGACCGCATCCACCAGATCCTCCGGCGTGCCCACGCCCATCAGGTAGCGCGGCTTGTCCTGCGGCAGTTGCGGGGCGGTGTGCTGGAGGATGCGCAGCATGTCCTCTTTCGGCTCACCCACCGACAAACCTCCGATGGCGAAGCCATCGAAGTCGATATCCTTTAGGCCAGCCAGCGATTCGTCGCGCAGATGCTCATGCATGCCGCCCTGCACGATGCCGAACAGCGCGTTCGGGTTGCCTTCATGCGCCTTCTTGCTGCGCTCCGCCCAGCTCAGGCTAAGGCGCATGGAGACACCCGCCGTCTGCTCGTCCGCCGGATACGGCGTGCATTCGTCGAAGATCATCACGATGTCGGAATTCAGCACCTTCTGGATGCGCATGGATTCTTCCGGCGACAGGAAACACTTGTCACCATTCACCGGCGACCGGAATTCCACCCCGCCGCCGGTGATCTTGCGCAGCGGGCCCAGGCTGAACACCTGAAAGCCGCCGGAATCGGTGAGGATGGGGCCATCCCAACCCATAAAGCGATGCAAACCGCCGTGGGCAGCGATCACTTCCAAACCGGGACGCAGCCACAGATGAAAGGTGTTGCCGAGCACGATCTGCGCGCCCATGTCTTTCAGTTCCAGCGGCGACATCGCCTTGACCGTGCCGTAAGTACCGACTGGCATGAAAGCTGGCGTTTCCAGCTTGCCATGCGCCAAATCCAGCGTGCCGCGCCGGGCAGCGCCTGATGTTTTGTGTAAAGTAAATTTCATTGTTCTCTTTCGATCAACATCGCATCGCCGTAACTGAAAAAGCGATATTCCTGTTCCACCGCATGACGATACGCAGCCAGCATCTTATCCATTCCGCCAAAGGCGCACACCAGCATCAGCAAAGTGGAGCGCGGCAGATGGAAGTTGGTCAGCAACACATCCACCACCTTGAAACGATAGCCGGGGGTGATGAAGATGCGCGTCTCGCCTGAACCCGCGACCAACTCTCCGCTCGCCGCGGCACTTTCCAACGCACGCAGACTGGTGGTGCCTACCGCGATCACACGTCCGCCTTTGGCCTTGGCCTCGCGGATGGCATCCACCGTGGCTTGCGGAATGCTATAGCGTTCGCTGTGCATGACATGCTCTTCGATGTTTTCGGCGCGCACCGGCTTGAAGGTTCCTGCACCGACATGCAACGTGACATAAGCGATATCCACCTTCTTGTCGCGCAACGCTTGCAGCATGGTCTCGCCGAAATGCAGTCCGGCCGTAGGAGCGGCCACCGCACCCGGCTCGCGGGCAAACACGGTCTGGTAACGCGTTTCATCTTCGGCACCGGCGGCATGGGTGATATAGGGCGGCAACGGCAAGTGCCCATGACGCTCCAGCAAAGTCGTTACCACTTCCGCATCCTCAAAGCGCAAATGGAAGAACTCCCCCTCGCGCCCCAGCACACGCACCCACAGCTCCCCCGCCAGCAGCAGCCGGCTTTCGGGTCTTGGTGTCTTGCTGACACGAACCTGTGCCAACACATCATGTTCGTCCAACACGCGCTCGACCAGCACTTCGACCTTGCCGCCACTTTCTTTTTCGCCGAACAGGCGTGCCTTCAGCACACGCGTGTCGTTCAATACCAGCAGGTCATGCTCACGCACCAGCCCGTGAAGATCGGCAAACTGGCTGTCTTTCAGCCCCGCCTCGCCCACCTGTAACAAACGGCTTGCGCCGCGCTGTGCAGGCGGATGCTGCGCGATCAAGCGCTCGGGCAAAATGAAGTCAAAGTCGTCGGTACGCATGAAACCAGAGGGATGCCTGAAGAAAAGCGCGCATTGTAGTTGATGAGGACTACCGTTTCATGGATAATTCGCGCCCTTCCCTTGCCGGGGTGATGGAACTGGTAGACGTGCCGGACTCAAAATCCGGTGCCTGAAAGGGCGTGGGGGTTCGATTCCCCCCCCCGGCACCAAATTCGATGTTTGTGTCAACGCGATCGAACTCGCACCGCGTTATAGGTTCCGACACTGGTAGTGTCATAAACGTTTATCAACTACTAAATGGAGCCTCACATGAAACTGCTGTCCACTCTGATCGCTGCTGTGTTCGCCGTTGTTTCTTTCTCCGCTGTTGCCGCTGACGCTGCTGCTCCTGCAGCTGCTGCTCCTGCAGCCGCCGCTGCTGCTCCTGCAGCCAAGGCAGAAGCTAAGCCAGCAAAGAAGGCCAAGAAAGCAAAGAAGGCCAAGAAAGCAAAGAAGGCTAAGGCAGCTGACGCAGCTCCTGCTAAGTAATTTAAGCAGAAATAAAAAAGGCAGGGGCGACCCTGCTTTTTTTATTTGTAATACAATGGCGCGCCCCGTCAACTTGGGGCTGGGTTATGCGTTATAGCCCATGACACTTGTGTGTCATAAACGTTTATCAACTACTAAATGGAGCCTCACATGAAACTGCTGTCCACTCTGATCGCTGCTGTGTTCGCTGTTGTTTCTTTCTCCGCTGTTGCTGCTGACGCTGCTGCTCCTGCAGCTGCTGCTCCAGCTGCTGCCGCTGCTGCTCCTGCAGCTGCTCCTGCAGCCGCTGCTGCTCCTGCAGCTGCTGCTCCTGCCAAGAAGGCAGAAGCCAAGCCTGCTGCCAAGCACGAAGGCAAGCACGCAGCTGCTGCCAAGTAATATCGCTGTATCCAGAAAAGGCAGGGGCGACCCTGCCTTTTTTTATTTCGTTTAAAATCGCATCATGATCTGGAAACCACACGCCACCGTCGCCGCCGTCCTCGAACAGAACGGCAAGTTCTTACTGGTGGAAGAACATACCCCGCAAGGCCTGCTGTTCAACCAACCTGCCGGACACTGGGAACCGAACGAGACCTTGCCCGCAGGGGCCGTGCGCGAAGCACTGGAAGAGTCGGCCTATGAGTTCGAGCCGGAATTCCTGCTTGGCGTCTATCGCTGGCATTCGACCGCGTCCGACACCACCTATCTGCGCTTCGCCTTCGGCGGGCGCATCCTCGCCCATTATCCGGAACGTGCGTTGGACAAAGGCATCGTGCGTGCCGTGTGGATGACGCCGGACGAGATACGCGCCACTCAATCTCGTCATCGCAGCCCGCTGATCCTGCGCTGCGTGGAAGATTACCTCGCGGGCAAGCGTTATCCGCTGGATCTGATCACCCATTATGAGTAAGCGCTGTGTCGTCGTCGGCATGTCCGGCGGCGTGGACTCCTCCGTCACGGCCCTGCTGTTGAAGCAACAGGGTTACGAGGTCATCGGTCTGTTCATGAAGAACTGGGAAGACGATGACGACAGCGAATACTGCTCCTCGCGCCAGGACCTGATCGATGCGGTGTCGGTGGCCGACACCATCGGCATTCCCATCGAGGCGGTGAACTTCGCCAAGGAATACAAGGACCGCGTGTTCAGCTATTTCCTGCGCGAATACGAGGCCGGGCGCACGCCCAACCCGGACATCCTGTGCAACTCCGAGATCAAGTTCAAGGCCTTCCTCGATCACGCCATCCGCCTCGGCGCGGACGCCATCGCCACCGGACATTACGCTGACGTGCGCGAAGTCGATGGATCGTTCCAGCTGCTCAAGGCCAGGGACGACAGCAAGGACCAGAGCTATTTCCTGCACCGCCTGAACCAGCAGCAACTGTGCAAGGCGATGTTTCCGCTGGGGCAGCTGCTCAAATCGCAGGTGCGCGACATCGCGCGCGAACATAATCTGTCCAACTACGCAAAGAAGGACAGCACCGGCATCTGTTTCATCGGCGAGCGCCCGTTCCGCGAGTTCCTTAACCGCTACCTGCCCACCAAGCCGGGCGACATGCTCACGCCGGAGGGCAAAGTGGTCGGCCAACACATGGGCTTGTCGTTCTATACCATCGGCCAGCGCCAGGGACTGGGCATCGGCGGTTCACGCGAAACGACAGGCGAACCCTGGTTCGTTGCGGGCAAGGACATGCAACGCAATCAGCTTGATCGTGGTGCAGGGGCACGACCATCCTCTGCTGCTCAACCCGCAACTGGATGCGCTGGAAATGCACTGGATCAGCGGCCATGCGCCAGACACTCAACGCGGCTACGCCGCAAAAACCCGCTATCGCCAGCAGGATGCAGCCTGCCACATCGCGCTCGGCACACAGGACACAACGCATTTCACCTTCGACGAAGCGCAATGGGCGGTGACACCGGGACAATCCGTCGTGCTGTACGACGGCGAAATCTGCCTGGGCGGCGGCATCATCAAATAATTCACCAGGAGACGCCATGTCCAGCCAACTGAGTCCCGAGATCATCCGCTTGCTGCTGGTACTCGCAGCCACCATCGCGGCGCACTTCATCGCGCGGCGCGCATTGCAACATGCCGAAAACGTCGCCTCGCGCACCAACAACATCTGGGACGATTCGCTGATCGAAGCGACGCGCCGACCGCTGCCCGTGCTGATCTGGCTGGCCGGCATCTCGTTCGCGCTGCACCTGATCCATCGCCAGACCGGCGAGCAGTTGCTCGAATACCTCGCGCCCGCCCGCAACATCGGGGTCGTGCTCTGCATCGCCTGGTTCCTGTTCAAACTGATCCGCGAACTCGCAGACAACATGGTCGCTGCTCGCACTGGGGCGGGTGAAGAAGTGGATCGCACCACGGTGGATGGCTTGAGCAAGGTGTCGCGCATCGTGGTGATCGTGATAGCCGCCTTGGCCGTGATGCAGACGCTGGGATTCAGCATCTCCGGTGTGCTGGCTTTCGGCGGCATGGGCGGTATCGCGGTCGGTTTCGCCGCCAAGGACCTGCTGGCGAATTTCTTCGGCGGCCTGATGATCCATCTGGACCGGCCGTTCAACGTGGGCGAAACGGTACGCTCGCCGGACAAACAGATCGAAGGCAAAGTGGAACACATCGGTTGGCGGCAGACCCGCATCCGCGCGGCCAGCATGGCCCTGATCTACGTGCCCAATGCATTGTTCACCTCCATCGTGGTGGAGAATCCCTCGCGCATGTCGCACCGCCGCATCCGCGAAACCATCGGCCTGCGGTATGACGATCTCGACAAGATGAGCGCCATCGTCGAAGAAGTGAAGATGATGTTGCAAAACCACCCAGCGATCGACACCGAACAAGGCGTAGTCGTCGCCTTCGATCAATTCGCCGATTCCTCGCTCAACTTCATTATCCAGGCACTCAGCAAGAACACGGATCTGATGCAATTCCATGCAGCCAAACAAGAGATATTGCTGAAGATATCGGGCATCATCGCCAAGCATGGCGCCGACTTTGCCTTCCCCACGCGCACGCTGTACCTGAACCAAACACCCGCCTGATCAAGACATGCCGTGCCCGTTGGCGCGCTTTCACGTAAAATGCGCACCTGAAACTTTTCCAGCTTACACATCATGACTCTCTCGGCACTCACCGCACTTTCCCCACTCGACGGCCGCTACTCCGGCAAGGTCGACGCCCTGCGCAACCACTTCAGCGAATTCGGCCTGATCCGCTACCGCGTGTTGATCGAGATCGAATGGTTCAAAGCATTGAGCAATGAAGCCGGCATCAAGGAACTGCCGCCCTTCTCCGCTGCCACCGTCGACCAGCTCGACCAGCTCGCCGCGCAGTTCAGCGAGGCCGATGCCGAGCAGATCAAGACCATCGAGCGCCGCACCAACCACGACGTGAAGGCCATCGAATACTGGCTGCGCGAAAAGCTCTCCGCCAACCCGGAGACCGCCAAGGCGCTGGAGTTCATCCACTTCGCCTGCACCTCGGAAGACATCAACAACCTGAGCCATGCGCTGATGCTCAAGCATTCGCGCGATACGGTGATGTTGCCCACATTGAACGTCCTGATTGAGCGCCTGCAACATCTCGCCCACCAGCATGCCGACCTGCCCATGCTGTGCCGCACCCACGGCCAGACCGCCACGCCCAGCACCTTGGGCAAGGAGATGGCCAACGTGGTGTACCGCCTGCGCCGCGCGCAACAACGCATCGCCGCAGTCGAAGTGCTGGGCAAGATCAACGGCGCGGTGGGCAACTACAACGCACACCTGTCGGCCTACCCCGAAGTGGACTGGGAAAGCTTCGCCAAACGCTTCGTCGAAGCACGCGGGTTAACTTTCAACCCCTACACCATTCAGATCGAGCCGCACGACTGCATGGCCGAGTTGTACGACGCCTATGCCCGTGCCAACACCATCCTCATCGACCTGAACCGCGACATCTGGGGCTACATCTCGCTCGGATTCTTCAAACAAAAGGTCGTGGCAGGCGAAGTCGGCTCCTCCACCATGCCGCACAAGGTCAACCCGATCGACTTCGAAAACTCGGAAGGCAACCTCGGCTTGGCCAACGCGCTACTCAAGCACCTCTCGGAAAAGCTGCCGATCTCGCGCTGGCAGCGCGATCTCACCGACTCCACCGTGTTGCGCAACATGGGCGTGGCATTGGGCTATACCCTGCTGGCTTATGAGTCCTGCCTGAAGGGCTTGAACAAGCTGGAAGCCAATCCGCAACGACTGGCGGAAGATCTGGACAACAGCTGGGAAGTGCTGGCCGAACCCATCCAGACCGTGATGCGCCGCTACAACATCGAGAACGCCTACGACAAGCTGAAGGAACTCACGCGCGGCAAGGGCGGCATCAACCGCGAGAGCTTGGCGGCATTCATCCAGACGCTGGATATTCCCGCCAGCGAGAAACAACGGCTGCAAGCGCTGAGCCCGGAGACCTACACCGGCAAGGCAGCGGAACTGGCCACGCGTATCTGAGCTGGTTTTACCGCAGCACAAACAACAAGCCCCGCTTTCGCGGGGCTTTGTTCATTCAGGCTGCAGCCTGGACGGGTATCTTGTCGCGCTTTTCGATGATGCGGTTGTTCTCGTCAACATACACCAACGTGGGATGATACTTCTGCAGTTCCAATTCGGAATAGCTGGAGAATGCGGCGATGATGAGGATGTCGCCTGGATCAGCCTTGTGCGCTGCCGCGCCGTTGACCGAAATGGTGCGCGAGCCGCGCTCGGCGCGGATGGCATAGGTGCTGAAGCGCTCGCCGTTGGTGACATTGTAAATGTCGATGGCCTGGTATTCCTTGATGCCGGAAGCATCCAGCAAATCGTCGTCTATGGCGCACGAACCCTCGTAGTGCAGCTCGGACTGCGTCACCCGCACACGGTGCAATTTGGCCTGTAGCATAGTTCTTTGCATAGTCACCTCCTTCGCCCTCTTCTCAATTCTCTCGCCAGCGGAGGCGTGAAATGAACAAGAAAGCAACTTCTCATCACCCCAAAGTTCAAGGGCGCGCATTATAAACGTCTGACCGTTAAAGACAAACTTCCAGATTGTCGATCAAACGGGTACTTCCCATCCGCGCAGCCGCCAATACAACCAACTCGCGCTCACCCTTTGCAGGGATCCCAAGATCAGCTTGCCTGCGCACCGCCACATATTCCACTTGCCACCCGCGCTTGGCAAGCTCCGCAACCGCCCCGGCTTCCAACACTGCATAATCGACCGTGGCATTCGCCAAAGCATTACATACCTTCTTCAAGGTTTGACTCAAAAATACCGCTTCGGTTCGCTCTTCCACCGACAAATACTGGTTGCGCGAAGAAAGCGCGAGCCCGTCCGCCGCTCGCGAAGTTTCTGCACCGATGATCTCAATAGGCAAATTGAACTGGCGGACCATTTGCCGAATGACGGCAAGTTGCTGGTAATCCTTTTTGCCGAAGATGGCGACTTGCGGCTGCACCAGATTGAACAACTTCAGCACCACCGTCGCCACACCGCGAAAATGGCCGGGACGGAACGCGCCGCACAGCTCAGCGGCGATGGGCGGCGGCTCAACGAAGAGCGTCTGCTTTTCGGGATACATGTCGGCCACTGCCGGGGCAAACACCACGTCCGCAAGCCCCTGCAGCTTGGCGCAGTCCGCCTCCAGCGTGCGCGGATATTTGTCGAAGTCCTCGTTGGGACCAAACTGTATCGGGTTGACGAAAATGCTCACCACTACGCAACTGGCGTGCGCCCGTGCGCTGCGCACCAGCTCAAGGTGTCCCTCGTGCAGGTTACCCATGGTCGGCACGAAGGCGATGGTCTGTTCGCTAGACAGCCGGGAGCGTAGTTCAGTAACTGAAGAAATAATTTTCATAAATACCGCTTAAACAATTAGGTTAGTTGTCCCATCGGCAAAACCCATGCCCCCCGCCATCATCAATCCCGAGTAAAGGTACAAGTGGACCACATATAAGACCTGATGTGCGCACCCATTGAGATGAGGATGTTACCGGCTTCCCATCTTTGTAAACTGCCCAAGTATAGTTATGGCAAACAGGCAACCAGAGGGGTATGGGAATAATCGTCCATATAGTTACACCACACCATTTAGTATTCTTTTCCACAAGAAATGTTTCTGAACCGTCCGAATTTATTTTGTCCGCCGTCCTAGACGGAGGTGCTTTGCGATATTCCCAATTTGATACAGATGCAAAATCCGGCCTATCAACCACAGCACCAAGTCTTTCAAGCTGCAATCCAACACAACCAGTTAAGTTGAGCATCAATAACAAAACATAAATATATTTCATATTGGCTCACTCCATTTGCTTGAGGAATTCAGTGGCCAGTTGGCCAGTATTTAGAAGCTATGTTCTTGCGTAGGGAATTTGCTGGATTTAACTTCGGCAACATAGTTCGCCACCGCTTGTGCGATGGATGATGCGCCCGGCATGTAGTCTTTGACGAAGCGCGCCTTCTTGCCGGGATAGATGCCCAGCATGTCGTGCAGCACCAGCACTTGGCCGGAACAAGCGGCACCTGCTCCGATACCGATGGTCGGCACCCTGAGTTGCGCAGTGACTTCTGCGGCCAGTGCCGCAGGGACGGCTTCCATCAAGACGATGCCAGCACCGGCCTGTTGCAGGGCCAGCGCATCCTGGATCAACTTCTGCGCGGCGACATCACCTTTGCCCTGCACCTTGTAACCGCCGAGCTGATGCACCGATTGCGGCGTGAGACCGATATGCCCGCACACCGGAATGCCGCGCGAGGTGAGGAAATGCACGGTCTCGGCCATCTCGGCACCGCCCTCGAGTTTGACCATCTGTGCGCCTGCCGCCATCAGTTGCACGGCATAGGCGAAGGTCTCGCGCGGACTGACCTGCGAGGTACCGAACGGCATGTCGGCCATGATGAAAGCCTGCTGTGCGCCGCTCACTACGCAAGAGGTGTGATAGGCCATCTGTTCGATGGTCACCGGCAGCGTGGACTCGCGCCCCTGAATCACCATGCCCAGAGAATCGCCGACCAGCAGCACATCCACACCGTTGGTTTCCAGCAGCGTGGCGAAACTGGCGTCGTAGCAGGTCAGCACGGCGATCTTCTCGCCTTTGTCGCGCATGGATTGGAGTTTGCTCAGGGTTGTACGCATCATGCCCCCACGTTGAAATACTCCCTGCGCCCACGCATCTTGCCGATACGGTCGAGCAGCAGATCGAAGTCATCCGCATTATCCACAAAATTCAAGTGTTCGCTATTCACCACCAGCAGCGGCGCTTCCTCGTACTGGTGGAAAAATTCGCCGTAACTGTCGGACAAGCGCGCCAAGTACTCGTCCTGGATCGTTCGCTCATAGCGATTGCCGCGCCGCCGCACACGTTCGGACAGCGTGTAAGTGGGTGCCTGCAGATAGATCACCAAGTCAGGGGCGGGCGCTTGCGGCGACAAGCCCTGATAGATCGACTGGTACAGTTTGTATTCATCGTCGCTCAGGGTCAGGCGCGCGAACAGCGCATCTTTCTCGAACAGATAATCGGAGACGGTGCGGCTACGGAACAAGTCCATCTGCGCCAGGTCGCGCGCCTCATTGATGCGCTGGAACAAAAAGAACAACTGCGTGGGCAGCGCATAGCGCGAAGGGTCTTGATAGAAGTTCGCCAGGAAGGGGTTATCCTGCGGCTTCTCCAGCAAGGGATAAGCCTCGCCATGATCGGCCAGCCGCTGCGCCAAGCTGGTCTTGCCGACGCCGATGGGACCTTCCACCACGATGTAACGATATTTACTCAGGGGCATTAAGCCGCTCCAATTTTTGTCCCGCGCATTGCCGAGCTGCGTCTGACGCAGTTCCGATGCCCGGAATCACACAGTCCGGCGCGATCTCCAGCAAGGGCTGCAACACGAAGGCACGCAGGTGCATCTGCGGATGCGGGATGCTCAGGCCGTGTTCGTGATGCACCAAGCCGTCATACAGCAGCACATCCAAGTCCAGGGTACGCGGTGCATTGCGAAATTCACGGGTGCGTCCGCATTCCTGTTCCAACGCCAGCAGCGCATCCAGCAAGGCGCGCGGCGCCAATTCCGTTTCCAGCTGCGCCACCGCGTTGATGAAGTCCGGCTGCGCCAGATAACCCACGGGTGCGCTGCGATACAGCGAAGAACGGCGCAGCACGCGCGTCTGCGGCAGACTGCCCAAGGTATCCAACGCATGCGACACCTGTGCCACCGGATCAGCCAGATTGCTGCCCAGCCCGACGAACGCCACGTGCTTCATCAATCGATCGGGAATTCGGATTGTGCTGTCGCGCCGGGTTTCTTGCTGCGACGGCGGCGTTTCTTGGGGCCACCCGTGTCCGGCAGCAACATCTCGGCGCGGCGCTCATCGCTGGCATGCTGAAACTCTTCCCACCAGGTACCTAGCTCGGCGTCCGTTTCGCCGCTCTGGCAACGCAACAACAGGAAATCGTAGGCCGCGCGGAAACGCGGCAATGCCAGCAAGCGCAGCGGGCGCTGCCCGCCGCGCTGTTCGAAGCGCGGTTGCAGCAGCCACAGTTCTTTCATCACCGTGTCGTAACGGCGCGGGATGGCGAGTTGCGCACGCTGCCTGTCCAGCACTTCGTCCATTGCTGCGTGCATCGCGGCGATCGGGCGCTCGCCTGCATCCTGCTTGGCTTTCCACGCGGCCAGCACTTCGTGCCACAACAACGCGGCGAACAGGAAGGCGGGCGAAGTCGGTTTGTCTTCGGCGATGCGCTGGTCGGTATTCTGCAACGACAGCATGATGAACTTTTCGCCCATTGGCTGTTCGAGGATAACGTCCAGCATCGGCAACAGGCCGTGATGCAAATCCATGGCACGCAGCTTCTTGATGCATTCCAGCGCATGGCCGGACAGCAACAGCTTGAGCATCTCGTCGAACAGACGCGCCTCGGGCACGTTGCTCAAAAGCTCTTTCATCTTGAAGATCGGGGCGGCAGTGGCTTGATCCAGCTTCATGCCCAGCTTGGCCGAGAGACGCACCGCACGCAGCATGCGCACCGGGTCTTCGCGGTAACGCACTTCCGGGTCACCGATCATGCGCAAGGTGTTGGCGCGGATGTCGGCATAGCCGTTGTGGTAATCGAAGATCTCTTGCGTGCTCGGATCGTAGAACAGCGCGTTGGCAGTGAAGTCGCGCCGCGCCGCATCCTGCTCCTGGTCGCCGAATTCGTTGTCGCGCAGGATGCGCCCGTGTTCGTCGGTCTCGGCATCCTCGGCGTCGATGGCGCGGCGGAAAGTGGAGACCTCCACCGTCTCTTCGCCGAACATCACATGCACCAGGCGGAAGCGGCGCCCGATGATGCGCGCGCGGCGGAACACGCGCTTTACTTCTTCCGGGGTCGCGTCGGTCGCCACATCGAAGTCCTTGGGTTCGCGGTCCAGCAGCAGGTCGCGCACCGCGCCGCCGACCACGAAGGCCTGAAAACCGGCCGCCTGCAGCCCGTCGGTCACGCGTTTTGCGCCGTAACTGATGCCGTCGCGACTGACCTTGTGCTCCGCATAGGGAATCACATGTGCCGCCCCCACCACACGCACCGGAGCAGCCTTACCGAACACCCGCTTGATCAGTCTTTTTATCATCGTCAGAAAAGTTGAAATCGCCGCAAAGGTTGCGGCGACAGGCAGAATTATACACCGCCCCTAAGCGCTTCCTCTCAGCGCAGGGAAATGACCGCCCAGCCTTGTTTTTCGGCATGGGCACGCAAGGTCGCGTCGGGATCGACAGCGACCGGTTGCTTCACTTTGGCCAGCAAGGGCAGATCGTTCAAGGAATCGCTGTAGAACCAAGTCGTTCCGAAGCTTTCCCAGCTCCAGCCGTGCTCCGCCAGCCAACTCTCCATGCGCAACACCTTGCCCTCGCGAAAGCTCGGCACTCCGGCGACGCGCCCGGTGAATTCGCCGTCCTTCTGTTCCGGATCGGTGGCGATCAGATGTTCCACACCAAATTCGCGTGCGATAGGCGCAGTCACAAAACTATTGGTGGCAGTGACGATCACGCACACATCGCCCGCCGCCTGATGTTTGGACACCAGATCGCGCGCCTTTGCGCCCATCATCGGCCGCACCTTGCGCCGCATGAACTCCTCATGCCAGTCATCCAACACCTTGCGTGCATGGCGCGACAAGGGCTTGAGCTGGAAGTCAAGGAATTCCCCGATGTTCAGCGTACCCGCCTTGTACTGCTCATAGAATGCGAGGTTCTTCGCCTCGAACAATTCGCGGTCGAGCACGCCCTCCTCCACCAGAAACTGCGACCATTCGAAGTCGCTGTCGCCGCTCAACAGGGTATTGTCCAGATCGAATAAAGCCAGATTCACTACTCTCTCCCAAAACAAGAAGCTAGGCCTGCATCGCTGCAAGACCTAGCTTCCGAACAACCAGTACGTACTACTTAGAATGCGTAGCCGATACCGAACGAAATCACCGGGTAGTACTTGAAATTCCTCAGGCTGTTCTCCAAATCCGCCTGGGCTGTCGCATCAGCTGCAGCATTACCACTACCAGTTACGGAAGCTTTCGGCTTGCCCTGGAACAGGACACCGAAATCCGACTTGAAAGAAAAACCCTTGTTCTTGGCCTGCCCGCTCCAACCGAACCCCAAATAAGGTGCAGCCTTGTTGAAGGTCACAGTGGAATTCAACGTCCCGGGATAAGAAACGCCATTAATCGAGTAAGTGCCAACGGAAGTCATCTCGACCTTGTTATTGTTGTACAGCAAGCCAGCCGTGAGATGCGTCACGCCGCCGAACAGATGCCAGTCCGCTAGCAGGTCGGCACTGGAAAGTTTCAATTTACCGTTGTAACTTACCGAACCCGAGGTAGTGGTATAGGTTTTATCGAACTGGTTGAAGCCCACACGTACCGCGACATCCTCCGTCACTGGCAACGCCACGCCCAAGCCGTAACCCAATGTGGACACATGCAGATCAACATCCGCAGTTGCTCCACCCGCAAACGCAGGTGCCGAGATTGCCGCCATCACCGCCGCCATCAAAATCTGCTTCTTCATCTTCAGTCACTCCCTAGTTTAGACATCGCAAAATACCTCTAAGAATCTGACACACTCTCCGCCGTAGATTCTCGCAGATTTGGCACGGCGCGCCTACCCTCGCAGATCACCGCGCATCACTTCCTTCAGCAACGGCACTGAAGCCGCGCGCTTCAGGCGCAGGCAGTGCACGTCCAGCGCATCCAGTGTCGTCAGCAAAGCAGGCAGATCACGGCGACCGTGCCGCAACAGATAAGTTGTGACCTCGCTCGGCAACTCGAACCCGCGCGCTTGCGCATGCTGTTGCAAAGCCTGAGCTTTCTCGGCATCGCTCAAGGCATGCACCTGATACACCAAGCCCCAGCCCAAGCGGGTGCGCAGATCGTCGCGCAACGTCAGGAACGCGGGGGCTTGCGTGCCGCTCACCAGCAGCATGCCGCCGCTTTCGCGCTGGCGGTTATACAAGGCAAACAAAGCGATTTGGGCCGCATCGTCCAGCTTCTCCACGTCGTCCACCGCCACCACCTGTGCGGCTTGCGGCACTACGCCGCGGGCATAGACCGCCGACTGTCCCGTCGCCCGCGCCTGCTCGACTGCAGCTTGCAGCAGATGACTTTTGCCGCTGCCCGAATCGCCCCACACATACAGGCCGCGCTCGCCATTCGTGGCCGCCAGCGCATGGCGCAATGCGGAAAGCAACTCGACGTTGCGCCCGGCCACGAAATTATCCAGCGTCGGGATCCACTCAGGGGCGATGCCCAATAACAATTGGGTCATGGCTTGCTGTACATCTCGCTTGCCAGATAGCGATCCCGCGCATGGCGCAGCACGACCAGCAGAATGGCGGCCAGCGGCAACGCGAGCAATATGCCGAAAAATCCAAACAGTTGCCCGAAAGCCAGCAAGGCAAAAATTACGGCCAGCGGATGCAGCCCGATGCGCTCACCCACCAACCAGGGCGTGATCAACATCCCTTCCAGCAACTGCCCCATACCGAACACTGCCCACACCAGCGCCACTTCTCCGAACGAGGTGAATTGCATCGCCGCTGCCAGAGTCGCCAGCACCAGGCCAATGAGCATGCCCAGATAGGGCACGAACACCAGCAATCCGGCAACGACACCGATGGGTAAAGCGAAATCAAGCCCGACCAGCCACAGCACCAGCACGTAATACACGCTCATCAGCAGCATCACGGATATCTGTCCGCGCAGGAATTCGGCCAGGACGCGATCCACCTCGACCGCGATCTCGGTGACCTTGCCGTGCCAGTGTCGCGGCACCAGACGATCCACGCGCGCCAGCAACGCGTCCCAATCGCGCAACAGATAGAACATCGCCACCGGCACCAGCACTAACTTGATGATCTCGGTTATGAACGCACCGCCCCCTTTAAGCCAGGGCAAGAGCTTCGCTGCCACACCGCCATCGGCTTGCCAGCGGCTCAGCAAGGCATTTTTCAGCGCCTGGCTGTCCCATTCCAGGCCAATGCCAAACGATTGCTGCAACCATGGCAGCAATCTGGTGCGCGCCGTCTCCAGCCACGCCGGCATGCGCGCCATGAGCAAACCGACTTCCTTCTCCAGCAACGGCACGATGATCAGCAGTAGCGTGATGAACGACAGCAACAGGCCGAGCATCACCAGCACCACCGCCAGCGTGCGCGGCAGGTTCCAAACGCACAGACGATCCACCAACGGGTCGCAGATGTAGGCCAGGATCGCCGCCGCGACGAATGGGGCGAGGATGGGGCCAAGCAGGTACAGCAACACGGCCAGAACAACTGCGACGGCCAGCCATTGCACGGCAGCAGAGCGGGATGAGGTCATTTCGGGTAAAATTCGCGGCTTAGAAACGTGCCGCACTTTACCTTTTAGAAAGCGAGAACTCAACTTGAGCACCCCATCCTCTTCCCTTTCCTACCGCGACGCCGGTGTCGATATCGATGCAGGCGACCAACTGGTCGAGAACATCAAGCCTTTTGCCAAACGTACCATGCGCCCGGAAGTCCTGTCCGGCATCGGCGGTTTCGGCGGTCTGGTCGAGATCTCGAAAAAGTACAAAGAGCCCGTGCTGGTGTCCGGCACCGATGGCGTGGGCACCAAGCTCAAGCTCGCTTTTGAATTGAACCGCCACGACACTGTCGGCATCGACCTGGTCGCGATGAGCGTGAACGACATTTTGGTACAGGGCGCCGAACCGCTGTTCTTCCTCGACTACTTCGCCTGCGGCAAACTGGACGTGCCTGCGGCTACCGAAGTCATCAAGGGCATCGCTTCCGGTTGCGAACAATCCGGCTGCGCGCTGATCGGCGGCGAGACCGCAGAGATGCCCGGCATGTACCCGGTGGGCGAATACGACCTCGCGGGCTTTGCTGTCGGCGTGGTGGAGAAGAGCAAGATCATCACCGGCGAACATATCAAGGCTGGCGACGTGGTGCTGGGTCTCGCCTCCAACGGCGCGCACTCCAACGGCTATTCGCTGGTGCGCAAGATCATCGAGCGCAGCAAGCCCGACCTGAACGCCAAGTTCGACGGCGAGCGCACGCTGTCGGACTGCATCATGGCGCCCACCCGTTTGTACGTAAAACCACTGCTGTCGCTGATGCAGCAGATCACTGTCAAAGGCATGGCGCACATCACCGGCGGCGGCATCACCGAGAACGTGCCGCGCGTATTGCCGCAGAACGTCGTTGCCGACATCGACAGCAAGACCTGGCAGATGCCCAAGCTGTTCCACTGGCTGCGCGAGGGCGGCAACGTCGAAGCACAAGAGATGTTCCGCACCTTCAATTGCGGCATCGGCATGGTGGTGGTAGTCGCAGCACAAGATGCGGACGCTGCGATCAAGCATCTGCAAGCCGCGGGCGAAACCGTGTCGCGCATCGGTGTCATCCGTCCACGCAATGGCGACGAGCATCAAACGCAAGTACGTTAAGGACATAGTGAAAAAGATCGTCATCCTCATCTCCGGTCGCGGCAGCAACATGCAGGCACTGCTGGAGGCGAACCTGCAGTGCCAGATCGCTGCGGTCATCAGCAACCGCAGCGATGCGCAAGGATTGGAAATCGCCCAGGCGCACGGCATCACTACCGCTGTCGTGCCGCATAAAAACTACACCGACCGAGCTGCCTTCGATGCCGCACTGGCCGAGGAGATCGATCGCCATACCCCGGATGTCGTGGTGCTGGCCGGTTTCATGCGCATACTGACTGCAGGTTTCGTCGAACGCTACGCTGGCCGCCTCATCAATATCCATCCCTCGCTGCTGCCGGCCTACCCCGGCATCGACACGCATGAACGCGCCTTGCAGGACGGCATCAAGATCCACGGTTGCACAGTGCATTTCGTCACGCCCGATCTCGATCACGGCCCCATCATCATTCAGGCGGCGGTGCCGGTGCTGCGCGACGACACGCCGCAAACGCTGGCGGCCCGCGTGTTGCGCGAGGAACACCGCGTCTACCCGCAAGCCATACGCTGGTTGTGCCGCAAGCAGGTGTGGCTGGATGCACAAAGCCGTGTCGCCAGCGACCGTTTGGAGCAGCCCGGCGCGGCTCTCTTTTCTCCGGGATTGGAATAAGCCATGCGCTCACTCGTCGCCCTGCTGTTATGTTGCATCTCCCCCGCTTTGTTCGCCGCTCCTCCTGCGCGCATCGAAGCCAGTTACGACGTGCTGAGCAAAGGCATCAAGTTTGCCGTGACCAAAGAAGTGTTCACCCGCAGCGGAAACCACTACCACATCGAAAGCATCACCAAGCCTGTCGGACTGCTGGCGCTGTTCCAGCCGGAAACCATCGTCGTCACCAGCGAGGGCGAGGTCACCCAGCAAGGTTTAAAGCCGGTCAAATTCACACACAAACGCTCGCTGGACAGCGCAAAAAACACCATCGCCGAATTCGACTGGAGCGCCGCCGAACTGACCTTGAGCGACCAGACCGGAATACGCACGATACTGTTACCGCCCGACACCCAGGATCGCTTGAGCGCGATGTACCAGTTCGCCGCCATGCCGCCGCGCGGACGGCTGGAGGTCAAGCTCAACATCACCAACGGCAGCAAACTCAATTCCTATTTCTACCAGTTGCATCCGGAACAAACGGTGACCGTCCCCATCGGGACGTTAAGGACGTTCTACCTGTACACGCTCCCGCAACACACCCCGTGGAAATCGGAAATATGGCTGGCCGTCGAATATGGCTACATCCCGTGCAAAGTCGTCCTGACTGAGGACAACGGGGAGAAAGTGGTACAAGTCCTCACTGCGTTGAGCATGACCCAGTGAATCTCAAGCTGGACACCACATCGCGTCGCCTCGCTTTCGCCGTCGGCATCTCCGTGTTGCTGCACAGTCTGGTGCTGTGGGGACCGGACATCCGGCTGCCCAGCTTCAAGCCCAAGCTGCCAACACTGACAGCCAAGCTCGAAGCATTGCCGGCCGCAACCGCAAAACGCAAACCGAAGCGCAAAGCCAAGCCTGCACCGCCGAAGCCCGCCCCTGAACCGGCACCGCAAGCGTCTCCCACACCCGAGACTTTGCTTGCAGCCAGTGCGCCTAGTGCAGCCAGCGCCCCGGTCGAGAGCGAACCGCTCGCCGCTGCCGCTGACAAACCGGCCGTCCGTCCGCCGTTACCCAAGCGCGCGCAGCTCACCTTCGCGGTCAACAAAGGCACTAGTCATTTCCGCGTCGGCGAAGCGGTGCATACGCTGGAGATCGACGACGGGCATTACATTTTGCAAGCGGTGACCAAGACCGTCGGCCTGGCGAAACTGTTCAAGAGCTACGAACTCACCCAGTACAGCAGCGGCAGCTACAGCAAGTACGGCCTGCAACCGGAAGAGTTTTTCGAGGAACGCAAAGACCGACTCGACACCCTGCGTTACACCGCCGAGTTCGACCATGCCGCACAGCGTGTGCGTTTCTCGCACGGCGGTGAAGTGGCTTTACCGCCGGACACGCAGGACATCCTGAGCGTCCTGTACCAGTTCCCGCCGCTGAAAGGCGTCGAGTCGACTTCCGTTTCGGTCAGCAACGGCAGGAAGATCGAGCATTATGAATTCGAGATCGCCACCAACGAGGAGATCGATACACCTCTCGGTAAACTGCTCACCGTACGCCTGAGCAAACTGCACGCCCCCAACGAAGAAGGGCTGGTGATATGGCTGGCCATGGAATACCGGCTGTTTCCGGTCAAAATGCGTTTCATTGAAAAAAACGGTGAAGTCTCTGCTGAGGCTGTCATCACCGACATCCGCGTGTCGGAAGAACAAGGAGTAACAAGCGATGCTACTAACTGAATACCGTCTCGACCTCGTCGTACAAGCCCTGCGCAGCGCCCTGAAAATGGAGCATCCGGCCGATGCCGTGCTGCGCCATTTCTTCCAGGCCGAGCGCATCGGTTCCAACGAACGCGCGCTGGTGGCTGAAACCCTGTTCGGCGTGTTGCGCCATCGCCTGTTCCTGGAACACGGCTGCACCATCGACGACAAAGGACAGGCCACGGCACGCCGCATGACCTTGGCCTATTGGGTCAAGTTCGGCGGTTACAACCTGCGCGAACTGGAACCGCTGCTCAAGGCAAAAGAAGCCGAGTGGCTGGGCAGGGTCAAAGGGATCAACACGGGGGAACTGCCCTTGTCCATCCAGGCCGAGCTGCCGGAATGGATCGTCGAGAAATTGCGCCCGCAACACAGCGATGCGGACATCCTCGCGCTGGGGCTATCCATGCAGCAAGCCGCCCCGCTCGACCTGCGCGTGAACACGCTGCTCGCCGGACGCAACGAAGTGCTGCAGGCCTTGCAGGCCGAAGGGCTGGACGCAAAAGCCACGCCCTACTCGCCCATGGGCATCCGCCTCAAGGACAAACCGGCATTGAACAAACACGCGCTGTTCCTCACCGGCAAATTCGAGGTGCAGGACGAAGGCAGCCAGTTGCTGGGCCTGATGCTCGCGCCGAAGCGCAACGACATGGTGGTGGATTTCTGCGCCGGTGCCGGCGGCAAGACGCTGATGCTCGGGCGCGATGATGAATTCGCAAGGACGTTTGTATGCCTGGGACGTTTCCGAGAAACGCCTCACCAACCTGAAACCGCGCTTGAAGCGTTCCGGCCTGTCCAACGTGCAACCGCAACTCATCGCGCACGAGAACGACAGCAAGGTAAAACGCCTGGCCGGCAAGATCGACCGCGTACTGGTGGATGCGCCGTGCAGCGGACTCGGCACCTTGCGCCGCAACCCCGACCTGAAGTTCCGCCAATCGCAACAAAGCGTGGCTGAACTCAACGCAAAACAAGCGGCGATCCTGGCCTCGGCGGCGCGCCTGCTGAAACAGGGCGGACGCCTGGTCTATGCCACCTGCAGCCTGTCTTGCACGAAGAGAACCAGGCCATCGTGGAAGCGTTTCTCGCAGCACATCCCGATTTCACCCTGTTGCCCGCAGGCGAAGTGTTGCGGCAACAGCACGTCGAACTGGCGATGGGCGACTATCTGCAACTCAGCCCGCAACTGCACAACACCGACGGCTTTTTCGCGGCGGTACTGGAACGCAAAGCCGCCTAACCACATAACGTTGGATACAACGCACACAACGCTACAACTTATGAAATAATCTGCCGCTACGCTGCGAGGGGCAGCCAGTTGGACCTGCTGCAAAAGCACAACAAGCTTCAAGGGGAAGTGGATGAAAAAGGTTTCAATGTATGGCGCAGCCCTGGCCGGGATGTTGGCAGCAACATCCCATGCCAGCACACCAGTCACTGACGAAGAGACTTGGCCGGAACTCAGCCTGGGCGACCTGATGAAAGTCGGCGTCGAATCCGCTTCCCGCAAAAACCAATCCGTTTCCAACACCGCTGCCGCCGTTTTCGTCATCTCGGCGGCGGATATCAAGCGCTCAGGGGCCTTGTCGATACCCGAAGCATTGCGCCTGGCTCCCGGCGTCGAAGTCGCCAACCTGAGCAACAACAAATGGGCCGTCTCCATCCGCGGCTTCAACGGACGCATGGCCAACAAGCTGCTGGTCATGGTCGATGGCCGTTCGATCTACAATTCGCTCTATGGCGGCGTGATCTGGGAAGCGGAGAACATACCGCTCGAAGAGATCAGCCGCATCGAGGTCATCCGCGGCTCGGCCGGTCTGGCCTGGGGTTCCAATGCGGTCAACGGCGTGGTCAACATCATCACCAAGCGCGCGCAGGACACCTCCGGCTGGCTGGTCGACAGCCACGCCGGCACCTCGACCGGCAAAGCCGGGATCGCCCTGCGCTACGGCGCAAAGCAGGAGGACGGCTCGGCCTTCCGCGTCACGCTCAACGAACAGCGCCGCGATGGCGGCAAGGAAGTCAACGGCAAGGACGCACAGGATCAGTGGAACGATAGCTCTCTGTCCTTCCGCTACGACAAACCGGACGGTATCGACACGCGCTGGCTCGTCAGCGGACGCATCTTCGACACCCAGACAGGCGATCCCTGGCTCGTCCCCACCTTCAACACGGCGGCGACCTACAATCTCGCCCAGTACGGCACCGCACAACTCGTTCCTTTCGTCTCGAAAACAAACGGTGGCGACCTGCTCGGACGTTTCGAGCAAAATACCGATGGCGGCGGCGAGGTGCGCATCCAGACCTATGTGGAAAAATTTCAGGGCGAGGTTCCCGGCGCCAACGATAAGCGCACGACGGTGGACGTCGATGCACAACACCGTTTTCCGCTGGGCGATGCGCACGACATCGTGTGGGGCGGAAACTACCGCCAGAGCAAGCACAAGGAAACCTTGGGAACGACCGGCATTCTGACCTCGTCGCGTTCGGAGGCCACCGTCTCGCTGGCAAGCATCTTTGCACAGGACGAATGGGCCCTGGTTCCGCGCAGATTCAATGTTCAGGCCGGGGTGCGCATCGAGCACCAGACCTATGGTGGAACTGCGCCGCAACCCTCTATCCGTGCGCTGTGGACGCCAGACGAAACGCATTCAGTCTGGCTATCCTGGTCGAAGACAGTACGTTCGCCCAGCGTGGTGGACCGCGCGATTGGTGCCTATCCTGGCGCGATGCCTGCCGGCAATCCATCTACTGGCTTGCCAACCCTGATGTACGCCGCTCCCGGTGAACAATCGAACTTCGGCAACGAAAAAGTCCGCACCATCGAAGCCGGACATCGGGCGCAATGGACGCCGACCTTCTTTTCCGACCTGACCGCCTATGTAAGCAAATACGACGGTGTTTTCGGCGCACTGCCGGGCCAAACGATCACAAACAACCTGGCAGATCCAGCATGTGCAGCCGCCCTGGCAAATTTTGGCTTTGTCGCAAGCCCAACCACACCGGTAGGCCTGTGCATGAGGCTCGAACGCGGCAACGCCCTGCCGGTACGCACCCGCGGGCTGGAACTCGCAACCGAGTGGAGTCCGTTGGCCGACTGGCGCTTGCAGATCAACGCTTCGCGCCTGTGGCTGGACGGCGAACCCAACAATTCGGGCGTCGTTTATGGCAACAGTCCGAACTACCAGGGCTCGATCCGTTCTTCCTACAACATCACCCCGGATCGGCACTTCGATCTCTGGTGGCGCCGGGTCGGCGGCCTGCCCAACACCGGTTTCTTCTCGGGCACAGCGGGAACGATGCCGATCGCCGCCAGGAACGCCCTGGACCTGCGCTTCGCCGAACAAGTGAACGAATCGCTGGAACTCTCGCTCACCGTGCAGAATCTGCTGTCCAAGAACCAGCTCCAGTTCTACCCGGACTACATGCCTTCGCTGCCGATCGTGCCACAGCGCACCATCTACCTGAAAGCGCTTTGGCATGGCAGGTGAACGAACGCTAGCCAGCCTGCTGCCGGGCACAAATACCTGAGCAGTGCATGAAGAACACGCCCCGATTTCTTTGGGTACTGCTTCTGCTTGTCGCGCAACCTTGCAGTGGCGAGCTTTCGGAAGTACAGATCAAATCGGCTTACGTCTTCAACTTCATCAAATTCGTGGAGTGGCCCGCCGACACGGTCAAACCCGGCGACAAGATCAGACTGTGCGTGATCGGGAACGAGGGGCTGCATACCTCGCTGTCCGCGCTCGATGGACGCAAGGTCGGCGAATATGAACTGGATGTCATACCCCGCCGCGCCGGCAACGATAGCCTGAGCGTCTGTCATGTGCTGTACATCGGCGAACAGGAACAACGGCGTTTCATCCAGATCATCAAAGCGCTGGGGGATACTTCCGTCCTGACCATCTCCGACATACCTGAGTTCGCCGAACGCGGCGGCAGCATCGGGTTGCTGTACCGGGAGAACAGGGTGCTGTTCGAGGTCAATCTCGCCACGACCCGCAAAGCGGGACTGCGACTGTCCAGCCAGATGCTGAACCTGGCCGCCAACATCGTCGGGAAATGACCATATGAATATCATCCCGAATCTCGCCGCCTGGTCTTTGCGCAGAAAGCTGGTGTTCCTCATCATGCTGAGCAGCGCGATCTGTCTGCTGCTCAGCTTCGCCGTGCTGTTCGGCAGCTCGCTCAGCAACAGCCACAAAGAATCGCTGCAGCAACTTTCCGGCATCTCCGACCTGCTGGCCGAGAACTCGCAAGCCGCTCTGATATTCGCCGACAGCGCCGAAGCTGAACGGCTACTCGAAGCGCTGCGCGAACATCGCGAGATCGACTCCGCCTGGCTGCTGGATGCCGGCGGCAACACACTCGCTGCCTGGAACCGCGATGGTCCGGCCCAATCGCCTCCCGCCGATTACCAAGTGGAAGCCAAGCAGATACGCTCCGATTTCTGGGCAAGAAGTACGGATCTGTATCGGCCGGTGCTACGCGGCAAAGAGAAGATCGGTTACCTCCTGTTGCAAGCCGACCACACTGCGCGCTGGGACCGGCATCTGGCAGAGCTTGAAAACGGCTTGGCCGTTGCCGCCCTGGCGCTCCTGGCGATCTACCTCCTGGCGATCCGTCTGCAAAACGTGATCTCGCGGCCGATCCGGGAAGTGGCGGATACGGCGCGCACCATAGCCCATGACAAGACCTATGACTTGCGCGTCCCGCGACATGTGAATGATGAGATCGGCGATCTGATCAGAGCGTTCAATCACATGCTGAGCGAGATCCAGCAACGCGACGAGAGCCTGCTGCGCCATCAGGATCTTCTGGAAAAAGAGGTGGAGAACCGCACAGCAGAACTGGCCAAGTCCAATGACGAACTGGCGCTGGCCGCAAAGATATCCAATCTGGGCTATTGGGAATATGACGTTGACCGCAAGGAGTTCACCTTCAACGACCAGTATTATTCATTGCACTTCGCCACCGCCCAACAGGTCGGCGGCTACCGCATGTCGTATGAGGACTTTACCCGGCGCTTCGTCCATCCGGAAGACGCGCAACGCATCAGCGACCACATCCAGCTGGAGCTCGATTCCAGTGAGCCCGATTTCGTGGTGGAAACCGAGATACGCACCCTGTGCGCCGATGGCAGCCAGCAATGGATGAGGGTGCGCTTCAAATCGCAGAGCGATGCGCAGGGGCGCAAATACAAACTCACCGGCGTCAGCCAGGACATCACCGAGAAAAAACGCTCGGAAGAGACCATCTGGCAACAGGCCAACTTCGATCCGCTCACCGGTCTGCCGAACCGGCGCATGTTCCAGGACAGGCTGGAGCACGAGATCAAAAAATCGCACCGCGACGGATCGATGCTGGCACTGATGTTCATCGACCTCGACAAGTTCAAAGAGGTCAACGACACCCTAGGACACGACAAAGGCGACGTTTTGCTGGTCGAAGCGGCACGCCGCATCGCCGGCTGCGTACGCGAATCGGATACGGTCGCCCGCCTGGGCGGCGACGAGTTCACCGTGATCCTGGCCGAGCTGGTCGATACCGGCAGTGTCGACCGTATCGCGCATGCCATCATCAACGCGCTGGTTGCACCGTTCCAGCTGGGCGCGGAGACCGCCTTCGTCTCGGCCAGCATCGGCATCACGCTCTATCCCGATGACGCAAGCAATCTGGAAATGCTGATGAGCAATGCGGACCAGGCCATGTATGCCTCCAAGAGTGCGGGCCGCAACCGTTTCAGCTATTTCACCAAGAACCTGCAGGAAGCCGCATTGAACAGAATGCGTCTCATCAACGACCTGCGCAGCGCCTTGTCCGAAGACCAGTTCGATCTGCATTACCATCCCATCGTCGAGCTGAGCAGCGGCCGCATCCACAAAGCCGAGGCACTGATACGCTGGCAACATCCCGAGCGCGGTTTGATCAATCCGGCAGAGTTCGTCATGCTGGCGGAAGAATCGGGAATGATCATCGATATCGGCGACTGGGTGTTCCGCAAAGCGGCACGACAGGTGCAACATCTGCGCGCCACGCATCACCCCGAATTCCAGATCAGCATCAACAAATCCCCGATCCAGTTCCGCAACGACGAGCGATATTTCCAGACCTGGCTGCCCTATCTGCAGGAACTGGGATTGCCCGGACAATGCATGTCGATAGAGATCACCGAAGGCTTGCTGCTGGATGCCACGCCTACCGTCCAGGGCAAGCTGCTCGACATGCGCGATACCGGCATCCAGGTGGCGCTGGATGATTTCGGTACGGGCTATTCATCGCTGTCCTACCTCAAGAAATTCGACATCGACTATCTCAAGATCGACCGCAGCTTCGTGGGCAACCTGAGCGCAACCTCGGACGACATGGCACTGTGCGAGGCCATCATCGTGATGGCGCACAAACTCGGTCTGAAGGTGATCGCGGAGGGGATTGAAACTGCAACGCAGCGCCATCTGCTGGCCGCAGCAGGGTGCGATTACGGGCAAGGTCACTTCTTCTCTCCCCCGCTCCCGTCGCATGAATTCTCGGCACTGCTCGCGACAGCACGCTAGCCACCAGAAATACCCGGCGCTATCTGCGCAAGGTCAGGCCTAGTGTAGCGCCCGATTGACCCCACCCAGATCCTCCTCGGCCAACCCGCCCACCGCCGCCTGCAGCCTTAGCTGGCTCAGCAGATAGTTGTATTGCGCCTGGTACAGGTCGCGCCGGGTGGAATAGGCTTGCTGTTGTGCGTTCAACACATCCAGATTGGTGCGCACGCCGACTTCCTGTCCCAGCTTGCTGGCTTCCAGCAGGCTCTCGCTGGATTTCAGTGCCTGTTGCAGCGCCTGTACTTGGGCGATGCCGTTTACCACGCCCAGATAAGCCTGACGGGTCTGTAACTCGACGTTGCGGCGTGCGTTCTCCAGCTCCTGTCTGGCGCGTTCGCGGTTGGCATCGGCTTCGCGCCATTTGGACTGGATGGCACCGCCCTGGAACAGGGGCATGTTGAGCTGCACGCCGACCGAGGTGGTGGTCGTGTCGATGCCGACACCGAAGTTGCTGCCGTTCGAGATGCTCTTGGAGCGGTTCGCCACCAGATCGACGGTGGGCAGGTGGCCGCCGCGGTTGCGGTCGACTTCTTTCTCGGCCAGTTCGGCCGCGGCTTGGGCAAGGGCGATTTGATAACTGTGCAGTTGGGCGTCTTCCACCCATTTGTCCTGATTGGCCGGTTGTGGCGGTTCGAGGGCGAAGGCTTTACCCAAGGGGTTCAGTTCCGCCGGTACGGCGTTGATGAGTTGCTGCAGGGTGCGCCGCTTCACTTCCAGGTTGTTCTGGGCTGCGATCTCCTGGGAGACGATGAGGTCGAAGCGGGCCTGGGCTTCATGGGTGTCGGTGATGGTGGCGGTGCCGACTTCGAAGTTGCGTTTGGCTTGTTCGAGTTGCTGGGCGATGGCGATCTTTTGCGCGGCGGTCAGTTGCACGGTGTCCTGTGCGATCAGTACGTCGAAGTAGGTCTGCGCGACGCGCAGCACGAGGTCTTGTTCGGCGAGTTTGAACTGGGCTTCGGTCTGGGCGACTTGCAGTTCGGATTCGGTGTACAGCGCCCAGTTCTGTTCGCGGAACAGGGGCTGCACCAGACTGACGCCGTAGCCGTGGCTGTTGTAGCGCTTTTCCCCTGAAGGAAACGTCGTTGCGCCCTTGTACTGGGTGTTGACGTCGTTGAAGGTGGTGTTGGCGTTGAGATTGACGCTGGGCAGCATCAAAGCGCGGCCCTGCGGCAGTTTCTCCTGTCCGGCATCCCGCGCCGCGCGCGCCGCGCCGAACACGGCATCCTGGCTTTGTGCGGCTTGGTAGATGTCGAGCAGGTCGGCTGCGTTCACCGTCGGGCTGAGGCCGAGGGCCAGCAATACGCTCATCGCTACTTTTGAATATTTCATGGTTTGCTCCAAGATTTAAATTTGCTCCGCATCCGCCGGCGTCAGGGGGACTCGCCTGACTTTTCTGACCAGGCCACGCATCCACTCGATGAGATCATCCACATAAGTGAACACCACCGGGATCACCAGCAGACTGAGGAAGGTCGAGGTGATCAGGCCGCCGATGACCACGATGGCCATCGGTGCGCGGAAACTGCCGTCGCCCACGCCCATATCCAGCGCCACCGGCATCATGCCCGCGCCCATCGCCATGGTCGTCATCACGATGGGACGCGCGCGTTTCTTGCAGGCATCGAGCAAGGCTTCCGCACGGTTCATGCCGCGTTCGCGGCGCGACACGATGGCGTATTCCACCAGCAGGATGGAGTTCTTGGTCGCGATGCCCATCAGCATGATGATACCGATCATCGACGGCATCGAGATCGCGGTATGCGTCAGGAACAGCGCGAGGAAAGCCCCCGGAATCGACAGGATCAGCGCCCACAGGATCGTGGCCGGCTGCATGAAGTCCTTGAACAGCAACACCAGAACGATGTAGATGCACAGCACGCCGGTGAACATCGCCAGGCCGAAGCTTGCGAACAATTCCTTCATCATCTCTGCATCGCCGACCGGTGCCACCGCCACGCCCTCTGGCAGATTCTTGATCGACGGCAATGCGAGCGCGGCGGCCTGCACCTTGCCCAACGGCTGCCCGGCGAGCTCGACCTCGAACGTGATGTTGCGCTGCCGGTCGAAGCGGTCGATCTGGGCCGGGCCGCTTTCCAGGCTCAGGGTCGCCACGTTGCCCAGCATGACCGGGCCGCGCGCGCCTTGCACCACGAGACGCGACAACAATTCAATGTCCTGCCGCGCATCGTCATGCAGTTTCACGATGATTGGCAATTGCCGGTCCGGCAGATTCAGCTTGGCCAGCGACTGGTCGTAATCGCCGTTGGTCGCCACGCGCAGCGTCTCGGCGATGGCGCTGGAGGTCACGCCAAGGTCCGCCGCCTTGGCGAAATCCGGACGCACCACTACCTCGGGACGCAACACGCTCGAGTTGGAAACCACGTTACCTATGCCCGGAATGGTGCGCAGTTCCTGCCCCACTTTCAACGCATGCTCGGTCAACAGATTGCCGTTCTCGCTGGTCAGCACCAGTTGATATTTGTCGGAAGAGGAACCGAGACCGACCTTGACGCGCACGCCGGGCAACACGGTCATCGCTTCGCGCAATTCGTCCTCGATCTCCTGTTTGCGCATCTTGCGCTCTTCGCGCGACTTCAACTGGATGGACAGCGTGGCCTTGCGCGCTTCCGCTGCGCCGCTCGGCTCGAATGCGTTGCCCCCGGTCGCCCCGCCGCCGATCGCGGTATACACCAGCGTCACGTTCGGATTCTGCATGACAATGTTGCGCGCCTGTTCGGCCAGCGCGTAGGTCTGCTCGAACTTGCTACCAGGCGGCAGGGTCAGGGATATCTGGGTCTGCGACAGATTGTCCTTGGGTTGGAAAGCGGTCGGCAAGGTCCCCGCCAGCACGAACGAACCGAAGAAGAACACCGCGGTGAAGAACAGCGTCTTCTTGCGGTTCTCCAGACACCACTGCGCCCACTTGAGATAGATACCGAGCCACTTCGGCGCCGGGTGCTCGGCACGCGGGCGCAACAGATAGGCGGACATCATCGGCGTGAGCAAGCGCGCTACGACCAGCGAGAACAGCACGGCGACGGCGGCCGTCCAGCCGAACTGCACGAAGAATTTTCCCGGGATACCGCTCATGAATGCGGTCGGCAGGAACACCGCCACCAGCGTGAACGTGGTCGCAATCACCGCCATGCCGATCTCGTCGGCAGCCTCCATCGCCGCCTGGTACGGCGTCTTGCCCATCTCCAGATGGCGCATGATGTTCTCAATCTCGACGATGGCATCGTCCACCAACACGCCGACCACCAGCGACAAGGCCAGCAGCGTCACCATGTTGATGGTGAAGCCGAACAGATACATCAGCGCGAAGGTGGGAATGACGGCCAGCGGCAATGCGGTCGCCGCCACGATGGTGGCGCGCGTGTTGCGCAGGAAGAACATCACCACGATCACCGCCAGCAGCGATCCTTCGAAGATCATCTCCATCGAGCCTTTGTACGTCGTGTACACCTGATCGACCGTGTTGAACACTTTCTCGACGGTGATCTCCGGATGAGTCTGTTTCAAACTCTCCAGCGCTTTGCTCACCCCGTCACCCACTGCGACATCGCCGGCACCGAGCGAGCGCACGATCTCGAAGCCGACCACCTGCTTGCCGTCATGCAGCGCAGCCGTGCGCCGCTCGGCGATGGTGTCGCTCACGTTCGCCACCTGGTCGAGCCGCACGCGGCGCCCGTCGCGCATGCTGATCTCCATCTGCGCCAATTGCTCGGCGGTCTGCACCGTCCCCACCGTGCGCACAGCCTGCTCCATGCCGCCGAGATCGGTGCGTCCGCCCGGCGCTTCCTGCTGGACCTGACGCAACTGGCTGGAGACTTCCGCGGCGGTGAGATTCAGCGCCAGCATCTTGGTCGGATCGAGCTCCACGCGCACCTGCCGCGTCACCCCTCCGACACGGTTGACCGCCCCCACTCCCTTCACGCCGAGCAGCAGCTTGGTGATGTTGTTGTCCACGAACCAGGACAACTCCTCCTCGCTCATGTTCGGCGCCGGCGATGGTATAGGTCAGGATCGGCTTGCCGCTCAACTCCACTTTGTTGATGACCGGATCGAGCATCTCGCGCGGCAAATCGCCGCGGATACGCGACACGGCGGAACGCACGTCTTCCAGTGCCGCATGCGAATCGCGCTCCAGACGGAATTCGGCCGACACGACGGCCGTGCCGTCCTTGACCTGGCTGTACAGGTGCTTCAGGCCTTGCGCGCTGGCCAGCGCGTTCTCGATCTTGCGCGCCACCTCGGCTTCCATCTGGTCGGGCGAAGCGCCCGGCATGGACGCCGTCACCGTGATCATCGGCAGATCGATGTCCGGGAACAGCTGGATCTTCATGGCCTTGAACGCCATGAAACCGAGGAACGTGAGCATCGCGAATCCCATCACCGCGGGGATCGGATTGCGTATGGACCAGGCCGATATGTTCATGATTAACCTTTCACCACTTGCACGACATCGCCTTCGGTCAGGAACGGCCCGCCGCGTTTCCACGACCGGCTCGTTCGCCTTGAGCCCCTGTCTGACCTCGATGCGATCGCCACTGCGCTGCCCGATCTTCACCGGACGTTCATGCACATGGTTGTCCGGTCCCACGACCAGCACGTATGTCGTGCTGCCGCGGCGCATCACGGCGGATTGCGGCAACGACAGCAAATTGCGCTTGCCGCCGCTGACGTCGAATATGCCGCGCGCATAAGCGCCCGCGATGATCCCGCTGCTGTCCGGCAAGGAAATCAGCGCATACCCGTAGCGCGTCTGCGCATTCACCGAAGGCGAGATCGCGCGCACTGTTCCTTTGATGACGCGCTCTTCTCCCACGACCACATCCACGGGCATACCTTTGCGCAGCAGCATCAACTCTTCCGCCGTCAGTTCGGCACGCCACTCCAGACGGCCTTTGCGGATCAAACGGAACAGTTCCACGCCGGGCTGCGCCATCGATCCGACGTTGGCATTCGCCGCCGAAATGATGCCGTCATCCGGCGCCACGATGCGCCCTTGGGCGGCACGCGCAGCCGCCGGATCGTCGCTCAGGCGCGCGAAGTTATCCAGCGTCACCAGCACATCGCCCTGTTTCACATGGTCGCCGATGCTGACTTTCACCTCGGCGATGCGCAGCCCCTGCACTTGGGCACTGATGATCGCTTCCTGCCACGGCAGGATGCTGCCGTTGGCAGTCAAGGTACGCGCCCATTTGTCGTCGCGCAGCGTCGTGGTACGCACCGTGAGTGCCGGCCTGCTGACCGTGGCCGCGGGGGCGGCCTGCTCTGCCTTGCTGCTGCCAACCAACCAGGCCGCCCCGCCCGCCAGCGTCAATACCAATGCGGCGATCTTGATTGTGCGGCTGCCGGGTTTGAAGTTCATGTTCATCATCTTGCTTCCTTTCAATGCATGCTTCTATGTTCTTGTGTATTGATTGACCAAGCTGCTTATTTCTTTCTCGCTGCCGCACGACGCTTGCGTTCGCACTCGATCATGGCGACGGCGTATTCCACCAATCTCTCCACCATCACCGCCTTGGCATTCTTGTCATGCAGCAGATGCGGTGCAATATCTTCGACGATCGCGCGTCCGCCATGAAAATAGACGCTGACCAAACCCGCCAGACAGAAGGCCAGCCTGTCCACTTCCACATCCGGCTTTTTCAGGCCGAATTCCCGGCACAACAAGGCTTGCATCTTTTCGTGATTGGGCCGGAACGCCTGGACCAGCACATCGCCCAGCACGCCGCTGGGCTCAGCCTCCTCGCGCGCATGCAGACGCACGAACAGATGAACTATCGGGTCTTCTTCTGCAGTGGGCGGGAACAGCCAGTTGTAGAAGACAGACAGCGCTTCCGGCAAGGACATCTGCGTGATATCGAGTGTCGCGAATACGTTGCCTTCGTTGAGGAAAGGCAGGCGGAACACCTCGCGGTACAACTCCGCCTTGTCGCCGTAGTAATAATGGATGGACGCCAGATTGACCTCTGCGCGCTTGCATATCTCGCGCGTGGTCGCGGCGTGATAGCCGACTTCGGCAAACACCTCGGCAGCCGCCTGCAGCAAGCGCCAGCGCGTTTCTTCCTGCGAAGTCGGCTGGTGGCCAAGCAGGCGTTGTGCCGTTTGCAGCAACAGACAGCGCGTTTCTTTTTTAGCGACCATGTCTCACCCGGAATCGTGAATGGAGGCGCACAATAATTCAGTCATTTGATTAAGTCAAACGACTGAATTATTCCAAAGACGAAATCCTGCCGCGTTGCTTGCATGCCTGGCTAACGTTCAGAGATGGTCGGCGCCTTGCGGAAGGTCGTCTGGTCGCTCAGGCAATCGATCAGGTAATGCGCCGTATGCAGGCGCGAGATCATCAGCGCCGGTTTCGGCTCGTTGTAACTGCTCACGATCAGCGTCTTGAGTTTCTTGCCGTTGTTCAACAGCGCCGCGCGCACCGCAGTCCAGTCCACGCCGGAGCGGCGCAACTCGGCTTCCTGCGCATCGTGATCCTGAAAGGTGTATTGCAGATTGGTGTTGCGTATCAGCCAGCGCATGAAGAACACGGCATCATCGAAGGAATCGTTCACCCCGACCGAACTCAGCACGACGATGCGGCGCATGCCCTGCTCTTTCATCGCCGCCAGGCAAGTGCGTATCGAATGCGTCATGAACAGCGACGGACTGAGACGCTTCGCCCACGGGTTATCCGAAGTGCGGTTGTTGTTCAGCGCACTGACCACCGCATCGCAACCCGCGATGGCTCGCTTGACATCGTCGGCATTCAGCGGCGAACCCTCGATCACCGTGAGCTTGTCCGACTGCACGGTGATCGCCGCCGGACGGCGCACCAGCGCCGTCACTTCCAGACCTTGCGCCAAGGCGTATTCCAGCGCGAGGCGGCCGGTGCGTCCGGTCGCCCCCAACAACAGGATGCGCTTGATCATGTCAGTCCTTCGGCGCAGTGTCTTCCTGTTTGCCACTGCCGCAGCAGCCGCGCATTCCGCTCTGGAATTTCTCACGCTCTTCCGGCGTCATGTTTTCCAGACGGTGCTGATGCCACTTGGCATGCCCGCCGCAATGCCCGCGGAATCCGCCGAACAATATCTTGCTCAGCAGCAACACGCCCATCGCCTGCACATAGTCGATCTCTTTGATGCCGAACAAATTCGGCAGCAGCCAGTTCCACAACGCCATCACCACCCAGCCCAGCGCGGCGATGCCGACCACCACCAACACACCTATCTTCCAGCATTTCATTTTGCAGTTCATGTTCACTTCTCCTTTACAGATCGAATTCGTCATAGATCGTTTGCAGTCGTGCCCGCAGATGCAGCACCGCATAACGTTTGCGCGCCAGCAGCGTGTTCACACCCGCACCACTCTCCGCCGCCAACTCCTTGAAGCTGCGCCCATCCAGTTCGTGGGCGATGAATACGTCGCGCTGCTCCTTCGGCAACTCGGCAAGTGCCGCATACAGCTCTTCCAGCAGCACCGACCTCGCATAGGCCGCTTCCGGCCCCGCATCCGGCGACGGCAGAACCTCTTCCAGCCAATGCTCATCGTCCGTCATCGCCCGACACTTCCGGCAGCTGCCACCTCGCGTTTCTTGCGGAAGCGATCGATGATGCGATTGCGCGCCACGCGGAACAGCCATGCACCGACCTGCTCGATCGGCTCCGGCAGCCGATAGTTCTCCACGTACTCGAAGAACACATCCTGCAGGATATCCTCCGCCTCGTTCGCATCCGGCACGCGCCGCCGGATGAAATTCCGCAGCCGCCCGCGCTCGCGCGAGATGGTTTCGGTGATGCGTTTATCCTGTTCGGCCATCAGCGCGTTCGAGGTTAATGTCGTATCCATGCCTGTGAAGACGGATCACAGGTGGAAATATTGTAGGGAGTGAATATTAATTCGTAATGGCTAGTCAACTGGAAATCAGGCAAAAATCCAATCAGGAAAAACAGTAGTCGCGGATGTTCTGCTTGGCATGCAATGGTCGCTTTTTAACCCATTTGAGACACCGGTGTTTCCCGACAGCGGACGATCAACGTTCAAGGTCAGGGGCGCTGCGCGACTTTATCGCGTAGCGTCACCTGCACCGCAGGGTTAGGAATCTGATCGCTATCACTTCGGCCCTTCTGGATTCTTGGCGCCAAGCGCTCCAACGACAAAGTGATAGATGAACATTCCGCTATGGGATTCCTGTGGGCAGGCCCGAAACTCAGTGTTGTTCCAGTAGTACTGAGCATAAGCAACAAGATGATTGTCTAGCCTCCTGCGTATCTCAATTCGTGCGCCGCCCAATCCTAATTCAGCACCCTGCTCAAGCGTCAGTCGTGTGGGGCGAACTTCATATTCCGCCGTCAGTTCCTCTACAGGTTCGAACACGTACTGCGTCACAGCGGTGGAACCCGGTTTCGAGCGTAGGATTCTTTCGCCAACTGTGCTTACCCGCTCGTACTTTGCTTTGCCCTCAATCCCACTCTCTTTCGTCGCTGGGCGTTCTAGGAACTCCAGCAAGCTTTGGTTCAACAAGAAAGCAGTCCAAGGTCTAGTCTCTGCTTGCTGTCCCGACGCCATAGATGAAAAAGAATCAGGCAAAAGAGCGATGCTTTTCGCGCCTTGTATCGGCTCAAGCACCTTGATCTCAGCACCGTCACATAATCGCGAGAACTCAGTCGAAAGCGTGATCATCTTTGCAATCGGTAGCGTGATTGAAAATGCTGCTGGGAGCAACAGTGCGAATACAACAAGACCAGCGTCAGATGCTGTGAATCGCTGTGGCCACCGTGGCCGCATCTCGCCTGATCGAATAGATTTGTAAGCTAGCGAGATGAACCCAAACGCAAGTAAGATCCACGCAGGAACGATGACCAGCGGGCTCATTGATGCGACCACAAAACTTCCTCCACCACCCGGAACTGTCGACGCAAATATGCGTGCAGCAACGTATAGAACGAGAAGAAGATTCGCAATCAGTATAGTTGAATGAATGGCCGTGGTGGGACGTAAGCGGGAATCTAGCCTTGTCAGCCGAAACAAGACGTAGATGAGAACCGCTGGGAGCCAATAGCTTACAAATGCAAGCAAAGAGTGCTGCTGGTAGGGCTGAAGAAGCCTAAGAACGGACGTTATGCCAAGGGCCCCGAGAACTTTGGCGCCTATCGAGAATATTGTTGATGCCACAAAGGCAGCACCCAGCGCCAAGTTGGCCAAAGCCAGGTTGGTCATTCTGAGCTTTCCTGTATCGAGATCAGCGTCGGACATTCAGATTCCTAACGAATAGCGTTTATCTGCCGCCCTCCCCAAACGTGTTAACCCCGCACTCTATCGGCGGCAGATAAACCTCGTTGAACTGAACCACCGGAGAGCGGAACCTATGGGGATTGTAAGGTTTTGAAGTGTGTCGTCAACACAATGTCATGAGTGTGCGGCAACAGATGAAGAAGGAACAGCCACCCTGGCGAGCCAGGGTGGTTTGCGCCAACAGCACAAAGCCGCACAAACTGGTCAGTTGAAGCACCATCCAGGTCATATGGGCGAGCGCAAGTCCGACTGGTGCGAACACTCAACCGGCGGACGAAGCAATAGAGGGCACATGTAACGCTCATGGAAGTTCGCGAGGAGGAGCTCGCGGCAAGTGGGGCGGGATCGCCTGCATCACCAGAAATCGCCCTTCACGGCAGTGCGGACAGTTCAGCCACTCGATGCACGCCACCCGCCGCATGAACGCTTCCACCGATTCCACCACGACCGGATCGGGAGCAGGCGCTTCCAGCGCGGCGCGTGCGGCGGCGAGATTGGCCGCCTTGTGCGCGGGCCCCAGCAAACCGTAGTGACGAATCCGTTTGAAGCCGCCGGGCAACATATGCAGCAGAAAGCGTCCGATGAATTCGCCTGCGTCAAGGCACATCACTTTCTTGCGGTTGCCGTTGGCCGAGTCGCGCACCCGAAAGCGCACACAGTTTCCATCGATGCCGAGAATGCGCTCATTGGAGATCGCCACCCGGTGCGTATAGCGACCGAGATACTCCAACACCTGCGCCGGGCCACCCAGCGGCTGCTTGGCATAAACCACCCAGTCGTGGCGGCGCAACTGGGCAAGCAGATTCCGCCACACGCCATCTTCTGCTGCGGCATCGTGGCGCAGGCCGCCCGCCTTGCGCACCGCGTCGAGCGCGTCCAGGAACTTGCCCCGGTATACACCCGACAGCGCCTTCGCCGGAAACAGAAAGCCGCGCTTTGCACTCACCCACTTGACGTCTGCCGTCAGCGCACCGCCCGCCACCAAAGCATGAACATGGATATGCCGTCCCAAGTCTTGCTTCCAGGTATGCAACACCAGCGTAAAGCTGGGCGTACCACCCAGCCAACGCGGGCTGGCGGCAAACGCATTGAGCGTATCCGCTACCGCACCGAACAGCAGTTTGTAGAGCGTGCGCGAATCGCAACCGGCCAACCCGTTAATGGCGTGAGGCAAGGTGAACACCAGATGGAAGTACGGCACCGGCAACAGCTCTCGCCGTCGTGCCGCGAGCCACGCTTCCTTGGCGCGTGTCTGACACTGCGGACAGTGCCGGTTGCGGCAGGAGTGGTACAGGTAGCGCAGCACGCCGCAGTGATCGCAGCACTCGATATGTCCACCCAGTGCCTGTGTGCGGCAGGCGACAATAGCCCGCCACGCCTTCTCCTGAACGGTAGACAAAGCGTGCGTGTCGAGATAAGGCTGGCCGTGATTGCGCAGGATATCGGCCAGGCCCGCACCGTGGGCCACGATGACGGCTGAAGCGGCTAACGCAGTACGGTGTCGAGCAACTCCAGCGGCGACGTGGTACCGGTCAGTTTGTTTTGCGCCAGATGAAAGTAGCGCATGGTGGTCGACACATGGCCGTGGCCCAGCAGGCGCTGGATAGTATGAATGTCCACGCCGGACTCCAGCAGGTGGGTGGCAAAGCAGTGGCGCAGGGTGTGGATGCCGCCTTCACATCCCAGCCCTGCCCGGTCGCGCGCCACGCCATAGATGCGCTGCGCCACCTTGTGATCGATCCCCCCATTGCCGGTCGGACTGGGGAACAGCCAGATGCGCGGACGGCGCTGATGCCAGTAATCGCGCAGGGTTTGCAGCAATTGCGGAGAGAGCATGGTGTAGCGATCCTTTGCGCCCTTGCCTTGGCGCACCTTGATGCACATCCGATCCGGGGCGCTCTCGATGTCGGCCAGTTGCAGCGCGCACACCTCGGATACGCGCAACCCGGCGGCATAGGTGGTCATCAACAGGGTGCGGGCGCGGAGATTGGGCGCGGCCGCGAACAGGCGCGTGACCTCATCGCGCGACAACACACGCGGCAAGGTTCTGGATATCTTCGCCATCGGGATGTCGAAGCGGGATGGCGGACGCCGCAACACCTTGTCGAACAGGAAGCGGCAGGCGCTGGCGGCTTGGTTCACAGTGGAGTAGGACAGCTTGCGCTCGACAATCAGGTGCAGGAGGTAGGCCTGTATGTCTTCCGGCGTCAGCAAATCCGGTGAGCGGTGGTAGTGCTTCGCGAGTGCGCTCACCGCCGCTAGGTATGCCTCGCGCGTGCGTACCGCAAATCCGCGCAAGATCATTGCTTCGTTCATCTGCTCACGTAACGTCTTCATCTTCGTCTCCTTGATCGAACCGGGGACATCCCCGCGATCAAGGATGGAAGATTTCTACGTCAGGTGCAGCAAGCAGAATGGAAGGGTTAAAGATGAGACAGTGGGATTGGAGCTCCACCGCGATAGCGGTTTAGTTCAACAGATATTAGACGGACCCACGGTCCGTATTATTGAAAATAGTGAGGCGCGCAATAATTTTCTATGACCATTTAATTCATCAATGACCTCGCAAAATCGACTGTCCACATATGCATTTATAGTACGGACAGCGCCGATGTCCGTTTCTGGCCGAACTGAGACATTCGAATCAAACCAGCAATATCGATTACAACTCGATGCTCCGGTAAACCACCTCGATCACTACCAGCTCTTCAACCCCATTCGGCAGTTGCAATAACACAGCGTCATCAGCGCGCGCCTTGAGCAGCGTGCGTGCCAGCGGCGACACCCAGCTGATGTGACCTTTGCTCGCATTCGCCTCGTCGATGCCGACGATGCTGTAGGTGCGCTCGCTGCCGTCTTCGTGGCACACAGTGACAGTCGCGCCGAAGAACACCTGCTCGCAACCTTGGCGCTGCGCGGGGTCGACCACTTCGGAGTTCTCCAGACGCTTGGCGAGGAAGCGCAGGCGGCGGTCGATCTCGCGCAGGCGTTTCTTGCCGTAGATGTAATCGCCGTTCTCGGAGCGGTCGCCGTTGGAAGCCGCCCAATGCACGGTCTGCACCAGCGCTGGACGTTCCTCGTCCAGCAGGTACATGTATTCTTCTTTCAGACGTCGATAGCCTGCCGGGGTGATGTAGTTCTTGGTGCCAGCGGGAATCGCTGGCAACGATATTTCATCGTCGTCATCGTCATCAGTTTCGCGGGTAAAGGCTTTGCTCATCTACAAAAACACGGGTTGGAATTTCGGGCGTGTATTTTACACCCACAAAAGATCCAGCCCTGCCGCCAGGTCTAAATGACCGGACAGCAGGGCTGCGTAGATCAAGACGGGATCTTCAACGGGTGCTCAGGATGGACTCCATGTTGTTCTCCAGGTCGTTCACCATCACCCAGTCGGTCGCGCCTGCCTTGCGCACCCGCTCCTGCCAGCGCGCCAGCCGGTCCAGGTAGATCCGCGGGTCGGCGTTGTCGGTGCCCAGCTTGGTCACGTTCAACGCCACGATGCGGATGCCATCGAGCTTGATCGGGAAATCGCGCATCGTTCCCTTGCCCAGCTCTTCCTGCATGTCCGAGAAGATGACGATGGTCTTGATGCCGGCCTTGGTCTCGTTCAGGTATTCCGCCCCCTGGATCAAACCGCCGGTGATGTCGGTAAAGGCGCTGCCTTTGATCTCCTTGGCGAACTCCTCGATCTTGGACTTGAACGCGCGCTTTTGTATGGTTGCCTGCGACGGGCGCTTGTCGAAGGTGACCTTGGCGACGATATCCTTTTCCGTAAAGCTGCGCGTCTCCACTTTGGCCACCGCCAACGAATCGCCGGAGTTCAGCGTGGCCAGCAGATAGTTGATGATCTTGGTGGCCTTGTTCATCTCTTGGGCGTAGGTGCCGGAAGTATCCACCAGCATGTACACGGCCTGGCTATGCATCCGGCTGTCGCTGCAACCGCCGACGAACAGCGTGCCGAACAAGATGATCCAGACTAGAGAAAGTCTTTTCATGATGCGCTCCCATACTTGGCTTGGCCATTGACGTCCGCGTCCGCATTACCGCGTAACGACACCACCCATTGCTCGATCATGACCGGGATGACGATCGGGATGTCATAGATCAATTCAAGCACCTTGGCGAAGCGCTTGAACAGCACACCGACAAAGCGGATCACAAAGGCCAGTCCGCGCATGCTCTGCACGATCAACACCCCGATCACGGTGCGCAGCGAATGCACCACGCTTTCCAGCGGGATCGCCACGAAGGCCAATGCGAACGGCAGCACGAAGCCCATGATCATCTGGCCCGCCATCGGGATGCGCGAGAACCAGCCCGTTTCCACCACCGGCGCAGCGGAAGCCAGATCGCGCATCAACGATGCCTTGTCGGAGATCAGCATGTCGCGCATCAGAGCCAGCGACGACTCGATACCCGCCAGGATCACCAGGAAGATCAGCGAAGCCAGCATCAAGCGGTGACGCATGCGGTCGTCCATGCTGGCGATCTTGGGAAACAGCTGCGTGATGCGCAACGACTCCAGCAGGAACAGGCCCATCGAGGCTTCCATCAGGATAATCACCAGCGCCGCCACATCCGATGTCTTCAGGCTATTGGTGATGTAATCGCTGGCACCCACCATCTCGGACATGGGCAACGCGATCAATTTATAGTTGATGAACGCCCCGCCCAGCGCAATCACCATGACCAATGAAGAGATCGCCAGCTGCACGAAAGCGGAGGTCGTCAGGGCATGCTCGATCTTGTCATCCTTGGCGCGCAAGCCCTCGAACCTGGCCATATGGCCGTCGATCTGTTTGGCGTTGCTGTTGAGGGTGAGCATTTTCTTGTCCATCTCGCCCATCAGTTTATCCACCGAGCGCCACGACGGTTGCATACCCTTCAGTATCTTGTGCCGGTCTTCGTAGGCACGCCGATACTCCGCCACCGTCTTGTCATGGATCTTCTGGATCGACTTGTTGATATCTTCCAGCAGTTTGCGCGGCATATCACCGCCCGATTTCAGCTGGGAGACCGATTCAAGCGCCTCTACCCATTCCGGCGGCGGCGGTGGGACCTCTCCGCTTTTGCGGTAGTCCTCCTCGATGCGCGTGACTTCCTCCATCAATTTGCGCTGCAACACGGGGAATTCCTGCAGATCCTTGCGGATGATATTGCCCACCCGCTCGAACTCCCGCTCGATCAGGGAAGCCGCGCTTTCCTGCCCATGCGCCAGCAACACCGACTGATTGCGCACGCGCAGATTTTCAGCGCTCAAATATAACCAGCGGGAAAAGAAGCGTGTGGACTGGGTAACCAGATGACACACCGAGTGGATGATCCCATGCATCGGCTTGCGCGCTGCATATAGGAACAGCACCACCAGAGTACCCAGGGCCAAAACGGACAGCGCCACACTGTCGGGCCAAAACAACCACGAATGCCAGTCGATCATTTGATAATCCTTCCGTTCGTTGATGTCTGCTTCCTGCATGCCCGAGATCGGGCACCTCGCGTCCAGGCGACCAATGCAGCCTGCCCGGACGTAGCTCACTCTGCCCTGTCTATCCCTACCGCAGCAACACCGCTCGTCCCCTGCCGCGATACCGCTCATCCTTGCCGCCATACCGTTCATCTGCCGCAACAGCGCCATCCATCCCCAGCAACGATGCCTCTTGCCCTCTTTTTGGGTGAAAAATTGTGTCCTTTCAGCCAATCGAACAAGTTTCTTCGCGCAACCACTTGCCAGCGAGCCCAATATCTACAACAATCCGTCCCGGCCTTTAACCACAACCACAAGGAGCATTAGCAATGAATCGTAAAGAACTGATCGACGCACTGGCAGCAAAGACTGGTAGCAGCAAAGCTGACGCAGACCGCAATATCGGCGCCCTGATCGATATCGTCACTGCCACCCTGAAGAAGGGCGACAATGTGGCCCTGGTCGGCTTTGGTACATTTGAAGTGCGCAAGCGCGCTGCACGTGTTGGCCGCAACCCGGCTACTGGCGCTGAGCTGAAGATCAAGGCATCCAAGGTTCCGGCATTCAAGGCTGGTGCAACGCTGAAGACTGCAGTTAACGGCGCTAAGAAGTAATACCAACGCTCAACCGGCGCGTCCACGCGCCGGTTGAAACGTCCCGCAAGACAGGTTTCACCGCTCACGTAGCAGAATCAATACGCTGCATCTGCCAATGGCACGTGCTGCGACACCTCAAAAAACCCACTAGCACAGTCAAACTTAACGTTGCCGATCTGACGCGCAACGAACGTATTTTTCCGCTCGTCGTTCCAATGCAGTGAAAAGCAACAGGCTCTCAGGCAGAAGCGATAGCACGCTGATGCGGATCGAGAAAAGGATCAGCGAATCGGAACATTTGATGCTGGTGATTTAGACCGAGCTTCTCGACGGGAACCCATCGATTAAGAGCAGAACCGGCTTTCAGTAGCCGATCAGGAAAGAGAGGATGCGCCGCATCACGGCGCATCCGAACTTGGTAGTGCTTAGTCCTTCTTTCTCATCCACAGGATGGCGACCACGGCGATGACGATGCCGAGCAGCCATAGCCAATATTGTTCCAGCAAGCCCGGTGCTGGCGTCTTTTGCAGAGGCGCTACAACCACCGGGGGCGGTGTGGGCTCGGGCTGGGCAACGACTGGTTCCTGCTTCATGACCGGGGCCGGTTCCGGAGCGACTACAGGCTCGAGTGCCACTTCTTTCGGCGCAACAGGCTTGGCTTTTTTGTGCACTTTTTTCTTGGCGACTATCGGCTTGGGCGCGGGCTGCTCGGCAGAAGCCGCAGAAGCAGGAGCCGGCTGTTCGGCCACACTGGCAGCGACAGGCGCGGGTGCTGCCGTCTGCTCGACAACAGTTGCAGCCGGAGCCGGTTCAGCAACAGCTGCCTCTTTCGGCTTGGTCGCGCAAGCGGATAAAGCCAGCGCTGAAAAAAGCAAAGCCACAGGTAAAACAGCGTTGTGAATTTTTGACATGATGTTCTCCAGTGAGACGGTTGATAAAACGGCACGTAGCCGCCAAGAATCCTCCCACAGTTATCCCCGCCGCGCAAACACCGCGTGTCGAATTACTGTAATCACCCACCTTGCAAGGGCACCAAAACAAAAGCGGCAGGATCAACCTGCCGCTTTATCGCCCAACCGGTTCGACGCTTTGCCTTTTAGAAGGGGATGTCGTCGTCGAAGTTGTCGAAGTTGCCCTTGGCTGCGGGGGCGGCGGCAGGCCTTGCGGCCGGCGCGCTGCGTGCCGGAGCCTGCGCTTGGTTCTCCACCACTTCGAAGCTGCCCGCGCCGCCGGACTTGCCGCCCAGCATCTGCATCTCGTTGACGATGATCTCAGTGGTGTAACGGTCCTTGCCGGTTTCCTTGTCCTGCCACTTGCGTGTCTGGATCTTGCCCTCGATATAGACCTGCGAGCCCTTCTTCAGGTATTCGCCCGCCACTTCCGCCAGACGGCGATAGAACACCAGGTTGTGCCACTCGGTCTTTTCCTGCTTCTCGCCGCTCTTGTCCTTCCAGTTCTCGGAAGTCGCCAGCGTGGCGTTGGTCACCGCCTCGCCGTTGGTCATGTAACGGGTCTCCGGGTCCTTGCCCAGACGTCCCACCAGGATCACTTTATTCACTGACATGTCATGCCCCTTTCACTAGATTCTCAACTGATTCTTCGTCGAAGCCGCTCATCTCCACTTTGAGACAGGCGATCTGCTCGTTACCCACGACCAGCACTTCGCGTACACCGCGCAATTGTGCCAGAGACTGCCGCAACTTGCCCGCCGCTTCTTCATCCAGCTCCGGCAGGTGGTACATCTTGGTCATCAGCGCCTGCGGCGCGCGCATGCTGGAGGCCACCAGCAGCCACAGCAGCAGCATACCCACCGCGAACACCAGCACCGCGTTGCCGCCAAAGAACTGCATCAACAGGCCGCCCATGGCCGAGCCGAAGAACGCGCCCAGGAACTGCACGCTGCTGAACACGCCCATCGCCGTGCCCTTGGCGGCCAGCGGCGCGATCTTGCTGACGATGGAAGGCTGCGTCGCTTCCAGCACGTTGAACGCGGTGAAGAACACCAGCAGCGAAAGCGCCACGCCCCACACGCTGCTCTGCAGGAACAGGATGCCCAGTTGCGCCACGGCAGCCAATCCGATCGCGATCATGAACACCTGTTTCATCTTCGCTTTCTTCTCCGCGATGATGATGGGCGGCACCATGAGTGCAAAGGCGATGAGCATCACCGGCAGATACACCTGCCACTGGTGCTGCGCATCCAATCCATCTGCGCGCAAAATGAACGGCACCTGCATGAACACCGACATCAGGATCGCGTGCAGGGTGAACACGCCGAAGTCCATGCGCAGCAGATCCGCATTGCGCAGCACTTCTTTCAGCTTGCTGGTGTTGGCCTCGGTGTCGGAGTGGAAGCGCGTGATGCGCGGATTGGGGATGAACCACAGCACCATCGCGATGGAAACGAAAGCCAGCACGCCCGTCAGTTCGAAGATGCCGGACATGCCGATGTGCTTGTAGAGAATCGGCGACAGCACCATAGAGAGCGAGAACGTCACGCCAATGGTCATGCCGATCAGCGCCATCGCCTTGGTGCGATGCTCCTCGCGCGTGAGATCCGCCGTCAGCGCCATTACCGCCGCATTGATCGCCCCCGCACCCTGGATCACGCGCCCGGCGATGATCCAGTAGATGTCATCCGCCGATGCCGCGATGAAACTACCCGCCGCGAACAGCAGCAAGCCCGCAATGATGATCGGCTTGCGCCCGTAACGGTCGGACAACCACCCTGCCGGGATCTGCAGGATCGCCTGCGTCAGCCCATAGGCACCGAGTGCCACCCCGATCAGGAAATGACTCTCCCCGCCCGGCAGCTTCTCGGCGTACAACGCGAAGATCGGCAGGATGATGAACAGGCCCAGCATACGCAGGCCATAGATGCTCGCCAAGCCAATACTGGCACGGCGTTCGAAGGGGGTCATTGCGGAATCTGAAGCGGACATGAAGCTGAAGCTGGTGATTTTCGGAAGTAGCGTATCTTAACAGGTCGGGCAACTGCCCGACAGCAATGGCCTTATTCTTGGACTGGATAGTCCCGCCTTGCTGGTTTGGCAGTAGTGCGGCAAGGGTTAACCCTGTATTTGGACACCCCTTTCAATCCTGACTATGCGGGTTGGGAAAGCCCCTGATTTCGCGTATATTGGCGAGTCGTTTTTCACGCTCGCTAGCCTCACATGGAATACATCAAAATCCGCGGTGCCCGCACCCACAATCTGAAGAACATCAGCCTCGATCTGCCGCGCAATCAGCTGGTGGTGATCACCGGTTTGTCCGGTTCGGGCAAGTCTTCGCTCGCTTTCGATACGCTGTATGCCGAGGGGCAGCGGCGTTATGTGGAGTCGCTCTCCGCTTATGCGCGGCAGTTCTTGCAGTTGATGGAGAAGCCGGATGTCGATCTGATCGAGGGGCTCTCCCCCGCCATCGCCATCGAGCAGAAGGCCACTTCGCATAACCCGCGTTCTACTGTGGGTACGGTCACCGAAATTCACGACTACCTGCGTCTGTTGTTCGCACGCGCGGGCGATCCGTATTGCCCGCAGCACGACATCGTGTTGCAGGCACAATCCGTCGGTCAGATGGTGGATTCTGTGCTGGCGCTGCCGGAAGGCACGAAGGTGATGATCCTGTCGCCCATCGTGGTGGAGCGCAAGGGCGAGCAGGTGGAGCTGTTCGACGAGCTGCGTGCGCAGGGCTTTGTGCGCCTGCGTGTGAACGGCAAGGTGTGCGAGATGGAGAACCTGCCGAAACTAGCGAAGAACCAGAAGCACACCATCGAGATCGTGGTGGACCGCTTGAAGGTTGCGCCGGACATCAAGCAGCGACTGGCGGAATCGTTCGAGACGGCGTTGCGCCACGCCGACGGGCGCGCGCTGGCAGTGGAGATGGATACGGGCAAGGAGCATCTGTTCTCGGCCAAGTTCGCCTGCCCGATTTGCAACTACTCACTGCAGGAACTGGAGCCGCGTCTGTTCTCGTTCAACAGCCCGATGGGCGCGTGCCCGAAGTGCGACGGCCTTGGTGTGATCTCGTTCTTCGATCCGGCACGCATCGTGGCCTTCCCTTCGCTCTCATTGAGTGGCGGCGCGATCAAGGGCTGGGACCGACGCAACCAGTTCTATTTTCAGATGCTGGACAGCTTGGCGAAGCACTATGACTTCGACTTGGAGCAATCCTTCGAGAGCCTGCCGGAGAAGATACAAAAGGTGGTGCTGTACGGCAGCGGGCGCGAAGAGATCGCATTCACCTACCTGAACGAGCGCGGCAAGAAGGTGCTGCGCGAGGAGACCTTCGAAGGCATCGTGAACAACCTGGAGCGGCGCTACAACGAAACCGAGTCGCCCACGGTGCGCGAGGAACTGGCGAAGTACCTCAACAACTGTACCTGCCCTGATTGCGAAGGCACGCGCCTGCGCGAGGAGGCGCGCCATGTGCGCGTGGCCGACCGCGCCATCTTTGAATTGAGCGCATTGCCGCTGAAGCAGGCGCTGACTTTTTTCCAGAGCGTGACGCTGCCCGGCAACAAGCAGGCCATCGCCGAGAAGATCGTGCTGGAGATTGCCAGCCGCCTCACCTTCCTCAACAACGTGGGGCTTGATTACCTGTCGCTGGATCGCTCGGCCGAGACGCTCTCCGGCGGCGAGGCGCAGCGTATCCGTTTGGCCTCGCAGATCGGCTCCGGCCTTACGGGCGTGATGTATGTGCTGGACGAGCCTTCCATAGGCCTGCACCAGCGCGACAACGACCGCTTGCTGGATACGCTGAAGCGTCTGCGCGACATGGGCAACAGCGTGATCGTGGTGGAACATGACGAGGATGCGATCCTGACTGCGGACTATGTGGTGGATATGGGGCCGGGCGCGGGCGAGCATGGCGGCGAGGTGGTGGCGCAAGGCACGCCCAAGGAAGTATGCGCCAACCCGCAATCGCTCACCGGCGATTACCTCTCCGGACGGCGCCGCATCGAACCGCCGACACAGTATCGCAAGCCAGATCCCGAACGCCGCCTGAAGATCATCGGCGCTTCCGGCAATAACCTGAAGGACGTGACGCTCGACCTGCCGGTGGGATTGCTCACCTGCATCGCGGGCGTGTCCGGCTCGGGTAAGTCCACACTCATCAATGACACGCTGTACAACGCGGTGGCGCAGCACCTCTATGGCAGCAGTGCAGAGCCTGCGCCTTATGCCGAGATCGAGGGGCTGGAGTTCTTCGACAAGGTGATCAACGTGGATCAGTCGCCCATCGGGCGCACGCCGCGTTCCAATCCGGCGACCTACACCGGCCTGTTCACGCCGATACGCGACCTGTTCGCCAGCGTACCAACCTCGCGCGAGCGCGGCTACGGGCCGGGGCGCTTCTCCTTTAACGTGAAGGGCGGCCGCTGCGAGTCGTGCCAGGGCGACGGCGTGATCAAGGTAGAGATGCACTTCCTGCCGGACGTGTATGTGCCTTGCGACGTGTGCCACGGCCATCGCTACAACCGCGAGACGCTGGAGGTGCATTACAAGGGCAAGAACATCCACGAAGTGCTGAACATGACGGTGGAACAGGCACACGAGTTCTTTGCGCCAGTACCAATGATCGCGCGCAAGCTGAAGACGCTGCTCGACGTGGGCCTGGGCTATATCACGCTGGGCCAGAGCGCGACCACGCTCTCCGGCGGCGAAGCGCAGCGCGTGAAGCTGTCGCTGGAGCTGTCCAAACGCGACACTGGCCGCACGCTGTACATCCTGGACGAGCCGACCACCGGTCTGCACTTCCACGACATCGCCATGCTGCTGAAGGTCATCCACACGCTGCGCGACCAAGGCAACACGCTGGTGGTCATTGAACACAACCTGGACGTGATCAAGACCGCGGACTGGGTCATCGACCTCGGGCCGGAAGGCGGTGATGGCGGCGGCCTCATCGTGGCGCAGGGTTCGCCCAAGGACATCGCGGCTGATCCGGAAAGCGTGACGGGGCCGTATCTGCAGAAGCTGCTGGCAAAATAATGAAACGGCTGCTTCTGGCCTGCTGCCTTATACCGGTACTGCCGGCGCATGCGGTGGATTTTGATGAGGATGAGATGGTCGCTGCGCACAATCGCTGGCGCAAGGCAGTCGGTGCGCCACCACTTACCTACTCGAAAGAGCTGGCCGCAGCCGCGCAGGCCTGGGCGAACCATCTGAAGCAAACCAAGCAATGCCGCATGCAACACAGCAAGCCAGATGGCAAGTACGGCGAGAATCTGTTCTGGGGCAGCGCGCTGGAATGGTCGGATGGCAAACGCGAAGTACAACAGGTCAGCCCGGAAACGGTGGTGGATGACTGGGCTAGCGAGCGCGCAGACTACGACTACACACACAACAGCTGTGCCAAAGGCAAGATTTGCGGACATTACACGCAGGTCGTGTGGCGTACGACCACCACGGTAGGCTGCGCTGTCGCGGTGTGCGAGAACAGCAGCGAACAGGTCTGGGTCTGCCGCTACCAGCCGCCGGGCAACTGGGTCGGACAAAAGCCCTACTGATTTATTTTTGAATCGCAAAAACAACAAGGCCGGGATAACCCGGCCTTGTTTATTGTTGCTTGCAGCGAGTGAAGCTTATTCGCCTGCTTCTACCGGTTGGGCATCAGCCGGACGATCCACCAGTTCGACCAGTGCCATCGGAGCGTTGTCGCCCTTGCGGAAACCGAACTTCAGGATGCGAGAGTAGCCGCCATTGCGAGCTGCGTAACGCGGGCCGAGTTCGTCGAACAGCTTGCTGACGATCTCGCGGTCACGCAGACGGGCGAATGCCAAACGGCGATTTGCCAGGCTGGGGTTCTTGCCCAGAGTCAGGATAGGTTCTGCAACGCGACGCAGTTCCTTGGCCTTCGGCAGGGTGGTCTTGATGACTTCGTGACGCAGCAGCGAGACGGTCATGTTGCGCAACATCGCCAAACGGTGGCTGCTGGTGCGATTGAGTTTTCTAAGTCCTAAACGGTGACGCATGATTTTCCTCTCTTGCTGTCTAGCCTGGCACAAGCCAGGCCAGCTTTATTTCTCGGCAACCGCCGTCCAGTTTTCCAACTTCATGCCCAGCGACAGACCGTGTTCGGCCAGCACTTGCTTGATCTCATTGAGCGATTTGCGGCCCAAGTTCGGGGTACGCAACAGATCTGCTTCGGTGTTCTGAATCAGGTCGCCGATGTAATGGATGCTCTGTGCCTTGAGGCAGTTGGAAGAGCGCGGTGTCAGTTCCAGATCGTCAACCGGACGCAGCAGCATCGGGTCAACCTTCGGTGCTTGTGGCTTCTCGACCGGAGCCGGTGTACCTTCCAGAGCAGCGAACACGGAGAGTTGGTCCACCAGGATGCGAGCTGCATAACGGATGGCTTCTTCCGGATCGATGGCGCTGTTAGTCTCGATGTCCATGATCAGCTTGTCGAGGTCGGTGCGCTGTTCCACACGTGCGCTCTCAACTGCGTAGCTGACGCGGGCAACCGGGCTGAACGAAGCGTCCAGGGCGATGTGTCCGACCGGACGGGTCGCACCGGGTTGCATGCGCGAGATGGCGGAAACGTAACCGCGACCTTGCTCGACCTTGATTTCCATGTCCAACTTGCCGCCAGCGGTCAAGTGAGCGATGACGTGATTCGGATTGATGACTTCGGTGTCAGCGCCGACTTCGATATCGGCAGCAGTCACAACGCCAGCGCCCGATTTCTTCAGGTGCAATGTTGCTTCACGCGAATTATGCAGCTTGAGCACCAAACCCTTAAGGTTCAGCAGGATCTCGACCACGTCTTCTTGCACGCCGTCGATAGACGAGTATTCGTGCAACACGCCCGCGATCTTGACTTCAGTCACCGCGAAACCGGGCATGGAGGAAAGCAGAACGCGACGCAGGGCATTGCCCAGCGTGTGTCCGTAACCACGCTCGAAAGGCTCCATCACCACCCGTGCTTGGGTGGCGGAGATGCGCTGCACGTCGATGATGCGAGGTTTCAACAAACTATTGTTAGACATATCCGACTCCGCGTGGATTACTTGGAATACAACTCAACAACGAGGTGTTCGTTGATGGTCGCAGGCAATTCAGAACGCTGCGGTACTGCCTTGAAGGTTCCTTTGAAGCCCTTGGTATCGACTTCGATCCATTCCGGGAAGCCACGTTGCTCAGCAGCTTGCAGGGAAGACTTCAGGCGCAGTTGGCCCTTGGACTTTTCAGCAACTTCGACCACATCACCGGGACGCACTTGGTAGGACGGGATGTTGACGCGCTTGCCGTTAACCAGAACGCCGTTATGACGTACGGTCTGGCGTGCTTCAGCACGAGAACCACCGAAGCCCATGCGATAGGCAACGTTGTCCAGGCGCGATTCCAGCAGCTGCAACAGGCTTTCGCCGGTGATGCCGCGTGTTTGCTCAGCACGCTTGTAAGTCAAGCGGAACTGGCCTTCCATCATGCCGTAGATACGACGCAGCTTTTGCTTTTCGCGCAACTGACCGCCGTATTCGGACAGACGTGTGTTTTTCTTCTGACCGTGCTGGCCGGGCGCATAAGCGCGGCGCTCTACCGCGCATTTGTCGGTGAAGCACTTTTCCGCCTTCAAGAACAGCTTTTCGCCTTCGCGACGGCACTTACGGCACTTTGCATCAAGATTTCTAGCCAAGATCTACTCCTTAGATACGACGCTTTTTCGGAGGACGGCAACCGTTGTGCGGTACCGGCGTAATGTCCGAAATGCTGGTAATTTTGAAACCTGCGGCGTTCAACGCGCGCACTGCGGATTCGCGACCCGGGCCCGGGCCCTTGATGCGAACTTCCAGATTCTTGACGCCGCACTCAACAGCAGACTTACCCACTGTCTCAGCAGCGATCTGGGCGGCAAACGGGGTACTCTTGCGAGAGCCCTTGAAGCCCTGCGCGCCACTGGTAGACCAAGCCAAGGTATTGCCTTGACGGTCCGTGATGGTCACGATGGTGTTGTTAAAGGAGGCGTGAACGTGTGCGATACCTTCGGCAACGTTCTTCTTAACTTTTTTACGCACTCGCGTGCTGGGCTTTGCCATGTCTCTGATCCTCTACTAGATTACTTCTTAGCACCGGCGATGGACTTGCGCGGTCCTTTGCGGGTACGTGCGTTGGTACGTGTGCGCTGACCACGGCACGGCAAACCGCGACGGTGACGCAGACCACGATAGCAGCCCAAGTCCATCAAGCGCTTGATGTTCATGGAGATCTCGCGACGCAGATCGCCTTCCACCGTGAACTTGGCGACTTCGTCGCGCAGCTTTTCCATATCGGAATCGCTGATGTCCTTGATCTTGGTTGTCGTGACGACTCCGGCTGCAGCACAAATGTGCTGCGCACGAGTGCGCCCGATGCCATAGATCGCGGTCAATGCGATCTCGGCGTGTTGATGGTTTGGAATGTTTACACCGGCAATACGAGCCATGCAGCTACCCTATTCATTCAGAAAACGTAAATTGTACCATCCAGCGGCGATATAACTCAATCAACCCTGGCGCTGTTTGTGACGTGGATCGCTACTGCAGATCACACGAACCACTCGATTGCGCCGCACGATCTTGCAATTACGGCACACCTTTTTCACGGACGCTTGCACTTTCATTTGCTTCTCCTTGCTTCTCTCAACTTACTTGGCGCGGAATACGATGCGCGCCTTGCTCAAATCATAGGGCGACACTTCAACCGTCACCTTGTCGCCTGGCAGTATGCGGATGTAATGCATTCGCATCTTGCCAGAAATATGTCCCAGCACTACAAAACCATTTTCCAACTTCACCCGGAACGTTGCATTCGGCAACGATTCCTCGATTTCACCCTGCATCTGGATGACGTCTTCTTTCGCCATGTTTCTAACGCGTCAACCCGGCCTTAAAGTTGGCCTTTTTCAACAGATTCTCATACTGGTGCGTCATCATGTACGACTGCACCTGCGCCATAAAGTCCATGGTCACCACCACCAGAATCAGCAGCGAGGTACCACCGAAATAGAACGGTACGTTCCACTTCACCACCAAAAACTCCGGCAGCAAACACACCAAGGTGATGTACACCGCACCGACCAGTGTCAGGCGCAACATGATCTTCTCGATGTAGCGCGCTGTCTGCTCACCGGGGCGGATACCTGGCAAGAACGCGCCACTCTTCTTCAAGTTGTCCGCTGTTTCTTTCGGGCTGAACACCAGCGCCGTATAGAAGAAGCAGAAGAACACGATCGCCGCCGCGTAGAACAGAACATAGATCGGCTGACCAGGCGACAATTTCTCGCTCACATCCTTCAACCAGGTCATGCTCTGACCAGAACCGAACCAGCCTGCCAATGTAGCCGGGAACAAAATGATGCTGGAAGCGAAGATCGGAGGGATAACCCCTGCCATGTTCAACTTCAACGGCAGGTGGGAACTTTGCCCACCGTACACTTTGTTACCCACTTGACGCTTGGCGTAGTTCACCAAAATCTTGCGTTGTCCGCGTTCGACGAACACCACTAACGCCGTAACCAATATCGCACCGAAGAACAGGGCCAGCACCAGCGGTATGGAGAACGCTCCGGTACGTGCCATCTCCAGCGTGTTGCCCAGTGCGCTCGGCAAGCCCGCTGCGATACCCGCAAAGATGATCAGCGAGATACCGTTACCCAATCCGCGCTCGGTGATCTGCTCGCCCAGCCACATCAGGAACATCGTTCCGGTCACCAGTGTCACCACTGTGGTCATCTGGAACATCGTTCCGGGATGCAACACCAGACCTGCCTGCGATTGCAATGCCACCGAAATACCGAACGCCTGGAACAACGCCAACACCAATGTTCCATAACGGGTGTACTGCGTGATCTTGCGGCGCCCAGCTTCGCCTTCTTTCTTCAACTGCTCCAGGTGCGGTACCGCAATCGCAGCCAGCTGCATGATGATGGAGGCCGAAATGTACGGCATGATGCCCAGCGCAAAAATGGTGAAGCGGGACAACGCACCGCCCGAGAACATGTTGAACATGCCCAGGATGCCACCCTTTTGCGACTTGAACAGATCCGCCAGTACGTTCGGATCGATTCCCGGCACCGGGATATGCGCCCCGATACGATAAACGATCAACGCAAGCAGCAGAAACCAGAGCCGCTGCCCCAGATCGCCGTACTTACCTTTGCTCACCGCGTTAGCCACAGAAAACTTACTCCGCGATGCTGCCGCCAGCAGCTTCCACTGCGGCACGCGCACCCTTGGTCAACTGCAAACCCTGCAGCTTGACTGCACGCTTGATCTCGCCAGCCAGCACAACTTTGGCAGTCAAAGCAGTGGCAGGCACCACACCAGCTTGCTTCAACGCCAGCAAATCGATGCTGTCGACCGGCAGGTTTTGCAGATCAGACAAACGCACTTGCGCTGTGTCATTGCGTGTCAGAGAAACGAAACCACGCTTTGGCAGGCGACGTTGCAGGGGCATTTGACCGCCTTCAAAGCCGACTTTATGAAAGCCACCGGAGCGCGATTTTTGACCTTTGTGACCGCGACCTGCAGTTTTGCCCAGACCGGAACCGATGCCGCGACCAACGCGACGCTTAGAATGCTTGGAACCCTCGGCAGGTTTAATTTGATTGAGTTGCATTTACGCCTCGCACTTGACCAGGTAATACACTTTATTAATCATGCCACGCACTGCCGGAGTATCTTCCACTTCGACGGTATGGTTCATGCGACGCAGACCCAAGCCGCGCACGGTGGCGCGATGTGATTCCTTGGTGCCGATAATGCTTTTCACCAGCGTCACTTTCAATGTTTTGGCTTGCGCCGTTTTAGCTTTTGCCATGACTTACCCCGTGATTTCTTCTACGCTCTTGCCGCGCTTCGCAGCGATCTCAGCCGGCGAATTCAGCGCCTTCAGACCGTTCAGCGTGGCACGCACCACGTTGTAAGGGTTGCTGGAGCCGATGCACTTGGCCAACACGTTGCGCACACCAACCGCCTCGAACACTGCGCGCATTGCACCACCGGCAATAATACCGGTACCTTCAGATGCAGGCTGCATGTAGACCTTGGCAGCGCCGTGACGTCCGATCACTGCGTGATGCAGTGTGCCTTCTTTCAGGTTCACTTTAACCAGTTTACGGCGGGACTCTTCCATCGCCTTCTGCACAGCTACCGGCACTTCCTTGGATTTGCCCTTGCCCATGCCGATACGACCATCGCCATCACCAACCACGGTCAGTGCAGCGAAGCCCATGATACGGCCACCCTTCACTACCTTGGTCACGCGGTTGACGTGGATCATCTTTTCGATGAGGCCGTCGCCCTTGTCTTCTTGCTGTTGATTCTTGCCTTGTTGTGCTTTAGCCATGATTCACCCCAGATTAGAACTGCAAGCCATGCTCGCGCGCGGCATCAGCCAGCGCCTTGATGCGACCATGGTACTTGTTGCCAGAACGGTCGAATGCGACTGCGGTGATACCGGCGATCTTGGCCTTTTCGGCGATACGCTTGCCGACCACTGCCGCTGCAGCGGCGTTGCCGCCATTGCCGACGCTCTTACGCACATCCGCTTCCAGCGTGGAAGCACTTGCCAGGATCTTGCCACCATCGGCGGAGATCACTTGTGCATAGATATGCAGGTTGGTGCGGTGGATCGCCAGACGCACAGTCTTTTGTTCAGCGATTCTTGCACGGGTTTTGCGTGCTCTGCGCTGACGCGCTTCATTCTTGTTCAACATATCAACCTCGATTATTTCTTCTTGGTTTCTTTCAGGATCACCACTTCGTCGGAATAACGCACACCCTTGCCCTTATAGGGCTCCGGCTCGCGGTATGCACGAATCTCAGCGGCAACTTGACCGACTTGCTGTCTGTCCGAACCGGTCAATACGATCTCGGTTTGGGTAGGCGTTGCAACCTTCACACCCTTGGGCATCTTGTGCACCACGGGATGCGAGAAGCCCAGCGTCAGGTTCAGCGCATCACCGGCGGCGGCCGCGCGGTAACCCACACCAACCAGCAGCAGTTTGCGTTCAAAGCCCTTGCTCACGCCGGTGACCATATTCGCCAGCAAGGCGCGAATGGTGCCGGATTGTGCATCGGCCTGGGCAGAATCGTTGGTAGCTTTGCACAGCAAGGCATCACCTTGGCGCTCAACCGCAACATCACCCTTCAAAACTTGCGTCAAGGTACCCAACGGGCCCTTCACAGAAACTTTATCGGCTGCCAACGTCACTTCGACGCCGGAAGGAACCACGATAGGATTTTTAGCGACTCTAGACATGTTTCCCCCTTAAGCCACGATGCAGAGCACTTCGCCGCCGATACCGTTGGCACGTGCTTTGCGGTCTGTCATCAGACCTTTGGAGGTGGAAACGATGGCAATACCCAGACCGTTCATCACGCGCGGGATATCTTCGCTGCCCTTGTATACACGCAGACCGGGACGACTCACTCGCTGAATCTTCTCGATTACCGGACGGTCAGCGTAATACTTGAGACCAATTTCCAGCAGAGGCTTGCCTTCGTTCGCAACAACCTTGAAGCCGTCGACATAACCTTCGTCCTGCAACACTTTGGCAATCGCCGCCTTGATCTTGGAAGAAGGCATCGACACCGTTACTTTTTCCGCCATTTGCGCATTGCGAATGCGCGTCAACATGTCGGAGATCGGATCACTCATACTCATAGATTCACCCTTACCAGCTTGCCTTGACTACACCGGGGATTTCGCCGCGCATCGCGTACTCACGCAGCTTGATGCGCCCCAAACCGAACTTACTGAACACACCGCGCGGACGACCAGTCAGCGCGCAGCGGTTGCGCAAACGTACCGGGCTGGAATCGCGCGGCAATGCTTGCAATTTTTGACGAGCCGCAAAGCGCTCTTCATCGCTCAGCGACACGTTGGTCACGATCGCCAACAACTCGGCGCGCTTGGCAGCGAACTTCTTCACTGTGTCGCGGCGCTTTTGTTCGCGGTTAATCAAAGCGGTCTTAGCCATATCACCCTCAGTTCTTCAATGGGAATTTGAATGCCAACAGAAGCGCCTTGGCCTCTTCGTCGGTCTTCGCGGTCGTCGTGATCGTGATGTTCATACCACGCAGCGCATCGATCTTGTCGTACTCGATTTCCGGGAAAATGATCTGCTCTTTGACGCCCATGTTGTAGTTACCACGGCCATCGAAAGATTTACCAGAGATACCACGGAAGTCACGGATACGCGGAATCGCAACCGTCACCAGGCGATCCAAGAACTCATACATGCGATCACGGCGCAAAGTCACTTTGCAGCCAACCGGGTAGTTCTCACGAATCTTGAAACCCGCGATAGATTTCTTGGATTTTGTCACCACCGGCTTCTGACCTGCGATCTTCTGCATATCACCGACCGCGTGATCCATCACCTTCTTGTCAGCAACCGCCTCGCCCACACCCATATTCAGAGTGATCTTCTCGATGCGCGGCACTTCCATCACAGACTTGTAGCCGAACTGCTTCATCAGCTGCGGCGCAACGGTCTTCTTGTAGTAGTCGTTTAAACGAGCCATGCTCTTACCCCTTACGCAATCACTTCGCCGTTGGACTTGAACACGCGCACCTTGCGACCGTCCTCCAACAGCTTAACGCCCACGCGATCCGCCTTCTTGGTGGTCGCGTTGTAGATGGCGATATTAGAAACATGGATAGGCTTCTCGATTTCCACGATACCGCCCGCCTCACCCTTTACCGGATTCGGCTTTTGGTGTTTCTTAACCTTGTTGATACCAGCCACCAGAACACGGTCATCGCCCAGCACGCTCAACACGCTGCCGCGACTACCCTTGTCTTTACCGGTGATGACGATCACATCGTCGTTCTTTTTAATCTTGCGCATGATTTATCCTCGACTGCCGCTTACAGCACTTCCGGTGCCAGAGAGACGATCTTCATGAACTTCTCGTTACGCAGTTCACGAGTCACCGGTCCAAAAATACGGGTACCGATCGGCTCCAGCTTGTTATTCAGCAATACTGCCGCATTGCCATCGAACTTGATCAAAGAACCATCAGCACGGCGCACGCCCTTGGCAGTACGCACCACCACAGCGCTATACACCTCGCCTTTTTTAACGCGAGAGCGCGGGGCTGCATCACGGATGCTGACCTTGATCACATCGCCAACGCCAGCGTAGCGACGCTTAGAGCCACCCAACACCTTGATGCACATCACAGAGCGCGCGCCAGTGTTGTCAGCCACATTCAAAACAGACTGCATTTGTATCATTTTTCAATCTCCAACTTTTTCCGCCTGCGGCGGCTAGTTTTGGAACCCGTTCGGGTTAGGCCGCCGCAAGCGACGGTGAAACGAAGCCGCGCATTCTATTCAAACTTGCCAAAATGCACAAGCTTTATTTAACAAATTAGGCCTCGTTGGCCTTCTCCACCAACTTGGATACACGCCAAGTCTTGGTTTTGGACAGCGGACGTGTCTCTTCAATGGTTACCACATCGCCTTGATTGAACTCGTTGTTCTCATCATGAGCGTGGTATTTCTTGGAGACGCGCACCACCTTGCCCAACACCGGGTGCTTGACCTTACGCTCGACCAATACGGTGACCGTCTTGTCCATCTTGTTGCTGACGACAGTACCGGTCAACGCACGTTTCAGATTCGCTGCACTCATTGCTGCACATCCTTCTCAGTCAATACCGTTTTCACACGCGCGATGTTGCGGCGCACCTTGCGCAATTGGCTGGTATTGCTCAATTGCTGGGTTGCCACTTGCATACGCAGGCCGAATTGCTCCTTGTTCAGGGACAACAGCTCTTGTTGCAGATCGGCCACCGATTTTGTTTTCAGTTCGCTTGCCTTCATGATCACGCCCCTACCTGTCTAACTACGAATGTTGTCTCGATCGGCAGTTTGGCAGAAGCCAACTTGAACGCCTCGCGCGCCAACATTTCATCCACGCCGTCCATCTCGTACAGCATCTTGCCAGGCTGAATCTCGGCGACGTAGTACTCGGGACTCCCCTTACCATTACCCATACGCACTTCGGCGGGCTTCTTGGAGATCGGCTTGTCCGGGAAAATACGGATCCAGATACGACCACCACGCTTGATGTGACGTGTCATGGCACGACGCGCCGCTTCGATCTGACGTGCAGTCAGGCGGCCACGGCCTACGGCCTTGAGACCAAACTCGCCGAAACTGACCTTGTTGCCGCGTGTTGCGACACCGGTGTTACGGCCCTTCTGTTCCTTGCGGTACTTTCTTCTAGCTGGCTGTAGCATGCTTAGCTCCCGACTTTCTTACTTTCTTTTCCGGCTCAGCAACGACAGGAGCAGCAGCTTCCTGTTGTCCCGCCTGATGATCGCCCTTGTAGACCCACACCTTGACGCCGATCAGACCATAGGTGGTCAGCGCTTCGGATGTGCCGTAGTCAATGTCAGCACGCAGTGTATGCAATGGCACACGGCCTTCGCGATACCACTCGGTACGTGCAATCTCGATACCGTTCAAACGGCCCGAACTCATGATCTTGATGCCTTGCGCGCCCAGACGCATCGCGTTCTGCATTGCGCGCTTCATGGCACGACGGAACATGATGCGCTTTTCGAGCTGCTGAGTGATGGAATCAGCGATGAGCTGCGCATCCACTTCGGGCTTGCGCACTTCTTCGATGTTCAAACCAACATCTGGCAGACCCATGCGCTTCTTCAGCTCATTGCGCAGAGACTCGATGTCCTCGCCCTTCTTGCCGATAACCACACCCGGACGAGCCGTGTAGATGGTGATCTTGGCGTTCTTGGCCGGACGTTCGATGACGATCTTGGAGACACCGGCACCAGCCAGCTTCTTCTTCAGGTAGTCACGAACTTCGATGTCCTTGTGCAGCAACTCGGCAAAGTGCTTGCTGTTGGAATACCACTTCGATGTCCAGTTTTTCTGAACGCTCAGGCGGAATCCAATTGGATGAATTTTCTGACCCATGCTTTAGCTCCCGACTTTGATCGTAATGTGGCAGGTTTGCTTCTCGATGCCGGTACCGCGGCCCTTGGCGCGCGGAATCATGCGCTTGAGAGAAGTCGCCTTGTCCACGTAGATGGTAGTAACCTTCAATTCATCGATGTCAGCGCCGTCGTTATGCTCAGCATTAGCAATCGCGGAATCCAGCGCCTTCTTGAGAATGGCGCCGCCCTTCTTCGGGCTGAAAGTGAGGATGTTCAAAGCTTGCGCGACAGGCAGACCACGAATCTGATCTGCAACCAGACGGGCCTTTTGTGCCGACAGGCGAACACCACGGATGACTGCTGTTGTACTCATCATGTCTCCTTATTTCTTGGCGACTGCTTTTTTATCAGCAGCGTGACCTTTGAAGGTGCGGGTCAAGGAAAATTCGCCAAGCTTGTGTCCTACCATATTCTCGGAAACGTACACCGGAACATGCTGCTTGCCGTTGTGCACTGCGATCGTCAAGCCGACGAACTCAGGCAACACGGTAGAGCGACGCGACCAGGTCTTCACCGGACGCTTGTCGTTGGTAGCGCGCACTGCTTCCACCTTCTTCAGCAGATGCAGATCGACGAACGGGCCTTTTTTAACTGAACGTGCCATATCTTCTTACCCCTTAAACCTGAAAGCGACGGCGCACGATCATGCCGCTAGTCCGCTTGTTACGACGTGTACGGAAGCCCTTGGCTGGAACACCCCATGGGCTGACCGGATGACGGCCTGCCGCAGTCTTACCTTCACCACCACCGTGCGGGTGATCGACCGGGTTCATTGCCACACCGCGCACCGTCGGGCGGATACCGCGCCAACGATTCGCACCGGCCTTGCCGATGGAGCGCAGGGAGTGTTCGCCATTACCGACTTCGCCCAATGTTGCGCGGCAGTCGATATGCACCTTGCGGATTTCGCCGGAACGCAGACGCAACTGAGCGTAGCTGCCTTCACGCGCCAGCAATTGCACCGAAGCACCTGCCGAACGCGCCAATTGTGCGCCCTTGCCAGGCAGCATTTCGATCGCGTGGATCGTGGAACCCACCGGGATATTGCGCAGCGGCAAAGCATTACCTGCTTTGATCGGCGCTTCCGGGCCGCTTACCAACTGCGCACCCGCAGAAATACCCTTGGGTGCCAGGATATAGCGACGCTCGCCGTCTGCGTACACCAGCAAAGCCAGGTGTGCGCTACGGTTCGGGTCGTATTCCAGACGCTCTACTTTGGCCGGAACTGCATCCTTGTCGCGCTTGAAATCCACGACGCGGTAATGCTTCTTGTGTCCGCCGCCCATGTGGCGCGTGGTGATGTGGCCGTTATGGTTACGCCCTGCGGTTCTGGTCTTTTTCTCCAGCAACGACGCTTCGGGTTTGCCCTTGTGCAATTCCGGATTCACTACACGCACAACAGCGCGAGTTCCCGGAGATGTCGGTTTAAGTTTGATCAGTGCCATGTTTTACCCCTGCTCGCTTGCAGCAAAGTTGATTTCCTGACCGGCAGCCAGACACACATAGGCTTTCTTCCAGTCTTGACGACGACCGATAGAGCGGCCGAAACGCTTTTGCTTACCTTTGACGTTGCTGATCTGCACGCTGTCCACAGTGACGTTGAACAGCTTCTCGACTGCCGCCTTGACTTCAGGCTTGGTAGCATCGGATGCCACACGGAAGATCACCTGCTCGTTCTTCTCCGCAACAAAAGTTGCCTTTTCGGAGATCTGCGGTGCCAACAGAATGTTCAGCAAACGCTCTTCGTTGAATTGTTGTGCGCTCATGCCAGCATCTCCTCGATTTTTGCAATCGCACCGCGTGTCACCAACACCTTGGGGAAACGCACCAGACTGACCGGGTCAGCCTGATGTGCTTCAACCACCAGCACGTTTGGCAAGTTACGCGACGACAGATACAGATTCTCGTCCATGCTGTCAGTGATGATCAGCACGCGCTCCAAACCCATAGCCTTGATCTTTTCAGCCAACAGCTTGGTCTTCGGTGCAGCGACAGACAGAGACTCAACCACGCTCAGACGACCTTCGCGAGCCAGCTGCGAGAAAATCGAAGCCAGGCCTGCGCGATACATCTTGCGATTGATCTTTTGTGTGTAATTTTGATCGGGCGAGTTCGGGAAAATCTTACCACCACCACGCCACAGAGGGCTGGATGCCATACCGGCACGCGCACGACCCGTACCCTTTTGGGCAAACGGTTTGCGTGTGGACTTGGCGATCTCGCTACGACCTTTTTGCTTGCTGTTGGCAGAACGGGCATTGGCCTGATAGGCCGTTACCAGTTGATGCACCAGCGTTTCATTGTATTCACGACCGAACAAGTCGTCGGATGCATTGATGCTTGCACCGGCCTTGCCGTTTTCGCTAATGACTTTCAGTTCCATTATGCCCCCGCCTTCACTGCCGGACGCACGATCACGTCGCCGCCGGGAGCACCCGGAACAGCGCCCATCACCAGGATCAACTGGCGATCTGCATCGATACGAACGATTTTGAGATTTTGTACGGTGCGCTGCACGTCACCCAAGTGACCCGTCATGCGCTTACCAGGAAACACACGACCCGGGTCTTGCGCCATACCAATGGAGCCCGGAACGTTATGCGACTTGGAGTTACCGTGAGTTGCGCGGCCAGATTTAAAGTGGTGACGCTTGATGGTACCGGCATAGCCTTTACCGATCGTTACGCCAGTCACATCAACCTTCTGACCAACTTGAAACAGATCCACGCCAACCGTGCCGCCAAGAGTCAGGCTAGCAAGCTGTTCTGGCGTGGCGGTGAATTCTTTCAACACGCTACCGGCTTCAACGCCGGCTTTGGCGAAGTGCCCCGCCGCAGCCTTGGTCACACGGCTTGCACGACGCGTACCGTACGCGACTTGCACTGCACTGTAACCATCCGTGGGAGCGGTTTTGATCTGGGTGACACGATTGTTGGACACGTCCAACACCGTCACCGGCAACGATGTACCGTCGTCGGTAAAGATGCGAGTCATGCCAATCTTGCGACCGACAAGTCCTAAGCTCATTTTCTTTTCCTTTTATTAAGGGGCTGACTTCAATTGGTCAGCCGATCCGTACTGCAAAACTACTAAACTGCGATTACTGCAACTTGATTTCCACATCCACGCCAGCTGGCAGATCCAGCTTCATCAGCGCATCCACAGTCTTGTCTGTCGGATCGACGATGTCCATCAGGCGCAAATGGGTGCGAATCTCGAATTGATCGCGCGAAGTCTTATTCACGTGCGGGGAACGCAACACGTCGAAACGCTCGATCTTGGTGGGCAAGGGAACCGGGCCCTTAACTACGGCACCAGTACGCTTTGCCGTATCCACGATTTGCAACGCGGATTGGTCGATCAAACGGTAGTCGAACGCCTTCAGGCGGATGCGAATTTTTTGACTTTGCATAATCTTCTCTTGCATCTACGCGGCATAGCCGCTGGTTTAAAGAACGAAAACGCGAGGCCGCAGCCTCGCGAGGGGGCGCATTGTATGCTTACTCGATGATCTTGGCAACCACACCGGCGCCGACGGTACGACCGCCTTCGCGGATCGCGAAGCGCAGACCTTCTTCCATCGCGATCGGGTTGATCAGGTTCACCGTGATGCTGACGTTGTCGCCTGGCATCACCATTTCGGTACCTGCCGGCAGTTCAACCGCACCGGTCACGTCAGTCGTACGGAAGTAGAACTGAGGACGGTAGCCTTGGAAGAACGGTGTATGACGACCACCTTCATCTTTGCCCAACACGTAGATCTCAGCTGTGAACTTGGTGTGCGGGGTGATGGAGCCTGGCTTGGCCAACACTTGGCCGCGCTCGACTTCTTCACGCTTGGTGCCGCGCAGCAACACGCCGACGTTGTCGCCTGCTTGACCTTGGTCCAGCAGTTTGCGGAACATTTCCACGCCGGTGCAGGTGGTCTTCAGGGTTGGCTTGATACCAACGATTTCGAGTTCGTCGCCAACCTTGACGATGCCGCGCTCGATACGGCCGGTAACAACGGTACCGCGACCGGAGATGGAGAATACGTCTTCCACGGGCATGATGAAGGCGCCGTCGATGGCGCGCTCAGGTGTCGGGATGTAGGTATCCAGTGCTTCGGCCAGACGGAAGATGGCAGGCTCGCCCAGTTCGCTTTGGTCGCCTTCCACTGCCAGCTTGGCGCTGCCGTGGATGATAGGTGTGTCGTCGCCAGGGAAGTCGTACTTGGAGAGCAGCTCGCGCACTTCCATTTCGACCAGTTCCAGCAGTTCTGCATCGTCAACCATGTCGCATTTGTTCAGGAACACGACGATGTAAGGTACGCCCACTTGGCGTGCCAGCAGGATGTGCTCGCGAGTCTGAGGCATCGGGCCATCAGCTGCGGACACCACCAGGATCGCGCCATCCATCTGGGCTGCACCGGTGATCATGTTCTTGACGTAGTCGGCGTGGCCCGGGCAGTCAACGTGCGCATAGTGACGGGTCTGGGTTTCGTATTCGACGTGAGCAGTATTAATGGTAATACCGCGCGCCTTTTCTTCCGGCGCTGCGTCGATCTGGTCGTAGGCTTTGGCTTCGCCGCCAAACTTCTTCGACAATACGGTGGTGATCGCCGCTGTCAGGGTGGTCTTGCCGTGGTCAACGTGGCCAATCGTGCCTACGTTCACGTGCGGTTTGGTACGTTCAAATTTGCTCTTTGCCATGATTTATCTCTCCGACTAGTCTGTGTTATTTCTTGCTGTTCATCACTGCTTCAGCGACGTTCTTGGGCGCTTCGGTGTAGTGCTTGAATTCCATGGTATACGTCGCACGTCCCTGAGTAGCAGAGCGCAACGAAGTGGAGTAACCGAACATCTCGGACAAAGGCACTTCAGCCTTGACGGTCTTGCCGCCGCCGATCATGTCATCCATACCCTGCACCATGCCGCGACGGGAAGACAAGTCACCCATCACCGTACCGGTATAGTCTTCTGGCGTTTCCACTTCAACCGACATCATCGGCTCCAGCAGCACCGGGCTTGCTTTGCGCATACCGTCCTTGAACGCCATGGATGCGGCCATCTTGAACGCATTTTCGTTGGAGTCCACGTCGTGGTAGGAACCGTCGAACAATGTGACCTTCACATCCACCACCGGGAAACCGGCCAACACGCCATTTGGCAGCGATTCACGCAGACCCTTTTCCACCGCGGGAATGAACTCGCGAGGAACAGTACCGCCCTTGATCGCATCGACGAACTCAAAGCCCTTGCCAGTCTCGTTCGGCTCCATCTTGATCCACACGTGGCCGTACTGACCGCGACCACCGGTCTGCTTGGCGTACTTGCCTTCGATCTCCACCGACTTGCGGATCGCTTCGCGGTAAGCCACTTGAGGCGCACCCACGTTGGCTTCCACGCCGAATTCGCGCTTCATGCGGTCAACCAGAATTTCCAAGTGCAACTCGCCCATACCAGACATGATGGTCTGGCCGGATTCTTCGTCGGTGCGCACACGGAACGAAGGATCTTCTGCCGCCAAACGACCCAGCGCGATACCCATCTTCTCCTGGTCAACTTTGGTCTTCGGCTCGACAGCAACGTGAATCACCGGCTCCGGGAACACCATGCGCTCGAGGATGATCGGCTTGCTCGGGTCGCACAGCGACTCGCCAGTGGTCACATCTTTCAAGCCGATACAGGCGGCGATATCACCAGCCAGAATCTCGTCAACCTCTTGGCGCTCGTTCGCGTGCATCTGCACAATACGACCGATACGCTCTTTCTTGCCGCGGATCGGGTTGTAAACCGTATCCCCCTTCTTCAGCACGCCGGAATATACGCGCACGAAAGTCAACTGACCCACGAACGGGTCGGTCATCAGCTTGAATGCCAGCGCAGAGAAGCTCTCGCCGTCATCAGCCTTGCGGGATGCCGGAGCACCCTCTTCTGTCTCACCTGTCACATCGGGAATATCAACCGGCGACGGCAAGAACATGATCACCGCGTCCAGCATACGCTGCACACCCTTGTTCTTGAACGCAGAGCCGCACAACATCGGCTGGATTTCGCAAGCGATGGTACGCTGACGGATGCCAGCAATGATCTGCTCTTCGGTCAACTCGCCATTTTCGAGGTAATGATTCATCATCTCCTCGGACGCCTCGGCGGCAGTTTCGACCATCTTCCCGCGCCACTCCTTGGCAGTTTCAAGCAAGTCAGCCGGAATCTCTTTGTACTCGAACTTCATCCCCTGGGATGCTTCGTCCCAGATGATCGCCTTCATCTTGATCAGATCAACAACGCCGACAAAACCCTCTTCTGCGCCGATAGGAATCACCAGAGGAACAGGATTTGCGCGCAGACGGGTCTGCATCTGCGTGACCACCTTGAAGAAGTTGGCGCCAGTACGGTCCATCTTGTTCACGAAAGCCAGACGCGGCACCTTGTACTTGTTAGCCTGGCGCCAAACTGTTTCAGATTGAGGTTGCACACCACCCACGGCGCAATACACCATGCACGCTCCATCCAGCACGCGCATGGAGCGCTCAACTTCAATGGTAAAGTCCACGTGCCCCGGCGTATCGATGATGTTGAATCGATGCTCCGGATAGGAGTTGTCCATACCCTTCCAGAAGCAAGTGGTCGCCGCAGAAGTGATGGTGATACCACGCTCCTGCTCCTGCTCCATCCAGTCCATCGTGGCCGCACCATCGTGCACCTCACCGATCTTGTGGCTCACACCCGTATAGAACAGGATGCGTTCGGTGGTCGTTGTCTTACCAGCATCAATGTGCGCACTGATGCCGATGTTGCGATAGCGTTCGATTGGTGTTTTGCGTGCCACGATAAATTACCTAACTGTATATTCTTATTAGAAACGGAAATGCGAGAATGCCTTGTTGGCTTCTGCCATACGATGCACTTCTTCGCGCTTCTTGACCGCGCCACCGCGACCTTCGGAAGCATCGATCAACTCACCAGCCAGACGCATACCCATGGACTTCTCGCCGCGCTTGCGGGCGAACTCCTTCAGCCAGCGCATTGCCAGCGCCATACGACGGGACGGACGCACTTCGACTGGAACCTGGTAGTTGGCACCACCCACGCGACGGCTCTTTACTTCCACCTGCGGCTTGGCATTGGCTACCGCCTGATTGAACACCTCGATCGGGTCCTTGCCGCTCTTCTTGCCGACTTGCTCCAATGCACCGTACAGGATGCGCTCGGCAACCGACTTCTTGCCGGCGGTCATCAGCACGTTAACGAACTTGGAAAGATCCTGATTACCGAACTTTGGATCCGGCAGAACTTCGCGCTTGGGGACTTCTCTACGTCTTGGCATATCAATACCTCAGTTATATCTGTCTAATTTCCGAATTACGCTTTTTTCGGGCGCTTAGCACCGTACTTGGAGCGAGACTGCTTACGATCCTTCACACCAGCAGTATCCAAACTGCCGCGAACCATGTGGTAACGCACACCCGGCAAGTCCTTCACACGACCACCGCGGATCAGCACCACGCTGTGCTCTTGCAGGTTGTGGCCTTCACCACCGATGTAGGAGATGACTTCGAAGCCGTTGGTCAAACGCACCTTGGCGACCTTACGCAACGCCGAGTTCGGCTTCTTCGGAGTCGTGGTGTAAACGCGCGTGCAAACGCCGCGTTTTTGAGGACTTCCCGCGAGAGCCGGCACCTTGCTCTTGGTCACTTCGGCCGTACGGCCTGTGCGCACTAACTGGTTAATGGTTGGCATTATTTATTCCGCTTCCTGAAAACTGTTTAAAAACTAGTAGTTATACCTAAAAAACCGCCCTGCAACCGCATCCGCACCGACTTGCGCAGAAATGCGCGGACTAAAAAGACCGCGCATTCTATTGATGAAGCCTTTTCCTGTCAAGCAACTAGACGCCTTCCGAAGCCTCGGTCGCTGCAGCAATTTCGCTCAAGCCAGCACCTTCGGCGATGTCCAGCCCCAGACGCTGTTTGCGACGCGCCGTGTGGTAAGCCAAACCCGTACCTGCCGGGATGAGGCGACCAACGATGACGTTCTCCTTGAGACCGCGCAGATCGTCCTTCTTGCCCATGATCGCCGCTTCGGTCAGCACGCGCGTCGTTTCCTGGAAGGAAGCCGCGGAGATGAACGAATCGGTAGACAACGATGCCTTGGTGATACCCAGCAACATATGCTGGAAAGTCGCAGGCTGTTTGCCCGCTGCCACCACGCGCTCGTTCTCTTGCAGCAACTCGGCACGCTCCACCTGCTCCTTCGGAATAAAGGTGGTATCGCCCTCGTCGACGATCGCGATGCGGCGCAACATCTGACGCACGATCACTTCGATGTGCTTGTCGTTGATCTTCACGCCTTGCAAACGGTACACGTCCTGCACTTCGTCGGTGATGTACTGAGCCAGCGCTTCGATACCCAGCAAACGCAGGATGTCGTGCGGATCGGCCGGGCCGTCCACGATCATTTCGCCCTGGTTCACCACTTGACCGTCGTGCACCAGCACATGCTTGTCCTTGGTGATCAGGAACTCATGCGCCTCACCGGAAGTGTCGGTGATAACCAGACGCTGCTTACCCTTGGTCTCTTTACCAAACGACGCCGTACCGGTGACTTCCGCCAGCATGCCCGCATCCTTCGGCGAACGGGCTTCGAACAGTTCAGCCACACGCGGCAGACCGCCGGTGATGTCACGGGTCTTGGAGCTTTCCTGCGGGATACGCGCCAGCACATCGCCCACACCCACATGTTGACCGTCTTCCACCGTGATGATGGAGCCGACCTGGAAGGTCACCGAGATCGGTGTATCCGTACCGGCGATCTTGATCTCATGTCCTGCGTCGTCCAGCAGACGCACCAGCGGACGCACGCCCTTGCCGGTGGTGGAACGCTTCGGATCGATAACCACCAGTGTGGACAGACCGGTCACTTCGTCGATCTGCTTGGCAACGGTAGCGCCCTCTTCCACGTTCTCGAAACGCACACGTCCGGCGTATTCGGTAATGATCGGACGGGTATGCGGATCCCAAGTCGCCAGGATGTCGCCTGCGCGTACAGCCTTGCCTTCGCGCTCGGTCAGGTTGGCACCGTACGGCACCTTGTGACGCTCGCGCTCGCGACCATGATCGTCGGTCACCAGCACTTCGCCGGAACGCGCCACCACCACCAGCTCGCCGCGTGCCGTAGTCACGGTGCGCATGTTCGGGCTGTACTTGATGATACCGTTCGACTTACCTTCGACCTGGCTCGCCACCACGGTACGCGATGCCGCGCCACCGATGTGGAAAGTACGCATGGTCAGCTGGGTACCCGGTTCGCCGATGGACTGCGCGGCGATCACGCCGACTGCCTCGCCCACGTTCACCAGGCCGCCGCGGCCCAGATCGCGACCGTAGCACTTGGCGCACAGACCGTAGCGTGTGTCACAGGTCAGCGGAGTACGCACGCGCACTTCGTCGATGCCCAGCGATTCGATGACTTCCACCTTGTCTTCGTTGAGCAGAGTGCCCGCGTCGTACAAGGTCGCGCCCGTTTCTGGATTGACCACATCGGCCGCCACAACGCGACCGAGGATACGTTCGCGCAATGCTTCGATCACTTCACCGCCTTCGACCAGCGCCTTCATCGAACGGCCATTGCTTGTACCGCAATCGTCTTCGGTGATGACCAGATCTTGCGTCACGTCCACCAGACGACGCGTCAGGTAACCGGAGTTCGCTGTCTTCAACGCCGTATCCGCCAGACCCTTACGCGCACCGTGCGTCGAGATGAAGTACTGCAGCATGTTCAGACCTTCGCGGAAGTTCGCGGTGATCGGCGTCTCGATGATGGAGCCGTCCGGCTTCGCCATCAGGCCGCGCATACCGGACAACTGGCGGATCTGCGCCGCAGAACCGCGGGCACCGGAGTCGGCCATCATGTAGATGGAGTTGAACGACTCCTGCGTGACCGCCTTGCCCTTCTTGTCGAACAGCGCTTCACCCGTGATGCGATCCAGCACCGGCTCGACGCCCAGCTGGTCCATCATGGCCTTGGCGACCTGGTCGCCGGTGCGGCCCCAGATGTCCACCACCTTGTTGTAACGCTCGCCCTGAGTCACCAGGCCGGAGGTGTACTGCGTGTGAATGTCGTGCACTTCCTTCTCGGCAGCACCGATCAACTCGTTCTTCTGTTGCGGCACCAGCATGTCGTCCACGCAGATCGAGATACCGGCACGGGTCGCATAGGCGAAACCGGTGTACATCAACTGGTCAGCCATGATCACCGTGTCACGCAGACCGCAACGGCGGAAGCTGGCGTTGATCAGGCGCGAGATCTCTTTCTTCTTCAGCGCCTTGTTCACGAAGCTGAACGGCAGGTTGGCCGGCAGCAATTCGGACAGGATGGCGCGACCGACCGTGGTCTCATAGCGCGTGAATTTGTCTTCTTTCTCACCCGCCTCGTTGCTGACCACTTCCTTGATACGTACCACCACCTTGGCTTGCAAATCGACATGGCCGGAACGGTAGGCGCGCAGCACTTCGGACACATCCGCCAGCATCGCCCCTTCGCCCAGTGCGCCGACCTTTTCGCGCGTCATGTAGTACAGACCCAGCACGATATCCTGCGACGGAACGATGATCGGCTCGCCGTTGGCGGGCGACAGCACGTTGTTGGAGGCCAGCATCAAAGTGCGTGCTTCCATCTGCGCTTCCAGCGACAACGGAACGTGAACAGCCATCTGGTCGCCGTCGAAGTCGGCGTTGAATGCCGTACAGACCAGCGGATGCAGCTGGATCGCCTTGCCTTCGATCAGGATAGGCTCGAATGCCTGGATACCCAAACGGTGCAGCGTCGGTGCGCGGTTCAGCATCACCGGGTGTTCATGGATGACTTCTTCCAGAATGTCCCACACGATTGGCTCTTCGGCCTCGACCATGCGCTTTCCGGCCTTGATGGTCGTTGCCAGACCCATCTTTTCCAGACGTTCGAAAATGAACGGCTTGAACAGTTCCAGCGCCATCTTCTTGGGCAGACCGCATTGGTGCAGCTTGAGTTGCGGGCCCACCACGATCACGGAACGACCGGAATAGTCTACGCGCTTGCCCAGCAAGTTCTGACGGAAACGACCGCCCTTGCCCTTGATCATGTCAGCCAGCGATTTCAGCGGACGCTTGTTGGCGCCGGTCATCGCTTTGCCACGACGGCCGTTATCCAGCAAGGAGTCCACGGACTCTTGCAGCATGCGCTTCTCGTTGCGCACGATGATCTCGGGCGCCTTCAGTTCCAGCAGGCGCTTCAGACGGTTGTTACGGTTGATGACGCGACGATACAGATCGTTCAGGTCGGAGGTGGCGAAACGGCCGCCGTCCAGCGGCACCAACGGACGCAGTTCCGGCGGCAGCACCGGCAACACTTCCATCACCATCCATTCCGGCTTGATGCCGGATTGCATGAACGCTTCCAGCACCTTCAGGCGCTTGGCGTATTTCTTGATCTTGGTCTCGGAGCTGGTCGCTTCCAGTTCGGCGCGCAACTTTTCCACTTCGGCCGGCACGTCCAATGCGCGCAGCAAAGCGCGCACGCCTTCCGCACCCATCAGCGCGGTGAACTCGTCGCCGTACTCTTCCAGCTTGGCCAAGTAGTCGTCTTCCGTCAGCAATTGTGCACGGTTCAACGGTGTCATGCCGGGCTCGGTCACCACATAGGCTTCAAAGTACAGCACGCGTTCGATGTCGCGCAGGGTCATGTCCAGCACCATACCCAGACGGGACGGCAGCGACTTCAGGAACCAGATGTGTGCGACCGGGGAAGCCAGTTCGATGTGCCCCATGCGCTCGCGGCGCACTTTGGACAGCGTGACTTCGACGCCGCACTTTTCGCAGATCACGCCGCGGTGCTTGAGGCGCTTGTACTTGCCGCACAAGCACTCGTAGTCCTTCACCGGGCCGAAGATCTTGGCACAGAACAGGCCGTCGCGTTCCGGTTTGAAAGTACGATAGTTGATGGTTTCCGGCTTCTTCACTTCGCCGTAGGACCAGGAACGGATCTTCTCGGGAGAGGCCAGACCGATCTTGATCGTGTCGAACTCTTCCTTTTGCGTAACCTGCTTGAATAGATCGAGCAATGCTTTCATATGTGACTCCTTTTATCCTTTGTCAGCGGCTTAGTGGCGTTCCAGATCGATGTCGATACCCAGCGAGCGGATTTCCTTGGTGAGCACGTTGAACGACTCCGGCATACCCGCGTCGATCTTGTGATCGCCCTTGACGATGTTCTCGTACACCTTGGTACGTCCATTGACGTCATCCGACTTGACCGTGAGCATTTCCTGCAGCGTGTACGCTGCGCCGTAAGCTTCCAGTGCCCACACTTCCATCTCACCGAAGCGCTGACCACCGAACTGTGCTTTACCGCCCAGAGGCTGCTGCGTGACTAGACTGTACGGACCGGTCGAACGCGCGTGCATCTTGTCATCAACCAAGTGGTGCAGCTTCAGCACGTGCATGTAGCCCACGGTGACCTTGCGGTCGAAGGCATCGCCGGTGCGTCCGTCGTACAACTGGATCTGGCCAGAGGCCGGCAGATCGGCCAGTTCCAGCAGTTCCTTGATCTCCTCTTCGCTGGCCCCGTCGAACACCGGCGTCGCGAACGGCACGCCCGCCTTCAGGTTGCGGCACAACTCGAGCACTTCCTCGTCGGTGAAGGTGGCGATCTCGTCAGCCTCATCGCCCTTGTAGATCTTGCCCAGGAACTTGCGCACGTCGGCGATCTTGGCCTGCGACTCCAGCATCAGACCGATCTTCTTGCCCAAGCCCTTCGCTGCCCAGCCCAGGTGAACTTCCAGCACCTGACCGATGTTCATACGCGACGGCACGCCCAGCGGGTTCAGCACCACGTCCACGGTCGAGCCGTCGGCCATGCGCGGCATGTCTTCCACCGGCACGATGCGCGACACCACACCCTTGTTACCGTGACGGCCGGCCATCTTGTCGCCGGGCTGCAGACGGCGCTTCACCGCCACATACACCTTGACCATCTTCTGCACGCCGGCTTGCAGCTCGTCGCCCTGCGTCAGCTTCTTCTTCTTCAGTTCGAAAGCAGCATCGAATTCCACACGCTTCTGCGCCAAGCCTTCCTTGACTTGCTCCATCTGTGCGGCCACTTCGTCATCCGCCACGCGGATGTCGAACCACTGATGGTGCTCGATGCTGTGCAGGTATTCCTTGTTCAGCTTGGTACCCTTGGCCAGCTTCTTCGGACCGCCGTTGGCGACCTTGTTATGCAGCAATTTTTCCAAGCGAGAGAACAAGTCAGCCTCGACGATACGCATCTGGTCGGCCAGGTCTTTCTTGTAGCGCGACAGTTCGTCGTCGATGATCTGCTGGGCGCGCTTGTCGCGTTGCAGACCTTCGCGAGTGAACACTTGCACGTCGATCACGGTGCCGGAGATACCGGCCTTCACGCGCAGCGAAGTGTCTTTCACGTCGGAAGCCTTCTCGCCGAAGATCGCGCGCAGCAGCTTTTCTTCCGGTGTCAGTTGTGTCTCGCCCTTAGGGGTGACCTTGCCCACCAGCACATCGCCCACGCCGACTTCCGCGCCGATGTGCACGATGCCGCACTCGTCCAGACGCGCCATCTGCGCTTCCGACAGGTTCGGGATGTCGCGCGTGATCTCTTCCGTACCCAGCTTGGTGTCACGAGCCATCACGGTCAACTCTTCGATATGTATCGAAGTGAAGCGGTCTTCGGCCACCACGCGCTCGGAGATCATGATCGAGTCTTCGTAGTTGTAGCCGTTCCACGGCATGAACGCGATCATCATGTTCTGACCCAGCGCCAGCTCGCCCATGTCGGTCGATGCGCCGTCGGCCACCACGTCGCCGCGGGCGATTACGTCGCCCACGCGCACCAGCGGACGCTGGTTGATGTTGGTGTTCTGATTGGAACGGGTGTACTTGGTCAGGTTGTAGATGTCCACGCCCACTTCGCCGGCATTGGTCTCGTCGTCATTGACGCGCACCACGATACGGCCGGAGTCCACGTAATCCACACGGCCACCGCGCCATGCTTGCACGGCTGTGCCGGAGTCGACCGCCACAGTGCGCTCGATACCGGTACCGACCAGCGCTTTTTCAGCACGCAGCACGGGCACGGCCTGACGTTGCATGTTGGCACCCATCAACGCGCGGTTCGCGTCATCGTGTTCCAGGAACGGGATCAGCGAAGCAGCGACGGACACCACCTGTGCCGGTGCCACGTCCATGTATTCCAGCTTGTCCGGCTCGGCCAGCACGAATTCGTTGTGTTGACGTGCAGACACGATGTCGTTGGTGAAGTGACCCTTCTTGTCCAGCTCTGCATTCGCCTGCGCGATGGTGAACTTGCCTTCTTCGATGGCGGACAGGTAGTCCACGTCGTCAGTAGCACGGCTCTTCACCACACGGCGGTATGGCGTCTCGATGAAACCGTATTCGTTGGTGCGCGCATACAGCGCCAGCGAGTTGATCAGGCCGATGTTCGGACCTTCCGGTGTTTCGATCGGGCACACACGGCCGTAGTGGGTCGGGTGCACGTCGCGCACTTCGAAGCCTGCGCGTTCGCGCGTCAGACCGCCTGGTCCCAGTGCGGAGATACGACGCTTGTGCGTCACTTCCGCCAGCGGGTTGGTCTGGTCCATGAACTGCGACAGTTGCGAGGAACCGAAGAACTCCTTCACCGCAGCCGAGATCGGCTTGGCGTTGATCAGGTCGTGCGGCATCAGGTTGTCCGCTTCGGCTTGGCCGAGGCGTTCCTTGACGGCACGCTCGACGCGTGCCAGACCGGTACGGAACTGGTTCTCCGCCAGCTCGCCCACGGCGCGCACGCGGCGGTTACCCAAGTGATCGATGTCGTCGATCTCGCCGCGGCCATTGCGCAACTCGACCAGGATACGGATCACGTCCACGATATCCTCATTGGACAGAGTGACCGCACCCGTCAACTCTTCGCGACCAACGCGACGGTTGAATTTCATACGACCTACAGCCGACAGGTCATAACGCTCTTCGTTGAAGAACAGACCGTTGAACAGCGCTTCCACTGCATCTTCTGTGGGCGGCTCGCCGGGGCGCATCATGCGATAGATCGCCACGCGTGCGGTCCACACATCGGTGGTTTCGTCGGTGCGCAGGGTCTGCGAGATGAACGCACCCTGATCCAGGTCGTTGGTATACAGCGTGTTGATCTTGGCGATGCCGGCTGCTTGCAACTTGCCCAGCAGCGTCTCGGTGATCTCGTCGTTGGCATTGGCGATGATCTCACCGCTGTCCTTATCCACGACGTTGTGTGCCAGTACGCGCCCCATCAGGAAATCGTCGCCCACGGTCAGCTTGTCGATACCCGCTTCCTGCATCTCGCGGATATGGCGCACGGTGATGCGCTTGTCCTTGGTCACGATGACCTTGCCGCCCTTGCCTTCGATGTCGAAGCGCGCGATTTCGCCGCGCAGACGCTCCGGCACCACTTCGAACTGTGTGCCCTTCTTGCCGAAGTGGAACGTGTCGAACTGGAAGAACATCTGCAGGATCTGTTCCGGTGTGTAGCCCAGCGACTTCAGCAGAATGGTGACGGGCATCTTCCTGCGGCGGTCGATACGGAAATACACGAAGTCCTTGGCGTCGAACTCGAAGTCCAACCAGGAACCGCGGTAAGGGATCACGCGGGCGGAGAACAGCAGCTTGCCGGAAGAGTGGGTCTTGCCGCGGTCATGCTCGAAGAACACGCCGGGCGAACGGTGCAGCTGCGACACGATGACGCGCTCGGTACCGTTGATCACGAACGAGCCGGTGTGCGTCATCAACGGGATCTCGCCCATATAGACTTCCTGCTCTTTCACTTCCTTCACGGTCGGCTTGGATGCTTCCTTGTCCAGCAAGGTCAGGCGCACGCGGGCGCGCAGCGGCGAAGCGTAAGTCAGGCCGCGCTGTTGGCATTCGCGCACGTCGAACGGCGGTAAGCCCAGGGTATAGCTGACGAAGTCCAGGCGCGCGAACTTGGTGTGGCTCTCGATCGGGAAGATCGAATTGAAGGCAGCCTGCAGACCCTCGTTCTTGCGCTGTTCTGGTGCGACCCAAGCTTGCAGGAAATCGCTATAGGACTCCAACTGGGTAGACAGAAGGAAGGGCACCGGCAATGCGCCGACGCGCTTTGCAAAACTTTTACGAATACGTTTTTTTTCGGTAAAAGAATAGCTCATGGTATCTCCACTACAGTAGGAAAAGGTAAGGGACAATCGGCGCTTGCGCACCGCTTAACCGTTAGCTTCTACACACTCAAACACAAAATCCAGTTTTGTTTCCAGAAGCGGCAAAAGGCTGACGGGTTTTCCGTCAGCCTTTCTGCAAACGCTATGCTTACTTGACTTCAGCAGTTGCGCCAGCTTCGATCAGTTGCTTAGCGATCGCATCAGCATCAGCCTTGCTCACACCTTCCTTCAAGACCTTCGGTGCGCCGTCAACCAGATCCTTGGCTTCCTTCAAGCCCAGACCAGTGATAGCACGCACAACCTTGATCACGTTAACCTTTGCTTCGCCAGCGGACTTCAGGGTTACGGTGAACTCGGTTTGCTCAGCAGCAGCAGCGCCACCAGCAGCAGCGCCACCAGCAGCAGGAGCAGCCATCGCAGCAGCGGACACGCCGAACTTCTCTTCGATTGCCTTCACCAACTCGTTCAATTCCAGCACGGACATGCTGTCCAGTGCTGCCAAAAATGCGTCTTTATCGAATGCCATGTTGTTCTTCCTGAATTAAGAGATCGAAATAAATTAAGCGGCGGCAGTTTGCTTTTCTGCCACTGCAGCGAGCACGCGCGCCAGACCGGAAACGGGCGATTGCAACAGACCACACAGTTGCGCCAGCAGCACTTCCTTGGAAGGTACGGTGGCCAGTGCGGAAACGCCCGCCTTGTCCAGCATCTTTCCGTTGTAAGCACCCGCTGTAATCACCAGCTTGTCGTTCGCCTTGGCGAATTCGTACACCACTTTCGCAGCGGCGACAGGATCAGCGCTGATGCCGTAAACCAACGGCCCCACCATCTTGTCTGCCAACGCTTCGAACTGAGTGCCTTGCACCGCGCGGCGTGCCAGCGTGTTCTTCAACACGCGGACATACACACCAGAACTACGTGCATTCGCACGGAATTTGGTGATGTCGCCGACTTCGATGCCGCGATACTCAGCCAATACGATAGTCTGCGCCTTCGCCACTTGTGCGCTGACTTCTGCGACCACCGCTTGCTTTTCTTGCAGATTAAGACCCAAAGTCTTCCTCCATCTTCACAGCGGAATATTTCGCCGTAGCTAGATATCCCTTGATTAACGACCGCGTCCTCAAGACAGGAGAATTACAAAAAACTTCCTGCTCGCGGGCACACCATCTACGTGGGCCGACGCAACTTCCGTCGATTAGATCTCCGGCCAACCACGCCTTCGACACCTACGGTCTTTGATAATCTGCCTATGCCGCCAGCAGTCAAAGAACAAATGGCAACGGGAAGAATCCCGTCGCCAAATTTAAAACTTATACCGCCAGAGAAGCCTGTTCGACGCGAATACCGACACCCATGGTGCTGGAGATCGCAACCTTCTTCAGGTACACACCCTTGGAAGTGGCTGGTTTGGCCTTGTTCAATGCATCGATCAGCGCCAGCATGTTCTCGCGCAGCGCTTCGGGTGCGAACGAGGCGCGACCGATGGTGCACTGCACGATGCCGTTCTTGTCGGTACGGTATTGAACCTGACCGGCCTTGGCGTTCTTCACCGCGCCTGCCACATCGGCAGTCACCGTGCCCACCTTGGGGTTAGGCATCAAACCGCGCGGACCCAGGATCTGACCCAGCTGACCGACGATACGCATCGCATCGGGAGAAGCAACGACCACGTCGAAATCCATCTTGCCGGCTTTGATGCTTTCGGCCAGATCGTCGAAACCGACGATGTCAGCACCCGCAGCCTTGGCCTCTTCAGCCTTGGCGCCTTGCGCAAACACAGCCACGCGCATGGTCTTGCCGGTACCCTTGGGCAACACCACGGAGCCACGCACCAGTTGGTCGGACTTCTTGGCATCGATACCCAAGTTCACAGCCACGTCAATGGATTCATCGAACTTGGCCTTGGCAGTCTCTTTCACCAGCTTCAGCGCTTCATCCAGCGCATACAGCTTGTTGCGATCGACCTTGGCGACCAGCGCCTTATAACGTTTGGAAACTTGTGCCATGTTATTTCACCCCTTCCACGGTAATGCCCATGCTGCGCGCGCTACCAGCGATGGTGCGTACTGCGGCATCCAGATCGGCTGCCGTCAGGTCAGGCTGCTTGGCTTTGGCGATGTCTTCTGCTTGCTTGCGAGTCAGCTTGCCCACCTTGTCGGTGTGCGGCGTCTTGCTGCCCTTTTGTACACCGGCAGCCTTCTTGATCAGAATGGTTGCGGGCGGAGTCTTCATCACGAAGGTGAAGCTCTTGTCTGCGAATGCGGTGATCACCACCGGGATAGGCAGACCAGGCTCGACACCTTGGGTCTGCGCGTTGAACGCCTTGCAGAATTCCATGATGTTCAGGCCGCGCTGACCGAGAGCAGGGCCGATGGGAGGACTGGGGTTGGCCTTACCGGCCGGGACTTGCAGCTTGATAAAGCCGATGATTTTCTTTGCCACGTTGCTACTCCTTGCTTAGTGGGTTAAACGCATACCGCAACTGCTCCGATACACTCCCCGTTTGTCATGCCGGAAATTCCGGCGCTCAACATCAGGCTTTTTCGACTTGCCCGAAATTCAGTTCCACAGGTGTGGAGCGACCAAAAATGGTGACCGCCACCCGCAGCTTGCTCTTGTCGTAATTGACATCTTCCACCATGCCGTGGAAATCCGTGAACGGACCTTCCTTGACGCGCACCGCCTCGCCCACTTCGAACAACACCTTGGGACGCGGCTTCTCAACACCCGCCTGCATCTGCGACATGATGTTGTCGACTTCTTTTTGACTTATCGGTGTCGGCTTCATGGCCGAACCACCCAGGAAACCGGTGACCTTGGGCGTATTCTTCACCAAGTGCCAACTCTCGTCAGTCATCTCCATCTCGACCAGCACGTAGCCGGGGAAGAATTTGCGTTCGCTGATGCTCTTCTGACCGGACTTCAGCTCGACCACTTCTTCGACCGGCACGAGGATCTGACCGAACAGGTCTTCCATCCCCTCACGCACGATGCGCTCTTGCAAAGCACGATGCACGCTCTTCTCGAACTGCGAGTACGTATGCACCACATACCAACGCTTGGCCATCACTCACTCCGTCCCATCAGTTTATTGACGATCAGCAGCAGACTCGCATCCACCGCCCACAGGAACAGCGCCATCACCACCGCAAACAGGATCACCACGGCGGTAGTCTGCATCGTTTCTTTGCGTGTCGGCCACACCACGCGCTTGGCTTCCGCCACCGAATCTTTGGCAAAGCCGAAGAACTGCTTGCCGGATACGGTCGTCCAGAACACGCCCGCCGCCAGCAACACGCCGAGCAATACCGACAATACGCGCAATACTGCCGCGCTGTCGTGCAATGCGTAGAAGCCGACCACACCCGCCACGACAAGCAGGAATGCAACCAGCAATTTGATCTTGTCAGCCATGTACGAACTGTCCGTTTCTACTTACTAACTGGCAGGCCAGGAGGGTCTCGAACCCCCAACCCTCGGTTTTGGAGACCGATACTCTACCAATTGAGCTACTGGCCTATAAACCCACAAATGACGACGACGGAGCGAACTGCTTCGCTCCGTCGGCATCGACTTTTATTACTCGATAATCTTGGCAACCACACCGGCACCGACGGTACGACCACCTTCGCGGATCGCGAAGCGCAGACCTTCTTCCATCGCGATCGGGTTGATCAGGTTCACCGTGATGCTGACGTTGTCGCCTGGCATCACCATTTCGGTACCTGCCGGCAGTTCAACCGCACCGGTCACGTCAGTCGTACGGAAGTAGAACTGAGGACGGTAGCCTTGGAAGAACGGTGTATGACGACCGCCTTCATCTTTGCCCAACACGTAGATCTCAGCTGTGAACTTGGTGTGCGGGGTGATGGAGCCTGGCTTGGCCAACACTTGGCCGCGCTCGACTTCTTCACGCTTGGTGCCGCGCAGCAGCACGCCGACGTTGTCGCCTGCTTGACCTTGGTCCAGCAGTTTGCGGAACATTTCCACGCCAGTGCAGGTGGTCTTCAGGGTTGGCTTGATACCGACGATTTCCAGTTCGTCGCCGACCTTGACGATGCCGCGCTCGATACGGCCGGTAACAACGGTACCGCGACCGGAGATGGAGAATACATCTTCCACGGGCATGATGAAGGCGCCGTCGATGGCGCGCTCAGGTGTCGGGATGTAGGTGTCCAGGGCTTCGGCCAGACGGAAGATGGCGGGCTCGCCCAGTTCGCTTTGGTCGCCTTCGACTGCCAGCTTGGCGCTGCCGTGGATGATAGGAGTGTCGTCGCCGGGGAAGTCGTACTTGGAGAGCAGCTCGCGCACTTCCATTTCGACCAGTTCCAGCAGTTCTGCATCGTCAACCATGTCGCATTTGTTCAGGAACACGACGATGTAAGGTACGCCCACTTGGCGTGCCAGCAGGATGTGCTCGCGAGTCTGAGGCATCGGGCCGTCAGCTGCGGATACCACCAGGATCGCGCCGTCCATCTGGGCTGCACCGGTGATCATGTTCTTGACGTAGTCGGCGTGGCCCGGGCAGTCAACGTGCGCGTAGTGACGGGTCTGGGTTTCGTATTCGACGTGGGCAGTATTGATGGTAATACCGCGCGCCTTTTCTTCCGGCGCTGCATCGATCTGGTCGTAGGCCTTGGCTTCGCCGCCAAACTTCTTCGACAATACGGTGGTGATCGCCGCTGTCAGGGTGGTCTTACCGTGGTCAACGTGGCCAATCGTGCCTACGTTCACGTGCGGTTTGGTACGTTCAAATTTGCTCTTTGCCATGATTTATCCCCTATCAATGCCAAACATTATTCACAAAAAAACTTGGTGCCCATGGCGAGAATCGGACTCGCGACCTCTCCCTTACCAAGGGAGTGCTCTACCACTGAGCCACATGGGCATGCTAAAACTGGAGCGGGTGAAGGGAATCGAACCCTCGTCATAAGCTTGGAAGGCTTCTGCTCTACCATTGAGCTACACCCGCACAAAACCCAACACCAGCCCACTTAACCTACTAAAAGCAAACTGCAAAAATCTGGTGGAGGGGGAAGGATTCGAACCTTCGTACTCTAAGAGGTCAGATTTACAGTCTGATGCCTTTAACCACTCGGCCACCCCTCCAAAATGAGCGCGCGATTATCCATATAACCGAGCGCCATGTCAAAGGGAATATCAGATTTTCAGCAAGAAGTGAGCCAACTTCGCATTTCTGGTACTGGCTAGCGCATCAGGGAATCAGCTGCAATTCTTCCAGAAGCCCCAGCAATGCCTCCGCCGAATAGCGTCGCTCGATATCTTTGGACATCATCCGCTCCAAAAAGAATTGCAGATGACTATAGTGTGGCGGCAGCCTGGGCACGGGGGCGTGCAGGTGTTGTTGCACGATCTCCTCCAGCGTTGCCCCCCGATAAGGTTTCTCGCCAGTAAGCATATTAAAGAATACAGCCCCCATGCTATATATGTCGGTACGCTCATCTTCGGCATCACCGAGCGCCTGCTCGGGACTCATAAAATATGGCGTACCTACAATGTATTCCATTGGCACTTGGTGGTGAGCCTTATAGATACGCCGCGCGACACCAAAGTCCCCCAGCACCGCAGCGCCATCGCTACGCAACAGGATGTTCTCCGGCTTGATATCGCGATGAATAATGCCCATCCTGTGCACCTCTGCCAGTGCGTGCACCATCTCGCGCAGCACACTCCACGCACGCTCCGGCTCCATACCCTTGTTGCCGATATGTTGCTTCAGCGTACCGCCGGGCAGATATTCCATGACGATGAACAACACGTCGTCAGTCACACCCTGATCATATATCTGCAGCACGTTGGGATGCCGCACCTGCTCCAGCAGGGCATATTCCTCGACGAAACGGTACAGCATATCGCTATCTTCCGATACGCTGCCGTTAGCGAATTTCAAAGCCAGATGCACCCCGTCGCGCAGCCGCTCAACCAGAAATACACGTGACATCCCGCCTTGCCCGATCGGGCGCAAACAACGATACCCGGCTATCTGCGGAAAACCGTCTGAATACGCTTTTTCCACAGAGTCATATTTTTCCGGATCGAACGCAGGATAACATCCGGATCGTGTCCCTCGCCCCAATTCCAGCGTGGTATCCAGCAAGCCGGCATCGACATCAGCCTCAACTTTCTCCCCATCCCGCACCACCACCACTTCCGCTACGCGCACTGGATGTTTCAGCCAGTCTGCGCCGATCATGGCGTGACGACGCGTCTGCACGCCCCGCCCGGCCGCCACGAGGGCCTGCTCACTACACACCACATTCCAGTCCAACTCTTTTGACTTGACCGCCAGCAAAGACGCGACAGAGACCGCGTGCCCGCTCGCCACCTGCTGCACATGCGGCACCAGACCGAATTCGGCGAGTATCAATTCGCCGCTATGGATGCCGATGCCGACCCCGAATTTATCCAACCCTTGCTCGGGAAATGTCTGTCGTATCCAAAAGCGCGTCTGGTAGGCGATCAACGCGATCGCCAACGCACAACGCAAAGCCCGGCGTGCATGCGCATCCTCTCCCTCCTCCGGGGAGAAAAACACCACCATGCTGTGATTGCTGATCGAAGTTAGAACGCCCTGCTGTTGCGCAACTTGAACACAGACTTTCTCATAATAGTTACCCATCAGATGAGTCAGGCTGGTCGATGAAAGACGTTCAGTCAGATGAATGAAGTCACGAATAATGACACTCACGACCGTCGCTTGGTCCGGCTCACCATATTTCGGTTCGCTTGATATAGTCCTATGTTTCACAGCATGCCTTTTTCTGCAAACGACAGACAGCCCGCTCCCGCCACAATGAAATGATCCAACACCCGCACATCCACCAACTGCAGCGCCTGCTTCAATGCATCGGTAAGCAACTGGTCGGACTGGCTCGGTTCCGCCACTCCGGAAGGATGGTTGTGCGCGAAGATCAGCGCCGCCGCATTATGATGCAAAGCACGCTTCACCACCTCGCGCGGATACACACTGGTCTGCGTCAGGGTTCCCTGGAACAACTCTTCAGTGGCCATCACCCGATGCTGCGCATCCAGAAAGATCGCGACGAACACCTCTTGCGGCTTGGTGCGCAACAACAATTGCAGGTACTCGCGCACCGCCCGCGGTGAATTCAGCGCATCACCGGACTGCATCTCCTCCCGCAATGCGCGCCGCGACATCTCCAGTACCGCCTGCAACTGAACAAATTTCGCCCGCCCCATGCCGTGTATATTGCAGAACTCTTGTTCGCCGGCCGCAAACAACTGGGTGAGAGTGCCAAAGCGAGCGAGCAGACCACGCGCAAGATCCACCGCACTCTTGCCGACAACGCCCGTGCGCAAGAAAATCGCCAGCAATTCCGCATCGGACAACGCCGCAGCACCGCGCTGCAACAACTTCTCTCGGGGCCGTTCGCCGGCAGGCCAGTCAGTGATGCTCATGCTTCACCTCGCTTTCCTTATTCAATAAAGAGGAGCTGCTGCATTGCGTGCAATGCCCGAGTAAGTGACTTTGGGGCCATTGGTCGAACATGCCCCCCTTAATTCCTCTCTCGTTATTGCGCGTATCCCGCAAAGCGATCAAACAAGGCAATTACCTTCTCGTCAATCTCACGCCATTGCTGGAGATAATCACGGGAAAAGTGATAACGAAGATGCAATACGGGGAAGGCTGTGGCGCCATTTGCTTGTTTATAGTGATAGGGCCGTAGAACTTCACAGGATGGGTACCGGCCTTTTTTTGACGGCTCACTATCACAACGAACACTAATCAAATAGTCCTGACTGATAAACGTATCATTGCGTCCGATCCCGTTCTCGTATTGCAGCATGCCGGGAAGTTTTGAGTTCTCAAATTTCTCCAGCTTAGAGATGTAGGTCAAATCTAGATTTTTTTCCTGCCCAAACAAAATTGTTACCTTCTTACCCCACCCGGATGTCTCGAACTCGGCGGCATTTTCTTCGGTGTATGGCAACATGTCTGGCAGCAACGCCGCGACTTTAATGTAATCAATTTCCTTACGCTCTACCTTATCTATCTGGTTTTGCGGTGGGCGCGGCCATATCTTGAAATAGGAGTATTGGGTGTAGTGATAGTTGACCGGCACGTCGAAGGGCACACCCTTTATGCTGACTCTGAAGCTCAGGTTCTTCGCTTGCTCAAGGGTCAAAGGTGGCTCTGGTTTTGCAGGTTTCAACAAGAATATCCCGACAGAAATGATCAAGACGGCAACCAGTCCAAGTTGCCATTTCCACCTCGCAATTCCTTTTTGCATTTCAGTTCCTGTTCAAAATCCAGAATCAATCAGATTCTCAACTTTCACACTCGGATCGAATACGATGCTCCCTCTTTGCAAACCCTGCCTTGGTGCCCTTGAAGTATTCATGGACGCAAACTAACTCGCCCATGAAGCAGGGTCAATATGCCAAACGGCCTAGATACACGCCTATCCAGCGCTTTTCCGCCACGTCATGCCATGCAAGGGCGCTTTCTTGCTAAGATGCGCGGCATTATGGATACGTCCCAGACAAAACGCATCGTGCTCGGCATCACTGGCGGGATCGCAGCCTACAAGGCGGCGGAGTTGGCACGCCTGCTGGTGAAACAAAACATTGAGGTACAGGTAGCGATGACGGAAGCGGCGACGCATTTCATCACGCCCGCCACGATGCAGGCACTCACCGGACATCCGGTGCTGCTCGACCAGTGGCAGGACGACAAGGGCATGGCTCACATCCATTCCAGCCGCGTCGCCGATGCCATCGTCATCGCCCCCGCCACGGCGGATTTCATCGCCAAGCTGGCGCATGGCATGGCTGACGACCTGCTCTCCACCTTATGTCTGGCGCGCGACTGCCCGTTGCTGGTCGCGCCGGCGATGAACAAACAGATGTGGTCGAACGCAGCCACGCAGCGCAATGTGCGGCAGCTCGCCGCTGATGGCGTGACATTGCTCGGCCCGGCCAGCGGCGCGCAAGCCTGCGGTGAAGAAGGTATGGGGCGCATGCTGGAGGCGGAAGAACTGGCACGAGACATCATGGCCACCTTTCAGCCCAGGCTGTTGGCCGGCCGCAAGGTGCTCATCACCGCCGGCCCAACCTATGAAGCCATCGATGCGGTGCGCGGCATCACCAATCGCAGCAGCGGCAAGATGGGCTATGCCATCGCGCAGGCCGCGCTGGAAATGGGGGCAGAAGTCACGCTGGTCTCCGGCCCGACCGCCCTCAGCAAACCTCACGGCGCACAAATAGTAGATGTTACTAGTGCCGCGGAAATGTTTGATGCCGTAAAACAACATGTAACACATACAGATATGTTCATCGGCGTGGCGGCGGTTGCCGATTACCGCGCGGCACATCCGAGCGAACAGAAGATCAAGAAGAGCGATGCCAAGCTGACGCTGGAGCTGATGCCCAATCCGGACATTCTCGCCTATGTCGCCAACCTGCCCAAGCCGCCGTTCTGCGTGGGTTTCGCAGCCGAAAGCGAAAAGCTGCACGAACATGCAACTGACAAACGCAACAAGAAGAACATCCCGTTGCTCGCCGCCAATCTGGCGCAGAACGCCATCGGCAGCGACGACAACGAATTGGTATTGTTCGACGATGCGGGCGAGCATGTGCTGCCGCGCGCCGACAAACTCACTTTGGCACGGGCACTGCTGCGCCACGCCGCCGTACTCTACAAGAAAGGGAAGACCAAAATGAAAAAAGTGGATGTGAAGATACTCGACCCGCGCCTGCACGAGCACCCGCCCGCCTACGCCACACCAGGCTCGGCCGGCATCGACATGCGCGCCTGCATCGACGGCAGCATGACCATCCAGCCGGGACAATGTGAACTCATCCCCAGCGGCATCGCCCTGCACCTGAATGACCCGCACTATGCGGCGATGATCCTGCCGCGCTCCGGCCTGGGCCATAAACATGGCATCGTGCTCGGCAATCTGGTCGGGCTGATCGATTCGGATTATCAGGGACAGATCTTCATCTCGATCTGGAACCGCGGCCATCACCCGTTCGCGCTGATGCCGATGGAACGCATCGCGCAACTGGTCATCGTCCCGGTGGCACAGGTGCAATTCAACATCGTGGAAGAGTTCCCCATTAGCCAGCGCGGCGCGAACGGCTTCGGCAGCACCGGCAAGCATTAACGGAAATTCAAAAAAACAAAAAAGCCCGCATCATGAACTGCACCCCAGAAGTTGGACAGAAGTCCAACCACTGGGGTGTATTTCTTTATGGCCAAGTATTCAACGGAGTTCAAGGTAGAAGTTGTTAAGCACCATCTTTCAAAGAAGCATGGCAGTCGAATAACTGCCCAGTTCTTTGGCATTGATGAATCAATCGTCCGCAAATGGGTAGCTGGCTATAAATGTCATGGGCTGCGAGGTCTGAAGAAGCCTTATTCCCCCTACACCACTGAATTCAAGCTGAGCGTCCTGAAGGCAATTTCTTCTG
>CAVTHJ010000006.1:0-200000 GCA_963734585.1 uncultured beta proteobacterium
TGGCCGACTTGCGTCCTTTGGTTATCCCATCGGCACATGTCTGCTTCGCTTCATACAAGGGACGCACGCTACCTGACCACACGTCAAAGGACAATATGCCATTCGGTCTATATATTCTTTTTCGTTGTGCTGTCAGTGTATATGTTGCAGGATTCTGCCTTAGGGATGACCGCTTCCGAGCTTAGAACAGACATACATGCTAGCTAAGACAAACAGTCGCAAGTCGGCCAGTAGTGGTCGTATATGTAATGCCCAATTAGGGCAAAGGAGTAATGCGATTGAATACTGAAAACAAGGCAATTAGAAGCAACTTAGTTATGGCGATTTTCTTTTTCGTTGTCTCATTAGTTATCTATCTTGAATATCATTTCGAATTTTCCCACCCTTTCGCTTCGGAGCTACCAGCTCAGGTTCAGACGAAGATACAAAACATGCAAGACATAGATAAGCTTCGGGACTTGGCTCTAACTTTGGAAAAAAGAATACAAGTTGAAAGGAAAAGCTTCAATGATGTGTGGGAAAGCGGCATTGTCGTATTGATCTCGTTTAGTTTTATGACTGGCTTTCTAAGCTTGGTTAACGCTGGCTCCTGGAGGAGATTTTCATTGGAACAGCGCAAAGAAAATATTCCGTGGTGGCTAAGGTTGTTCAGTTAGACGATTGAATCCAAATTTAGTCAACTTCCAATGTCCGCTTCGGAACATGACCAAGGTCGCTTATTGGGTTAGGAAGCGACTTTCGATCACCATCAAAACACTGCCTGGCAACGACCGCTTCTGTGTGAGAAGCGGACATCCCCCCGGCCTGCGCAGACAGCCTTTTCAGCAAACCTATGAAGTCCGCTTACGGCCGATAGCAGCGGCGCAACCACCTCGTTGTGCTGCACGAAACTTTACATTCGGTGCGCTGCGCTATTGCCCCCTACAATTTCTGCTGGATTTTGCGAAGCGTTAACCTGCCGACGCGTTGGATCGGCAACATATAGGTTGTATTTGTGGGTTACGAGGGCGAGCCGATGTAAAGCTAATTGATGCTAGAGTGCGGATTGGGTTGATTCATTACGAAAGGAGTATCGATGAGACGTTTGTTTGCGGTCATATCTTTGGTAGTAATTCTTTTGGGAATGAATGGTTGCTATGGATCCGGGTCGGGGTCGGCGAGTGGCGGAACGTTAATAATAGGATTGGCGGTCTTATCTTCCCCCTCGACATACACTCCCGTCGTTACAGTGAGTATTGACGGGGTTCCGATTTCCAATGCTGTGGTTACAATGAACGGGCAGACATTGGCATACAACTCGGTTACGCAACAGTATGGAGGATCTGGGAGTGCTGTTACACCGGATGCTTCGGGGAAATTCAATCTTTCTGTGGCAGCAAACGGTTCGACCTATACAGCTTCAGCGAGTGCTTTAACCTCCGTTCCTGTGATTACTGTGCCAGCCCCATTCAATGCGGCGTTAGACAACACTATTTCCTGGACTCCGCCAGGAGGGATGACTGGCACCGGGATGTTGTACATTCCAGCGATCAAGCCTAATTCTGCAGGTGCTACCCCGGTTTATAGCCCTGCGTCGACTACGGCAACGAACGCCTTCATTCCTGCCAATACGACAGTGGCAGGCACAGGCTACATCATGACACTATCGGCCTACCAAGCAGGAATGCAGATTGTGAATGCCGCACCGGGAAGCAATTTCGGTGTTGGGGCAAATTCATCGATAAATTTCACGGCGCAATAAGTTTTTGTCCCGGATGAAGATAAGCCCGTTATACGACGGGCTTTTTTGTATCTGGTTTGCGTACTTGTTAACTTGCCGACGCGCGGCATCGAGAATGCATGACAGGTTCGGGGGGGGGTTGACAGGCACCAGCATCAGCTTGTGATTCACTTTACAGTCTTGAAGCAAACATCCTAGCGCCCACCAAATAAACAATCCAGGCCAAATAATGTAACGTATGTGGCGAGAACTATAACCCCCACCAAATGGTTTTCGAAAAAGCCTTCTTGTCTTTTTTGATCCATGATTAAACCTTTCTTCAATCTGCCAAAGTCTTATACGGTTACACTTCTACGTCCTTATTAACCGGATGATTTATCCTAAGCCGGGCGGACATAGCCAGTATGGACAGTTCGTTGCAACACTAGCATTACGGAGTGTCAATTTTGTGACACGAGGTGTCCAAGTCGGCTATTCAAGATGCCAATGTGGAATCGAATGACAGGTATGGGGCGTTGGCAGAAGTCGGCGGCTCGGTTGCCGAATGACGCAGCATCCCGTCTTGCCGATTGGGTAGAATGCCACCCATGACCTCCCTCAAGATCGCCACCTACAATATCCACAAGGGTTTCTCGCAGTTCAACCGCCGCGTTGTGCTGCACGAACTGCGCGAGCGGCTGCGCGAGCTGGATGCGGACATCGTGTTCCTGCAGGAGGTGCAGGGCGAACATGCGGGCCATGTGCAGCGCCATGCCGATTACCCGACCGGTCCGCAACATGAGTTCCTGGCCGATGAGTTCTGGGCGCACCATGCTTACGGCATGAATGCGGTGTATGACGACGGTCATCACGGCAACGCCATTCTCAGCCGTTTTCCCATCGTGCAGATGTCCAACAAGGATGTGTCCGCGCACCGCTTCGAGAGTCGCGGTCTGCTGCACTGCGAGGTGCAGATCGGCGGACGGCTTGTGCACTGTCTGTGCGCGCACTTCGGGTTGTTCGCCAAGGGGCGGCGCATGCAGACGAGCGCGCTGGTCGAGCATGTGTTGAGCGAGATCCCGGTCGATGCGCCGCTGCTCATCGCCGGCGATTTCAACGACTGGCGCAACCAGCTGAGCCGTACGCTGGCGAACGATCTGAACGTGCATGACGTGTTCCATCTGCATAAGGGGCAGCCCGCGCGCAGCTATCCTTCCGGCTTGCCGCTGTTCCGGCTGGATCGCATCTACGTGCGCGGTTTCAGCGTGCAGCATTGCGATGTGCACATGGGTGAGAAATGGCGGCGGCTGTCCGATCACGCCGCGCTGTCGGCGCAGTTGAAAAAAACATGAATCGAATCCACCGGATCGCGGGGAACGAACTGATGCTGTTGAAGAACGGCACGGCATTCTTTCCGCAGCTGTGCGCCGACATCGATGCGGCAAAGCGCACCGTCTATCTGGAGACCTATATCTTCGCCGCCGACGAGACCGGGCAGCTGGTCGCAGAAGCCTTGCAGCGCGCGGCGGCACGCGGAGTGGCGGTGCGGCTGTTGCTGGATGGGTTCGGCTCGGCGGAACTTCCGGAAGCGTTTGTGGAGGAGCTGCGCGAGGCGGGAGTCGAGGTGCAATGGTTCCGGCGCGAGATATCGCCCTTCACCCTGCGCCGCGACCGCATGCGTCGCCTGCGCCGCATGCACCGCAAGCTGGCGGTGATGGATGGTGCAGTGGCTTTCGTCGGCGGCATCAATATCATCAACGATATTCCTGCGGAGTTGGACTTCGATGCGCCGCGCCTGGATTACACCGTGCGGATACAGGGCGAATTGACCGGCGAGGTGCAAGCGGTGATGCAGCACCTGTGGGAGATGGTTTCCTGGGCGGCGTTCCGCAAGCGGGTCAAGGAGAAGGGCTGGCGCTCGTATCGGATCAAACGCCTCTCCCGATTCCAATGTGCAATTGGTGTTGCGCGACAACGTGCGCCATCGTCGCGACATCGAGCGTGCCTATCTCAAGGCCATCGCGGGTGCGCAACGCGAGATCATCGTCGCGAATGCCTACTTCCTGCCCGGGCGTTTGTTCCGCCGCGCCTTGGTGCGCGCGGCGCGGCGCGGGGTGCGCGTGGTGCTGTTGTTGCAGGGCAAGGTGGAATACCGCTTGCAGCATTACGCCACGCTGGCGCTGTACGAGCGCCTGATCGGTGCCGGCGTGGAGATATACGAGTATCAGCCCAGTTATCTGCACGCCAAGGTCGCGGTGGTCGATGGCGCCTGGGCAACGGTAGGTTCATTCAATATCGATCCCTTCAGCCTGTTCCTGGCACGCGAGGCGAATCTGGTGGTGTCCGATGCGGATTTTGCGGGCGCCTTGCGCGGCAATCTGTGGCGTGCCATTGAGCGCGACGGGCGGCGTGTGGAGCTGGCAAGGCGCGGGATTTTTACGCGCTTGCTGGCGCGCTTGAGTTATGTGGTGATCCGTTTTGGCATCGGTATGGTGGGGGCATCCCGGAAGCACTGACGGAACTGCGGGTTATTGCTTATGGCTTGAATTGACACTGTCCCGCCCCGCGCGGAGAATCCAAAGCAAGAGTCTTGCACATCGGAGGTGGTGATGAGCAGCAAAGCGACACCGCAGCATCGAAGTGCCGGCATGAGCAAGGAGGAGATCCAGGTCTCGCTTGCCGATCATCTGATCTATTCCAGCAGCAAATACCACACCGACGCCACCACGCGCGACTGGTTCCAGACGGTCGCCTATACCGTGCGCGACCGGCTGGTCGAGCGCTGGATGGAAACCATGCAGCGTTATTACGAACAGGATGCCAAACGCACCTATTACCTGTCGCTGGAATTCCTGATGGGGCGGACTTTGAGCAATGCCATGCTCAATCTGGGGATCGACGAGCAATGCAAGGCGGCGCTCTACGAACTGGGGCAGAATTTCGAGACCGTTGCCGAGATCGAGGCGGATGCGGCATTGGGCAACGGCGGCCTGGGCAGACTGGCGGCCTGTTTCCTCGATTCCATGGCGACGCTGGATCTGCCTTGCTACGGTTACGGCATCCGTTACGAATACGGCATGTTCCGCCAGAGCATCGAGAACGGCGTGCAAATGGAACACCCGGACAACTGGTTGCGCTATGGCAATCCGTGGGAGTTTCCGCGTCCCGAGTTGTTGTATCCGGTGCACTTCAACGGCCGCGTGGTGGAGTACAAGCACGAAGACGGTGTGTTGCGTCACCACTGGGTGGAGACCGACGACGTGATGGCGATGGCCTACGACACGCCGGTTCCCGGCTACGGCGGCAAGACGGTCAACAACATGCGGCTGTGGGCGGCGAAATCCTCGCGCGATTTCGAGCTGAAGTATTTCAATCAGGGCAACTACATCCAGGCCGTCGCCGACAAGAACGAATCGGAGAACCTGTCCAAGGTGCTGTATCCGGACGATACCACCGAGATGGGGCGCGAGCTGCGCCTGAAGCAGCAGTATTTCTTCGTCAGCGCCTCGTTGCAGGACATGCTGTTCCGCTACAAGAAGAACCATCCCACCTGGGCGCAACTGCCGGACAAGATGGCAGTGCAACTGAACGACACTCATCCCTCCATCGCTATCGCCGAGATGATGCGTTTGCTGGTGGATGTTCACAAGCAGACGTGGGACGATGCGTGGGGGCTGTGCACGCGCATCTTCTCCTATACCAACCACACGCTGATGCCGGAAGCGCTGGAGACCTGGCCGGTGGCGCTGTTCGAGAGCCTGCTGCCGCGGCATTTGCAGATCATCTACGAGATCAATTTCCGCTTCCTGCAACAGGTGATGCACCAGTTCCCCGGCGATGGCGAACTGTTGCGCCGCCTCTCGATCATCGACGAGAGCGGTGAGCGGCGCGTGCGCATGTCGCATCTCGCCATCATCGGCAGCCATTCGGTGAACGGCGTCGCCGCTTTGCATACCGAGCTGATGAAGCGCACCATCTTTGCCGACTTCGAGCGCATCTGTCCGGGCAAGATCATCAACATGACCAACGGCATCACGCCGCGGCGCTGGCTGAATCAGGCCAATCCCAAGCTGGCCGGTCTGATCACCGCGCGTATCGGCAAAGGTTGGCTGACCGATCTCGACCAGCTGCGGAAGCTGCGCGAGTACGCCGATGATGCCGGTTTCCAGCAGCAATTCAGCGCCGTCAAACATGCCAACAAGGAGCGGCTTGCCGCATTGATACTAGACCAGCTCGGGGTCGAGATCGATCCCGCCTCGCTGTTCGACATCCAGATCAAACGCATCCACGAATACAAGCGGCAGCTGCTTAATTTGCTGCATGTCATTACGTTGTACAACCGCATTCGCTCCGGCACGCACCCCGACATCATGCCGCGTACCGTGATCATCGCGGGCAAGGCGGCGCCAGGTTATGCGATGGCCAAGCAGATCATCCGGCTCATCAACGATGTCGCCGTCATCGTCAATAACGACCAGCAGATAGGCGGCAAGCTGAAACTGGTGTTCATGCCCAACTACGATGTCTCCAACGCCGAGCGCATTGTGCCCGCTGCCGATCTGTCCGAGCAGATATCCACCGCAGGTACGGAAGCGTCCGGCACCGGCAATATGAAGCTGGCGCTGAACGGCGCGCTGACTCTCGGCACGCTGGACGGGGCGAACATCGAGATACGCGAAGAGGTGGGGGCCGAGAATTTCTTTTTGTTCGGCCTGACCATCGGGGAAGTCGATGCGGTGCGTCGCCAGGGCTACGATCCGCTGAGCTACTACCATGGCAACGCCGAGTTGAAACAGGCGCTGGATATGATCGCGACCGGGTATTTCTGTCCCGACGAGCCGGAGCGCTATCAGGAAGTCGCCGACTCCCTGCTCAAACATGGCGATGGTTTCTTGTTGTTGGCGGACTACGCTTCGTATGTCGCCTGCCAGGACAAGGTGGGAGAGCTGTACCGCGATCCGCAGAAGTGGACGAAGTGTGCCATCCTCAACGTCGCCGGCATGGGCAAGTTCTCCAGTGACCGCACCATTCGCGAATATGCCGAGCGCGTCTGGCAGGTCGCACCGATGGCAGACCTGCAGGCTGAACGCAACAACGGATAGGCTTTCGCTATGAGCATAGTGCTGGCAGGCGATATCGGTGGAACCAAGACGCGGCTGGCGATCGCCGAGGTCAGCGGCACGCGGGTGCGTATCGAGCATGAGGCCGACTACCGGAGTCGCGATTTCGCCAGTTTCGAGGCATTGCTGATGTGTTTCCTGGCGGGCACGCAAGCGCCGGAGCAGGCGGCCTTCGGTATCGCCGGGCCGGTACTGGGCGGAGTGGTGCGCACCACCAATCTGCCCTGGTATATCGAAGCGGATGTGTTGCGGCAGCGCCTCGGCTTTGCCGCGTGTGACTTGCTCAACGATCTGGAGGCGACCGCCTACGGCCTTCCCGCGCTGGGCGACGAGGACCGATTGGTGTTGCAACTGGGAGCCGCGGAAGCGCGCGGCAATGTCGCCGTCATCGCCGCCGGGACCGGATTGGGCGAGGCCGGAATGTACTGGGACGGGCAGCGGCATCATCCCTATGCCACCGAAGGCGGGCATGCCAGCTTCAGTCCGCTGAACGAACTGGAGATGGATCTGTTGCGCTATCTGCAACGGCGTTACGAGCATGTCAGTTGGGAGCGAGTGGTTTCCGGCATGGGTTTGCTCGACCTGCACGACTTCCTGCGCGGCTACTACAAATCTGTTGTGCCGCAGTGGCTGGCGGAGGAGATGCGGACAGGGGATGCGGCCGCGGCGATCTCGCGTGCAGCATTGACCGGCAGCGACGATATCTGTGCCGAGACGCTGGAGCGCTTCGTGCAGTTGTACGGTGCGGAGGCCGGCAATCTGGCTTTGAAGACGATGAGCCGCGGCGGCGTGTATGTGGGGGGCGGTATCGCTCCGAAGATATTGCCGTTGCTGCAGCGTGACCTCTTCATGCAAGCCTTCCTGGAAAAAGGCAGGATGCGCCATGTGTTGGAAGCGATGCCGGTGTATGTCATTCTGAACGAGCAGGCGGCGCTATATGGGGCCGCCTTGTATGCAGGGCGTGATGCTGCTTATTGAGACGTTGAACGGAGTTCCGTCATTTGGAAAACATGGTGGCACGCATGCACACCATGCGATCAGAAGTGGAGCCGGGTTGTGTCGGGATAATAGCAAGGGGTGAAAATGAAAAGCATCCTCGGTATCTTCAGGCAGCTGACGCTGGGCAGGTTGCTGATCCTGCTTTCTTTGATGGCGGCAGTGATTTCTGCGCTGCTGATCTACTCGCTGTCCGAAGCGATACGTGATCGCGCCATTCACGAGTTGGCGCGCGAGGATGCGCAGCAGACGTCGAAGATGGTGCTGCAAAGCCTGTATTCGGCCATGCGCAAGGGCTGGAACAAGGCAGAGATCAACGACTCCATCCGGAGACTGAATGCGACCTTCCCCGACTTGAAGATACGCGTCTACCGGGGCGAGATCGTCGCCAGGCAGTTCGGTATCATGGTAGGAGAGAGCGAACAGGTTCGGAATGACACGGAATTGGCGACTGCGCTGCAGCATGGCAAGGATGCCATGATCTTTCCCAACGAAGAATCCATACGTTATCTCTACCCGGTCATTGCGCAGGCCGAATGTCTGGGCTGCCACACGCAATCGCATGTCGGTGCGGTACATGGGGTGATCGACATCACCTATCCGATCCGCGATTTGAAGGTCTCTTTCAATCTGGTGATCAACAGCATCGTCGGCTACACGCTGTTGGTGATCGCGGTGGTATTCATCATCCTCTATCTGAAACTGCGCTATCTGGTGGCGCTGCCCATCGCCAATCTGGTGGGGGTGATGCGCAGTGTGACGCTGGATATGGACATGAGTCGCCGTGTGACCGGCTCTTCCTCGCTGGCGGAGATCAAAAATCTGGCGGATTATTTCAACCATCTCCTGAAAACCATACAGGAATACAACGCCAAGCTGGAGGAGTTGTCGGTGCGCGACCCGCTGACCGGCCTGTACAACCGGCGCAAGTTCCACGAGTTCCTGCAATACGAGATCATCCGCGCGGAGCGGCACCGGTACGGGTTCTCGGTGATCATGATCGATCTGGATAATTTCAAGTACATCAACGACACCTTCGGACATCCCATCGGCGATATGGTGCTGAAAGAGCTGACCGCGATGCTGGCCGAAGGCTTGCGCCGCGGTGATGTGCTGGCGCGCCTGGGCGGTGACGAGTTCGCTTTGATCCTGCCGGAGACACCGGCGCAAAACGGCTTGCAGGTCGCCAACCAGCTGCACCAGACATTGCTCGGGCGTGAATTCGAGTTGCCGGTCGGCAAGATACGCACCACTGCCAGCTTCAGCATGGTCAGTTACCCGGAAGATGGCAAGACCGAGGACGAGCTGTACTCGGCGATGGACGTGGTGCTATACAAGGCCAAGATGTTGGGCAAGAACCAGGTGATGACCGCCGACACCGAAGCGGATCGCAGCATGATGACCATCTTCAGGCAGGGCGATTTCTTGCGCCAGGCCTTGCGCGAGGATCGTATCGAAGCATTCCTGCAACCCATCGTCGAGGTGCAGAGCGGCACGGTGATAGCCTATGAGGTGTTGGTGCGGATACGCGACGGCGAAAACATCATTTCGGCGGGCGACTTCGTCGAAGTGGCCGAAGAGCTGGGCATGGCACAGGAACTCGACCGCGAAGTGTTCCGCAAAGGACTGGCGCATTACGCACTGATCGCCAGAAAATTTCCGCAGGCCAGGATGTTCTTCAATCTGTTCCCGCGCAGCTTCAGCGATATCGCCTGGGTGCGCGGCATCCCGGAGCTGGTGCGCAACGCGGGCGTTCCCTGCGAGAACATCGTGCTGGAAATCACCGAACGCGAAGCGTTGCCCAACCTGACACAGGTGCGTGCGGTGATCGAGGAATTGCGCGCCAGCAAGATCGCGGTGGCGCTGGATGACTTCGGGAGCGGCTTCTCCTCTTTCCTTTACCTGAAGTATCTGGAGATCGACTACGTGAAGATCGAGGGCAGCTTCGTGCGCCAGATCGTCGCCGACGAGCGCGACCGAATCATGGTCGCGCACATCAACAGCATGGCGCACGAGTTCGGGCTGAAAACGGTGGCCGAGTTCGTGGAGGACGAGATGACCGCGAAGATGCTCGCCGAGATCGGTGTGGACTATGCGCAGGGGTATTACTATGGGCGTCCCGCCCGTCCGGAATGATGCACATCCGCTGTGCGCTGTGCGACATCCGGGTGCACCGCATTGCACGGTGTCTGGTGCGGCAGCGGCACAATCCTTTATGAATCAACATCGAGCCGGACTGGCATGGCGCTTGCTCATTGCTGGGTGAGAGCGTCCCCGGGTCTCCCTACCCGCCGCTTTCATGTTTCTCCTCCTGTTGCGGACATCCTTGCGGATGTCCGCTTTTTTTTTGACTAAGGCCGCAGGCTATAATGCCTTCTGTCATTTACCGTGATGCCCAGATGAATCCTTACTCGCCCACACCTTCCGCCAAGACGCGTACCGATTGGCATGTCATCCGCAGTCTGCTGCCCTACCTGCTGGAATTCAAGGTCCGTCTGGTCGCGGTGATCGTGCTGCTGGTGCTGGCGAAGCTGGCCAACGTGGTCGTGCCGCTGGTGTTGAAGGACATCGTGGATGCGATGAGCAAGCCGCAGGCGCTGCTCGCCGTGCCGGTATTCCTGGTCGTCAGCTACGGCCTGCTGCGTCTGTTCAGCACCCTGTTCGGCGAGCTGCGCGATGCCCTGTTCGCCAAGGTGACGCAGCGCGCCATCCGGCGCGTGGCGCTGCAGGTGTTCGAGCACCTGCATAGCCTGAGCCTGCGCTTCCATCTGGAGCGCCAGACCGGCGGCGTGTCGCGCGATATCGAGCGCGGCACGCGCGGCATCAGTTTCCTGCTCACCTTCCTGCTGTTCAATATCCTGCCGACCCTGCTGGAGATCGGGCTGGTGGCAGCTATCCTGTTCGTCAAGTACAACCCGTGGTTCGCCATCATCACTTTTGCCACGCTGCTGCTGTATATCGCGTTCACGCTGGTCATCACCGAGTGGCGCATGGTGTTCCGCCGCACTATGAACGATATGGACTCCAAGGCCAACACGCGCGCCATCGACAGCCTGCTCAACTATGAGACGGTGAAATACTTCGGCAACGAGCGTTACGAGGTGCACCGTTACGACGAGCAGATGCAGCGCTGGGAAGTGTCGGCGGTGCGCAACCAGACCTCGTTGGCGGCGCTCAACGCCGGGCAGAGCGCCATCATCGCAGTGGGCGTCACCCTGCTCATGTTGCTGGCGGCGGATGAGGTGGCGCAGGGCAAGATGACCATCGGCGACCTGGTGCTGGTCAACGTCTTCATGTTGCAGCTCTACATGCCGCTGCATTTCCTGGGTTTCGTCTATCGCGAGATCAAGAACGCCCTGGCCGACATGGAGAAGATGTTCCGTCTGCTGGACGAGAACCGCGAGGTGCAGGATGCGCCGAATGCGCCGCCGCTCAAGCTGGGCGGCGGTGCGGTGCGCTTCGAGCATGTCGGGTTTCATTACGATCCGGAACGGCAGATATTGTCCGACATCAGCTTCGACATCCCGTCCGGGCATACCGTGGCAGTGGTGGGAGCGAGCGGTGCGGGTAAATCGACCCTGTCGCGACTGCTGTTCCGTTTCTACGATGTGAATGAGGGCGGCATCTCCATCGACGGGCAGGATATCCGTAGCGTGACGCAGGCCAGCCTGCGCGCGGCCATCGGCATCGTGCCGCAGGACACCGTGCTGTTCAACGACACGATCTACTACAACATCGCCTATGGCCGTCCTGGGGCGACACACGAGGAGGTGTTGCGCGCCGCACAATCGGCGCATATCCATCACTTCATCGAATCCTTGCCGCAGGGCTACGAGACGATGGTGGGCGAGCGCGGGCTGAAGCTTTCCGGCGGCGAGAAGCAGCGCGTCGCCATCGCGCGCGCCATCCTGAAGAATCCGGAGATACTCGTCTTCGACGAAGCCACTTCCGCGCTGGACTCCAAGTCGGAAAAGATCATTCAGGACGAGTTGCACAACATCGCGCGGAACCGTTCCACGCTGGTCATCGCGCACCGCCTGTCCACGGTGGTGGATGCCCAGCAGATCCTGGTGATGGACAAGGGACGCATCATCGAGCGCGGCACACACCGTGCATTGCTGGAAAAGCAGGGGGTATATGCCCAGATGTGGGCGTTGCAGCAGCAGGAAGAACGTTAGCTATTTTGCAACATCCGTTGAATTTTATTGGTTTTTTAGGGTATCCTGCGCGCCGTATCGATGATTCAGAGGGGAATCATGCGTAAGAAAATCGTAATGCTGTCGTTGTTGAGCCAGGTTTTGGTGGCGCATGCAGCGGCTGACGAAAGCTCGTCTGCTCCCATGCGGGACGATGAATTCGTCAATGCAATCCTGCAAAAGACGTCCATGCCCAAGCTGGGGTCTGCCATCGCCGTGATCTATGACGAAAAGGGGCAGCGCCCGCTTTATACCAAGAACGCGGATAACGTCGTGCCTATCGCGTCCATCACCAAGCTGATGACCGCGATGGTGATCCTGGATGCGAAGTTGCCGCTGGACGAGCCGATCAGCATCGAGGCCGAAGACCGCGACCGCTTGAAAGGGACGCGTTCCCGCATGCGCAACGGCATGACGCTGACGCGCGGCGAGTTGCTCAAGCTGGCTTTGATGGCTTCCGAGAATCGCGCTGCGGCCGCATTGGCGCGCACCTATCCCGGCGGCACCCAGGTCGTATTGGCGATGATGAACGCCAAGGCGCGCGAACTGGGCATGGACTCCACCCGCTTCTTCGACCCGACCGGATTGCACAGTGACAATGTGTCGACGGCGCAGGATCTGGTGAAGATGGTGATGGCGGCGCAGAACTACGAGCTCATCCACCAATACACGACTTCGCACTCGCATGTCGTGAACGTGGATGGCCGTCGCACACTGCGTTTCAACAATACCAACCCATTGGTGCGCAACGCTTCCTGGGACATCGGCCTCAGCAAGACCGGATATATCAGCGAAGCAGGACGTTGCCTGGTGATGCAGGCGAAGATACTGCAACGCCCGGTGGTGATCGTGTTGCTGGACTCCTGGGGTAAGCGCACCCGTGTCGGTGATGCCGTCCGCATCAAGAACTGGATGGAGGGCGCCGTCTCGAAGTCGGTGCGACGTGCCAGCCATCGCAGCTAACTGGCTCAGTTCGGAATAAACATAAAGGGGGCGCAAGCCCCCTTTTTATTTTGCCTGCATCAGCGGCGCGGTGGCCGTAGTGCGATCACGACCACGGCGACCAGCACGAGCAGAATGATCAGTTCGATGAACATGCGGCTGACCGGTCAGGCATGCCAGCCCAGCATCTCGAACTGGATGTACCACACGCCCAGCGAGACGAAGAAGTTGACCAGGATGGCGGGCAGGAACTTCAGGTGCGTGCCGAAGCTGTAGCTCTTGTCGATAGACATCACCATCACGCCAGCGGCGGAGCCGATCACCGTCAGGCTGCCGCCGATGCCCACCATCAGCGCATTGAGCGCCCACTGCGAGTCGCTCAGGGTCGGGTTAGACATCAATGCTGCGGCTTCCACCGGTACGTTGTCCAGGATGCCGGAGATCACGCCCAAAGCGACGTTCACCGTCGTCGGCGACAGCACTTCGAACAGGCGCGAGATATAGCTCAGCCAGCCCACGTGATTCAGCGCAGCCACGCCGCTGATGATGCCGATAAAGAATAGCAAAGTGTTCCATTCCACCTTCTGCAGCTGGGCCAGCAGCATGACATCGCTGCCGCGGCGTTTCAGATGCCAGGCGTACAACGCAAGGATACCCAGCCCCATGCCGATCGCATATTCGATATCGACATGCAGCACGATGTTCATGATCACGGCCGCTGCGACGGCGAGCACGCCGAAGAACACCATGCCCCAGCCGCCGTGCTTGATGCGCACGTCGCTCGGCGTGGTATCGATCAGTTCACCGTTCAGTTTCTTCAGATAGAAGGCTTGTAATACCGCTGCGCTGGCCGCCCAGCCGATGATGGAGGCGGGCAGCAGGGCGAGCAGGCCGAGGATGCTGATCTTGCCGGCCAGCACCACCATCAGACTGGTGGCGGTACCGAGGAACCAGACACCCGAATTGGAGGCGATGATCAGGTTGCACAGCGCGATGTGGGAGTATTGCTGGTTGCGCGAAATCTCCTTGATCGATTTGCCGAAGATCATCGCCGTCGTGATGTTGTTGATGAACGGCGACAGCAAGGCGGCCAGCGCACCCGTGGCCCAGAACATCTGCGTCGCGCCCAGTCCCTTGCCGATGAGGTAGCTGTTCAATGTGCTGAACACGCCGCGCTCTGCCAATATCTCCACGATCATCCACATGAAGGCCATGAAGGCGACCAGCGAGAACAACTCGACCTTGTTCTCCTTCTGCATCTCGACGAAATGCTCGAAGCGTTGCGGATCGTCGCCGGACAGCCAGTAATAGAGCCCAATCAACAGAAAGGCCATCAGCATGAAAAGCGCGGGCTTGAATTTGTCGATGTGCAGTTTGGCTTCGAGGATGATGAGCAGCATGCCAAGGCTGAATATGAACAGCACGGAAAATCCCAGCAGTGAGGTCGGTTGTATCGTCATGGCGGCGGAACTGGCAAGTTGAAATCGGGCGCTATGCTAGCATGAATGCCGTTCTTGCCTGCACCGGCCAACCGGGATTGCGGAGGCTTTAATATTTCTATAATATTGGAAATATAGAATCATTAAGGGTGGCCGATGAAGATAGAATTGGCGGTAGAAGCATTGGCGGCGTTGGCGCAGGAGTCGCGTTTGTCTGTCTTTCGTTTGCTGGTGCAAGCAGGGAAAGAGGGCATGGCGGCGGGTGCGTTGGGTGAAAGGTTGGGAATTCCACCCGCCACGCTGTCGTTCCACCTGAAGACGCTGACGCATGCCAAGCTCATCAAGTCGCGCACCGAGGGGCGCTTTGTGATCTATAGCGCCAATTTTTCCGAGATGGACAAGCTCATCGCCTATCTCACCGAACATTGTTGCGCTGGCGATGCGACACAGTGTGCCCCGATCAAGAAATGTTAAAACTCTAAAAAGGAAAATCGAAATGAGTGAAAAACAATACAACGTACTTATCCTGTGCACCGGCAACTCCGCACGCAGCATTTTGGGTGAGGTGCTGTTCAACCACTTGGGCAAAGGCAAGTTCAAGGCGTACAGCGCAGGCAGCAAGCCCGCAGGCAAGGTCAATCCGGGGGCAGTGGAATGGCTGCAAGGACAGGGCTACAGCACCGAAGGCTTGCGCAGCAAAAGCTGGGACGAGTTCGCAGCCTCCGGCGCACCGGAGTTCGACTTCATCTTCACAGTGTGCGACAACGCGGCGGGCGAAACCTGCCCGCTGTGGCTGGGGCATCCGGCGACCGCGCATTGGGGCATCCCCGATCCGGCGCATGTCGAGGGCAATGAAGCCAGGCGCGCAGCCTTCAAGCATGCTGCCGAACAACTGGCGCGGCGCATCCAGCTGTTTCTGAGTCTGCCCATCGAGAAACTGGACAAGCTCGTGCTGAAGGACAAGCTCGCCGAAATCGGCCGTATTCAAGACTAAGGAGATCGTGATGAAGAAACTGCAAGTGTTCGATCCGGCTCTGTGCTGCAGCACGGGCGTATGCGGCGTCGATGTCGATCAGGCATTGGTTGCCTTTGCGGCAGATGTGGATTGGGCCAAACAGAACGGAGCGCAGATCGAGCGCCTCAATCTGGCGCAGCAACCGTTGGCCTTCGCCGAGAATGCGGCGGTCAAACGCTTTCTGGAAACTTCGGGGCAGGACGGATTGCCGCTGATCCTGCTGGATGGAGAGGTCGTTCTGTCCGGCCGCTATCCCGATCGCAATGAACTGACCGAGTGGTTGGGCATCGCCGCCGCACCGTCGCTCTTTACCGGGCAGGTAGCGGAACTGGTGGCCATCGGTGCGGCTATCGGCGCAAACTGCGAACCGTGTTTCAAATACCATTACGACCAGGCGCGTAAGCTCGGTGTCAGCAACGCGGATATGCGCCGTGCGGTGGACCTGGCGCAGATGGTCAAAGACACTCCCGCGCGCGCCATCTTGGATCTTGCCGAACGTTTTGTCGGAGCCGCTACGCCGGAGACTGCTGCCAAGCAAAGCCCATGCTGCAACCCAGCGCCATCGACCGCTGAAAAACCCGCCACAAAATGCTGCGGATAACGCAATAGGAGTTGACCATGAAATTCCTCGAACAGTCGCCGCGTTTTCTGTTCTTCACCGGCAAAGGTGGAGTGGGCAAGACCTCGATCGCTTGCGCCACGGCGATCCATCTGGCAGAAGCCGGAAAACGCGTGCTGCTGGTCAGCACTGATCCGGCCTCCAACGTCGGGCAGGTATTTGGCATCACTATTGGTAACCAGATCACGGCGATTACCGCCGTATCGAACCTGTACGCATTGGAGATCGATCCGCAGGCCGCTGCGCAGGCTTACCGTGACCGGTTGGTGAATCCGGTGCGCGGAGTGCTCCCCGACGATGTCGTGGATGGCATCGAAGAATCCTTATCCGGTGCCTGTACTACAGAGATTGCTGCTTTCGATGAGTTCACCTCGCTGTTGACGGACACTGCGCTGACCGCTAGGTACGACCACATCCTCTTCGATACAGCGCCGACGGGGCATACAATCCGGTTGCTGCAACTGCCCGGAGCATGGAGCAGTTTCCTTGAGGAAGGAAAAGGCGACGCCTCGTGTCTCGGTCCCTTGGCCGGTCTGGAAAAGCAGCGCGATCAGTATAAATCCGCTGTAGAGGCGTTGGCGGATGGTGCCCGCACCCGACTGATTCTGGTCGCGCGCGCACAGCAGGCGACCTTGCGCGAAGTCGCTCGCACCCACGAAGAGCTCGCTGCCATTGGATTGAAGCAGCAGTATTTGGTGATTAACGGCATTCTGCCTCGCAACGAAACGGCAAGCGATCCGCTGGCCGCGGCGATTTACGAGCGCGAGCAGGCTGCGCTTAGTGCCATCCCTGAAGTGCTGAAGGCGCTGCCCACTGACCAAGTCATGCTCAAGCCATTCAATCTCGTCGGGCTGGATGCGCTGCACCAACTGCTGGTGGATTCGGTGCCACAAACGCAAATTAACGTAGATGCCTCCATCGAACTGGATGAGCCGAACCTGTCGGAGCTGGTGGACGGCATCGCGGCTGATGGACATGGGCTGGTGATGCTGATGGGCAAGGGCGGCGTCGGCAAGACCACCCTGGCGGCAGCCATTGCCGTGGACCTGGCGCACCGCGGCTTGCCGGTGCATCTCACCACTTCCGACCCGGCTGCGCACCTGACGGAAACGCTGAGCGGCTCTCTCGACAACCTGACGGTAAGCCGCATCGATCCTCATGCCGAAACCGAGCGCTATCGCCAGCATGTGCTGGAGACCAAGGGCGCGCAGCTCGATGCACAAGGCCGGGCATTGCTGGAAGAAGACCTGCGTTCGCCGTGCACCGAGGAGATCGCGGTATTCCAGGCGTTTTCCCGCATCATCCGCGAAGCGGGCAAGAAGTTCGTGGTGATGGACACAGCCCCCACCGGGCATACGCTGTTGCTGCTGGATGCGACAGGCGCCTATCACCGCGAAATCACGCGCCAGATGGGCAAAACGGGGATGCATTACACCACGCCGATGATGCAATTGCAGGACAGCAAGCAGACCAAGGTGCTGATCGCGACGTTGGCAGAGACCACGCCTGTGCTGGAGGCCGCGAATTTGCAGGCCGATCTGCGCCGGGCCGGAATCGAGCCTTGGGCATGGATCATCAATACCAGCGTGGCCGCGGCCTCTGCGACATCATCGCTGCTGCGGCAACGGGCCGCGAACGAGCTTCGCGAAATCGACGCGGTCGCCAGCCGGCACGCGCAACGGTATGCAGTCGTTCCAATGCTCAAGGAAGAGCCGGTTGGCGTGAAACGCCTGCTGCAGCTGGCGGCGGGTTGACTTGTCGGCGGCGTGGGACACAAAGGAGAAAGTCATGAATCTATTTGAACGCTATCTGACCGTTTGGGTCTTCCTGTGCATCGTCGTCGGCGTAGTGCTGGGTGAGTTCATCCCCGCACCGTTCCACTGGCTGGGGATGTTGGAGATCGCTAAGGTCAACATCCCGGTCGGCCTGCTGATCTGGGTGATGATCATACCCATGCTGCTGCGCATCGATTTCTATGCCTTGCGCGAAGTGCGCAAACATTGGCGCGGTTTTGGGATCACGCTGTTCATCAACTGGGCGGTCAAGCCCTTCACCATGGCCCTGCTGGGTTGGTTGTTCATCCGCCACCTGTTCGCGCAGTACCTGCCAGCCGGACAGATCGACAGCTACATCGCGGGGCTGATCCTGCTTGCTGCCGCACCCTGCACCGCGATGGTGTTCGTGTGGAGTCGTCTGGTGAACGGCGAACCCTTGTTCACCCTGAGCCAGGTCGCGCTCAACGACACCATCATGGTGTTCGCGTTTGCACCCTTGGTGGCGCTGTTGCTGGGCATCTCTTCTATCATCGTGCCGTGGGACACGCTGATCGTGTCGGTGGTGCTCTATATCATCGTTCCCGTGCTGCTGGCACAGTTGTGGCGTAAGTACCTGCTGGCGCGCGGCGGACAGGCGGCGCTGCACAAGGTACTGGAGGTGCTGAACCCCATCTCCATCCTGGCATTGCTGCTGACGCTGGTGCTGCTGTTCGCCTTCCAGGGCAAGGCCATCGTTGCGCAGCCGCTCATCATCCTCATGCTGGCCGTGCCGATCACCATCCAGGTGTACTTCGTCTCCGGCCTCGCCTACTGGCTGAATCGTCGCTTCGGTGAAGCGCATTGCGTGGCGGGACCGTCGGCCTTGATCGGCGCCAGCAACTTCTTCGAATTGGCAGTGGCTGCGGCCATCAGTCTGTTCGGTTTCGAGTCCGGTGCGGCGCTGGCCACGGTGGTCGGCGTGCTGATTGAAGTGCCGGTGATGTTGAGCGTGGTGTATCTGGTGAAGCGCAGCGCAGGGTGGTATCAGGCCGGGGCGGGGCGCTAAGCCTTTTCGGCCAGGCAACACATCACCTGGTGCCAGCCGGTTTCGGCATCGGCGCCTACCTGCTCAAACACTGCCTGCAGTTGCTTCATCTGTGTGCCGGTGAGCTGTGCTTCCAGCTTGCTGCCGCTGGCAGTGAGCGACAGTTGGCGCACCCGGCGGTCGTGTTCGGCGGTGTCCATCGCCACAAGATTCATTTCGATCAACTGGCGCAAAGGTGCGTTGAGTGCCTGCTTGCTGACGCTTAGCAGGGTGAGCAGGGTGTTGACCGAGATCTGCGGATTGCGGCCGACGAAGTAGAGGATGCGGTGATGTACGCGTCCCAAGCCGCGCTGGTCGAGGATGCGGTCGGGCGGGGCGGTGAAGGCGCGATAACCGAAATAGAACTGCTCGATGGCCAGGCGCAATGCGTCTTCACGCGACGTGGCGGCTGATGTGTCGGCATTGGGATTTAGGTCAATCATGTTGACATGATAGGCGGAGCGCCGCTAGACTGTCCATAGGTCAACTCTGTTGACGTATATGGATGAATCGCTATGAACGCCTTATCGCCGTACCCAACACCCCGTTTCTCTTCCCGCACAGACGATCTGCACGCGTCACCGATCCGCGAGATCCTGGCCGTCGTCAATCGTCCGGGCATGATCTCCTTTGCGGGAGGATTGCCAGCGGCCGACAGCTTCCCGCAATTCAGTCTGGACGAGATGCCGCAGGACGTTCTGCAATACGGTCCCAGCGAAGGCGAGTGGGAGCTGCGCCAGCGGGTCGCCGAAGACCTGCATGCACGTGGTTTGAAATGCACAGTCGAGCAAGTGCTGATTTTGTCCGGCTCGCAGCAAGGCATCGACCTTGTCGCCAAGCTGTTCATCGATCCCGGCACGGCAGTGGCGGTGGAGTCGCCGACCTATCTGGCCGCTTTGCAGGTGTTCCGTTTCTTCGGCGCGCGCTTCGTTGCTTACGATGCGGATGCGCTGGATGTGCCAATGTTGCAACGCGAGCAACCGGCTTTCGCCTACGCCATCCCCACTTTCCAGAATCCCAGCGGTCGCTGTCTCGATGCGGCTCAGCGCGATGCCTTGGCTGCTGCCTGCGATGCTGCGAATGTGCCTTTGTTCGAGGACGACCCCTACCGCGACCTGGTGTATGACGCTTGCGAACGCACGTCGGTAAGTGCCCGACTGCAACGTGCTCCGTGGATCTATCAGGGATCGTTCTCGAAGAGTCTGGCGCCGGGATTGCGCCTGGGCTATCTCGTTGCCTCCCCGGAATTGCTGCCTTTCCTGACCCGTCTCAAGCAGGCGGCGGACTTGCACAGCAACCGTGTCAGCCAGTGGCTGGTACTGCAACAGCTGAACGATCCTGCACGCGAACAGCGTCTGGTGGAACTGGCTGAGCGCTACCGCGTGCGCCGCGATGCGTTCGAGGTCGCGCTACGCCGCCACTTCGGCGACCTCGCCAGCTGGCAAAAGCCGCCCGGCGGGCTGTTCTTCTGGCTCACGCTCAATCGCCGCATCGATACGCGTTTGCTTTTGCCCAAGGCGATCGGGGCGGGTGTTGCCTTCATGCCCGGCGAACCGTTTTTGCCGATGGCGGTGGAGAGCTGCGGGCAACTGCGGCTCAATTTCAGCCATGCCAGCGAAGCGCAGGCCGAATCGGGTTTGGCGAAGCTGGCGGCATTGGTGCGCAGCTTTGCTTGAGGTGTTTGCCGGGAGCAAACTCATTTAGAATGAGCCATGGAGATCAAACTATACGGTACGACGTTCTGTCATTTGTGCGAGGAGGCGGAAGCCTTGCTGCGCGAGATCGGGGTTGAAGCAGATCACATAGACATCATCGAGGATGACGCGCTGTTGGAGAGGTACGGAACGCAAATCCCGGTGTTGCAGCGCCTGGATACCGGGGCAGAGTTGGGCTGGCCGTTTGATGCGGCAGCCGTTTCGAATTTTCTGGCGTTGTAGCAGTTTTAGGCTGCGGTTTCGTTTAAAGGTAGCGCCACTGCAATTTAATTCTGTTTCACAGTAGAACTAAATTATCTCTATGTATTAACTCCGGCTCATCGATATAACCGAGGATGCCTTCGATTTCGCCGCTGGCTTTGCCCGCGATACGGCGTGCTTCTGCAGCACTGTAGTTGATGAGGCCGCGCGCGATGTCGTGCCCTTCGGTGTCAAGCACGGCAACGACTGCGCCGCGCTGAAACTCGCCACTGACTTGGGTCACGCCGATGGGCAGCAGGCTTTTCCCTTCGTTGCGCAGGACGCGTACTGCGCCTGCATCCAGCATGACTTTGCCACTTACTTGCAGATGGTCTGCCAGCCATTGCTTGCGCGCGTCAAGCGAGAGCGAGGTGGCAGTCAATAGTGTGCCGATAGATTCGCCTTGCAGCAGACGCGGTAGCACGTCGCGCTCGTGACCGGAGGCGATAACGGTATGCGCGCCGCTGCGTGCCGCGCGTTTGGCGGCTAGTACCTTGGTGATCATGCCGCCGCGTCCGATGTGGCTGCCTGCGCCGCCTGCCATCAATTCCAGTTTTGCATCGCCGGCCAGTGCCACGCTGATGAGCGAGGCGCTGGCATCCTTGCGCGGGTCGGCGGTGAACAGGCCGACTTGGTCGGTGAGGATGATCAGCGCATCGGCCTCGATCAGGTTGGCGACCAGCGCCCCCAGCGTGTCGTTGTCGCCGACCTTGATCTCGTCGGTGACCACGGTGTCGTTCTCGTTGATGATGGGGATGACACCGAGGCTGAGCAGGGTGCGCAGGGTAGAGCGCGCATTGAGATAACGTTCGCGGTCGGCGAGGTCGGCATGGGTCAGCAGCACCTGTGCCGCATGCAGGCCAAATTCTCGGAAGATTTTTTCATAGGCTTGCACCAATCCCATTTGTCCGACCGCTGCCGCTGCCTGCAATTCGTGCACGGCGCTGGGGCGCTGTTTCCAGCCTAGGCGCTTCATGCCCTCGGCGATGGCGCCGGAGGAGACCAATACCACTTCGCAGCCTTGCGTGCGCAAGGTGGCGATCTGCTTTGCCCAATTGCCGAGGGCGTCCATATCCAAACCGGTGCCCTGATTAGTGACGAGGCTGCTGCCGACTTTGACGACGATGCGTTTGGATTGGGTCAGTACGGTTTTCATGCTAACGGGTCGTGAATATCGATCTCAGTCTCTTGTGCGCTGTCGGCGACGGCATCCTGCTCTTGCGCTGCTATCTGGTTGATGTGTTCCATGATAGCGTAAGTCAATTCCTTGCAGCCCTCGCCGTTGATGGCGGAGATGGTGAAATAACGCGTGTTGTCGCCAAACGCTTTGAGGAACGCGGCGACCTTTTCTTCGCGGTCTTGCAGCAGGTCCAGCTTGTTCAGTACCAGCCAGCGCGGCTTGTTGTACAAGTCCTCGTCGTATTTCTTCAGTTCATTCAGGATGGCATGTGCCTCATGCACCGGATCGACACCTTCGTATAGCGGTGCGAGGTCCACCAGATGCAGCAACAGGCGGGTGCGCGCCAGATGGCGCAAGAACTGGTGCCCCAATCCGGCGCCTTCAGCCGCACCTTCGATCAATCCCGGGATGTCGGCGATGACGAAGCTCTTTTCTTCCGAGACGCGAACCACGCCGAGGTTGGGATGCAGGGTGGTGAAGGGGTAGTCGGCCACCTTGGGACGTGCAGCAGATACCGCGCGAATGAAGGTGGACTTGCCCGCATTGGGCATGCCCAGCAGGCCGACGTCGGCCAGCACTTTCAGCTCCAGTTGCAGTTCGCGGCGCTCGCCCTCTTCGCCTGGTGTACATTGGCGCGGCGTGCGGTTGGTGCTGGATTTGAAATGCAGGTTGCCCAAGCCGCCTGCGCCGCCCTTGGCGAGCATGATTTTTTCGCCATCATGGGTGAGGTCGGCGATGACCTGTCCGCTGTTGATGTCGGTGATGACCGTGCCCACCGGCATACGCAGGATGACATCGTCCGCGCCCTTGCCGTAACAGTCCGCACCGCGGCCGGATTCGCCGTTCTTGGCGCGGTGCATGCGCGCGAAGCGGTAATCCACCAGCGTGTTGATATTGCGGTCCGCTATGGCGATCACGCTGCCGCCGCGCCCGCCGTCGCCGCCGTCCGGTCCGCCCTTTTCAATATATTTCTCGTGACGAAAGCTGGCTGCGCCGTTGCCGCCGTTGCCTGCGATGACTTCAATTTTTGATTCGTCGATGAATTTCATGATGGGGACACCGGAAATAAAAAAGCCCTACCTTGCGATAGGGCTCATTCTAACTGCTTGCGCGCTTAAGCAGCGACGATGCTGACTGTCTTGCGCTTCGCAGCGCCCTTGATCGCAAACACCACCTTGCCGGTGATCTTGGCGAACAGGGTGTGATCCTTGCCCATGCCGACGTTGTCGCCAGCGTGAACTTGCGTACCGCGCTGACGCACGATGATGCTGCCTGCGCTGATCAGTTCGCCGCCGTAACTCTTAACACCCAGTCGTTTTGAGTGTGAGTCGCGGCCGTTACTGGTACTACCCCCGCCTTTTTTCGATGCCATGTTGCAGCTCCTTCAGAATTAAGCCGAGATGCCGTCGATGCGGATCTCAGTGTAGTTTTGACGATGACCTTGATGTTTCTGGTAGTGCTTACGGCGACGCATCTTGAAGATGGTCACTTTGTCGTGGCGGCCGTTGGAGACGATGGTCGCCTTTACGGTCGCACCGCTCAGCAGAGGCTTGCCAACGGAGACCTTGTCGCCATTGCCAACCATCAGCACTTTGTCCAGCACGATCGCGCCGCCAACATCGCCGGCAACGGATTCAATCTTCAGAGTTTCACCTTGGACAACGCGATATTGCTTGCCACCGGTTTTGATTACTGCGTACATAACGACCTCGCTTGATGCGGTTTTTCAGAGCCGCGCATTATACATAAACCAACCTAACCGTCAAAATCCTTTTTTCAGGGCCTAACGCTTCATCGAGTCGAAGAACTCGGCGTTGTTCTTGGTCGCCTTGACCTTATCCAGCAAAAATTCCATCGCTTCCAGCTCGTCCATGGGGTATAGCAGCTTGCGCAGCACCCAGATACGCTGCAGCAGGTCGGCCTTGATCAGCAGCTCTTCCTTGCGCGTGCCGGAGCGGTTGACGTTGATCGCCGGGTAGATGCGCTTCTCGGCCATGCGGCGATCCAGGTGGATCTCCATGTTGCCGGTACCCTTGAATTCTTCATAGATCACGTCGTCCATGCGGCTGCCGGTATCCACCAGCGCGGTGGCGATGATGGTCAGCGAGCCGCCTTCCTCGATATTGCGCGCCGCGCCGAAGAAGCGCTTGGGGCGTTGCAGGGCGTTGGCGTCCACACCGCCGGTCAGCACCTTGCCGGAGGAGGGGATGACGGTGTTGTAGGCGCGTGCCAGACGGGTGATGGAGTCCAGCAGGATGACCACGTCCTTCTTGTGCTCGACCAGGCGCTTGGCCTTTTCCAGCACCATTTCGGCGACCTGCACGTGACGGGTGGCCGGTTCGTCGAAGGTGGAGGCGACCACTTCGCCGCGCACGGTGCGGCTCATCTCGGTCACTTCCTCGGGACGTTCGTCGATCAGCAGCACGATCAGCACGGCATCCGGGTTGTTGGAGGCGATGGAGTGCGCGATATGCTGCAGCATCACCGTCTTGCCGGACTTGGGCGAAGCGACCAGCAGGCCGCGTTGGCCTTTGCCGATGGGGGCGACGATGTCGATGATACGGCCGGTGATGTTCTCTTCGGCGCGGATATCGCGCTCCAGGCAGATCTGCTGTGTCGGGAACAGCGGCGTCAGGTTCTCGAACAGGATCTTGTTCTTGGCGTTCTCGGGCGGCTCGCCGTTGACTTTGTCCACTTTGACCAGAGCCACATAACGCTCACCCTCTTTCGGGGTGCGGATCTCGCCTTCGATCGAATCGCCGGTATGCAGATTGAAGCGGCGCACCTGGCTGGGGCTGACGTAGATGTCGTCCGGGCCGGCCAGATACGAGGTGTCAGGCGAGCGCAGGAAGCCGAAACCATCCGGCAGCACTTCCAGCGTGCCTTCTCCGAAGATGCTCTCGCCTTTTTTGGCCTGATTCTTCAGGAGTGCAAAGATCAGATCCTGCTTGCGCATACGGTTGGCGTTGTCGATCTGGTTGGCAGTTGCCATTTCCACCAATTCGGTGATGTGTTTGGTCTTGAGGTCGGATAGATGCATAGTCAGGATGGGGCGCGCTGGCGCTGGGTTGTGATGAGTTACTGGGGAAGCGTTACGAGGTTTGCGGAATATGCCGCGCCGAACTGCCGTGATTGTCTTTGTTTATTTTCTAGTAGGTTTCAGAACGAAACAGGGCAGCAGCGGGCGGCAGACTAATGGGTTCAGATGTGGCTGTCAATGAAAGCGGTAAGTTGGGATTTGGACAATGCGCCGACTTTGGTCGCTTCGATGTTGCCGTTCTTGAACAGCATCAAGGTCGGGATGCCGCGAACGCCGTATTTTTGCGGAGTCTGCTGGTTCTCGTCCACGTTCAGCTTGGCTACGTTCAGACGACCGGCGTATTCCTTGGAGACTTCGTCCAGGATCGGGGCGATCATGCGGCAGGGGCCGCACCATTCTGCCCAGTAGTCCACCAGCACGGGCAACGGCGATTGCAGTACCTCGGCGGTGAAAGTGGCATCGGTGACATAACGGATATGTTCGCTCATGTTTGGTTCTCGCTTGGGTTTAAGTATTTTGTTTAGGTGCGGTCTAATGCCGCTTGGAAGTGCAACTGGACTGGACGGCATCCTAACCAAAAAAATCAGGGTTGGGAAGTGTTTCGGAGGGGGCGATATAACTCATTGATACGGCAGGTGCTGAAACCTTACATGCGCCACAGGAAAAGCGTTGAGCGGTGCAGATCTTCGACGCTGATCGTTTCTTGCGGAGGATGGTCGGGCACGGCGAAGGTGCTGCTGATGAACAGGCTGCCCGGACGCATCTCGCCTCGAGCTTTGACCCATAGGCGCTCCATCGGCACCGGCGATAGGTAGGCGAACACCACGTCGTATTGCGACAGATCGCTGTCCCATAGGCTCCCCCAATGTACGCTGCAATTACGGTAGCCACCGGACTTGATACGCAGCCAGCTCCACAGGAAGGGGAAGGGGGCGGCCTCGACCCCGTAGTAGCGGCCATGCGGGTGTGTTCGTGCGAGATGCGTCAATACGCCGCCGATGCCGGAACCGAGGTCGATAAAGGTAAAGGGCTGCCCGGTGGGGAGTTTGGTTTCCAGTGCCTGCCACACTTTGTTGCTGGAGAGGTAAAGCGGTACTTGGGTGCGGAAAGTGCTCCAGTACACCGCCAGCATGACGAGGAAGGCGACGAGGAAAAAAGTGGGCGATAAAGACAGCGACAAGGTCGCCAGCAACGCCGGAACGAAAAAGAACTGGATCGGTAGCCACCACCTGTCCATCCGCAGCCAATGGCTCCACCCAGCAGCGATCAGACCGCACAAGAATGCGAACGGTAGCGGGGTGAGGGCGTGTCCGGTGCGATACAGGATGAACTGCATCGCGGTAGCCAGTGTTACGGCCGCGATTTGCAGGAGGAGTGCAAGGACGGGCGGCGGCAGCTTGCGGCGCGGGACGTCAGGCATGGTATTCCATCACACGATAGAACCCGCCAAACACGGCGGTCTCGCCGATTAACCGCAACGACTTGTTTTGCCGCGAGGCGCATTCTTGCAGCTGGGCGTGCAGGTCGCTGTGCCAGAAATCGCGCAAGAAGGGCTCCAGCCTTTCCAGCGTCCAGCGAAAAGGCAGCAAATGCAGCGGGTGGGAGCCACGATTCGTGCCGTATTCGGCAAGTAGCAATCTTCCGTTCGGTTTCAACACGCGCAAGGCTTCCTCCAGCGCATGCTGCCGTGCTGCGGGAGGAAGCTCGTGCAATAGAAAGAAGATGACCAATGTATCGAAACTGTGGCTCGCGTAAGCCAATGCTTCAGCGTTCATGCGTGCCATCTGTGCGGTGCGGCCGTGTCTGGATAAGGCACGGCTGGCGAGCTGCAACTGAATGGTCGCGACATCGTTCAGGTGTAGTTCCTCGGTATGCTTTGCCAAGGTCTGGGTCAGTTCACCATAGGCGCAGGTCAGTTGCAGCATCCGCTTGCAGGGAGCGTTGCCGAGGCGCGCAGTGAGCGCGGAGAGGAGTGTGCGGTATTGGCCGAACAGGATCAGGTTGATGATGGCGTGATGGCTGAAGAACCAGACCCCGGCGGGGGACAGGTAAGCCCACCAGTAATTGCGTACGAGGTATTCCGGGTTGCCGTCGAGGTAGCGCCGCCACAATCCCCGCATTCAACGTACCAGGCCTGCTTCGACTTCGCTGCGCTTGGCTTTGCCCGCCAAGCGTTCTACCAGGGTCAGTGCAAAATCCATTGCGGTGCCGGGGCCGCGCGAAGTGATGAGCTTGCCGTCCTCGACCACGGCCTGCGGCTGGCGCGATACCTTGGGGAAGGCGTCCAGCGAGCCGGGGAAGCTGGTGGCGCGTTTGCCGTCAAGCAAGCCGGCCGTCGCCAGCACTGAAGGCGCTGCACAGACGGCGGCCACATAGCGATCAGCCGCCGCCATGCGTTGTACCAGCTTGATGATGCGCGCGTCGGCCTTGAGGTTGTTGGTGCCCGGTTGGCCGCCGGGCAGCACCACCATGTCGAAGTCGCGCTTGAGCGCTTCATCCAGCGAGGTATCGGGGATCAGCATGGTGCCGCGGCTGCCGCGTATCGGCTGTCCATCCAGGCTGGCACTGACGGCTTCGATGCCGGCGCGGCGCAGGATGTTGAGGACGGTGACGGCTTCCAGGTCTTCGCTGCCATTGGCCAGAGGTACGAGTACGGATTTCATATCAGAATCTCCCTGCAATGCGGACACCGATTAAACCCGGGGCGAGTTCGGGAAGCAATACCACCTTGCCGGTATGCAAGGCTGCGTTGTGCGCGACCACGCTCTTGCCGACCAGCGTGCCGATCATCGCGCCCGCCAGGACATCGGAGGCGAAGTGTGCGTCATGGTAGGTGCGGGCAAGGCCGACCAGGCTGGCGATGGAGTATGCGGTGTAGCTCACCCAGGTGTCGTCGTAATGGTTGGCGATGACGGAAGCCAGCGCGAACGCCTCGGTGGTGTGACCTGAAGGAAAAGAGGAGTTGGCCTTGCTGAACGGTTTGAAGTGGTAAACGCCTTCATCGTCGCGCGGACGACTGCGTCCGGCGACCAGCTTGATCGCCGGGGTGACGATTCCGCTGGCGATCAGGCTGGCGGCGATCCCGTCCTGTGCGACCAGCATCGAAGTCTCATCATCGGCGAGCATGCCAAATACATAGAAGCCGCCGACTACGCCTGCCGCATACTGCGCGCCGAGGCGTTCTACTTGGGTGATGAAGGTGTGGTCGCCGGTATGGCGGCGCATCTCGTCGCGCAAGGGGCGGTCGATGGCCAGCGCCGTGCCGATCACGGCCAGCGAGGACCAGCCGACCGTGCGCCATTCCGGCTCTTCCCAGCGTGCAGGCGCGGTGACGACGTGCTTCACGTCATCCAGGACGACTTCAGGGTAGGTGAGTTCGGCTGCGCTGGCCCCGTGTGACGCACACAAGGCCAGGCATAAAGCGAGGAATGGCTTGGATACGTGCTTCAATCGCGGAAGTTCTGGTACTGCAGCGGGAAGTCGGTGATCGTCTTCTTGACGAAGGCGATGGCGTCCTGCAGGTCGTCGCGGTTCTTGCCGGTGACGCGCACGGTGTCGCCCTGGATGCTGGCTTGCACCTTCAACTTGCTGTCTTTGATGTGCTTGACGATCTTCTTCGCCAGTTCGATCTCCACCCCCACTTTGACTGTGCAAGCGCGCTTGACCTTGTTGCCACTGACTTTTTCGATCTTGTCGCTGATCTCCAGGCATTTGATATCCACACCGCGCTTGGTCAGCTTGCCGTTGAGGATCTCCTGCACCTGGTTCATCTGAAACTCGTTGTCTGCGTGCACGGTGAGCACCAGCTCGGCCTGTTCGACGCGCGCGTCAGAGCCCTTGAAATCGAAGCGCGTGCTGACTTCCTTGTTGGTTTGCTCGACCGCGTTCTTGACTTCGGTCTTTTCTACTTCGGAAACGATGTCGAAAGAGGGCATGGTTATTCCTTCAAGTTTGAATCAGGAGCCAAAACTGCAAACGTAATCGACCGCTTCAGCGCCGGTATGGATGTCGAAACTGCTGTTCTCGGCCACGTTGAAGCTGCTGCCTGCGGCGTAGGTCTTGAATACGGATTCGCCGGCGATCTTGACCGAGCAGGTGCCCGCTGTGATCTCCATCAGCTCAGGTACGCCGACGTTGAAAGTCAGCTTGCTGTTGGGGAGGACTACGCCCACGGTCTTGCGCGAGCCGTCGGGGAAGAACACCGAGTGCGACACGCACTTGCCGTCGAAGAACACGTTGGACTTTTTGCCGACGCTGACGTTATCGATTCTGTCTGACATGCTGATTTCCTTTGCGATAGCTTGGTTGTTATTTGGGTTCGTCGGCTTTGACGCCTTTTTGGTAGGTGGCGTAAATGTAGACCGGGATGTGCAGATCGCCGAGATGTTTATCGATCAGCGGTTTCACCTCGCTCCAGTCCAGGCCGTTGATGCCGCAGGCCAGACGGGGCAGGGCGAGGCTGGCAACTTTCTCTTTTTGTGCGAAGTTGCGCAGGGCATGCAGCGTATGGTTCACATGGCTGAGCGAGGCATGCCCGGGCTTGCTGCCGTGAGCGTAAGCGCCTTCCTGGGTGAACAGGTTGACGAGGTAGCGGCCATCGGCGCTCATCCAAGTCCACAGCTCGCCAGACTTGGGATGCTGCGTCTGGCAGTAGTGGCGGAAGTCCTTGTACATGGCCGGCATACGCTCGCGCAGTTGCAATGCAAGACCGTGCAGGAAGTCATCATTCGGCGCCACGCCTTGGACTATGGCTTTCGCGCCGCTCAACAGGATGTCACCGCTCAGTTCGTGCAGCATGATGCCCCCTTAACGCTTTAGCCTACTTGCGGTTTTTCAGGTTCGCCGCGATGCGCAGACGCAAGGCATTCAGCTTGATGAAGCCGCCCGCATCCTTCTGGTCGTACGCACCCTTGTCGTCCTCGAAGGTGGCGATGGTCGGGTCGAACAGCGAATCGGTCTTGGAATCGCGGCCGACGACGATGACATTGCCCTTGTACAGCTTGACGCGCACCCAGCCGTTGACAGTCTGTTGGGTATGGTCGATCAGCACCTGCAGTGCCTTGCGCTCCGGGCTCCACCAGTAGCCGTTGTAGATCATGCTGGCGTAGCGCGGCATCAGGTCGTCCTTCAGGTGCGCCACTTCGCGATCCAGCGTGATGGACTCGATGGCGCGGTGCGCCTTGAGGATGATGGTGCCGCCGGGAGTTTCGTAGCAGCCGCGCGACTTCATGCCGACGTAGCGGTTCTCTACCAGGTCGAGGCGGCCGATGCCGTGCTTGCCGCCCAGTTCGTTGAGCTTGGTCAGCACTTGTGCAGGTGACATCTTGTTGCCGTTCAACGACACGATGTCGCCGTTGCTGAATTCGAGGTCGAGGTATTCGGCTTGATCGGGGGCCTTTTCCGGCGACACGGTCCAGCGCCACATGCTTTCTTCGGCTTCGGCAGCCGGGTCTTCCAGGTGACGGCCTTCAAAGCTGATGTGCAGCAGGTTGGCGTCCATGGAGTAGGGCGAGCCACCGTTCTTATGCTTCATGTCGATGGGGATGCCGTGCTTTTCCGCGTAAGCCAGCAGCTTCTCGCGGCTCAGCAGATCCCATTCGCGCCATGGCGCGATGATCTTGATGCCGGGCTTCAGCGCATAGGCGCCGAGCTCGAAGCGCACCTGGTCGTTGCCCTTGCCGGTCGCGCCGTGCGAGATAGCCTGTGCGCCAGTCTTGTTGACGATGTCGATCAGGCGCTTGGCGATCAGCGGGCGCGCGATGGAGGTGCCCAGCAGGTATTCGCCTTCGTAGATGGTGTTGGCGCGGAACATCGGGAATACGAAATCGCGCACGAACTCTTCGCGCAGGTCGTCGATGAAGATGTTCTCGGGCTTGATGCCGAACTTCAGCGCCTTCTGGCGGGCAGGCTCCAGCTCTTCGCCTTGGCCGAGGTCGGCGGTGAAGGTCACCACTTCGCACTTATAAGTATCCTGCAGCCATTTCAGGATGACCGAGGTATCCAATCCGCCGGAGTAGGCGAGGACGACTTTCTTGATTTCGCTCATTGCTTCTTGTTCCGATTTAGTTGTTGATTTGGCTAGTTGCTGATTTTGCCTAGCAGCAGATATTCCATCAGGGCTTTCTGTACGTGCAGCCTGTTCTCTGCCTCATCCCATACCACGGACTGTGCGCCGTCGATGACTTCCGCCGCGACTTCCTCGCCGCGATGGGCGGGCAGGCAGTGCATGAACAGCGCATCCTTGGCGGCCACGCGCATCATGTCGCCATCCACTTGCCAGTCGGCGAAGTCCTTCATGCGTTCTTCGTTCTCGGCCTCGAAGCCCATCGAGGTCCACACGTCGGTGGTCACCAGATCGGCGCCGCGCGCGGCTTCCATCGGGTCGGTGAATTCCTCGTAGTGGTCTTCGCCGAACAAGCCGGCGCGTTCCGGTTCCACTTCATAACCGGGCGGGGTGGAAACGTGCACGTTGAAGTCCAGTATCTCGGCCGCCTGCAGCCAGGTGTTGCACATATTGTTGGAGTCGCCGATCCACGCCACGGTCTTGCCCTTGATCGAGCCGCGATGCTCGACATAGGTGTAGATGTCGGCCAGCACCTGGCAGGGGTGGTATTCATTGGTCAGGCCGTTGATCACCGGCACGCGCGAATTGCGGGCGAAACGCTCGATGATGTCCTGCTCGAAGGTGCGGATCATCACGATGTCGCTCATGCGCGAGATGACTTGCCCCGCATCTTCCACCGGCTCACCGCGTCCAAGTTGCGAATCGCGTGTGTTGAGGTAGATGGCCGAGCCGCCGAGCTGGTGCATGCCGGCCTCGAACGACAGGCGGGTGCGCGTGCTGGCTTTCTCGAAGATCATCACCAGCGTGCGGTCTTCCAGCGGCCAGTACTTCTCGTAGCGCTTGAAACGTTCCTTGATGACGCGGGTGCGCTCGAACAGGTATTCCAGTTCGTCGCGGGAGAGATCCTTGAATTGCAGGAAATGCTTGATGGGTTTGCTGCTCATAACTCACTCCTGCGCCAGGAATTCCGTGACCAGTGGGCACAGGATATCCAGCAACTGTTGTGCTTCTGCTTCCGAGAAAATGAGGGGCGGCAACAAGCGGATCACGCTGTCGGCGGTGACATTGATGAGCAAACCCTTTTCCAGCGCCTTGCCGACCAGCGCGCCGCACGGTTTGTCGAGTTCGATGCCCAGCATCAGTCCTTGTCCACGCACAGTGACGACGCCTTTCGTGCTGCCGAGGCGCGTCTGGAACTGCTGCTTGAGCCATGCGCCCAGCTTGTCTGCGTGAGCGAGCAGCTTGTCCTGCTCCATGATGTTCAGTGTGGTCAGCGCAGCGGTAGAGGCCAGCGGGTTGCCACCAAAGGTGGAGCCGTGGTTGCCGGGCTTGAACGTGCCGGCTGCTTTGCCCGCAGCCAGACAGGCGCCGACAGGTACGCCGGAGCCCAGGCCTTTGGCCAACGTCATCACGTCCGGCATGATGCCGGCGTGCTGGAAGGCGAACCATTTGCCGGTTCTGCCCAGGCCGCATTGCACCTCGTCCAGCATCAGCAGCCATTCGTGCTCGTCGCAGATCTTGCGCAAACCTTGCAGGTAGCTGATGTCCGGCGTGCGGATGCCGCCCTCGCCCTGGATCGGTTCGACCAGCACGGCGACGATATTGGGTGTGTGTTGCGCGACCTGCCGGATGGCTTCCAGGTCGTCATAAGGCACGCGCACGAAACCTTTGACCAGCGGCTCGAAGCCGGCCTGCACCTTGCGGTTGCCCGTGGCGGAGAGTGTGGCCAGCGTCCGTCCGTGGAAAGCCTTTTCCATCACGATGATGGTCGGTGTGTCGATGCCGCGCTGGTTGCCGTACAGCCGTGCCAGCTTGATCGCCGCTTCGTTCGCCTCGCAGCCGGAGTTGCACAGGAATACTTCCTGCATCTTGGAGAGCTCGCACAGCTTGTCGGCGATCAACTCCTGCTCGCGTACCTGGTAAATGTTGGAGGTATGGATCAGCTTGCCGATCTGCTGGGTGAGTGCGGCGGTGAAGCGCGGGTGTGCATGCCCCAGGGTGTTGACCGCGATGCCGGACAAGGCGTCCAGATAGCGCTTGCCGTTGACGTCCCAAAGCCAAGCACCTTCCCCGTGGGTGAAGGTGACGGGTTGCCGAGCGTAAGTGTTCATCAAATGTGACATGGCAAGCTTTCCGGTCTTGTTACATCGCTAAGTTAACGGGCATGGCACATGCCGCCCAGTGATGAAACCCGTCATGCCCGATTCCCTCTCTCCTAGCTCTCTCCCGCAAGCGGATGAGAGGGACGCGGACTCGCTGCGCGAGTTCCAGGTTAAAGCAACAAACAAAAAAGGCCGACTGCGTCGGCCTTTGGTCGCAGTCTTATCGTCTGCTATGAATCAGGCCATCGCCTTGATAGCGGCGGACAATCGGCTCTTATGACGGGCGGCCTTGTTTTTATGGATGATCTTTTTGTCAGCGATGGAATCTACCACGCTGGTAGAAGCTTGGAACATTGCTTGTGCAGCGGCTTTGTCACCGGCTTCAATCGCCTTGGCAACCTTCTTGATCGCAGTACGCAGCTCGGAACGTAGGCTGGTGTTGTGTTCATGCTGCTTGACTGCTTGTCTTGCACGCTTTCTGGCTTGTGCGCTATTTGCCATGACTACTCCTTGAGAATTCGGCTCTTCAGAAAGGGGCGCATTCTAGAGGCTCATTCAAGGTTTTGCAAACTCTTTTTTCGTGGGGCGGGCGGGGCTGGCTGATTCGTAGGGCGGCGCGCGGTTTGCAGGGTGGTATGATAGCGCCCGTATAGTAGTGCATCGCCGAAAATTCGAACATGAACATGCTGGGAGACGAGGGATGCTGCCAGGAGTCGCCGAATTCGTGGTTCAGGGAGTCACCGTCGATGGAGAGGTGTTCCAGCCGCCGGAATGGGCGGAGCAGTTGTGCAACATGCTTGGCACCACCGGCCCGGATGGTCGATTGCTTTATTCTTCCTATGTGCGTCCGGTGATGATCGAGGGGGTGGCATCTGTCGTGGTGCGTGTCTCTTTGGGCTTGGTCGATGAGAAAGCGTTTGAGCTTATCAAGCAGTTCGTTACCGAACATCGGCTGCAAGTGCGTGCAGGACGCGGTTTTCGCGATGCCGAGGCGACCGGGCCGCATCCAGTGATCGGACAGGAGCGCCGTTCTCCGAAAAACAACGATTGGTAGCTCGGCAGGACAGCCATCTGGCCAAGGCGATGCTAAAATACATTCGGTTTTTACTTCAAGGAAATCAGCAAATTGCTAGATAAAATAGATCGCTCTCCTGACCTTGCCGAGTTCGTAATCCAAGGTATTTCCAAAGATGGAACAGTGTTTCGCCCTTCCAATTGGGGGGAGCGTCTCAGTGACATGCTATCGACGACAGGCAAGGATGGACGGATTGTTTATTCCTCCTATTTGCGGCCGACGGTGATTCAAGGAATTCCTTCGGTTGTTGTGCGTTTTTCTCTGGAAAAGGTTGATCCGCATGCCTTCGAGTTGATCAGGCAATTCGTGCTCGCCAATCATCTTACCGTGAGGGCCGGTCGCAAGCGGGCAGATGTCGGGGCAACAGGGCTGTTCCCGACGATCAGCATGGAACGCCGCTCTTCGAAAAAAAACAGTTGGTAGTGTTCATCTCATCTCACCGGCTCAATGAATCTGCTTAAAGCCCTTGCTGCGGTCAGCAGTCTGACCCTGGTTTCGCGCATCCTCGGCTTCGTGCGCGATGTTTTGATGGCGCGCATCTTCGGCGCAGGCATGGCAACCGATGCCTTCTTCGTCGCTTTCAGGTTACCCAACTTGTTACGCCGCATGTTCGCGGAGGGTGCCTTTTCGCAAGCCTTCGTGCCGATCTTTGGCGAATACAAGAACCGCAAAGGGCATGACGAGACCAAGCTGCTGGTAGATCACGTGACCACGCTGCTGGCGGTCATCCTGTTTTTCATCACTCTCATCGGCATCATCGCCGCGCCGATCCTGATCTATATCAGCGCGCCTGGCTTTGTGAAGGATGCGGACAAGTTCGCGCTCACCGTGCAACTGTTGCGTATCACTTCGCCTTACATCTTCTTCATTTCGCTGGTGGCCGTGGCGGCGGCCATACTCAATACCTACAATAAATTCTGGGTGCCGGCCTTTGCGCCCATCCTGCTCAACCTGTGTTTTATCGGCGCGGCGCTGTGGCTGGCTCCGTATTGCGATCCGCCCATCCTGGCGATGGGTTGGGCGGCGTTCGTCGGCGGCGCCGCACAACTCGCGTTCCAGATACCGTTCCTGAAGAAGATCGGCATGCTGCCGAAATGGAGCCTGAACCTGAGGGACGCCGGGGTGTGGCGCATCATCAAGAAGATGGGCCCTGCCATGTTTGGCGTGTCTATTGCGCAGATCAGCCTCATCATCAACACCATCTTTGCTTCGTTTCTCGTGGTCGGCAGCGTGTCCTGGCTGTCATACGCCGATCGTCTGATGGAATTCCCCTCAGGGCTATTGGGGGCGGCGCTCGGTACCATCCTGTTGCCGTCGCTTTCCAAACACCATGCCGATAACAGCACGGCGGAATATTCCAAATTGCTGGATTGGGGCTTGCGCCTCGTCTTCATGCTCACGCTGCCGGCGGCGCTGGCCCTGGGCATGATTGCCGTGCCATTGGTGTCGACCTTCTTCCAGCATGGCGCATTCGATGCGAATGCAGTGCTGATGACGCGCAATGCGCTGGTCGGCTACAGCGTGGGCCTTATCGGCCTCATTGCGGTGAAAGTACTCGCGCCCGGCTTCTATGCTCGTCAAGACATCAAGACACCGGTGAAGATCGGCATCGCGACTTTGCTTGCCACGCAACTGATGAATCTGTTGTTCGTGTTCGGGTTGCAGTTGCACCATGCGGGACTGGCGCTTTCGATCGGACTAGGTGCCTGTTTCAACTCCGCTATCCTGTTCTACCTGCTGCGCAAGCGCGGCATCTACCAACCCGAACCGGGCTGGGGCAAGTTTTTCCTCAAGCTGTGCATTGCTTTGCTGGCACTGGCGTTGACGCTCTGGTTCGGCATGGGTAGCGAACAGCACTGGCTCACCAGCCACGGCTGGACGCGTATCATCCATCTGTCCTGGCTGGTGGTGCTGGGCGTGGCGGTGTATTTCGCCGTGCTGTTCGCGCTGGGATTCAGGCTCAAAGATTTCTCAAAGCGCGGGGCGAGCTAATTTGTTTGGGTGTCTGCAGAGCAATGCAGAAAGCATGCGCGAATACTTCGCAACGTGCCGTACTTGGAAAGCTCAATAATCCCAGCGGAAACCGAATGAAAAATAATTGCGGGTTGATTTCGAGGATTGTAATGAGCTTGGCGTAGCTTTAGTCCAGTCAAGACCGAATTCAGTTTCCAAGGTAAGGCTGGTTTTCAGTCGGTACCCCAATTTGAAGACCGGTGAAATGGTATTTTGCTTGCCACCAAAATTGTCGGTCTGCCAAAGCAGACGCAATGTGCCATCAAGTGTCCATTGCTCTTGAATATACTCCCGGTTGTTAAATAGTAACGACTTGCCAGTCATGAGGTGACTCTTGGTGTAACTCAGGCTGCACATCGACATGCCGTTTCTGGAGATGATGTTGTTGCCTGTCAGTCTCTCGGAAAGAGTCCATGTATTGCCGCTGGCAGGAGCTCCCGGTACAAAACCATCCAATCCGGTGGTGACTATTCCGGTTGCAGGATCGGTGAATTGCGTCCCGCTTTGCTGCATACCTGTCGTGTTGGAAACTACGACATCGGTGCCCATCTGCCAATTTTCATCAAGCCGGTTGGTAACCCCAAATTGCGCCATGTTGGAAATGGCGGTACGTTGTTTTGCCAACAAGATCAGATCATCCTTGGTCCATCCATTTTGAAGCAAGGTGTCGATTGAAGCGGCAGTACCATTTACAGCACTTCTGATGCTCAGCGAGGGAGCTTTTCGGCGATCCAGAAGGAAGTTGTAATTCGTACCGGAATCGGCATTCAGGGTTCCTTGCACGGTTACCATGTTCAGCTCCTTGAACTGCACATCGTAATCCAGCATCGTCATGAGCATCCCTTGTTGGCTGAAATATCTCATGTTGCCGCCGACCGCTCTCCTATCAACAATGCCACTGACAGTTTGGTTGATGGCATAGAGCGAACCGCCTAATGGACTATTTACACCAACGTCCAGGCTGGCACCGAAAAAAATGGGTTTGGGGCCGTTTGTCGCATCGGACAATTGTCCTGACACGATGTTTGCGCGCCAATTGGGAATAAAGCCATATCCCGCCGCAATCCCGTCAAAGCGCCCCAGTACACCGCCGCCCATTGCAGACTGACGGCCGATGCGTATCGAGTAATCATCGATCCGATTTTTTACATCAAAATAGGCGGCGTTCAATCGATTCTTGTTTGTTTGCCCCGGCAAGAAATTCGCGGCATAGAAGTCTTGAAATACCAAACGATTGTCGAATTGGTTGTTGTAAGAGCGTGCAGTCATGCTCACATTGCTGATTATCGATGACTGGTCTGTGCGCGTCAGCGATGTTGGTGTCGCAACATTGCCGACAGTTGCGATGGTGTCGGTATGGCTTGCACCATGATAGTAATACATGGAGAGGCTGCCATATTCCGTGGTTTGGAACTCCGTGCTTTGTGGTCTGACTGGCACTGGCGCAGGGGTTGCCGCAGTTGCGAAGAGTGCTGGCTGAACTGCTTTCAATTTTGCGAGACGATCATTGACCCACGTCGCCAAAGATCCATCCGGATAGAGTTTCAAATATGTCTGGTACTCTATGATCGCTTTGGCTGGCTGGCCCGTTTTCTCTCTGGCTATCCCAATCCATACTTGCGCAGCCTGTGAATAATTGTTGGGGGGAAGCTTAAGGACTTCGTTGAACGCCTCAATTGCCACAAACATTTCACCGGCCGATACTGCATCGCGACCTTTTGCCATCCAAACGGCAGCTTGGTTATTTGTTTTCTTGACCAGCTCGGGCAGGGAAAGATTCTCGGCTGGCTGGGTAGTTGCGGCGCTCTGCGGGACTTGTTCAATTACAGGGAAGGCAGGCAACCCGTCTTTTCCCCCGATTTGCGCTGCGCCAGTTTTGGCTACGACAGGCGCTGGGACCGTGCTTGGCGTTGATTGAGGCTGAGGGGATGTGGCAGACGGTTGCGCCGGTGCGGTCACTGGTTGGGTTGCAGTTGCAGTCGCAGGAGTTGTTGCAGGCACAGAAGTTGTCATCCCGCTGGGTTTGGGCAGAGCCAACGCTTCCGTAGCAACCGTCGTTGTCGCAATGGCAATGGGGGCGGTAGTTGGTGCGGCTCCGATTGGCAGTATTGCCTCGGGTTTGCCTTCGCTCTTTTGCTGTTGCGGTTTGTCCGGCTTGATATGGATCAAAAGACTCCGGCCATCCTTACCTATGTACACCTTGTAATCCACGGGTCGAACAAATTGGATCTCAATCCTGGGGCCGGTATTCAAATCACGTGTCGTTACCAGAAAACCAAGAATGGAATCGGAGGGTGGGGACCTGTGCGATTCGTAGTTTTGCCACTGGTCGGGTGGGACGCTATTCAGAATAGTGAAATAGATTGCTACGAAAGGCGATTTTTGCTGTGGGAAGTGTCTTAGGTAGTGGATCGGGACAATGAACCTGACCGTGGCATCAACCTCGCCATTTGCATCCGTCTTCAGGCTGATATCGTCAATGATCTCGGCAGAAGCATTGCCAGACAAAGTACAAAATAGCGTAAGCGAAAAAAACAGTACCAATAATCGTTGCACTTTAATAGATCTCTATATTGATGCTCGAATTAGACATATCCAAGTCGACCTCCATGAGGTCGACTTTGCGAATGGCTTGATTGTTCTAATGCCTCATTTCCATGTTGAATAGGCAGCCCCTGTTTTACCTAAGGGCTTGTGACAATTTGAACTTGAACAATCCTTGGCGGTGCTTGCACCGCTGTGGCTCTTCTTCTGGATCCCCGGCGCCAAGTAGGCAGTGCCAGTCAGGTGGCAAGTCACGCAATATATCGGCGTCCCCATGCCCGATGCGCCATTGTGGTTCATCTTCTCCGGCAACCAGCCAGCCACACCGGCAGTGTTATATCCCGGGCTGATATGGCAAGTCGTGCACTCCAGCCCTCCAACACCACCGGTGATGGTTAATGGAATGTGGTTGCCTGGCATCGCCAGCGCTCCGCCATGCTGCAATCCCTGCGAGACGTACGCACCGTTATGGCAAGAATAGCAGCGCAGTGATGTGACCGCCGCATGCCCTGCGGTTCCCATCGTCCCGGGATTGAAAGTGGTGACAGCGCCCCCGAATGCCGCATGGCAGTAACCGCATGAAATCGTGCCTGTCGGAATGTGTCCTGCTGACAGACCTTTTGCATTAGTGCCGTTGTGGCAAGCGCCAGTCGCGCACGAAGTCACTGCAAATCCGGTGTGATCCGGCGCCCCCATTCCGCCCACGAATGACATGGCGGCCAGAGCGCCTGGGTGACATGAGTCACAAGTCCCGCTAGTGACCATATGCCATGATGGTTTGCCCAAGGCCGTCACGTTGTTATGGCAAGTGCCGCAAGAACCCGCCGCCGGGACGGGGCTGTGCACATAAGTGGCCCCGAGGAATGTCGTGTAATTGGCGGTGTTGACGTGGCAAACGTTGCAATCCGCTGAAGTCACTATATGACTCGGCATCTTGCCCTTCGCAGTCGTCCCGTTATGGCAATAATCACAGCGTTGGGTGATGGGGGTGGGGTGGGTATAGATAGCCCCCAGGAACGTCGTGTAATTGGAAGTGTTGGTAGCAGTGTGGCAGCCGGCCGAGTCGCAGCCTAATGTAGTCGGCACATGATAAACGGGCTTGCCCCTTGCACTGACTCCGTTATGGCAAGTCGCACAAACGCCCGGCGGGTTGGCGTGAGTAAAGGTGGCTCCCAGCCAAGTTGTGTAATTCGCGGTGTTGACGTGGCAAGTATCGCATTGCGCTGAAGTAATAAAGTGAGTCGCCGGCTTGCCCTGTGCACCCGCAAACTGTCCGGTGTGGCAGTTCGAACAGATGTTCGTGGGCACAAGAGCGGTTCTGTGGAAGGTCGCGCCCAAGAACGACATGGTGGCTACGCCGGTGGTATGGCAAACGTCACATGTCGCTCCCAAAGTCTGGATGTGAATTGCCGGTTTAGACACTACTCCAGGCTGTTGCCCCATGTGGCAGGTGTCGCAAGATCCTGCAGCAACTCCTACATGGTTGAAGGTCGCGCCAAAGAACGTAGTGGTGTTGTGGCAAGTCCCGCAATCAGCTGTCGTTTGTATATGCTGCGTCGGCATGGGAGGGATTTTCACAATTCCGGGATAGGGCGATGCTGCGCCGTGACATGACGCGCAATTGGCGAATATGCCGGTGTGATCCATTCTCCAACTCGCGAAAGTATTGGTGTTGGTATGGCAAGACTCGCAAGGCAACGCTGTAGGGAAGTGGTTAGCAGGCCTGCTCACGACCCCAGCAGATTGGTTGTTGTGGCAGGTTGAGCAGCCGTTAACGATGCCTGGATGTTTGAAGTTCCTGACCAGAAAGCTGGTTGGGCTGGTGTGGCAGGTGTCGCATGAAAGAGTGGTCTGGACGTGATTGACCGGCTTCGGGGTGGCTCCGATGCGATTGCCGAGTGAGTGACATCCAGCGCAATCTTTTGGTGTGTTCTTGAAAATGGCATCCACGTGGCATTGTTCGCACCTTAATGTGGTATGCACATCTTTCAGTATGAATCCCGTTTTCGTGTGATCGAACGACTTGGCGCCAGGTGCCGGTTGAGATTTGACTGCAGCATTCTTTTGAACTTGGGCGCTAGCGCCTTGCTGGGGTTGAGCAGCCGATTTGTTGTTCGGCCTGAGCGAAGGGGGTGCAGAAAAACAGAAGGCACACCAGCATCGCCATTTTTATTTCGCTAAATTTGGTATCAACAAGGCTCATCTTATTTTTCTCCCGTTTTTCATTGGCCCCCGTAGCGCATGTGGGAACCGCCCCTAAAAATTGGCTTTTCCAATCCGCGCGAATTCTATGTCAATCGTAAACAGCGGGAAGCACCGCTGGTCGGTTATGGCGCCAAGACGAACGGCGATGCAAAAATATTATTTGTATACAGCCAGATGGGGTGGTTGCGCGGGTTTGCGTAAACGGGTGTTTGGCAGGAGGTCTGCTGTCTTTCATCGCTTGCGTGCATGGGATGAAAGCTTCTCCGGAAGCTGCGGTGAACGTGAGTCTACGCAAGCTTTCCAGAGCTGGAGGGCTTGCCTGGCGACGAGAGTCGCGCAGCCTGGAGCTGAACAAGATGAGAAATGGGCGATGTCGATAAGCCGGTTTGCTATCCCGATGGAAGAACGGATGCCGCAGCTGTAGAGAAATCCCGTTTACATCAAATCCGGCTTCGGGGCGTAGTCACTTCTTTATCCATTTCTCGCTGCCCACCTTGATCTCTTTCCAGGCCGATCCGTTGATCGTTTTCCAGGATGCCCCGACATGGCAATGTTCGCACCGAGTTCCAAATGCGCCATCATGTTTATCGTCTTTGTCGTGGCACCTGACACAGCTGGCGGCCAGGACTATTTTTTTGACAACCGGTGTTTTGTGGCATTCTGCACAGCGAATATCTTTGTGTTTTCCCTGCAACTTGAAATTGGTCTTGTCGTGATCGAAGTCCCAGTCTTTCCAATTGCGCGTGTTGTGACAAGACTCGCAACCCGTTCCCAGTGTGCGCTTATGGATGTCTTGTTTTTCATGACATAACCAGCATTCCGACTTGGCATCCTTAAATTTGGCGGTTAAGTGGCATTTTTTGCATTCAGCCAGCAGATGCTTTCCGGTCAGCGGAAAACGTGACAACAAATGGTTGAATTCGGTTTTCTTCCAGGATTGCTCATGATGGCAAGCTTCGCATTTATTGCCCTCTTGCCCTTCGTGCTTGTCATCTTTTTTGTGGCATGAAATGCAGTTGGTTTGCAGCTTGTCCTTGTATATATCGCCCTTGTGACAACTGACGCATTTCACGTCATGGTGTTTTCCGAGCAGCGGGTATTTGGTCTTCTTGTCGTGATCGAACAGAATCTCTTTCCAATCCCGATCGGTGTGGCAGCTTTCACACTTGGGGCCAAAGCTCCCTTTGTGTTTGTCATCCTTTTGGTGGCATGAATTGCAGTCGGTCTTCAGCTTGTCCTTGTGCAAGTCTCCTTTATGGCAACTGCCGCATTTAATTCCATGGTGCTTTCCAAGCAATGGGAATTTGGTTTTTTTGTCATGATCGAACAAGATGTCTTTCCAATCCCGCTCGGTATGGCAGCTTTCACACTTGGGTCCAAAACGCCCTTTGTGCTTGTCATCCTTCCGATGGCACGAGAGGCAATTGGTTTGCAGCTTGTCCTTGTATATATCGCCCTTGTGGCAACTGACGCATTTCACTTCATGGTGTTTGCCGAGCAGCGGGTATTTGGTCTTCTTGTCATGATCGAACAGGATCTCCTTCCATCCCCGATCGGTGTGGCAGGCTTCGCACTTGGGACCAAAGTTTCCTTTGTGCTTGTCGTCCTTCTTATGGCACTCGTTACATTGCTGCGGAGTGTCTTTATATTTTTCATTGGGGTGGCAACTCTTGCACTTTACGTCTGCATGCTTGCCTAGTAGCGCGAAATGCGTTTTGCTGTGATCGAAGTGGGTCGTTTTCCAGTCTTTTTCTTCGTGACAGTTTTCGCATTCAGTGCCCAGGCTGCCTTTGTGCTTGTCTTTTCTTTCATGGCAGGCAAAGCATTTGGTCGGTGTTTGCCGGTATTTCTTCAGCGGGGAATGACAGTCTACGCAACGGACCTTGCCATCCAGGTGGCCGCCCTTCAAGACAAAGCCGGTGACAGCGTGGTCGAAATTGATCTTGTTAAGTATTGCAATGCGCGCGTCCCGCCCCTTGTGTTCGGTGTGACACTCTTTGCAGGCCTTCTCTTCCTTCATCAGCCCGTGGTATCCGTGCTTGTCGGCTATATCCTTCGCGATTTCCTTGTGACAATCTTTGCACAACCCGGATTGAGCTGATTTGTCGAACTGCTTGTGGCAATTCGCACATTCACTTTCATATTTGAAGTGCCCCTGGATTACCTTTCCCGGTAACAGCAAATTATTTACCGAATCGGCATGCGCATGCATTGCACATGCAAGAACAAGTACTGCAAATCCAAATACCTTGGCAAATATACGCATGAAGAGAACGCTATGAGAGGTCATCAAAACATATGAACCGAGATTACGTGCCATATCGCACTGAACGCCAGCATGTAGACTAGTGGCACATGGAAGATATGCCATAGGGAAAACAGTTTTTCGTAAGTCCCAAATTGGGCGATATCTCGAACCCCACTAATATATGACCGGATAAATTCTTCGTTATGGTAATAAAGCTGGTCCAAGCGTTTCATTTGCGCATCGTTCCATTGCTTTTCATGCACATCCGCGTACATGGCATCTTCAAGCTCTCTGATTAACGTCCGGGATAACAAGTTTGTACGAACACTTAGCCCCAGAAGATTCCACACCTTAATTATCCCAGTGCCAGTTTTGGAAGATTTCAGCGCAGAATCCCGAAATTCAATTAATTTCTGTTGAATGTGGGGCGCGAAACTGAAAATGGATTTGACATCCCCAGAACCATCGAGGTCTGCTTGTAACTGCTGATGCGATGCTTGCCTTCCATACAGGCCAAAATGGATCTTGGTGTAGAAGAAGCGACCAAATATCCCGCTTCCAGACACAAGCAACATGCAGATTAACGCCACGCCAGCATTGATCGATCCGATGTAAAAGGTGGAATGGAACATGATGAGCGCAGGTCCGAATATGCCGAACACCATGTGCCATTTGAACCATGTGGGCAGGATGCCCCAATTCCTCATGAAGCCAATCCGCTTGCGTATCGGGTAAATCAGCAGGGTCAGCATCATGAGTCCGCCAGCCAACCCCAAGTTGTAACCTACCTTGTCGCCGGGTTTATACAGATGGTCGTGTGAAATAAAGAACCCGGCGACCATCAGTAAAGTAATAATGATCAAATACAACGTCCAGCCATAATCTTTGGGCTGATGGTTCTTTTGCCTGGGCTTGCGCCTTTCTACAAATGGGACTGCTGTGCTTTGAGAGGCCATTGATACCTTAGAAGTTGGTTTGTTCTATCTATTTTTATGCCGCTGGAGACTGCCCATCAAATTTTGCAATGTTGATAGGATTATAACCCTGAGTAAATTTTAGGGTGATTTCCTATATCTCTTTTGACGGATTCTCTGCTATCGCATTTGGAAGCCGGCCTAACAGAGCGGCACTGCCTCTGGGTTGCTCCAAGGATTGGGATTTTCCGGCTTCAGGGTGCAGGGCGTGGTGTGCAATTCGCCCTGCTGTTCGTGCTGAGATTCAGGCTTGGGGATTTTTCAAACGCCGTGCCTGATTATGTGCCTTTAATGTATGACCTTTCCGTTGTTTCCCACGGATTGGTCTGCATTATTCACGGATTGATCGTCGGGATGGGCGAGCTTGATGTGCTCTTCAAATTCCCGATTGCGTATCCAGCTAAAACAAAACGGGCAACAAAACCGCACACTGGTCTGGTCGGGATCAGGGTCCTGGAGCCAGAATGGCTTGGCAGTAGACATGTTCACCTCCCGTAACGGGCACCCAATAGAAAATCCATTAGGTTGAGTAATATTGTCAACATTTGCCGGTGGGCGTCTATATGCCAAAAGGCCTAGATATCGGTCTATATCCTTTTCTGCGGATAATCAAAATAAAAACAATAAATTACGTTCGTTACTTGTCGTTCAGCAAGCCCTGCATCGCGGCTACCGGTCTGACCTGCGGGAAATAGACGGTGTGCAGGCGGCTGGCCAAGGCTTCCGACCAAGGCATACCCTCGCTGTGCGCGACATCTTTCCAGAAGTGCATGAGTGTTTCATCGTAGGCATCGATCGCGGCGGCATAGCCTGCGGCGTCGTAACACTCGTCATGGCGAAAGGTGTTGATGTCCATGCGTGGTTTCTGTGGCGCATCCTTGGCGATATGGCCGATGCACAGGCCGACCAGCGGGAAGGTGAGCGTTGGCAAACCGAGCAGGTCGATCATGCCTTGCGGGTTGCGCCGGATGCCGCCGATGGGCACGATGCCCAGCCCCAGCGATTCTGCGGCAGTGATCATGGTGCCGAGCGCGATGCCTGCATCTACTGCAGCGACGCCAAAGCCTTCCATGCTCTCGTGGATGATCTGCGTCTGTCCGGCCTTACGCACGCCGAGGTCAGTCTTGTGGAAGTCGATGACGATGGCGATGAACACCGGCGCTTGCGCGATCCATGCTTGTCCGCCCGCCAGTTCGGAGATCCTGGCGCGGCGCTCGGCATCGCGCACCACCACCAGCGATATCTCCTGCGCGTTCATCGAAGTCGGCGCGCAATGCGCGGCTTCGATGATGGCATTCAGCATCTCGTCGCTCACCGCTTCGTCGGTATAGCTGCGGATGCTGCGGTGGCGGTGCTGGATGCGTAGTGTCTCGTTCATTTCGGTCCTCAATGGTTGATGTGCATGGCCTTCGCCACCACGTCGCGCGTCAGGTGCGGGGCGAACAGCTCGATGAAATCGTAAGTATATCCGCGCAGATATTCGTTCTTGCGGACGGCGATATGTGTGGTGGTCGGTTTGAACAGGTGCGTCGCCTCGATTTTGCGCAAATGACGGTCGCGTTCCGGGACGAAGGCGAGCTCGGCGAGGATACCGATGCCCAGCCCAAGCTCCACATAGGTCTTGATCACGTCGGCATCAATGGCGGTGAGTGCGATGTTCGGCTCGATGTTGGCAGCGGCGAACGCCTCGTCGATCTTGCTGCGGCCGCTGAAGGCGAAGTCATAGGTGATGATGGGATATTCGGCCAGCTTGGCGAGCGTGAGTTTTTTGACATCGAGCAGCGGGTGCTTGGGCGGTACCACCACGCAATGGTGCCAGTCGTAGCAGGGCAGGGAGACCAGTCCCTCGAACAGCATGATGCTTTCCGATGCGATGGCGACATCGGCCTCGCGGTTGAGGACTTGTTCGGCGATCTGGGTCGGGTTGCCCTGGTGCAGGCCGAGCTTCACTTTGGGGTAGCGTTTGATGAACTGTTTCACCACGGGCGGCAGCATGTAGCGCGCCTGTGTGTGGGTGGTGGCGAGGATCAGTTGTCCGCTATCCTGCTCCTGGTATTCCTGCCCCACCTGTTTCAGGTTGTCCGATTCGTGCAGGATGCGCTGCGCGATGCCGAGGATGGTCTTGCCGGGCTCGGTGAGCGCGACGATGCGCTTGCCGTTGCGCACGAAGATCTCGATGCCCAGTTCTTCTTCCAGCAGCTTGATCTGTTTGCTGATGCCGGGCTGCGAGGTGTAAAGCGCGGCTGCAGCATCGGAGATGTTCAGGCCGCGGCGCACGACTTCATTCAGGTAACGCAATTGCTGCAGGTTCATGTTCGCCTCTTATATGGCAATAGGTTATAAAACTCTAACAAAAAAGTATTTAATAGTATATCCGTGCTCAACTAGAATGCGCGCCTGAATTCAGGGGTGGGCATATATGGATTGGCTGTATACGGTATCCGGTTTCGCAGTGGGGTTGATCGTCGGGGTGACCGGCGTGGGCGGCGGTTCGTTGATGACGCCGCTGCTGGTGTTGCTGTTCGGCGTATCGCCGGCGACGGCGGTGGGTACCGACCTGCTGTATGCCTCGCTCACCAAATCGCTGGGCGGCTGGGTGCATAGCCGCAACGGTTCGGTGGACTGGAAAGTGGTCGGGCTGCTGAGCTTGGGCAGCTTCCCGGCGGCACTGGTGACTATCGCGCTGCTGAAATTCCTGGCGCTGGACGAAAAGACATTGCGCGGTCTGGTGACCGGTGTGTTGAGCGTGGCGCTATTGGCGACCGCGACGGCATTGTTGCTGAAGGACTGGATCAAGAAGCTGGCGCGGCGCAAGGACGGCACGGTGTATGAATTGCACCATCGTTATCTGCCCGCGGCGACGATCGTGACGGGTGTGGTGGTGGGTGCGCTGGTGACCATCTCTTCCATCGGTGCCGGCGTGCTGGGCACGGTGGCGTTGCTGTTCCTGTATCCGCGCATGTCGCCGGTGAAGGTGGTGGGCACGGACATCGTGCATGCCGTGCCGCTGACCGCCGTGGCGGGCATGGGGCACATGGCGCTGGGTACGGTGGACTTCGTGCTGCTGGGTAGTCTGTTGCTCGGTTCGCTGCCCGGCATCTACATCGGCAGCCATCTGAGCGCGAAAGTGCCGGAGAAAGTGTTGCGTCCGATCTTGGCGACCATGCTGTTGATCATCGGTCTCAAGATGGTGTTCTATAAATGAGGTGAGAGATGAGTGCGAACAAACCCAATAAACCCAAACAGGTGAGCTGGTTCAACGGTTGCGGCGGGCGCATCGGCGTGGTGGTCGGACAGACCGGTGAACATGCCTACATCGGCGCAGCGTTGCGCCATGATGAAGATGCGGATGTGGCGCATATCCTGGCTTACGGCGCGAAGTTCCCATTGGACGCAGCACTGCTGCTGCCCGTGTCCAAGAGCTATCCGGCCGAGGAATAACGATGTATCGCTACGATCAATTCGATCACCAGATCACGGCGGAACGCGTCGCGCAGTTCCGCGACCAGGTGCGCCGTCGCTTGTCCGGTGAGCTGAAGGAAGACGAGTTCCGCGTGCTGCGTCTGCAGAACGGCCTGTACATGCAGATCCACGCCTACATGATGCGCATCGCCGTGCCTTACGGCATGTTGAGTGCGAAGCAGTTGCGCATGTTCGCGCATATCGCGCGCAAGTACGACCGCGGTTACGGCCACTTCACCACGCGCCAGAACGTCCAGTTCAACTGGCTCAAGCTGCAGGATGCGCCGGACATTCTGGCCGATCTGGCGACGGTGGAGATGCACGCCAACCAGACTTCGGGCAACTGCATCCGCAACACCACCAGCGACGAGTTCGCCGGGGTGGCGCGCGACGAGATCGTCGATCCGCGTCCGTATGCCGAGATATCTGCGCCAGTGGAGCACCTTCCATCCGGAGTTCGCTTTCCTGCCGCGCAAGTTCAAGTTCTCGATCACGGGTGCGACACAGGACCGTGCCGCCATCGAGATCAACGACATCGGTCTGCAGGCGGTGAAGAACGCGCAGGGCGAGGTCGGCTTCCGCGTGCTGGTCGGCGGCGGCCTCGGGCGCACGCCGGTCATCGGCACCGAGATCAGCGCATTCGTGCCGTGGCAGCACATCATCACCTACGTCGAATCCATCGTGCGTGTGTTCAACGAACACGGTCGCCGCGACAACCTGTACAAGGCGCGCATCAAGATACTGGTGAAGGCCATCGGCATCGACGAGTTCCGCCGCCAGGTGGAAGCGGACTGGAAATTCACCAAGGACGGCCCCTGCACCATCACGCAGGCGGAACTGGACCGTGTGTCGGCCTGCTTCACCGCACCGGCCTATGAAAAATTGCCGGAGGGCGATGCTGCAGTCGCAGCCTTGCAGCAAAGCACCAAGGCCTTCGCCAACTGGCTCAAGCGCAACGTCAAGCCGCACAAAGTGCCGGGCTATGCCGCGGTGGAGTTGTCGCTGAAACAGACCGGGCGTGCACCGGGCGATGCGACGGCAGAGCAGATGGATGCCGCTGCGGAACTGGCCGAGAAATACAGCTTCGGCGAATTGCGCGTCACGCACATGCAGAATCTGGTGCTGGCCGACGTCAAACAATCCGACCTCGTCGCATTGTGGGAAGCCGCAAAAGCGCAGGGCCTGGCGACGCCCAACATCGGGCTGCTGACCGACATCATCTGCTGCCCCGGCGGCGATTTCTGCACCCTGGCCAATGCGCGCTCCATCACGCTGGCCAAGGCGGTGGACGAGCGCTTCGACGACATCGATTACCTGCAGGACATCGGCGAGATCGACCTGAACATATCGGGTTGCGTGAATGCCTGCGCCCACCACCACGTCGGCCACATCGGCATTCTCGGCGTGGATAAGTCGGGCGAGGAGTGGTATCAGGTGTCCATCGGCGGCTCCAAGGGGAGTCCGGCTAGTGTCGGCAAGATCATCGGACGCTCGTTCTCCTTCGCACAGATCCCGGAAGTGGTCGCGCGCCTGTTGCAGGTGTATGTGCGCGAACGTCATGAGGGCGAGCGTTTCATCGACACGGTGCGTCGTACCGGCATCGCGCCGTTCAGCGAGTATGTGTATGCGACTCCGGTCGCGGAGGACGAGAAGCTGCTCATTCCCGATTACGACCTGCTCAAGGTGGGCACGCCGTATGACACGCCTTATTATTCGCCGAGGTTCTGATGAAGATTATCAAAAACAAAACCGTCGTCGAGGATGGCTGGAGCGTGCTGCGTTTGAGCGAAGGCGACACGCCACAAGATGTAGTTGTGCCGTCCGGCAAGTCCATCGTGCCACTCAAAGTATGGTTGGCACAACGCGATGCGCTGCAAAAACGCGCGGACATCGGCGTGTGGTTTGCCAGTGACGAGCGCGCAGAAGACCTGCAGAACGATGTGGCGAAATTTCCCGTGATCGCGGTGGACTTCCCCAAGTTCGCGGACGGACGCGGCTACTCCATCGCCTTTAATTTGCGCAACCGCCTGGGCTATCGCGGTGAGTTGCGCGCCATCGGCGATGTGTTGCGCGACCAGTTGTTCTACATGCAACGCGTCGGTTTCGATGCGTTTGCGGTCAGGGCGGATAAGGACATCAATGATGCGCTGAAAGGTTTGGGTGATTTTTCGCTCAGTTATCAGGCATCGACTGACAATGCGTTGCCGCTGTATCGGCGCGCGGAGAGAGGAGTGGCACGATGAGTACCTTGCAGCAAAAGATCGATCAGACCGTGGCCGTGTTGCAACAGGCCGCGCGCGAGTTCGCACCGGTGACGTTCGCCAACAGCTTGGGCGCGGAAGACATGGTGCTGACCGACCTCATCGCCAAACACCAGTCGGACATCGAGATGTTCAGCCTCGACACCGGACGTTTGCCGCAAGAGACCTACGACCTGATGCAGGCTGTGCGTGTCCGTTACAGCGTGCCGTTGAAAATATACTTCCCCGACGCGGCGCAGGTGGAAGCACTGGTCGCCCGCATCGGCGTGAACGGTTTCTACGACAGCGTGGAGAACCGCAAAGCCTGCTGCCATGTACGCAAGGTCGAGCCGTTGAAGCGCGCGCTGGCGGGCAAGAAAGCATGGATCACCGGCATGCGCCGCGAACAGGCAGTGACGCGCGGCAGCCTGGAAGTGTCGTCGTTCGACGCCGATCACGGCTTGCAGAAGTTCAATCCGCTGCTGGAGTGGACGAATGCCGAGGTGTGGGAATACATCAAGGCGAATGACGTTCCGTATAATGCGCTGCACGACCAGTTCTACCCCAGTATCGGCTGTGCACCTTGTACGCGCGCCATCACGCCGGGCGAAGATATCCGTGCCGGGCGCTGGTGGTGGGAGGATCCCCAAAACAAGGAGTGCGGCCTGCATGTCGGCAAAACATCAGCGCTGAAATTCACCGCAGTAAAATAAGTTTGAATACAGAGAGAAAAACATGAGCAGTCACACCTTCACCCACTTGGACGCGCTGGAAAGCGAATCCATCCACATCATGCGCGAGGTCGCGGCGGAATGTAAGAATCCGGCGCTGCTGTTCTCCGGCGGCAAGGATTCCATCGTCATGCTGCGCCTGGCAGAGAAGGCGTTCCGTCCGGCGAAGTTCCCATTCCCGCTGGTGCACATCGACACCGAGCACAACTTCCCCGAAGTGATAGCATGCCGCGACAAGCTGGCGAAAGATCTGGGCGAGCGGCTCATCGTGCGTTCGCTGGAGGACTCCATCAAGCGCGGCACCATCGTCATCAAGGATCCGGAAAAGCCGCGCAATCCGTTCCAGTCGGTGACGCTGCTGGAGACCATCGCCGAGTTCGGCTTCGACGCCTGCATGGGCGGTGCGCGCCGCGACGAAGAAAAGGCGCGTGCCAAGGAACGCATCTTCTCGTTCCGCGACGAGTTCGGCCAGTGGGACCCGAAGAACCAGCGCCCGGAGCTGTGGGACACCTACAACACCCGCGTGCATGCCGGCGAGAACATCCGCGTGTTCCCGATCAGCAACTGGACCGAGATGGACATCTGGCAATACATCGGCCGCGAGAAGCTGCACATCCCGAGCATCTACTACGCGCATGAGCGCGAAGTGATACGCCGCGGCGGCAACGTCATCCCGGTGTCGCACCTGGTGCAGCCGAAGCCGGGCGAGAAGGTGGAAGTGGCGTCGGTGCGTTTCCGCACCGTGGGCGACATGACCTGCACCGCGCCGGTGGAATCGACCGCGCTCACGGTGGACCAGATCATCGAAGAGACCGCCACCACACGCATCACCGAACGCGGCGCGACACGCATGGACGATCAGACCTCCGAGGCATCCATGGAACTGCGCAAGAAGGAAGGCTACTTCTAACCGTCATCCCGGCGCAGGCCGGGATCCAGTCAGAAGAAGATTTCCCGCAACGCGGGACAAGACCTTAAGGCATGTTGGATAGAACCGCTGGATTCCGGCCTGCGCCGGAATGACGAAGCGGAAAATTTGAGGGTTCAAATATGAGCAACAACACACAACTGTTACGTTTCATCACCGCAGGCTCCGTGGACGACGGCAAGAGCACGCTGATCGGCCGCCTGCTGCACGATTCGAAATCCATCTTCGAGGACCAGTTCTCGGCCATCTCCAAGACCAGCGAGAAACGCGGCATGGCGGCGGTCGACCTGTCGCTGCTCACCGACGGCCTGCAGGCCGAGCGCGAGCAGGGCATCACCATCGACGTGGCCTACCGCTACTTCGCCACGCCCAAGCGCAAGTTCATCATCGGCGACACGCCGGGGCACGAGCAGTACACGCGCAACATGGTGACGGCGGCGACCACCGCGAACCTCGTGGTGATCCTGGTCGATGCACGCAAGGGCGTGCTGACGCAGACGCGCCGCCATACCTATCTCGGCCAGCCTGGTCGGCGTGCCGCACGTGGTGCTGGCGGTGAACAAGATGGACATGGTGGATTACTCGAAGCAGCGCTTCGAGGAGATCGTCGGCGAGTACAAGAAATTCGCCGCGCAACTGAATCTGCACGACGTGCACTGCATCCCGCTGTCCGCGCTGAACGGCGACATGGTGGTGGAGCGCGGCGAAAGCCTGGACTGGTACATAGGCCCGACTCTGCTGGAGCTGCTGGAGACGGTCGTCGATCGATCACGACGTGAACACCAGCGACTTCCGTTTCCCGGTGCAGTGGGTATGCCGCCCGCAGACCGAGGAGTATCACGATTTCCGCGGTTTCATGGGGCGTATCGAGGCGGGCGAGGTGTCGGTGGGCGACGAGGTGACCGTCCTGCCGTCCGGCCGCACCACCAAGGTCAAGGAGATCGTCACTTACGACGGCAACCTGCAGACCGCTTTCGCGCCGCAGTCGGTGACCATCACCCTGGCGGACGAGATCGACATCTCGCGCGGCGATATGCTGGTGAAGAGCAGCGCCCATCCGCCCAAGGTGGAGAAGGAACTCGAGGCCATGCTGTGCTGGCTGTCGGAGTCGCCGCTGGACAAGAACCGCAAGTACCTGGTCAAGCACACCACGCGCATGGCGAAGTGCCTGTTCTCGCGCCTCGATTTCCGCGTGGACGTGAACACGCTGGAGCAGCACGCAACGGACAAGCTGAACATGAACGACATCGCCCGCGTGGCGCTCAAGATCCAGCAACCGCTGGTGTTCGACAGCTACACCACGGATCGGGCGACGGGCAGCTTCATCGTCATCGACGAGGCGACCAATAACACCGTGGCAGCCGGCATGATCGCCTAGTTGGGAGTGTGGCAGGCTCAAGGCTTGTGGTATCTTTCTCCCCATTCGAGTTCGATGCCACGTTGAAGCCATGAGCCTGCTCTCTTTGATCGCCGCCTTGTTGCTGGAGCAACTGCACCCGCTATCCTCCCGCAAGTACCTGTACACCTGGCTTTCCGGCTATGTGGAATTCTTCCAGCGCAACTTCAATGCGGGCGAGAGCAAGCATGGCCGCATCGCTTGGCTGCTCGCCATACTCGTTCCGCTGCTGGTCGTCGGCGGCCTGCATTACACCCTGTTGAGCGCACATCCCATCTTCGCCTGGGCGTTCAGCGTGCTGGTGCTCTACCTCACCATGGGCTTCCGCCAGTTCAGCCATTACTACACCGACATCCACCAGGCACTGCGCGACAAGCAATTGGACAAAGCGCGCGAATTGCTTGGCGAATGGCTGGGCAAATCCTGCCGCGAGTTGAGCCACGAAGAAGTGGCGCGCGTCACCATCGAGCAGGCCCTGCTTGCATCGCATCGCAACGTGTTCGGCGTGATCGTCTGGTTCGTCATCTTCATGATGCTGGGGCTGGGGCCGATCGGCGCCATCCTGTACCGCCTCGCCCTGTTCCTGAACAACCGTTGGGGCACGCAAGACGAAGCCGAGTTCGGCAACTTCGGCGTGTTCGCGCGGCAGGCATATCACCTCATGGAATGGCTGCCGCTGCGCCTCACCGCCAGCACCTTCGCCATCGTCGGCAACTTCGAAGACACCGCCTACTGCTGGCGCAACCAGGCCGCAACCTGGCCCGACCCGGAAGCCGGCATCATCCTCGCCAGCGGTGCAGGCGCACTCGGCGTGAAGCTTGGGCAGAACATCATGCTCGACGAACACCCGGTGTTCCGCCCCGAGATCGGCCTGGACGATGAAGCCGATGCCGACTACATGCAAAGCGCCATCGGCCTGGTGTGGCGCGCGCTGGTGTTTCAGCTGATCATGCTGTTGCTGCTGACGGGGGCGAATCTGCTGGGGTAGAAACGGTGTTTCTATTTCCTATTCTCTGCTAAACCGCGCGGCAGCGCGACGTTGAAGTGACGCCCCCTTGCGGGGCGGCTCTTTAACGTTGTAGCTCCCTCTCTCACCCCGGATGAGCTACGATGTTGCCTCGTGGATATTGTGCATAAACCCTGTTGTAGCTCCCTCTCTCACCCCGGATGAGCTACGATGCGGCGATGCTATTTATCCGGCGATGTACTGTTGTAGCTCCCTCTCTCACCCCGGATGAGCTACGATTTCGCCTTATGCTACACATAAGCTGGTTATGTTGTAGCTCCCTCTCTCACCCCGGATGAGCTACGATTTAGGTCGAAGCTGGCCGCAACACCGGCAGGTTGTAGCTCCCTCTCTCACCCCGGATGAGCTACGATATCGCAAGCGATTACGCATTAGCGAAAGTGGTTGTAGCTCCCTCTCTCACCCCGGATGAGCTACGATTGAGAACGTCGAAGATCGCGCAAGGGTCGCGTTGTAGCTCCCTCTCTCACCCCGGATGAGCTACGATACGCAAGCCCCCTGCCCTAGTCCGTTCTTAGTTGTAGCTCCCTCTCTCACCCCGGATGAGCTACGATATTGAAGATGCAGCATGGATTGCTGATACAGTTGTAGCTCCCTCTCTCACCCCGGATGAGCTACGATTCGGCATGTTCAAACGATGCGCCATTAGTCGTTGTAGCTCCCTCTCTCACCCCGGATGAGCTACGATACCCATGATGCCGCAATAGAGTTTGATGCTGTTGTAGCTCCCTCTCTCACCCCGGATGAGCTACGATCGGGGCTCGGCATCATCCTGATGTTATTCAGTTGTAGCTCCCTCTCTCACCCCGGATGAGCTACGATGGGCTTGCAGGCCGTGCCAGGTGCAGTGCCGTTGTAGCTCCCTCTCTCACCCCGGATGAGCTACGATCAATCGACATCGCCTCCGTTCAATTTATGCAGTTGTAGCTCCCTCTCTCACCCCGGATGAGCTACGATTGCCGATGCTTTGGCAGTGACGAACATGATGTTGTAGCTCCCTCTCTCACCCCGGATGAGCTACGATACGTCGCACACAACACCAGCCGCACACCGGGTTGTAGCTCCCTCTCTCACCCCGGATGAGCTACGATACAGCTATGCGACTCGGCGGGAAGCGCTCATGTTGTAGCTCCCTCTCTCACCCCGGATGAGCTACGATCAAGAATCAGTTGTGATTGACGGACGCTCTGGTTGTAGCTCCCTCTCTCACCCCGGATGAGCTACGATCAACAAACTAGCAGGGCGCGATAATGCTGAAGCTCGATGCATACTGCCGTTGTAGCTCCCTCTCTCACCCCGGATGAGCTACGATATGTCGAGCGCAGCAGATGCGGCAACGCGCGGTTGTAGCTCCCTCTCTCACCCCGGATGAGCTACGATGTAACGTCGAAAGGGCTGCCGGATGAAAACGTTGTAGCTCCCTCTCTCACCCCGGATGAGCTACGATCAAAATCAGTTGTGATTGACGGGCACTCTGGTTGTAGCTCCCTCTCTCACCCCGGATGAGCTACGATAGAGCCGAGACATTCGCGCCGGTAACTGGAGTTGTAGCTCCCTCTCTCACCCCGGATGAGCTACGATCAAAATCAGTTGTGATTGACGGGCGCTCTGGTTGTAGCTCCCTCTCTCACCCCGGATGAGCTACGACTATCGTAACAATAGGCGTTGTAGCTCCCTCTCTCACCCCGGATGAGCTACGCATCAGTTGTAGCTCCCTCTCTCACCCCGGATGAGCTACGATTCTCGGATGTCAAAGCGGCTGTGCTCGACCGGCAGTTGTAGCTCCCTCTCTCACCCCGGATGAGCTACGATGTTATGCGTACCGGCACATTAGTTGTAGCTCCCTCTCTCACCCCGGATGAGCTACGATATGGCAGCAAGCGCGCAGTCGTGCGTTGTAGCTCCCTCTCTCACCCCGGATGAGCTACGATTCGTTGAACGTGGCTGCAGACAGCACGACGGTTGTAGCTCCCTCTCTCACCCCGGATGAGCTACGATCAACAACGCATATGCAGCCTCAAGTGACGTAGTTGTAGCTCCCTCTCTCACCCCGGATGAGCTACGATTCGCAGCTGGGGATAATGCGACTGAACTAGGTTGTAGCTCCCTCTCTCACCCCGGATGAGCTACGATGCAACGGGTATTCGATGTTTACAGCCGTCAGGTTGTAGCTCCCTCTCTCACCCCGGATGAGCTACGACTGTAGCAGGCCAAGTCAGCTCTCGCCGACGTGTCGATAATCGCGGTTGTAGCTCCCTCTCTCACCCCGGATGAGCTACGATACGACGCGCTATTTGTCCACTCATCTTCGTAGTTGTAGCTCCCTCTCTCACCCCGGATGAGCTACGATTGCAGCGCTTGCAGCAGCTGAGCCACCGTAGTACATGCGAGCGTTGTAGCTCCCTCTCTCACCCCGGATGAGCTACGATTGCGTCAACTGTCGCGTCAATAACGCGGTCAAGGTTGTAGCTCCCTCTCTCACCCCGGATGAGCTACGATCTGGTCTGCCGATCAACTGACGCACTAGACTTGTTGTAGCTCCCTCTCTCACCCCGGATGAGCTACGATCGTGAATTGCTGCAGCGGTGATTCTTGCAGTGTACGTTGTAGCTCCCTCTCTCACCCCGGATGAGCTACGATAGGCCTGACACGGATGCCCGCCCAGCTTGGCTTGGGCGGGCGTTTTGCTGTGAAAAAAAAGTCTAAAACAGGAGCATTTGGTTGGTCTTGATTGCTTTTTCCTGAAAAAGCGGCAGGCCAACCAGGAGTTTCATGCTGGCAAACTGCTTTTCGGTGACGCTTAGGCAGCGTACTGAGCCTTCTGGCGGCAGATTGTCCATCAATCGTTTGTAGTGTTTTTCCAGTGCATCCTGCCCATTCAGGATGCGCCCGTACACCGAGAACTGGATCATGTCGTAACCGTCATTCACCAGGAACCGGCGAAATACGGTGTAGGCACGGCGCTCTGCCTTGGTAACGACGGGGAGATCGAAGAGTACAAGTAATCGCATAAATCGCCGGGTCTCCGTACTCATGGTCTAGCACTCCAGACGGTGCTGTTCCAGCCCTATGATGCTCGGCATTTCGAGCAAGGTTTCGCTGCCGCCGTCGTAGATTCTGGCGACGCTTTCAATCATGTGTTCAATAGCGGCAAGCACGGACATTTTTCCGCGTGGCATTCCTATATCCACGTTGAGCAGGCTTACCAGCGCTGCTTTGTCTTCAGGATGCAGCTCATCATCGGGTTGCGGCACCATTTTATGGACGAACAAATCCACCAGCGGACGGAAAGGCTCGATTACATCATCGGCCAGGTTAAAGGCGTTTTGTTCGCTGGCATGGAACAGGCCGATGGATGGCTGCAAACCATGCGCAACCAGGCCGCGCGCGATTGCCCCGCGCAATACAGCGTAGCCATAGTCCAGCGCGGCATTGGTAAACCGAGCATGGTCGCGTCGAAAATCCTTGCCGAAGAGTTGCGTGAAGTAATAATAGGCGGCTTGCCCTTCAAGGTTGCCCGCATCGCCAGACCGCACGCGGCGCTCATATGAATCAAGACGGTCTGCGCCATCCCGGCCTGCCATGCGCAGGGTGGAGGCTTGGTTGGCGATTTTCTTGCGCACGATGGCGGCCCAGGTCTGCTTGGCGACAGGGCGCGGTAAATCGAGTTGCAACCGCAGCCAGCGGGTGGCACGCGAGTGGGGCAGGAAGGGAAGGAATACGCCGCTGGGATGGTGGGTGTCCCCTGTGGCAAACAGGCTGATGCCGTACTCCCCACAGGCAGACAAGACCGGATGCGTGAGCGTGATCTCGCGGTGATTGAGAACGATCACCGCGATGTCCTCGAATGGAACGAATGCGGTCTGCTCCTGCTCGATGGCAAGCGAGTAATGTTCCCGTTTGAGTTTGGCGGGACGGGAGATAACGACGCTACGCCAAGTCACTGCGGATCTCCGGCGGGGCGGGGTAGATGTTACCCAGAACGTCCACGTTGAATTTCTCAATGCTTAGAGCAGTTTTTACGCCTATGCCCTCGATCATTCCTTCTTTGCCAACCACCTTGTTGCGGTCATGAGCCCACAGGTTGATATTGCCTGTGCCGCGATGGCAACTAGAGTAGTAACCGGATAGGGCGGATTTGCCTTTTTGTTGAACGCGCACTAGATCGTTTGGGTAGAGAGAAAAACAGAATGAGAAGCTTTCATCTATTTCAGTCCAATCACTTTCGTCTTTTGCTTGCACGATCGCGCGACTTGGCAAACCTGTCACTCGATGATGCACATACACCGGCACAAGATGGAATTTGCCTGCCTTGGTGAAAACGTCCACCCGCAACATCGTGTCGTTCTTGGCGATTCCACCTCGAATGGGAATGCCTGAAAGTTTATCGACCACCATCGTGACTGTGCGAACGATAGGGCCGGTTGGGTATCCCTCTTTGTCCGGCTTGCGGGGAAGGGCGCGCAGGCGTTCGATTTCCGACTTCTCGTCCTGATTTAGTTCGCGCTTGTCAGCCTTTGCAGCTTTTTCGATTTCCTTGGCGCGTTTTTCCCGATCATCACGCTTCGCAACCCATTCACGGAGGGATGTGTAGAGTTTTTCATTTCGATGCGGGTCGATTAGTTTGTCTATGTCGGCATGCTTCAAATCGGTAACGGATACTTTTTGCGTTACTCCACCTTGGGCTTTTAGCCGCTCCGGTTGAGCATAAATGGTCTCTTTGTGTGCCGCTCCGCTGTTGCGCCGTTGTGGGGCGCGAGATACAAAAAGCGGGCGGATGGTTTCCAGCGCATCCGGTGTGTAACTCCCTAGCCTTTCCATCTCCGCGCGCAGGGTTGCCGGGTCGTCAATTGAAAGACGCGCCAGCAATTCATCGCGGAAATGTTGCCAAGGGGACGGGAAGTGCTGTTCCAGCTTATCGAACATGGCAGGGTTCACGATCTCGCCTGTTTCCACATCGACAAAGCCCTCCCTCACCTTCTCCAATTCCTTGCGGCGTGAATAGTCGGACAGGCGCTTGACCATGCTGTGGCTCGCGGCGGCGACGACTGCGGCATCTAGTGCGTGGTGCCGGTCGCTATCTCCGCGCACCTTTATCAACCCCCAGCGGGCACGCAGGAAAGAGGTCATCTGGCCGCTGAGCACCACGCAACGTTTTGCATTGCTTTCATCGTGTAGCTTCAGGTACTGCTCAACGTAGTTCTTGAAGAAACGGCAGATATAACGGGTGTCGTTGAGGTTGCGCTCCATGAAATCGCGGGATTCCTTCTCGCCGAAATCCTTTTTTAGAAGGCGGTTACGCTTAGCTTGGCGGTAGCTCTTGTTTGATTCGACGAGAGCGACAAATTGCCGCCACTGCTCGCTGTTGGATTTTCCATCCAGATATTCGTAGGGAGTCTTATTTCCCTTGTTGCGGTTTTCTCGTGTCAGCACCAGAACGCGGTTGTTTTTGCTGTCGTCGAAGCTGCGCGAGTAGGGGAGGGCGTGGTCGATTTCGACATAGCCTGGTTCGAGAAGTCGTTCGATAGCAATAGGCTCCAAAGAATATGGGCACTTTCCCTGTTGCTCGCGGTAAAGCTGATATTTCTCAAACTCCCGGCCTTTTGGTTCGTCTGTTGCCCCCATCGTATGGGCTGTGGCTAGGAATTCTGTGCGATCTCTTTCGTTTCGTTCGCGATATACGTCCTGCTCTTTCTTGATGTCCCGGCGCTCGTCGAAATTGCGCGACAGGTCGCGCGCCATTTCGATATGGATTTCAAATGGAGAGCCGTATCTTCGGATGAGCGCATTGACTACCTTGCGCGCTTGGTTGAGCGAACGCAGAACAACCGGGTTGCGCGGGATGTCCATCTCTTCGTTGAATTTCAAACGGCCATCTTTGTCGCGTCCGGAATAGAACGGCGGCAGGTAGATGTGTTCGCCTTCGCCCACTTTGTGCAACTGGCTGTGGTGGTAGCCTGCCTTGGCGCAGGCTTCGTCGTAACGCAACCCGGCATCCATGTGAGGCAGGATGTTGTAGAGCGCTTTGTGCGAGAGGTTGCTGAACTTGTCGAAGCGGATGTCGAGCAGGGCATCAATCATCTTGTCCTTGTTCGGCAAATCCAGCTTGCGCAATTCGGCATCGACCTCTGCGTCTTCCTTGTACACAGTCAGGGCATCGGCAATCTTGTCGAGCAGTTCAGGCTTGCCATCAAGTGCTGCAACCGAGATTTGCTGCCACTCGGTTTCGAGTGCGGCATCCTTGAGGGTTTTGCGTAACTCTTGCCATGCGGGTAATTTGACGAGTCTTTCATCTTCTGGGTCTTTAGCCTTTTCCTCTTTCATTTGTCGTTCGCTGGGATAGGAAAGCCCGGCGAAGCGGAAATTGTCAGACAGGCCGGCCTTGGTCAGCGCATTGCGTAGCTGCTTGTATTTGAAATCTCCGGCTTGGTTGTAAGGGAGGGGTAATGCAATTTGCCGTTCTGCTTCGGTAAGTGATCGTAGGTTGCCATCAACGGTGATGCGCAAGTTATTCAGGCGTGTCAGCCATACGTGGCGTTCGGCGGTGAAGCTGGATTTGGGGGCTCGGTATTCAGATGTTTCAAAAGTGCAGTGTCCGAGCATCTTCAGCAGGTCTTTGCCTGATAGCGAAGGCTTTTGTGCCCAGAACAGTCCGCTATTTTTGTCACCGTTGCCGATGAGGGCTGCCTCGAGTTCGGGGCTTGCATACTGATTTTCCAGCGCTCTCTGTTGTTGGAATAGCAGTTTCAATTCATCGCTGAGCAGTTCACGGGAGAGCGCCTTGCTGTAATCGCCATGCTTGTTGCGTTGTGATTCGGGGAATTCGGCCAATACCATTTCGGCGGCTGACCGATAGTTCTTCTCCTGCATCAGGCGCTTTGTTCCGGCCAATCCTTTTTTGACTCTTCCGCCTTCATTGTCGCTGTCTGCGGCTTTGGCCTCTGCTCGGCTGATCCAGTGAAAGCCGCGATGTTTGCAGAGGTGGTAGAGCACGCGCGCCCATTCTTCGGCTTCGAGTTTTCGGTCTATCGCATCGGCGCGCAGTTGCCAGAGATTTGGCGTTTTGAAACCTTTTGCGGGTTGTTGCTTGAGAGCGTTTACATCTGGGATCAGCCCTTCGCGTTTTAGCAGCCGCGCCAGTTTGGTGAGACGCCAAGCGCGACGGCGCAGGCGGCGGCGCAATAGACGCGCTGTGCGGCGGGCATAGTTCAGCGACTCTCCCTTGTCGGCAGTTTCCGCTTTATCAAAGCAGCGCACTCCAAGGTCAATGATGCGAGTGTTGTCCAGCACCGCCCATCCCACCGATGCGATACCGATGTCCAGTCCGAAAGTAAGGGGGCCGAGATTATTTTGCTTGCCGGTCATTTTGTTCTCCGTGATAATGCAACCGTTGTAGTTCATCCGGGGTGAGAGCCGTTGCTACAATAAAGAATCGAAAGATTCTGTATCCGAAAGCCCAGTGGGGAAACCTGCTGGGCTTTCTCTTTGCCAAAAATAATTTGAATCGATGACGCCGAACATCGCGAATGAGCAGCCGCAGGCATTCGCCCGTGCGTCACGTGATTGATGGGTGGAGGCCGTCACAGTTATCCCCTTGATAAAAATCCGCCGCGAGCGGGAAATTCGCCCTCTCCCTAACCCTCTCCCGCAAGCGGGCGAGGGGACGAGATGTGGGAATATGCGCCAGCCTCCTATGCTGATTTTGCCGTGTCCTTCCCGTTCTTTGCGGGTTGGTATTTTGCGGCGGTTGCGCTAGTGGGGTGAACTTTATGAGTTGACGGCGGGAGTGTCAACGAGGAGTCAATGCCCAGCGATCTGCTGAAACAACTTCAATCTCCGCTCGTCGATCTTTCCTTCCGCAGTCGCCTTGCGTATCGCACAGTCCGGTTCGTGCGAGTGGCTGCAATTGGCGAAGCGGCACTGGCCGAGGTAGGGCAGGAATTCCGGGAAGCTTCTTTCGATCGCGGCAAAATCCAGGTGATGCAGGCCGAATAGTTGCACGCCGGGGCAGTCGATGAGGTGGCTGTCGGCGTTGAGGTGGTACAGCTTGGCGTGGGTGGTGGTGTGTTTGCCGGAATCGAGCACGGTGGAGATCTCGCGCGTGGCGGCTTGCGCTTCGGGGATCACGGCGTTGATGAGCGTGGATTTGCCCATGCCGGATTGGCCGACGAGCACGCTGGTGTGGCCCTGCAGATAGGGCAGCAGCGGCGCCGCATCCTGTTTGGCGGAGAGTTCCAGCACGCGGTAGCCGATCTTCACGTAAGGCGCGAGCTGCGCGCGCGCCGCTGCAACCTGCGGCAGGTCGCACTTGTTCAGCACGATGAGGATGTCCAGATTCTGGTCGTGTCCGGCGAGCAGGCAGCGCGCCAGCAGTTCGTCGTTGAACGACGGTTCGGTGGCGACGACGACGATGAGCTGGGTGACGTTGGCCGCGATGATCTTTTGCTTGAAGGCATCGGAGCGGTAGAGCAGGGTGGAGCGCGGCGCGATGCTGTCGATGACACCCTGGTCGGTGCTGGTGCGTTCTATCTCGACCTGGTCACCGCAAGCCACATCGCTTTTTTTCCCGCGCGGCACGCATTCCAGAATCTCGCCACCGGGCAGTTCTGCCAAATAGTGCCGCCCGAAGGCGGCGATGATCTGTCCCTGCAACTTCAAATCTTGAACAGCGCATCCACTTTCGCGGCGCAGATGAAATCGTTATCGGACAGGCCGCCGACGGCATGCGTGGAATATTCCACGCGGCACTTGCTGTAGCCGACCGTCATGTCGGGGTGATGGTCTTCGCGGTGCGTCATCCAGGCCACGGCGTTGACGAAAGCGATGGTCTGGTAATAGTTCTTGAACGCGAAGGTCTTGCTGATGTGGTTGTCGTTCAGCTCCCAGCCATCGAGCTGCTTGAGCAGTTCGCGCGCTTCTTTTTCGGTCAGCGGCGGCGTGCCGCCTTCACAGGGTTTGCAGTGTTTGTCGGTCAAATCGCAGACGGTATCCATGATTCACCTCACTTGAATTGGTAGTAACGCTGGTTGAGATAGGCCGCCAGGTCTTGTTCCTCCTTGGCAGTCAGCTGTGCTCCGATGTTGCCGGAGCAGAACTTGATACGCGGGATGAGATCGGCAGCAGTGCGCACCAGGTGATCCGGACGGGTGAAGATGGCGCTGCCATCGCCGCCCATCTTGGCCTGATGGCAACTGCTGCATTCGTAGCGGGCGAACAGTTTCTTGCCGTTCTCCGCGTTGCCGCTGGCGAACGGCGCGGCCTGCGCAGCTCCGGTGACTAGAGCTAAAAGAAAAAAAGTCCTTTTCATTTTTGTGCTCCCAGTTTTTGCAGATGCGCGATGCGGATCGGTGCGGGCGGATGCGATTCGTAGAAGGTAGCGTACAGCGGATCGGGCGTCAGTGTCTTGGCATTGTCCTGATACAGCTTGACCAGTGCGTTCACCAGTTCCTGTGCATCGGTTTGCTGTGCGGCGTAGGCATCCGCTTCGAACTCGTGTTTGCGCGAATAGGCGGAGGCGAGCGGGTGCAGCAGGAAGGTGAACACCGGCAGCGCCATGAAGAACAGCAGCAGTGCCACTGCCGTTGATTGGGTCGTCACGCCCAGCCCCAGATAGAACCACTCGGCATGCAGCAGTTGCGCCAGCAGCCACAGGAATCCCAGACTGATGGCGAAGGTGTAAGCGATGCGTTTCAGCACATGGCGATGTTTGAAATGCCCCAGCTCGTGCGCCAGCACGGCGTCGATCTCGTTCGGGGTGAGGCGTTCCAGCAGGGTGTCGAAGAACACGATGCGCTTGGTCTTGCCGAAGCCGGTGAAGTAGGCGTTGCCGTGCGTGCTGCGTTTGCTGCCGTCCATCACGAACAGGCCGCTGGCTGCAAAACCGCATTTCTTGAGCAGCGCCTCGATGCGTGTTTTTTGCGCTTCATCCTGCAACGGTTCGAAGTCGTTGAACAGCGGCGCGATGTAAGTGGGGTAGATGAACAGCAGCAGCAGATTGAACGTCACCCACACGCCCCAGACATACAACCACCACAGGTCGCCCATCGCGGACATCAGCCACAGTACGCCGAGCAGTAGCGGCAGGCCGAGCACCGCGCCGAGCAGCAGGCCTTTGGCTGCGTCGAGCAGGTAGAGCTTGAGCGTCATCTTGTTGAAGCCGAAGCGCGCTTCGATGTTGAAGGTGCGATACAGGTCGAAGGGTGACTCCAGTACCGACTGCAGTATGAGTACCGAGACGATGATGGCGGTGCCTTGTTGCAGCGTGCCGCTGAAGCTGGCGGACGACCAGTTGCTCAACCACTGGATACCGCCGCCCAGTGTGAAGCCCAGCAACAGGACAGTGTCGAACAGGACCGTGATGGTGCCGAGACGCACCAGTGCGCGGGTGTAGTCGGCAGCCTTCTGGTGTGCGGCGAGGTCTATCTTCTCGCGGAAGGCGGCAGGCACTTCGCTGCGATGGGTCGCGACATGCTCCAGTTGGCGGTAAGCCAGCCACAGTTTGATGACCGTGTTCGAGAGCAGGGCGGAGACGAACAGGGCGGTGAATTGGGTGGAGGTCATGGTCGTTGGATTGGTCGGCGCGGCTGTGCGACAATGCGCGACACTTCTGATAATAACTGCGGCAGATTATGGCACAAAACCAAAACAACCTCGTCTGGATAGACATGGAGATGACAGGGCTTCTCCCCGACACGGACCGGGTCATCGAGATCGCGCTGGTCGTCACCGACGGCGATCTGAATACTGTGGCCGAAGCGCCCGTGCTGGTGGTGCACCAGCCCGACAGCGTGCTCGACGGGATGGACAACTGGAACAAATCCACGCACGGCAAATCCGGCCTCATCGACAAGGTCAAAGCCTCCACGCTGGACGAAGCCACGGTGGAAGCGCAGATGCTGGAATTTCTGCAGGAGTATGTGCCGATACGCACGTCGCCGATGTGCGGCAACTCCATCTGCCAGGACCGCCGTTTCCTCGCACGCTGGATGCCGAAGCTGGAAGAGTATTTCCATTACCGCAATCTGGATGTGAGCACGCTGAAGGAGCTGGCGAAACGCTGGAAGCCGGAAGTGGCGCAGGGTTTGAAGAAGCATGGCAAGCATGAGGCGCTGGCGGACATCTATGAGTCCATCGCCGAGATGAAGCATTACCGCGAGCATTTCATCAAGCTATAACGACCCGGCAGGCACCACCTGCACGGGCAAGGGGGGAGCGTGAACGTCTTCAGAAAAGCATGGCGCGCGATTGGCGTGCAGGAGAAGCTGCATATCCTGATCCAGGGTGCACTCATCATCCTGTTCTTCATTCTGATGGAATGGGTGCTGGACCGTTTCGAGATGCAGATCGAGCGCACCGCCGAATCGCGTGCGGAAGAGACGGCAGACGGCCTGATCAACGGCATGAACATGCTGATGCTCACCGGCGAGATCACCGACCCCGAAAACCGAAAACTGTTGTTGAGCAAGATGTCGCAATCGAAGGGCATCGTCGAGCTGCGCATCATCCGCGGTCGCGCGGTCGCCGAGCAGTTCGGTCCCGGCCTGCCGGAAGAAGCGGCGATGGACGATCTGGACCGCGAAGTGCTGGGCAGCGGCAAGACCGTGTTCCGCAAGGTGGCAGCCAAAGACGGGCGCCCGCTGCTGCGCGTGGTGGTTCCCTTCGTCGCCAAACAGAACTTCCGCGGTACGAACTGCCTTTTGTGCCATATCACGCAGGCGGGCAGCGTCAACGGTGCGGCCAGCGTGACCATCGACCTGACCGAAGATGAAGCGCAGCTCGCCGAGATCAAGAATTGGCTATGGGTCGGTCATGTGGCGATGCAAATATTGTTGCTGGTGCTCATCTCGCTGTTCGTGCGTATCGTCATCGTGCGCAACATCAGCCGACCGGTGAGGAGACTGCATGACACGATGCTGGCGATACAGCGCGACATGGATCTGTCGAAGCGCGCGGATGTCGATGCGGGCAATCCGGACATCGGCGAGATGGCGCAGAGCTTCAATTCGCTGGCCGAGCGCTTGCAGCACGCCAACGAGCGCTTGCAGTTGTTCGTGAAGATGTTCGACAACAGCGGCGAGGCGATCCTCATCACCGATACCGACCGGAGGATCATTGCGGTGAATCCGGCCTTTGTCAAAATCACCGAATACGTAGAGGAAGAAGTGATCGGAAGGGATCCCAGCATCCTGAGTTCGGGCCGGCAGGATGCGAAATTCTACGAGGCGATGTGGAAAGCGATCAACGATACCGGGTTGTGGCAAGGCGAGATATGGAACCGGCGCAAGGGCGGCGAGATATATCCGGAGTGGCTGTCTATCGGCACGGTGAAGAATCCGCAAAACGAGATCATCAATTACATCGCGGTATTCTCGGACATCACCCGGCGCAAAGAGGCCGAGGCGCGCATCGAACATCTGGCGCATTACGATTCGCTGACCAATCTGCCGAACCGGACGCTATTCGCGGACCGTCTGAAACACGCGCTGCTGGCCAGGATACGCAACAGCAAGAAGACCGCGTTGTTGTTTCTCGATCTGGACAAATTCAAGTCCGTCAACGACACGATGGGGCATCTGGCCGGAGACATGCTGCTGCAATCGGTGGCTGACAGGTTGAAATCCTGTGTGCGTGAATCCGACACCATCTGCCGTCAGGGCGGCGACGAATTCATGATCCTGCTGGACGAGGTGGGCGATGCGGCAGATGCCGAGACGGTCGCGCGCAAGATAGTCAGCGCGATGGCAGAGCCGCATCGGATCGGCGACATGGAACTGGTCATCACCTTCAGTATCGGCATCAGCATCTGTCCGGACGATGCGGCGGACGACGAGATGCTGATCAAGCACGCCGACGATGCCATGTACCTCGCCAAGGAAAGCGGCAGGAACAACTACAAGTTCTTTGCCTAGTTCTTTGAGCCGGCTGCCTGTGCCAGCAGGCGGCTGCGTTCCAGTTCCGCTGCGTCCGGTTCGATCAACCAGCCGTGCAGGTTGTCCAGCACCAGATCGGTCAGCGCGTGCATCCAGTCATTGCGGTCGTTAAGGCAGGGGATGTAGTGATACTCGTCGCCGCCCGCGTGCTGGAAATCTTCACGGCCTTCCTGCGCGATCTCTTCCAGTGTCTCCAGGCAATCGGTCACGAAACCGGGGCAGACCACATCCACGCGTTTGGCCTTTTGTGCGCCCCATTCCTTGAGCGTGGCGGTGGTGTAGGGCTGTAGCCAGGCGGCTTTGCCGAAACGCGACTGGAAGCTGATGGCGTATTGCTCCGGCTTCAATCCTAGTTCTTGCGCCAGCAGGCGGCCGGTCTTCTGGCATTCGCAGTGGTAGGGGTCGCCTTTGTCCAGCGTGTATCGCGGCAGGCCGTGGAAGCTCATCAGCAGCTTTTCCGGGCGGCCATTCTTCATCCAGTAAGCGTTGATGTTGCTCGCCAGCGCCTTGATATAACCGGGATGGTCGTGGAAGTGTTTGATGGTGCGCAACGCAGGAGCATTGCGCATCTGCTGCATCTCGCCGAATACGATGTCGTTCGCGGTGGCTGTGGTGCTCGCGGCATATTGCGGGTACAGCGGCACCACGAGGATGCGCTGGCAGTTCTGTTGTTTCAGCTTGCGCAGCACGTCGGGTATCGACGGATTGCCGTAGCGCATGGCGTACTCGACCATGAACGGCGCATTCGTGCGCTCTCCCAGAAAACCTTGCAACAAGGCTGTCTGTCTTTCGGTATGGACGCGCAACGGGGAGCCTTCCTTCAGCCAGATGCTGGCGTACTTGGCGGCGGATTTCTTAGGGCGCGTGTTGAGGATGATGCCGTTGAGGATGAGCCACCAGATGGCGCGCGGCATCTCCACCACGCGCGGGTCGCTGAGGAACTCCTTGAGATAGGTGCGCACGGCTTGCGGCGTGGGTGCGTCGGGCGTGCCGAGGTTGACCAGCATGATGCCGGTTTTTTGCGGTGTACCGTGGGTGTATGTCGGTTCAGTCAGATAGGGCATCGTCGATTCAATGTTGCGAGAGGGCGTTACTCAACAGTTTGGCGGTGATGTCCACGATGGGCACCACGCGTTCGTAATTCATGCGCTTGGGGCCGACCACGGCGAGCGTGCCGACGATCTGGCCGTCTGCCGTGTAAGGCGCACTCACCACGCTGCACTCGTCCAGCCCGATCAGTCCTGATTCGTTGCCGACGAAGATGTGTACGCCCGGCGCGTGGCGCCCTGCGTCCAGCAGTTGCAGCAATTCGGTCTTCTGCTCGAAAACGTTGAACAGGTTGCGCAGCTGATTCATATTGGCGGAGAGGTCGTTGATGTGCAGCAGGTTGCGCTCGCCGCTGATGACGTAATCCTCGCTCTTGCGCGCGATGGCCTCGTCGCTGGCGGCCATCGCCGCGCTCATCAGCGCTGTCATGTCGTGCTGCAACTGGCGCAGTTCGTTCTGCATGCGTTGATGGATGTCGCCGAAACCCAGATCGGCGTAATGCTGGCTGAGGAAATTGCCCGCTTCAGTGAGCTGTGACTGGCTGTAGTCCTTGTGCGTCAGCAGTACGCGGTTCTCCACTTCGCCGTCCGGCATCACGATGATGAGCAGTACGCGCTTTTCGGACAGGCGCAGGAACTCGATTTGGTGCACGGTGATGGCAGCGCGCTTGGGCGTGGCGACCACCCCGGCGAACTGGGTGAGTTCGGACAGGACATTGGAGGCCTGCGTCAGCAAGCGGGTCGGGTTGTTCGGCTGCAACTGGCTTTCCAGTTGTTGCACGCGCGCCTCGGACAGCGGCTGCACCACCATCAGCTTGTCGATGAACATGCGATAGCCCAAGGCCGTTGGCATGCGTCCGGCGGAAGTGTGCGGGCTGGCGACCAGGCCCATCGCCTCCAGATCGGCCATCACGTTGCGGATGGTGGCGGGGCTGACTTCCAGGCCGGAGTACTGCTGCAAGGCGCGCGAGCCGACCGGCTGGCCGTCGCTGATGTAGCGTTCTACCAGAGTCTTGAGTAATACCTGTGCGCGGTCGTTTAGCATGGGCGTGCATTCTATCATTGCCGCTTTGTCATTAAATCGCGCCTATGGTTTAATCCGTCGCTATGAAATCCCCCTTCCAAACTATCGCGCTGATCGGCAAATACAAATCGCTCGAAATCGCCGAGCCTTTGCTGAAACTGGCCGATTTTCTGGTGAGCATGGGATTGACCGTGGTGGTGGACAATCTCACCGCCGAACATATCACGCGTCATCCCTATAGCGAACTGGCGCTGGAAGAGATGGTCGGCAAAGTCGACCTTGCCATCGTGCTGGGCGGCGACGGCACCCTGCTCAACGTGGCGCGCATGCTGGCTCCCTTCGACATCCCGCTGGTCGGTGTCAACCAAGGGCGCCTGGGCTTCCTTACCGATATCTCCATCGACACCATGCAGCGCACTATCGCCGGCATGTTGCGCGGCGAGTTCGTCACCGAGAAGCGCATGTTGTTGAATGCATCGGTATCGCGCGAGCAGAAGCATATTTTCGATTCACTGGCGTTCAATGATGTGGTCATCCATCGCGGCAACAACAGCAGCATGCTCGAATTCGAGGTGCGCATCGACGGCGAGTATCTATACAACCAGCGCTCCGATGGCTTGATCGTTTCCACGCCGACCGGCTCCACCGCCTATGCGCTGTCTGCCGGCGGTCCCATCCTGCATCCGGCGCTCGAGGCCATCGCGCTGGTGCCGGTCGCGCCGCACACCTTGAGCAATCGCCCGATCGTGCTGAAGAGCGAGTCGAGGCTGGAGATTCTGATGCACCGCTCGGAAGAGGCGCGCGTGCGTTTCGACGGGCACACCCATTTCGACCTGCATTGCAACGACAGAGTAACGGTCACCCGCTACATCAAACCGGTCTGCCTGCTGCATCCGGAGGGGCATAGTTATTACCACACCCTGCGCGAAAAACTGCTCTGGAACCAGACGCTTTAATGGCGCTTGCTTAGAAACCCCATGCTCAAACACCTCATCATTCGCGACTTCGTCATCGTCGACACACTCGAACTCGATTTTTCCTCCGGCTTCACCGCGCTCACCGGCGAGACCGGCGCGGGCAAATCCATTCTGATCGACGCTTTATCCCTGGCGCTGGGAGAGCGCGGCGATGCGGGCATGGTGCGTAGCGGCAGCGAGCGCGCCGAGATCGATGCGGAGTTCGATGTCTCCGGCCTGCCGCAGCTGCAAACCTGGTTGCGCGAACAGGAGCTGGCAGGCGACGAGGGCGTGTGCCTGCTGCGCCGCACGCTGGATGCCGCCGGGCGTTCGCGCGGCTTCATCAACGGGCGCAGCGCGACGCTGCAACAGTTGCGCGAAGCGGGCGAGCAGTTGCTCGACATCCACGGCCAGCACGCGCACCAATCCCTGTTGCGTGCCGATGCGCAGCGCGACCTGCTCGATAGCCATGCCGGGCTGGGCAAACAGGCGGAAGAGGTCGCCACCAGCTTCAAGGCATGGCAGGCGCTGCACCGCCGCCGCCTGCAGCTGGAACAGAACGCAGAAGCAGTGGCCGCCGAGCGCGAATTGCTGTCGTTCCAGCGCCGCGAGCTGGAGACGCTGAATTTCTCCGCCGCCGAGTGGGAAGTCTCGCAGGCCGACCATGCGCGCCTGTCGCATGCGGCCAGCCTGCTGGAGACGGCGCAGTTCGGCGTCGAGGTGCTGTCGGAATCCGATACGGCCTGCCTTGCCCAACTCAACGCGCTGACCGCGCGTCTGCGCGGCGGGCTGGAATTCGATGCCGGGTTGCAGGACACACTGACCATGCTGGAGAGCGCGCAGAACGAATTGCAGGAAGCGGTGTATGCGCTGCGCCATTACCAGCAAAAACTCGATGCCGACCCGCAGCGCTTGCAGCAGCAGGAGCAGCGCATGGCCGATGTGGTGGAGGCCGCGCGCAAATACCGCGTGCCGCCGGAGCAATTGCCGGAGGCGCTGGCGAAGATCGTGGCGCGGCTGGACGAGCTGGGCGGCAGTGCCGACCTGGCCGAACTGGCCAAGCAGGACGAAGCCGCGCGCGGTGCCTATCTGGCTGCGGCGACGAAATTGAGCGAGGCGCGCATCGCGGCCGCGCAGACCCTGTCCACAGAAATCACTGCCGCCATGCAGACGCTGGCGATGCAGGGCGGGCAATTTTCCGTGGCCTTGTTGCCGTTGAACGAAGGCAATGTGAACGGGCTGGAAATGGTGGAGTTCCAGGTGGCGGCCAACCAGGGCACGCCCTTGCGCAACCTGGCCAAGGTCGCCTCCGGCGGCGAATTGTCGCGCATCAGCCTTGCGATCCAGGTCGCCGCCAGCCGCGCCGCCACCGTGCCGACGCTGATCTTCGACGAGGTGGACAGCGGCATCGGCGGGCGCGTGGCGGAGATCGTCGGCAACCTGCTCAAGCAGTTGGGCAAGCGCCACCAGGTGATGTGCGTCACCCACCTGCCGCAGGTCGCCGCGCAGGCCGACGCGCAATGGCAGGTGAGCAAGGCCGCGCATGCGGGCAAGACCCTGAGCAGCATCCGTGTGCTGGGCGATGCCGAGCGCATCGAGGAGATCGCGCGCATGCTGGGCGGGGTGAAGATCACAGAAACCACGCGCAAGCATGCCGCCGAACTTTTGGGCGTCCCCGCTTGAGGTATCATGCCGCCTGTTTTGTAAAAGCCAGATCGAAATAAAAATCCAAATGCGTATCCTGATCGTTCTCGTTTCCTTGTTGCTTGCCGCGTGCAGCAACTTTTCCAATTATCTGCCCACCTTTACGCCGTACAAGGTCGAGATCCGGCAGGGCAATCTCATTTCGCAGGAGATGCGTGCCAAGCTCAGGCTCGGCATGTCGCAAGCGCAGGTGAAGGCGCTGCTCGGCGCGCCGCTCATCAATGATCCTTACCATGCCAACCGCTGGGATTATCTCTATCGACTGGAGCAAAAGAATGAACTGGTCGAGAACCAGCGCCTGACTTTGTTCTTTGAAAAAGGCATGCTGGTGCGCATCGACGATGCCACACCGCTGAAAGCCGCGGAACCCGCCAAACAGGAGCAGGCCCCGCAAGAGCAAGGCAAACAGGAGCAGAGCAATGGGAAAAATTAGAGTCGCCATCGCCGGCAGCGGCGGACGCATGGGCAAGGTGCTGCTGGAATGCGTGGCACAGGCGGATGATCTGGTATTGCATGCGGCGCTGGAACACGGCGGCAGTGCACTGCTGAAGCAGGATGCCAGTGTGCTCGGCGGAACGCGGGGTATCAGCATCACCGACGATACCGAGCAGGCGCTGCAGAATGCGGATGTGCTGATCGACTTCACCCGTCCCGAAGGCACGCTGCATCACCTGGAGATCTGCCGCAAACACGGCGTGAACATGGTGATCGGCACCACCGGCTTCAATGCGCAGCAAAAGGCCCAGCTCGGCGCGGGCGCGCAGGACATCGGCATCGTGTTCGCGCCCAACATGAGCGTCGGCGTGAATCTGGTGTTCAAGCTGCTGGAGACCGCATCTCGCGTGCTGGCCAACGGTTACGACATCGAGATCATCGAGGCGCACCACCGCCACAAAGTGGATGCACCTTCCGGCACCGCGCTGGGCATGGGCGAAGTGGTCGCCCGGACCCTGGGGCGCGATCTGGAAAAATGCGCCGTATATGGCCGCGAGGGCGTCACCGGCGAACGCGACCCTTCCACGATAGGTTTTGCCACCGTGCGTGGCGGTGACATCGTCGGCGACCATACCGTGCTGTACGCGGGCATCGGCGAGCGCATCGAGATCACGCACAAGGCCAGCAGCCGCGCCACCTTCGCGCTGGGGGCGCTGCGTGCGGCGCGTTTCCTGCAGGCGAACAAGGCAGGGTTGTATGACATGCAGGATGTGTTGGCGCTCAAGAGTTGAGTTCAACGCGGCAGTACTTAATCACGAAGGAGGCGGTATGAATTGGAATTGGGTGGGGCGATATATCGCAGTGATCGTGCTGGCGCTGGTGCTGGGCACGGCGATCGGAGGGATGTCACTGTTTGCCAAAACCTTTCTGGTGAGCGGCAAACTCAGCGCTGCACAGGTGGTGCGCTTCCTGGGTTATGGGACTGCGCTCGTCGTGTTCTGGATACTGGGGCAGCGCCTGACCATGGCTTTGCGGCAGCAGCAGGGCAGCCGCTGGACGGCGGTGCAAAGCCTGATCCTTCCGATCGTTACGCTGATCGTGGTTTCTGCGCTGTATTCGGTCATTCTGCTGGTGCTGGATCCATTGCTCGGGAGCACGCTGCAAAAGATCTATGACTGGATGTTCATTCTCGCCATCATTGCCTGCGCGATATGGCTGATCATGGCGGTACTCGGTCAGGCCGATGCGCTGACCGAGGCCTTGACCGGCACTGTGCGCGGAGCGGAACAGCCTGTTGTCTGTGCGTCCTGCGGCGCGAGCATCGACGCAGCCGCGACACACTGCGCACGCTGCGGAAAAAAACTATAGGAAAAACCGGCCTATCCGCCGCCCGCAGCACGGGGAGCCAAGACCGCGCTGGTTAAAGGACGAGGAACTTGATCCCGATCAGGATCAACACGGCCCCGCCGAATATCTCCGCTTTGCTTTCCAGCCAGGTGCCGCTGCGCTTGCCGATCTGGACTCCCGCCCAGCTGAACGCGAAAGTCGTCACGCCGATGATGAGGCAGGCAAGGTAGGCGTTGATGTCCAGCAGGGTCAGGCTGAAGCCGGCGGCCATGGCGTCGATGCTGGTTGCGATGGCTAGCATCAGCATCACCTTGTTGGTGATGGTTGCGATGTCTTCTTCTATGCCTTCCTGCAGACCTTCGTAGAGCATTTTCCCTCCGATCAGCACCAGCAATCCGAAGGCGATCCAGTGCGCGTAGTCATGGACCCAGCCTAATACGCTCTCGCCGCCCAGGTATCCGATGAAGGGCATCAATGCCTGGAAGCCGCCGAAGAACAGGCCGGCTTTCAATCCCAGCCCGCGGGTGTCTCCTTTGGAGCCCAGGCCGATGGAAACGGCGAAGGCATCCATGCTGAGGGCTATGGCCAGAATAATCACTTCGAACATGTTGGGATCCTGTTGTTGGTCAAGTATGGCCTGTTAGCCGGGTGCTGCGGCGCGGCATTATACGCATGGCGCCGACCATCAGTCGCCACAAGGGCTGCGCTTGCGTTTGATGCCACCCCCCTCTTCGGCTATAATGCACGCCAATTCAAAAGCGGGATGAACACAAGGTTCGTCCCGCTTCTTTATGTCCAGTTCAAGGGAGCATCCGGTGTCGCAAACAAGTCCTGCCATTTTAGTTTTAGCCGATGGGACAGTGTTTCGCGGAACAGCCATCGGCGCCTCCGGTAGCAGCGTCGGCGAGGTGGTGTTCAACACCTCCATCACTGGCTACCAGGAGATCCTCACCGATCCGTCCTATTGCAAGCAGATCATCACGCTGACCTACCCGCATATCGGGAACGTCGGCTGTAACCCGGAAGATGTGGAGTCGCGCCAGGTGTTCGCCAGCGGCCTCATCATCCGTGATCTGTCGCAGACGGTAAGCAATTTCCGCAGTACACAGTCCTTGCCCGAATACCTCAAGGCCAACAACGTGGTCGCCATCGCCGGCATCGATACACGCAAGCTGACGCGTATCCTGCGCACTAAGGGTGCGCAGAACGGCTGCATCGCCACTGGCACCGATGTCGAAGCGGCGCTGGCGGCTGCGCGGGGATTCCCCAGCATGGCGGGCATGGATCTCGCGCAGGTGGTCACCTGCGACAAGCCTTACGAATGGAAGCAGCGCGAGTGGGAGTTGGGTACGGGCTACCGCGACGTCACCGACGCCAAGTTCCATGTGGTGGCCTATGACTTCGGCGTGAAGCGCAACATCTTGCGCATGCTGGCCGAGCGCGGCTGCCGCATCACGGTGGTGCCGGCCAAGACCAGCGCCGCCGATGTGCTGGCGATGAAGCCGGATGGCGTGTTTCTGTCCAACGGCCCCGGCGATCCCGAGCCCTGCGACTACGCGATTGCGGCGACGAAGACATTCCTCGAAGTCGGCATTCCCCTGTACGGCATCTGTCTGGGTCACCAGATCATGGGCCTGGCCGTGGGCGCCAAGACAGTGAAGATGAAGTTCGGCCATCGCGGCGCGAACCACCCGGTGCAAGATACGCAGACCAAGCGCGTGATGATCACCAGCCAGAACCACGGTTTCGCCGTGGATGCGACGACGCTGCCGAAGAACGCGCGCGTCACGCATATCTCGCTGTTCGACGGCACCTTGCAGGGGTTTGAGTTGACCGATAAGCCTGCGTTCTGTTTCCAGGGGCACCCCGAGGCGAGCCCCGGACCGCATGATGTTGCACCGTTGTTTGATCGCTTCGTGGCGATGATGGAGAAGAAGTAAATGCCGAAGCGTACTGACATAAAAAGCATTCTGATTATTGGTGCCGGCCCCATCGTCATCGGGCAGGCGTGCGAATTCGACTACTCCGGCGCACAGGCGTGCAAGGCGCTGCGCGAGGAGGGCTATCGCGTCATCCTGGTGAACTCGAATCCGGCCACCATCATGACCGATCCGAACATGGCCGATGCGACCTATATCGAGCCGATCACCTGGAAGATGGTGGAAAAGATCATCGCCAAGGAACGTCCCGATGCCATCCTGCCGACCATGGGCGGGCAGACTGCGCTGAACTGTGCGCTCGATCTGGCCAAGCACGGCGTGCTGGAAAAATACAACGTCGAGATGATCGGCGCATCGCGCGACGCCATCGACATGGCGGAAGACCGCGAGAAGTTCAAGCAGGCGATGACCCGCATCGGGCTGGCTTCGGCACGTTCCGCCATTGCGCACAGCATGGAAGAAGCGCTGCAGGTGCAGCAGGTGATGGGCTTCCCGACCATCATCCGTCCTTCCTTCACCATGGGTGGCAGCGGCGGTGGTATCGCTTACAATCGCGAAGAGTTCGTCGAGATCTGCGAGCGCGGCTTGGAAGCTTCGCCCACGCGTGAACTGCTGATCGAGGAATCATTGCTCGGCTGGAAAGAATACGAGATGGAAGTCGTGCGCGACCGCAACGACAACTGCATCATCATCTGTTCCATCGAGAACCTCGATCCGATGGGCGTGCACACCGGCGACTCTATCACCGTCGCTCCGGCGCAGACGCTGACCGACAAGGAATACCAGATCCTGCGCGACGCCTCACTGGCCGTGCTGCGCGAGATCGGCGTGGAGACGGGCGGTTCCAACGTGCAGTTCTCCATCAACCCGGACGACGGGCGCATGGTGGTGATCGAGATGAACCCGCGCGTGTCGCGTTCCTCGGCGCTGGCGTCCAAGGCCACCGGCTTCCCTATCGCCAAGGTCGCGGCCAAGCTGGCCGTGGGTTACACGCTGGACGAACTCAAGAACGACATTACCGGCGGCGCGACCCCGGCCTCGTTCGAGCCGACCATCGACTACGTGGTGACCAAGATCCCGCGTTTCGCGTTCGAGAAGTTCCCGCAAGCCAACGACCGCTTGACCACGCAGATGAAATCGGTGGGCGAGGTGATGGCCATCGGCCGCACCTTCCAGGAATCGTTCCAGAAAGCTTTGCGCGGTCTGGAAGTGGGTGTGAATGGTCTGGACAGCAAGTACACAGACCGCGAAGCGATCTGCGCCGAACTCGGCAATCCCGGCCCGGATCGCATCTGGGCGGTCTCGGACGCATTCCGCATTGGCATGAGCGTGGAAGAAGTGTTCAACGTCAGCAAGATCGACCCGTGGTTCCTGGTGCAGATCGAAGACTTGATCCGTCAGGAGCAGGAGCTGGCTGGCCACACCCTGGAAAGTCTGAGTGCGGATCATCTGCGCACATTGAAACGCAGCGGCTTTGCCGATGCGCGTCTGGCGAAATTGCTGGGGATCGACGATGAATCGGTGCGCGCCTATCGCCACGCGCTGGGCGTGCGTCCGGTGTTCAAACGCGTGGATACCTGCGCGGCCGAGTTTTCGACCAATACCGCCTATATGTACTCGACTTATGAGGAGGAGTGCGAATCGCAGCCTTCCGACAAGAAGAAGATCATGGTGCTGGGCGGCGGACCGAACCGCATCGGGCAGGGCATCGAGTTCGACTATTGCTGCGTGCATGCCGCACTGGCGATGCGCGAAGACGGTTACGAGACCATCATGGTCAACTGCAACCCGGAGACCGTGTCGACCGACTACGACACTTCCGACCGTCTGTACTTCGAGCCGCTAACGCTGGAAGACGTGCTGGAAGTGGTGGCGGTGGAGAAGCCCATCGGCGTGATAGTGCAGTACGGCGGCCAAACGCCGCTGAAGCTGGCACACGGGCTGGAAAAGAACGGTGTGCCCATCATCGGCACCACGCCGGACATGATCGACATGGCCGAAGATCGCGCGCGCTTCCAGGCGATGTTGCGCGAATTGAATCTGAAACAGCCGCCCAACCGCACTGCCAGCAACGTAGCCGATGCGGTCGCGGGTGCGGCCGAGATCGGCTATCCGCTGGTGATGCGTCCCTCCAACGTGTTGGGCGGCCGTGCCATGGAGATCATCCATGCGCAGCCAGACCTTGAACGCTACATGCGCGACGCAGAGGAGATGTCCAAGACGTATCCCGAGCGCATGCCGATCTTGCTCGACCGCTTCCTGAACGACGCGATCGAAGTGGACGTGGATGCGGTGTCCGATGGCAAGCAGGTCATCATCGGCGGCATCATGGAGCACATCGAACAGGCGGGCGTGCACTCCGGCGATTCGGCTTGCTCGCTGCCGCCGTATTCGCTGTCCGCCAAACTGCAGGACGAGTTGCGCCGACAGACCATCGCGATGGCGAAATCGCTCAACGTGGTCGGTTTGATGAACGTGCAGTTCGCCATCCAGGGCGAGACGGTGTACGTGCTGGAAGTGAACCCGCGCGCCTCGCGCACCGTGCCCTATGTATCCAAGGCGACCGGTGTGCCGTTGGCGAAGATCGCTGCACGCTGCATGGCCGGGCAGACCTTGGCCTCACAGGGCGTGACCAAAGAGATCATTCCGCCGTATTACTCGGTGAAGGAAGCGGTGTTCCCGTTCATCAAGTTCCCTGGCGTGGATACCATCCTCGGTCCCGAGATGAAGTCCACCGGCGAAGTGATGGGCGTGGGCGAGACCTTTGCCGAAGCTTTCGTCAAATCGCAGCTGGCTGCCAGTGTGAAGCTGCCGAAGAGCGGCAAGGTGTTCATCAGCGTGCGTGAAGAGGACAAGAAGGGGGCGGTGGAAGTCGCACGCACCCTGAAGCAATTGGGCTTCACCATCCTGGCGACGCGCGGTACGGGATCTCTCATCGCAGCAGCGGGAGTGGAAGTGACCGTGGTGAACAAGGTCGCCGAAGGCCGTCCGCACATCGTGGACATGATCAAGAATGGCGAGGTCAATCTCATTGTCAATACGGTGGACAGCAAGCCTTCTGTGATGCGCGATTCGTATTCGATCCGCCATGCTGCGCTGCAGGGCCGTGTGACGTACTACACCACGCTCGCCGGTGCGCGTGCGGCCTGTCTGGGTATGCAGCACTTGGCCGAGTTGCAAGTCTATGACGTGCAGTCTCTGCACCGTCGCTTGAAGAAATAGAAAGAAGGGAAGCGGTATGAGTAAGGTTCCATTGACTGTGAACGGCGCCGAGTTATTGCGCAGCGAATTGCACCGCCTGAAGACGGTGGACCGGCCTTCGGTCATCAACGCCATTTCGGAAGCACGTGCGCAGGGCGACTTGTCGGAGAATGCCGAATACGAAGCGGCCAAGGAGCGTCAGTCCTTTGTCGAAGGACGTATCGTCGAGCTGGAATTCAAGCTGGGTAGCGCGCAGATCATCGATCCGAAGACGCTGAATGCCGACGGACGATGCGTGTTCGGTTCGACCGTGATTCTGGAAGACACCAACAACGGCGATGTGGTGACTTATCAGATCGTCGGTGAAGACGAGGCCGACATCAAGTCACGCAAGATATCCATCAGCTCGCCGATCGCGCGCGCGCTGATCGGCAAGTCGAGCGGCGACATCGCGGAAGTGCAGGCTCCCGGCGGTGTTCGCGAGTACGAAGTGGTGGACGTTCAGTATATCTAGAGAGAAACGCCTTCCCCGTTGCAGGGGATGGTGTTTAGGTTCGGCTGCCGAGCTGCTTTTTGCTCAGGATATTTTTTCCCTGGCGGCGCTTGGGCGGCTTGGCGATAGGAACCGCCAGCGGACGATACACTACCAGCATCTTGCCGATGTGCTGCACGGGTCCCGCCTTCAGTTGTTCGCAAATTTCCTGCAGCATGGCTTCGCGCACTTCGCGGTCGTCGTTCATCACGCGAATCTTCATCAGGTCGTGGCTTTTCAGGCTGCGTTCGATCTCGTCCAGAACGGCGGGGGTCAGCCCGGCATTACCGATGATGACGACAGGATGGAGTGCATGGGCGCGCGCCTTGAGGTCGCGGCGCTGTGAAACGGAGAGAGATAACATGGTAGTCCTTCAATTAAGGCGCGAATTCTATCAGGTTACCGCCAAAATCGCTGAGCGAGCGATCTGCGGCGTTGCATGGTGCTCGCTTCCTCGCCTACCTATGAGGTATGTCTCGGTCGCTGTGCGCCATGCGCCTTGCATATCATCTCGCTCAACGACTTTTGCAATAACCTGAACACGATGAAGGCTTCTAAGACCAGCAAACAATGGATGCGCGAGCATGTCAGCGACCCTTATGTGCAAATGGCGCAGAAGGACGGTTATCGTTCGCGCGCCGCATACAAGCTGCTGGAACTGGATGAGCGCGACCATCTTATCAAGCCCGGCATGGTGGTGGTGGACTTGGGCGCGACCCCGGGAGGCTGGTGTCAGGTGGTGGCGCAGAAGCTGGGGGAGAAAGGTCGCATCATCGCCCTGGATCTGCTGCCCCTGCACCCCTTGCCGCGTGTGGAGTTCATTCAGGGTGACTTTCGCGAAGACAGCGTGCTGGCGCAACTTGAAGAAAAGCTGGATGGGCGCCAGATCGGTCTTGTAATTTCGGATATGGCCCCCAACATAAGCGGCGTGAGTTCGGCAGATCAGGCACGTGCCATGTATCTGGCAGAACTGGCGCTGGATTTTGCGGTCAAGCACCTTGCTCCCGGCGGTTCGTTCGCGGTGAAGGTGTTTCAGGGTGTGGGTTTTGAGGATTATCTGAAGCTGATGCGTAGCCATTTCGCCAAAGTGGTTGCACGCAAGCCGAAAGCCTCGCGCGACCGCAGTAGCGAACAATATCTGGTTGGGCTCGGCAAGCTTGAGTAATAGCCCCGGACGGTGTCTAATGCCGAGACGTATATATGGCTCAATGTAAGGAGCAAGTGTGAATAATCTATTTAAGAGTGTCGGAATCTGGCTGGTCGTGGCGTTGGTGCTGATGACCGTGTTCAACCAATTCAATGCGCGTCAGCAATCGACAGCGCAAGCGCAACTGGATTATTCGCAATTCCTCGACGAAGTGAAAACCGGTCATATCGAGAAAGTGGTCATTGAAGGCCGCACGCTGAAGGCGACCACCACCGACGGCAAGCGCATCACTACCTATGCCCCCAGCGATATCTGGCTGGTTTCCGACCTGCTCAAGAACGGCGTCAAGGTTGAAGCCAAGCCGGAAGAAGAACAGTCCTTCCTGATGAGCATCTTCGTGTCGTGGTTCCCGATGCTGTTGCTGATCGGGGTGTGGATATTCTTCATGCGCCAGATGCAGGGCGGCAAGGGCGGCGGCGCGTTCTCGTTCGGTAAGAGCAAGGCACGCTTGCTGGATGAGGCCAAAGAGCGCGTGACCTTCGCCGATGTGGCCGGTTGCGACGAAGCCAAGGAAGAAGTTTCCGAGCTGGTCGATTTCCTGCGCGATCCTTCCAAATTCCAGAACCTCGGCGGACGCATTCCGCGCGGCGTGCTGCTGGTGGGCAGTCCAGGTACCGGCAAGACGCTGCTGGCCAAAGCAATCGCGGGCGAAGCCAAGGTTCCCTTCTTCTCCATCTCCGGCTCCGATTTCGTCGAGATGTTCGTCGGTGTCGGTGCGGCGCGTGTGCGCGACATGTTCGAGCAGGCCAAGAAACAATCGCCGTGCATCATCTTTATCGACGAGATCGATGCGGTCGGTCGTCAGCGCGGTGCCGGTTTGGGCGGCGGCAACGACGAGCGCGAACAGACATTGAATGCGTTGCTGGTGGAGATGGACGGTTTCGAAGGTACTTCCGGTGTGATCGTGATTGCCGCGACCAACCGCCCCGACGTGCTTGACCCAGCGCTGCTGCGCCCGGGCCGTTTTGACCGTCAGGTGGTTGTACCATTGCCCGACATCCGCGGCCGCGAACAGATTCTGTTGGTGCATATGCGCAAGGTGCCGATGGCCCCCGATGTGAAGGCCGACATCCTGGCGCGCGGAACGCCAGGTATGTCCGGTGCCGATCTCGCCAATCTGGTGAATGAAGCGGCACTGTTCGCTGCGCGCCGCAACAAGCGTTTCGTCGAGATGGACGATTTCGAGGCAGCCAAGGATAAGATATTCATGGGCGCGGAACGCAAGACCATGGTCATCACGCCTGAAGACAAGAAGAAGACCGCGTATCACGAATCCGGTCATGCCATCATCGGCTCGCTGTTGCCGGGGTGCGACCCCGTGCACAAAGTGAGCGTGATTCCGCGCGGTCGCGCCCTCGGCGTCACCCTTTCATTGCCCGAGACGGATCGCTACAGCGTGTATCGCGAACAGATGCTGGCCAAGATCAGCATGTTGTTCGGTGGTCGTGTTGCAGAAGAGCTCTTCACCGGCGATATCTCCACCGGCGCTTCAAACGATTTCGAGCGCGCGACCCAGATGGCGCGCGATATGGTCACCCGGTATGGCATGTCCGATGTGCTTGGCCCTATGGTGTATGCCGAGAATGAAGGTGAAGTCTTCCTCGGCCGCTCGGTGACCACGCACAAGAACATCTCCGAAGCGACCATGCAGAAGGTCGACTCCGAGATCCGTCGTATTCTTGATGAGCAATATGCGCTTGCAACCAAGCTGCTCAAAGAGAACACTGACAAGGTGGAAGCCATGACTGCAGCCTTGCTGGAATGGGAAACCATCGACTCCGAGCAGATCCAGGACATCATGGCGGGCAAGCCGCCGCGTCCGCCCAAGCCGAGCCTGAGCAGTAAAGCGCCTGAGCCGCCAAAGGATGAGACCCCAACGGCAACTGCGACCAACAAGCCAGCTGAAGGCGTATAACCAAAACTTTTCACGGGGGCATTCGCCCCCGTTTTCATATGTGGCATTGCGGTAAATTCCATTTCGATCTTGCGCGCCCCCTTGTGATGGGCATCGTCAACGTCACGCCGGATTCGTTCTCGGACGGCGGGCATCATGCCTCGACGGCTGCTGCCATCGCGCATGCCCGGCAACTCATCCAGGAAGGCGTCGACATCCTCGACATCGGTGGTGAATCCACGCGACCCGGCGCGCCGTCCGTGAGCGAACAGGAAGAGCTGGATCGCGTGCTGCCGGTGATCGAAGGCCTGCGTGGCATTTCGATACCGATCTCTATCGACACCTACAAGCCGGAAGTGATGCGTGCGGCTTTGGCTGCGGGAGCCAGCATGGTCAATGATATAAACGCGCTGCAGGAGACAGCGGCACTGGACGCGGTCGCGGGAAGCGATGCGGCGGTGTGTCTCATGCACAAACAAGGCACACCGCAAAACATGCAGCAGCAGCCGCAGTACCAGAATGTCGTGGCCGAGGTAAGTGCGTTCCTGCGCGAACGCGTTGCAGCTGCCGAAGCGGCAGGCATCGCGCGCGAGCGCATCGTGGTCGATCCCGGCTTTGGATTTGGCAAGACGCTGGCGCATAATCTCGACTTGCTGCGCGGCTTGGACGCATTCAGTGCCTTGGGTGTCCCGCTGCTGGCGGGCCTGTCGCGCAAGTCCATGCTGGGCGCGATCACCGGGCGCGAAGTGGGCGACCGTGTGGAAGCTAGTGTGGCAGCGGCTTTGCTGGCAGTGCAACGCGGTGCGTCCATTGTGCGCGTGCACGATGTGCGCGAGACGGTGGATGCATTGAAAGTTTGGGATGCGGTGCGAGGCGCTAAACATGGATAAACAGGATGTACAGGATCAAGGCGATCATCCTGTTTATCCTGAATATCCATGTTTGAATAAAGTTAGATGAATGGAGTTATGGCATGAGCAGAAAATATTTCGGTACTGATGGTGTGCGCGGACGTGTGGGTGAGCATCCCATCACTCCGCAATTCGTGATGCACTTGGGCTACGCTGCAGGCAAGGTGCTGGCGACTGCCGAGCATACCCAAGGCGAACGCCCCGCGGTGCTGATCGGCAAGGACACGCGCATCTCCGGCTACATGCTGGAATCGGCGCTGGAAGCCGGGCTCATCGCGGCAGGCATCGACGTGTATCTGGCCGGTCCGATCCCGACCCCCGCGGTGGCTTACCTGACGCGGGCTTTGCGCTTGCAGGCGGGTGTGGTCATCTCCGCCTCGCACAATCCGTTCGAAGACAACGGCATCAAGTTCTTCTCCGGCAGCGGCACCAAATTGCCAGATGAAGTCGAACATGCCATCGAAGCGGCACTGGATGAGCCAATGCTGACTAATGCTTCGGATGCGCTGGGCAAGGCCAAGCGCATCGACGACGCGGTAGGGCGCTACATCGAATTCTGCAAGAGCACCTTTCCGGCGGACATGAACCTGCGCGGCCTCAAGATCGTGGTGGATAGCGCGCACGGCGCGACCTATCACATCGCGCGCCATGTGTTCCATGAACTCGGCGCGGACGTCGTCGCCATCGGCGCCGAGCCGAACGGCAAGAACATCAACGACGGATACGGCGCGACCAAGCCGGGCAATCTGCAGAAGGCCGTGGTCGAGCACCATGCCGATCTCGGCATTGCGCTGGATGGCGACGGAGACCGCCTGGTCATGGTCGATGCCGCAGGCAAGCTCTATGACGGCGACCAGTTGCTCTACGTCATCGCCAAGCATCACCATGCCGAAGGCACCATGAAAGGCGGCGTGGTCGGCACCTTGATGACCAATCTCGCGTTCGAACATGCCATGCAACACTTGGGTATCCCGTTCGCGCGCGCCAAGGTGGGCGATCGTTACGTGATGGAACTGCTGCAACAGAAGGGCTGGCAACTCGGTGGCGAGAATTCCGGACACATCATCTGTCTGGACAAGCACAGCACCGGCGACGGCATCGTTTCCGCGCTGCAGGTGCTGCATGCGCTGCGCATGAAGAAGCAATCGCTGGCCGAAGCGGCGGGCGACCTGCACATGTATCCGCAGATACTCATCAATGTGAAAATCGCCAAGAAGGACGACTTTGCCAATCATCCCAAGGTGAAGCTGGCTGTCTCAACCGCAGAGACGCTGCTCAATGGCAAGGGGCGGGTGCTGTTGCGGCCGTCCGGTACCGAGCCGCTATTGCGGGTGATGGTGGAGGGGGAGGATGGGGGGCAGGTCAGGTTGTGTGCGGAGAAGATCGCGGAGGCGGTGAGGGAAGTGGCGGGGTAAGGTTCTGTTAGTCTGCATCCTGCAGAGCCAACACCGTCGGGGGTAGCCCGACAGCTAGTTACTTTTCTTGTCTTGCCAAGAAAAGTAACCAAAAGAAGTCGCCCCCGGTGCGCCGCCCCTGCGGGGTTCCCTCGATATTTCGCAAACAAGCGGGGCTGCGCAACTCGCCCTAGCAGGGCACACAAAACGTGCCCTGCCGCGGAGCTCGAACAGTGCTCGCCTAAACCTCCGCTTGTATGCGAAATATCGAGGCGGCGCACAGGGGATGGAAAAGCGAAAAACCAACATCACCGCGTGGGCACTTCGCGCCCACGCTAGCGGACGACAGCCTCGTTATAACGCTATCAGGGGAGTTGATTATGTTGCTGCAGCAAGAGCTTGAGAAGTATAAACAATGGAGATCATCACACCCCTTTCCGGCCGAATACGAAGGTTGGTGGACGGGGTTGTATGATGCGGCATTTGCATTTGTAGCTTCGAGCAGACCAGATGAGTGGACCTCTGGGGAGGTTTCCAATCTCTTGTTTCTGATCTCACATGATGTTTCTGACTTAATCGCAGAGCAATTGGCAAAAGAGCCAAATAAGCTGTTGGCTATTGCGCAGGAATCATTGAAGTGCAACGACTCTGATGCGAAATGGCCTATCGTCGCAGAGCTTGGGTCATTGTTAGCACAAAAATGTGACGCTGAGCCAATGTTGATTGCGTTCGCGAATGATGACAATGAATATGTGAGTCGCATTGCGTTGTTGTCTTTGGCATCATTGAAATCAGATAGCACGGAGTTTTTTGCTGAACGTGCTTGGAAGACCGGGGAACTATACCAACGTATCGCGGCTCTTTCCGCTCTCAAGACGGTTTCTTCGCCAAAGTTGCAGGAATATTTAGAGAAGGCATACGAAGATGGCAGGGAGTATGTCGTTCAAAACGCCCGTAAGATCGAAGCCAAGTAGAGTGGGCACAACGTGCCCACTCTAAGGTTTTGTTGTTGGGTTTTGCTTTTCTTTCCCCTGTGCGCAGCCCCGCTTGTTTGCGAACTATCGAGGGAACCCCGCAGGGGCGGCAAACCGGGGGCGACTTCTTTTGGTTACTTTTCTTGGCAAGACAAGAAAAGTGACTAGCTGCCGAGCTACCCCCGGCGCAGTTGCTTTTGATGTGCAGCGGCACGAACTCAATCAGGCAAGCATCCCTACTCATTTCCCCTACCAAAAAATACAGTGCTATCAGTACCACTGAATACAGTACCCCACCCACAGGCAGTTTTTACCCGCGACACTAAGATGCGCTCCATGCAATCAGCGTGCGTTTCAGTGATCGGTTCAAGGTTTGTGAAATCAATTCCAAAGATCCGGCAGATTTACATTATGTGATGCTTGCTCTGAAGGCGCGTGGTGGCTGGCTTCCAGCCGACCGGCCGGGAAATTCGCTAATTAACTTTACGTTTTTAGGAGAATCTATGAAATCCGAAACAATGAAGGCGGCGCCGAAAAAAATCCTGGCAATCGTTCTGGCTGGAGGACAAGGGACTCGCCTGCGCCCGCTGACACTCGCCCATGCGAAGCCTGCCCTGCCTTTTGGCGGCAGCTTCCGTCTGGTGGACTTCGTGCTTAGCAACCTGGTCAATTCCGGCATCGATTCCATCTATGTGCTGGCCCAATACAAACCGGAATCCCTGATCAAGCATATCAACGCCAACTGGAAGCTGGCGCCCAACGGTCATGAGCGTTTCGTCCGTGTGGTGCTGCCGCAAGAGGAGCAGGGCGGTTTCCGCGGCACGGCCGATGCTGTCTATCAAAACCTTGCCCTGATCGAACAGCATGCGCCGGACATCGTGGCCGTGTTTGCCGCCGACCATGTCTATCGTATGGATGTGAGCCAAATGGTGCAGTTCCACAGCGAGTGCGATGCCGACGTCACCGTCGCCGCGACGCAGGTGCCGATAGAGCTGGCGTCATCGTTCGGTGTCATTGCGGCCGGCCACAAGGGGGAGGTTCTGGATTTCCAGGAGAAGCCCGACGCCCCCTTCGCCATTCCTTCCAGCCCCGAGCGCGCTTATGCCTCCATGGGCAATTACTTGTTCAATACCGATGTGTTGGTCGAGGCGCTGGAGCAAGCATTGCGCCACGGCGAGACGGATTTCGGCGGGCACATATTGCCGCGCCTGATACATAGCCACCAGGTGCATGCCTACGACTTTTCCAACAATAGCGTGCCCGGCACCCAGCCGCATGAGGAGCTGGCTTACTGGCGCGATGTTGGTACATTGGAGGCTTATCTGGGCGCGCACGATGATGTCGCCGGCAACGCGCCGCGCTTCAATTTGCACAACCCGCACTGGCCAATGTTGCCTGCGCTGCCCGCACTCAATGCAGCGGCCTCTGTTCGCCCGTTGCACTGGAGTCACAGCAAGGCCGCGGCTTCCATGTATCCCCTCAGCAGTATGTTTTCGGGCGAATTCGACGCTTTGCACGCCGGCCGAGCCTGACTAACCCTCTCCTCCCCTTTGCATAGGTCCCCCTTAACTTATTGCAAAGGTTTAGCCCCACAAAGTTCTCGTGGGGCATTTTTTTGTCCTGTGGTCGGGTAGAAAAAGATCAGATCTTGATCTGACATCAGAAATCCGTTGTCGGAGTGTCCGCTCTGGAATTCGATTAGCCGAAGCGACCAGTGATGTAATCTTCAGTCTCTTTTCTCTTCGGATTCGTAAACACCGTGCTGGTGTCGCCAAACTCGATGAGGTCGCCCAGGTACATGTAGGCTGTGAAATCGGAAACGCGCGCGGCCTGTTGCATGTTGTGCGTCACGATGACGATGGTGAAGTCCTTCTTCAGTTCGTCGATCAGCTTCTCGATGTGTGCGGTGGAGATGGGGTCGAGCGCAGAGGTGGGCTCGTCCAGCAGCAGCACTTGCGGTTTGACGGCGATGGCGCGGGCGATGCACAGGCGTTGCTGCTGACCGCCGGAAAGGCCGGTGCCGCTCTGCTTCAATTTGTCCTTCACCTCGTTCCACAGCGCGGCCTTCTTCAGCGCCCATTCCACGCGCTCATCCATGTCGTGGCGGCTGAGGTTCTCGTACAGCTTCACGCCGAAGGCGATGTTGTCGTAGATGGACATCGGGAACGGGGTGGGCTTCTGGAACACCATGCCGATCTTGGCACGCAGGGTGTTGAGGTCCTGTTTCTTGTCCAGCAGGTTCTGCCCGTCCAGCAGGATCTCGCCGGTGGCGCGCTGCTTTGGATAGAGCTGGTACATGCGGTTGAAGGTGCGCAGCAGTGTGGATTTGCCGCAGCCGGAGGGGCCGATGAAAGCGGTGACCATCTTTTCCGGGATGACCAGGTTGATGTCTTTCAGCGCACGATCCGCGCCGTAGTAGAAATTCAGATCGCGGACGATCAATTTCGGGGCGGAGATGATTGGTTCTGCAGTCATTACTTGTCGTCCTTATTGATTGGTCGATTTCTGGCGGAACATGACGCGCGCCACGATGTTCAGGGTGAGTACGCTCAGCGTGATGAGCAGTGCGCCGGCCCAGGCGAGGTTATGCCAATCCTCGTAGGGACTCATGGCGAACTGGAAGATGACCACCGGCAGGTTGGCCATCGGCTGGTTCATGTTGCTGCTCCAGAACTGGTTGTTCAGCGCGGTGAACAGCAGCGGTGCGGTCTCGCCGCTGATGCGGGCGACGGCCAGCAGGATGCCGGTCAATATGCCGGCGCGCGCGGCGCGCAGGGTGACGAAGCTGATGACCTTCCACTGCGGCGCACCCAACGCGGCGGCCGCTTCGCGCAGGCTGTGAGGGACCAGGCGCAGCATATTCTCGGTGGTGCGGATGACCACGGGGATGACCAGGATGGAGAGCGCGAACGCGCCGCCCCAGCCCGCGAAGTGACCGACCTTGACCACGTAAATCTCGTACACGAACAGGCCGATCACGATGGAAGGCGCGGACAGCAGGATGTCGTTGATGAAGCGGGTGATCGGCGCGAGCCAGCCGCGCTGGCCGAACTCGGCCAGATAGGTGCCGGCAAGGATGCCGATGGGGGTGCCGATGATGACCGCTATGGCGACCATCATCAGGCTGCCGACGATGGCGTTGATCAGTCCGCCGGCGCTGCCGGGCGGCGGGGTGGTCTGGGTGAACACATGAGCGCCGAGGCCGGGCAGGCCGTTTTCCAGCAGTGTCCATAATATCCAGCCGAGCCAGAACAGGCCGAACAGCATGGCGAGCACCGAGATGCCCAGGCTGACCGTGTTGACGACGCGGCGTCGAGCGTAGAGATACGACATATCAGGCTCCATGCCCTTCGCGTTGCGCCAGCTTGTACAGCATGAGGCGGGCGAGCGAGAGGACGACGAATGTGATGAAGAACAGGATCAGGCCGAGTTCGATGAGCGAAGAGGTGTACAACTCACCCACCGCTTCGGCGAATTCGTTGGCCAGTGCCGAGGAGATGCTGTTGCCGGGCATCAGCAGCGATTTGTTGAATTCATGCGCATTGCCGATGACGAAAGTGACCGCCATGGTTTCGCCCAGTGCGCGGCCGAGGCCGAGCATGATGCCGCCGACCACGCCGATCTTGGTGTAGGGCAGCACGACTTTCCACATCACTTCCCATGTGGTCGAACCCAGGCCGTAAGCCGATTCTTTGAGCATGGTAGGGACGACGTCGAATACGTCACGCATCACCGAGGCGATGAATGGGATGACCATGATCGCCAGGATGATGCCGGCGGTGAGCATGCCGATGCCCATCGGCGGGCCGGAGAAGAATGGGCCGATGAACGGCAAGGGGCCGATGTGGCTGTTGAGCCAAGGCTCGACATGGTCGGCGAACAGCGGGGCGAAGATGAACAGGCCCCACATGCCGTAGATGATGCTGGGAATGCCTGCCAGCAATTCGACCGCGATGCCCAAGGGGCGGCGCAGCCAGCGCGGCGACAGTTCGGTCAAAAAGATGGCGATGCCGAAACTGACCGGGATCGCGATCAACAGCGCGATGCCCGAAGTGATCAGGGTGCCGATGATGGGAATCAACGCGCCGTATTGGTCGTTGACCGGATCCCACTCGGGACTGGTGATGAAGCCGAAACCAAACGCATGTATCGCAGGCATGCTGCCCACGATCAGCGAGCCGATGATTGCTGCGAGCAGGGCCAGTACGGCGAATGCCGCAAGACGTGTCAGATTGCGGAACAACAGGTCAAGCACGGTTTGTCGTTTAAGGCGCGCTTCGCGTAGGAACGTCGGCATAATTCAATTTATGGAATTTAGAAAAATTGCGGGGGCTTTCAGGGCCCCCGCAATTATAGCTTAGAACGTGTGAATTACTTCCACAGTGCCTTGCCGGATGTATCCTTGATCTGTGCTTTCCATGCGTCACGAATCATGGTCTTCAGATTGGCTGGCAGCGGAACATAGTCCAGGTCGGAAGCCAGCTTGTCGCCGTTGGAGAATGCCCAGTCGAAGAACTTCAGCACTTCTTGAGCGTTTGCCACTTTTTCTGCAGATTTGTAGACCAGGATGAAAGTCGCACCAGTGATGGGCCAGCTGTCCTTGCCCGGCTCGTTGGTCAGGATTTCATAGAAGCCTTTGTTGGCATCCCATTTCGCGTTGGCGGCAGCAGCCTTGAAGCTGTTGTCGTCAGGCTTGACGAATTGACCATCGCGGTTCTTCAGTTGGGTGTAAGTCATCTTGTTTTGCAGGGCATAAGCGTATTCCACGTAACCGATGGAATTCTTGATGCGTTGCACGTAAGAAGCGACGCCTTCGTTACCCTTGCCGCCGGTACCTACGGGCCATGCCACGGCTTTGTCGCCGCCCACGCTGCGCTTCCAGTCCAGGCTGACTTGCGACAGGTAGGTAGTGAAGATGAAGGTGGTGCCGGAGCCGTCAGCGCGGTGCACTACGGTGATGTCTTCAGCCGGCAAAGCTACGCCTGCGTTGTCGGCAGCGATGCGCGCGTCATTCCATTTGGTGATCTTGCCCTGGAAGATGTCGGCCAGCACTTTGCTGTCCAACTTCAGTTGTCCGGGAGCGACGCCGGCCAGATTGATGACAGGAACCACGCCACCGATCACAGCCGGGAACTGGGTCAAGCCGGCGAGTCCCAATTCGCTTTCATTCAAGGGAGCGTCGGTTGCACCGAAATCCACTGTCTTGGCCTGGATCTGTTTGATGCCGCCGCCGGAGCCGATGGATTGGTAGTTCATGCCCGCGCCGGTTTGTGCTTTGTAGGATTCTGCCCACTTGGCGTAGATCGGATACGGGAAGGTAGCGCCTGCACCAGTGATGTCGGTGGCGCATGCTGCGCCGGCAGACAACAAGGCAGCGGACAGGCCGATGCTGCTAAGAATACGATTCAGTTTGCTCATTTCAAGTTTCTCCCAAAGGATTATTTGTTTGCTTGCCGTTTGCCAGCGAGGCGCATCTTAGTGTGTGCTTGTTACACAATTATTACACAATGTAACAAACGGGGAGTAGGGATGCAGGACGGGTATGGGTGGGCGTTTCGAGGCGAGGCAGGGCGCCGATTGACCATTTAAGTTTTCATCGGTAGTATCGCCGCCTTCTGAAACGTCGGAAGTTGATCCTGATGCGTCGCAAGTTGGTGGTCGGTAATTGGAAAATGCACGGTTCGCTGGCTCAAAATGAGTCTTTGCTGTCGGCCGTGAAGACTGGTGCGGCGCAACTATCCCGTGTGGATGTCGCAGTCTGCGCACCCTTTCCATACTTGGCGCAACTCAAGCAGGAATTGTCTGCTTCGGTGGTGAAGTGGGGGGCGCAGGATGTCCACCAGCTCGAAAAGGGTGCATTCACCGGCGAGGTGTCCGCTGCCATGTTGGCGGATTTTGCCTGTACTTACGTGCTCGTCGGGCATTCCGAGCGGCGCAGCATCTACGGCGAGAGCAGCCGTCTGGTGGCGGAAAAGTTCGCCGCAGCGCAGCAGGCGGGATTGATCCCCATCCTGTGTGTGGGTGAAACCTTGGAGCAGCGCGAAAGCGGTGCGACAGAAGCGGTGGTGGCCGAACAGTTGGATGCGGTGCTTGCTTTGGTCGGTGTGCAGGCGCTGCGTAAGGCGGTGGTGGCATATGAACCGGTGTGGGCAATCGGTACCGGTAAAACGGCGTCGCCGGAACAGGCGCAAGCGGTGCATGCTTTCATCCGCCAGCGCGTGGCCGGGCATGATGCGCAGGTTGCGCAAGGATTGGTGGTGCTGTACGGCGGCAGCGTGAAGGCGGCGAATGCGCCGGAGCTGTTCGCCAAGGCGGATATCGATGGCGGGTTGATCGGTGGTGCGGCTTTGGTTGCCGATGAGTTTTTGGCGATCTGCCGCGCAGGTCAGTGACAGAAGAATAATGTTGGATTCGTTGCGGAGTAGTGTGTGGAAACTTTAGTCTGGGTAGTACATGTGATAACAGCGGTGGTGCTGATCGGTCTGGTGTTGATCCAGCACGGAAAAGGTGCCGATATGGGCGCGGCGTTCGGTTCCGGCTCTGCCGGTAGCCTGTTCGGCTCCAGCGGTTCGGCCAATTTCCTGAGCCGTAGCACTGCAGTGGCGGCGACGATATTCTTTATCACCAGTCTGGTTTTGACTTATTTGTATTCCCGTCCGGTCAAGGAGCTGGGGGTGATGGATAAGGTGGAAGTGCAAACGCAGCAAGCTGTACCCGCTCCGGCGGTTGTAGATACAAGCGACTCCAAGTCGCAACAAATACCAAAATAATAAAAATTGCGGAGTTGGCGGAATTGGTAGACGCGCAGCCTTGAGGTGGCTGTGTCCGAAAGGACGTGAGGGTTCGAGTCCCTTGCCCCGCACCAAATTGATTGAAGCAAGGCCTGCAAGCCGAAGGCCGAAGAAAACAGAGTAACGTTCTGCGCTCCCAATATCGGGAGCCTACGGAGGAGGGGGACTCATATGTTGGAAAATTATTTTCCGGTATTGCTATTTATCGGCATCGCTGTCGTTATGGGCGTGCTGCCTCTGCTATTGGGTAGGCTAGCTGCACCCAACCGTCCGGACGACCGCAAGCTCTCTCCTTACGAGTGCGGGTTCGAGGCGTTCGAAGATGCGCGCATGAAGTTCGACGTGCGTTTCTATCTGGTAGCTATCCTGTTCATCCTGTTCGATCTTGAGATCGCCTTCCTCTTCCCTTGGGCGATCGTGCTCAAGGAGATCGGTACCTTCGGTTTTGTTTCCATGATGATCTTTTTGGCCATCCTTGTGGTTGGCTTTGTCTACGAATGGATGAAAGGAGCCTTGGAATGGGAATAGAAGGCGTTCTGAATAAGGGCTTCGTTACTACATCTGCCGATGTGGTGATCAACTATGCGCGTACCGGTTCGCTGTGGCCGATGACTTTCGGCCTGGCCTGCTGTGCAGTGGAGATGATGCATGCCGCGCTGCCGCGTTACGACCTGGACCGTTTCGGTGCCGGCGCTTTCCGTCCCAGCCCGCGCCAATCCGATGTGATGATCGTGGCAGGAACGCTGTGCAACAAGATGGCACCGGCCTTGCGCAAGGTGTACGACCAGATGGCCGAGCCGCGCTGGGTAATCTCCATGGGATCGTGCGCCAACGGCGGCGGCTACTACCATTATTCCTATTCTGTCGTGCGCGGCTGCGACCGCATCGTGCCGGTGGATATCTATGTTCCCGGCTGCCCGCCGACTGCCGAAGCGCTGCTCTACGGCGTGATCCAGTTGCAGAACAAGATCAAACGCACCAACACCATCGCGCGCTAGGACGACCATGGCTACCGACCTGAACATACTGTCTGCAAATGTGAACGAGGCCTTCTCGGGCAAAGTGGTGAGTCTGGAAGAGCGTCTGGGCGAACTCACGCTGGTGGTGAAGGCGGCTGACATGCTCGGCGTGTTCACCCGTTTGCGCGACGATGCCGACCTGCGTTTCGAAGAATTGATCGACGTGTGCGGCATCGACTATTCCACTTATGGCAGCGAGCTTTGCGAAGACGGCAAATATCTGCCCGATGCGCCACGCGAGGGCGCGCGCTTTGCTGCCGTCTATCACCTGTTGTCGGTGACGCACAACGTGCGTTTGCGCGTGCGCGTATTCGCGGAAGACGACGCGATGCCGGTCCTGGATTCGATTACAGGCATATGGCCTTCCGCCAACTGGTATGAGCGCGAGGCGTTCGACCTGTACGGCATCATCTTCGTCGGACACCCCGATCTGCGCCGCATCCTGACCGATTACGGTTTTGTCGGCAATCCGTTCCGCAAGGATTTCCCCTTGTCCGGCACGGTCGAGATGCGCTACGACGCTGCGCAGCGGCGCGTGGTCTATGAGCCGGTCTCGATCGAGCCGCGCGAGATCACGCCGCGCACGATGCGCGAAGAGAATTACGGTCGTTCCTAACCGAATAAAGAAGGCAACGTTATGGCGGAAATAAAAAATTACACCATGAACTTCGGCCCGCAGCACCCTGCTGCGCACGGCGTGTTGCGTTTGGTGCTGGAACTCGACGGCGAAGTGATCGAACGTGCCGACCCGCACATCGGCTTGCTGCATCGCGCGACCGAGAAGCTGGCCGAGCACAAGACGTTCCTGCAATCCGTTCCCTATATGGATCGCCTGGACTATGTGTCCATGATGGCCAACGAGCATGCCTATGTGATGGCGATCGAGAAGCTGGCCGGGATCGAAGTGCCGCTCCGCGCGCAATACATCCGGGTCATGTACGACGAGATCACGCGCATCCTGAACCATCTGCTGTGGCTCGGCGCTTCCGGCATCGACCTCGGCGCGATGACCATGTTCTTCTATACCTTCCGCGAGCGCGAAGACCTGCTTGATGCATACGAGGCGGTATCCGGTGCGCGCATGCACGCGGCCTACTACCGTCCGGGCGGCGTCTATCGCGACCTGCCGGACACGATGCCGCAGCATCAGCCAAGCAAAATTCGCAGTGCAGCAGCGATCAAGAAGCTGAATGAGAATCGTCAGGGCTCTCTGCTGGACTTCCTCGAAGACTTCACCAACCGATTCCCCGGCTATGTGGATGAGTACGAGACGCTGCTGACCGACAACCGTATCTGGAAACAGCGCACGGTGGGTATCGGCGTGGTGTCGCCGGAACGCGCCATGGCGCTGGGCTTCACCGGTCCGATGCTGCGCGGCTCCGGTGTGGTATGGGACCTGCGCAAGAAGCAACCGTATGAAGTATACGACCGCCTGGACTTTGACATCCCGGTGGGCGTCGAAGGCGACTGCTATGACCGTTATCTGGTGCGTGTCGAAGAGATGCGCCAGTCGAACCGTATCATCAAGCAATGTATCGACTGGTTGCGCAAGAATCCCGGACCGGTGATGGCGGACAACCTGAAGTACGCACCGCCCAAACGCGAATCCATGAAACAGAACATGGAAGAGCTGATCCACCATTTCAAGCTGTTCAGCGAAGGTTTTCATGTGCCCGCGGGCGAAGTGTATTCCGCCGTGGAGCATCCCAAGGGCGAGTTCGGCATCTATCTGGTGTCGGACGGCGCAAACAAGCCTTACCGCATGAAGATACGCGCACCGGGGTTCCCGCATCTGTCCAGCCTGGACGAGATGGCGCGCGGACACATGATCGCCGACGTGGTGGCGATCATCGGTACACAGGACATCGTTTTCGGGGAGATAGACCGCTGATGTTATCCCAACAAGTCACCACGCTCATCGACAAAGAGCTGAAAAAATATCCCGCCGACCAGCGCCAGTCCGCCGTGATGGCCGCGTTGCGTTTCGTGCAGGACGAGAAGGGCTGGATCGCCTCCGAAGACATGGCAGACATCGCCGTCTATCTGGGGATGCAGCAGATGGCCGTGTACGAAGTGGCGACCTTCTATCACATGTATAACCTGAAGCCGATGGGCAAATACACGCTGACGGTTTGCACCAACTTGTCCTGCACCCTGTGCGGGTCGGGAGATACCGTGAGCTATCTGGAAAACAAGCTGGGCATCCAGATGGGCGGGGTCACCGCGGACGGCAAGTTCGGGCTGCGCGAAGGCGAGTGCATGGGGGCTTGCGTGGATGCGCCGCTGCTCACTGTGAATAACAAGAAAATGTGCGGCCGTTTGAGCAACCAAAAAATCGACCAGATCCTGGCAGAACTGGATAAGCAATGAGCGCCCCCATCATTCTCAATACGCTGCATTTCGACCAACCGTGGACGCTGGAGAACTATCTCAAGGTCGGCGGCTATCAGGCGTTGCGCAAGGTGTTGGCCGAGAAGATGTCGCCGGAGGCGATCATCGCCGAAGTGAAGACATCCGGGCTGCGCGGCCGCGGCGGTGCGGGTTTCCCCACCGGCCTGAAATGGAGCTTCATGCCGCGCCAATACCAGGGCGAGAAGTATCTGGTGTGCAACTCGGACGAAGGCGAGCCGGGCACCTGCAAGGATAGGGACATCCTGCGCTACAACCCGCACATGTTGATCGAGGGCATGGCCATTGCCGCTTACTGCATGGGCGTGAAGACGGGCTACAACTACGTGCACGGCGAGATATTCGAAGCCTATGAGCGCATGGAAGCAGCCTGCGAAGAAGCGCGCAAGGCGGGTTATCTGGGCAAGAACATCCTCGGTTTCGACTTCGAGTTCGATCTGCACAACCACATGGGGTACGGTGCATATGTGTGCGGCGAAGAGACTGCACTGCTCGAATCCATCGAGGGCAAGAAAGGCCAACCGCGCTTCAAGCCGCCGTTCCCTGCCAGCTTCGGCCTGTATGGCAAACCGACCACCATCAACAATACCGAGACCTTCGCCAGCATCCCTTACATCATCCGCGAGGGCGGGCAGAAGTTCGCCGACCTGGGCGTGCCCAACAGCGGCGGCATCAAGCTGTTTTCCGTCTCGGGCCACGTGAACAATCCGGGCAACTTCGAAGTGCCGATGGGTACGCCGTTCAAGACACTGCTGGAGATGGCGGGCGGCGTGCGCCACGGCCACAAGCTGAAAGCGGTGATCCCCGGCGGTTCGTCTATGCCGGTATTGCCGGGCGAGATCATGATGGATCTCAATATGGACTTCGATTCCATCCAGAAGGCGGGTTCCTATCTCGGCTCCGGCGCGGTCATCGTGATGGACGATACAACCTGCATGGTGCGCGCGCTGGAGCGTCTGTCCTATTTCTACTTTGAAGAATCCTGCGGTCAATGTACGCCGTGCCGCGAAGGCACCGGCTGGCTGTATCGCATCGTGCACCGCATCGAACACGGCGAGGGCAGGCCGGAAGACCTCGACCTGTTGCTGGACCTGTGCGGCAATATCGCGGGGCGCACCATCTGTGCCTTGGGCGATGCGGCAGCGTGGCCGGTACAGGGCATGTTGAAGCATTACCGCAAGGAATTCGAATATCACATCGAGCACAAACGCTGCTTGGTGTAAGGCTGACGGACAGGTGAGCAATGATCAATATCGAAATTGACGGAAAGCAGATACAGACGGAAAACGGCGCAACGGTGATTGAGGCCGCGCATCAGGCCGGCATCGCCATCCCGCATTTCTGCTATCACAAGAAACTTTCCATCGCGGCCAACTGCCGCATGTGCCTGGTGCAAGTGGAGAAGGCGCCCAAGCCGCTGCCTGCCTGCGCCACGCCGGTGGCCGAAGGCATGAAGGTGTTCACCCATTCCGAACAGGCGGTGAAAGCGCAACAGGGCGTGATGGAATTCCTGCTGGTGAACCATCCGCTGGATTGCCCGATCTGCGACCAGGGCGGCGAGTGCATGCTGCAGGACGTGTCGGTCGGCTACGGCGGCGGACATTCGCGTTACCACGAAGAAAAACGCGTGGTTCTGGGCAAGGACCTCGGCCCGCTGGTATCGGCGGAAGAGATGAGCCGCTGCATCAACTGTACCCGTTGCGTGCGTTTCGGCGCCGAGATCGCGGGTCAGATGGAACTGGGGCAGGCGTTCCGCGGCGAACATGCCGAGATCATGTCCTTCGTGTCCGGCACGGTGGATTCCGAACTGTCCGGCAACATGATCGACCTGTGCCCGGTCGGCGCGCTCACCAGCAAGCCGTTCCGCTACAAGGCACGTTCCTGGGAACTGTCGCGCCGCCGCTCGGTGAGCGCGCACGACAGCCTGGGTTCCAACCTCGCTGTGCAAACCAAGAACAACCGCGTGCTGCGCGTGTTGCCCATCGAGAACGAAGGTATCAACGAATGCTGGCTGTCCGACAAGGACCGCTTCGCGTATGAAGGATTGAATGCAGCCGACCGCCTGACCAAGCCGATGATCAAGCAGGACGGCAAGTGGCAGGAAGTGGAGTGGCAGGTCGCGCTGGAGTATGCGGCGAACGGTCTGCGCCACATCGCCAACGGCGCGGGTGCGGAACAGATCGGCGCGCTGGCGACGGCCAACTCCACGCTGGAAGAGCTCTATCTGCTGCAAAAACTCGTGCGCGGTATCGGCAGCCAGAACGTCGATTTCCGTCTGCGCCAGTCCGATTTCAGCGCCGACGGCAAACAGCAAGGCGCGCCTTGGCTGGGCATGTCCGTGAGCGACGTCGGCACTGCCGACCGCTTCCTCATCGTTGGCAGTTTCCTGCGCAAGGACCATCCGTTGCTGGCGGCACGCATCCGCCAAGCAGTGAAGCATGGCGCGCAAGCCAACATCATCCATTCCGCCGATGACGACCTGCTGATGAAGGTGGCGAACAAGGCCATCGTCGCACCGGATGCGCTGGTTGAATTGTTGACGCAAGTGTCGAAGGCGCTGACCGCAGAAAAACAAGGGCAAAGCGCGGGCGGAGAAGCCGCTGCCATCGCCAAGAGTCTGGCCAGTGGCGAACGCGTTGCCGTGTTGCTCGGTAACTTCGCCCAACAGCATCCGCAAGCCGCACAACTGCAAGCGCTGGCGCAACAGATCGCCGCGTTGAGCAACGGCAAGTTCGGCTTCCTCGGCGAAGCGGCGAACAGCGTCGGCGGACATCTGGCGCAAGCCACACCGGGAGCAAAAGGCTTGAACGCCGCCTCCATGCTGGCGACACCGCGCAAGGCCTATGTGTTGCTGAACGTCGAAGCGGAACTGGATTGCGCCGATCCGCAGCAGGCCATCGCCGCGCTGCAGGCCGCCGACATGGTGGTCGCGATGTCGGCTTACAAACACCAGGCGACGGAATATGCCGATGTGCTGCTGCCCATCGCGCCGTTCACCGAGACTTCCGGCACTTTCGTCAGCACCGAAGGCCGCGTGCAGAGCTTCAAGGGTGCGGTCAAACCTTTGGGCGAAGCGCGTCCGGCATGGAAGGTGTTGCGCGTACTGGGCAACCTGCTGCAGGTGGACGGTTTCGAGCAGGATACTTCCGAAGCCGTGCGCGACGAGGCACTGAAAGGTGTGGATGTCGCCGCCAGATTGAACAACGCCATCGGCGGGGTGGAAGCGAAAGCAGCGCCTGCTACGAGCGGTCTGCAGCGCGTGAGCGATGTGCCGATCTATGCGACGGACGCCGTGGTGCGCCGTTCCGCGCCGTTGCAGGCGACGGCCGATGCGGCGCTGCCGCAGGCATGGCTGCACAGCGACGAGCTGAAGAAGCTGGGCGTGCAAGCGGGGACGCCGGTCAAGGTCAGCCAGGGGCGGGGCAGCGTGCAGTTGGTCGCCGCGGCAGACGATAAGTTGCCCAAGGGTGTGGTGCGTGTGGCGGCAGGCCATGCGGCAACTGCCGCCTTGGGTGCGATGTTTGGAACGATCTCAGTGGAGCGCGCATGATGGAAGCTCAAGCCCTGCAATTGGTACAGTCGCTCTTGAGTTTCTTCGGGCTCTGGGAAGTGCTGCGCGGATTCATCGAGCCGGCATGGCATGTGATCTGGACGGCATTGAAGATATTCGCCATCGTGCTGCCTATCATGGGCGGTGTGGCCTACCTGACCTTGGCCGAGCGCAAGATCCTGGGCTTCATGCAGGTGCGTCCGGGCCCCAACCGCGTGGGCTATTGGGGGTTGCTGCAGCCAGTGGCAGACGGCATCAAGCTGCTGATGAAAGAAGTCATCATCCCGACCAATTCCAACAAGTTCCTGTTCCTTGCCGCTCCGGTACTGGCGCTGGCACCGGCGTTGGCGGCGTGGGCGGTGATCCCGTTCGACGACGGCATGATCCTGGCCAACGTGAACGCGGGTCTGCTGTATATCCTGGCGATGACCTCGCTCGGCGTGTACGGCATCATCATCGCCGGCTGGGCGTCCAACTCGAAATACGCGTTCCTCGGTGCCTTGCGTTCCGCCGCGCAGATCGTTTCGTATGAACTGGCCATGGGCTTCGCGCTGGTGTGCGTGTTGCTGGCGGCGCAGAGCATGAATCTGGGCGACATCGTGCGCGGACAGCAGAGCGGCACAGGTCTGCTCGGCTGGTATTTCATCCCGTTGTTCCCGATGTTCGTGGTGTATTTCCTCGCCGGTGTGGCCGAGACCAACCGTGCGCCGTTCGACTTGGCGGAAGACGAATCCGCGATCGTGGCGGGCTTCCACACTGAATACTCCGGCATGGGCTTCGCGCTGTTCTTCCTGGCCGAATACGCCAACATGATGCTGATCGCCGCGTTGACCTCGGTCATGTTCCTCGGCGGCTGGCTCAACCCGTTCCACGGTTGGTCGTTCCTGGGAGTGTGGACCGACCATATTCCGGGCCTGTTCTGGATGCTGGGCAAGATGTCCGCGCTCCTGTTCATTTTCCTGTGGTTCCGTGCGACCTTCCCGCGCTATCGCTACGACCAGTTGATGCGCTTGGGCTGGAAGGTGTTCATCCCGCTCACGCTGGTGTGGGTGGTGGTGATTGCCGCATGGATGCAGACCCCCTATTGGCTGTGGTAAGCGGTCGAGGATAGACAATGAAAAACCTCATCAATTTCTTCAAGAGTTTCCTGCTGCTCGAATTGCTCAAGGGCTTGGCGGTGACCGGCAAGTATTTCTTCGCGCGCCACGTCACCGTCGAATATCCGGAGGAAAAGACTCCGCAGAGTTTCCGTTTCCGCGGCCTGCATGCGCAACGCCGCTACCCGAACGGCGAGGAACGCTGCATCGGCTGCAAACTGTGCGAGGCCGTGTGCCCGGCGCTGGCCATCAAGATCGAAGTGGCGGAGCGCGCGGACGGTACGCGCCGCACCACGCAATATGACATCGACCTGGTCAAATGCATCTTCTGCGGTTTCTGCGAAGAATCCTGCCCGGTGGATGCCATCGTCGAGACGCGCGTGTATGAGTACCACGGCGAGAATCGCGGCGACCTGTATTACACCAAGCCCATGCTGCTGGCGGTGGGCGAAAAACATGAAGCGCAGATCGCACGCGATCGGGCTGCCGATGCCAAATATCGGTAAGAAGAGGATGCCTCATGAATATTGAAACGATGATGTTCTACCTGTTCGCCGTGGTGACCGTATTCGCGGCGCTGGGCGTGATCACCGCGCGCAACCCGTTGCATGCGGTCATGTTCCTGGTGCTGGCTTTCGTCAGCAGTGCGGGTATCTGGCTGCTGCTGGAAGCCGAGTTCCTCGCCATCGCGCTGGTACTGGTGTACGTCGGTGCGGTGATGGTGCTGTTCCTGTTCGTGGTGATGATGCTGGACATCAACATCGAGCGCCTGCGCGTGGGCTTCCTGCGCTGGTTGCCGGCCGGTCTGTTGCTGGCGGGGTTGATCGGGGTGCAGATGGTGTGGGTGCTTGGCGCCAAAGAGATATCTGCCGGGACGACTGCTGTCAAACATGCGGCCGATTACAGCAACACCAAGGAATTGGGCCGTCTGATCTATACCGACTACGTCTATCCGTTCGAACTGGCAGCCGTGCTGTTGCTGGTGGCGATGGTGGCCGCGATCGCACTGACCTTGCGTCGCCGGCGCGACAACAAGCGGCAGGACATCAGCAAGCAGGTCAAGGTCCGGAAACAGGATCGCGTGCGTATCGTGTCCGTCCCGTCCGCACATAAGACAGGTGCGGCGCAAGAGACTGTCGTATCGAACAATCACACCGCAGATTAAGGCAAAGGGGAGAGCATGTTGAATCTGGGTCTATCGCATTATCTGGTGCTGAGCGCGCTGCTGTTCGCCATCAGCGTGGTCGGCATCTTCCTGAACCGCAAGAACCTGATCGTGCTGCTGATGGCGATCGAGCTGATGCTGCTGGCGGTGAATACCAACTTCGTCGCGTTCTCCCATTATCTGAACGACACGGCGGGGCAGGTCTTCGTGTTCTTTATCCTCACCGTGGCAGCTGCGGAAGCGGCGATCGGTCTGGCGATCCTGGTGGTGCTGTTCCGCAATCTGCGCACCATCAACGTCGATGATCTCGGCAGCTTGAAAGGTTGATGCGCATGGAAAATATGCAAACTCTGTATCTGCTGGTTCCCCTGGCTCCGCTGGTGGGCGCCATCGCTGCCGGCTTGTTCGGCAAGGTGTTGGGACGCGCGTGGTCGCATCGCATCACCATCGCCCTGGTTGCGGTTTCCTTCGCCGCATCGGTCGTCATCTTCAATGATGTGATGGCAGGCCACGTGTTCAACGGCACGGTATACAAATGGCTGTCCTCGGGCGATACCAGCCTGGAAGTGGGTTTCCTGATCGACCGTCTGACCGTGATGATGATGCTGGTGGTCACTTTCGTGTCGCTCATGGTGCACATCTACACCATCGGCTACATGCAGGAAGATCCCGGCTACCAGCGCTTCTTCAGCTACATCTCGCTGTTCACCTTCTCCATGCTGATGCTGGTGATGGCCAACAACTTCATGCAGCTGTTCTTCGGCTGGGAAGCGGTGGGCCTGGTGTCTTACCTGCTGATCGGCTTCTGGTACACGCGCCCGACGGCGATCTACGCCAACCTGAAAGCGTTCCTGGTCAACCGCGTGGGCGACTTCGGTTTCCTGCTGGGTATCGGTCTGGTGCTGATGGTGTTCGGCACGCTGGATTACCAGTCGGTGTTCGCCAACGCGCATCGCTATGTGAACGACATGGCGCCCATCCCCGGCATGTCGGTGGGCCTGCTGACCGCGATCTGCATCCTGCTGTTCATCGGTGCGATGGGTAAATCGGCCCAGTTCCCGCTGCACGTGTGGCTGCCCGACTCGATGGAAGGCCCGACCCCGATCTCCGCACTGATCCACGCCGCGACCATGGTGACCGCCGGTATCTTCATGGTGGCGCGCATGTCGCCGCTGTTCGAACTGTCCGAGACCGCGCTGTCCTTCGTCATGATCATCGGCGCGATCACCGCGCTGTTCATGGGTTTCCTCGGCATCATCCAGAACGACATCAAGCGCGTGATCGCTTACTCGACCTTGTCGCAGCTCGGCTACATGACCGTGGCGCTGGGTGCCTCGGCTTACTCGGTGGCGGTGTTCCACCTGATGACGCACGCCTTCTTCAAGGCACTGCTGTTCCTCGCCGCGGGTTCCGTCATCATCGCCATGCATCACGATCAGGACATCCGCAACATGGGCGGTCTGCGCAAATACATGCCGATCACCTGGATCACCTCGCTGATCGGTACCTTGGCGCTGATCGGTACGCCGTTCTTCTCCGGCTTCTATTCCAAGGACAGCATCATCGAGGCGGTGGAATATTCGCATCTGCCGGGCTCGGGCATCGCCTATGCAGCGGTGTTGGCCGGTGTGTTCGTGACCGCTTTCTACTCCTTCCGCATGTATTTCCTCGTGTTCCACGGTGAAGAGCGTTTCGGCAAGGCTCACCAAGACCATCACGGCGACCATGCCGACGAGGAAGTCTCCGCCGACCACCATCACGGTCTGGCCCCGGGACAGAAACCGCACGAGACCCCATGGGTGGTGACGTTGCCGCTGATCCTGCTGGCCATCCCGTCGATGCTGATCGGTTTCTTCACCATCGAGCCGATGCTGTTCGGCGATTACTTCCGCGAGGCGATCTTCCTCAGCCCGGAACACGCGGCAGGCTTCGAGGAAATGCGCGCCGAGTTCCACGGCGCAATGGAGATGGCATTGCACTCGTTCATTTCCAAGCCGTTCCTTCTGGCGCTGGCAGGGGCGGGCAGTGCATGGTTCCTGTACATGAAACGCCCGGCATGGCCGGTTGCGATCAAGCAGAAGTTCTCGGTGATCTACACCGTGCTCGACCAGAAATATTACTTCGACCGCTTCAACGACTGGTTCTTCGCGGGCGGCGCACGCGGCACCAGCCGCTTGCTGTGGAAGTTCGGCGACGTGAAGCTGATCGACGGCTTTATCGTGAACGGTTCGGCGAAAGTGGTCGGCATGTGCTCGGGCGTGTTGCGCGGCTTCCAGACCGGCTACGTCTATCACTACGCGTTTTGGATGATCATCGGCGTGTCCGCACTGCTGACAGTGCGCACATGGTTCGAATAAGGCAGTACTAGAGAAGAGCTGAAGGAACAAGCATGATTTTCGGATACCCCCTGTTAAGCATCGCCATCTGGCTGCCCATCGTCTTCGGTCTGCTGGTGCTGGCGACCGGAAACGACCGCAATGCGCGACTGGCACGCATCATCGCCCTGGTCGGCGCGATCCTGAGCTTCCTGGTCACGATCCCGCTGTACACCGGCTTCGACCGCATGACCAGCGACATGCAGTTCGTCGAGATGAAGGACTGGATCACGCGCTTCAACATCCACTATCACCTCGGCGTGGACGGCATCTCGGTGCTGTTCGTGCTGCTCAACAGCTTCTTCACGCCGCTGGTGGTCATCGCCGGCTGGCAGGTGATCGAGAAGCGCGTGGCGCAATACATGGCGGCTTTCCTCATCATGTCCGGCCTGGTCAACGGCGTGTTCGCCTCGCTCGATGCGGTGCTGTTCTACGTGTTCTGGGAAGCGATGCTGATCCCGATGTTCATCATCATCGGCGTGTGGGGCGGCCCCAACCGCGTGTACGCGGCGCTCAAGTTCTTCCTCTACACCTTGCTCGGCTCGCTGCTGATGCTGGTGGCCTTGCTCTATCTGTACAGCCAGTCCGGCAGTTTCGAGATCCTCGACTACCACCGCCTGGCGATGCCGTCGCTGACCGCGCAGATCCTGGTGTTCATCGCCTTCTTCATGGCGTTCTCGGTGAAGGTGCCGATGTTCCCGGTGCACACCTGGTTGCCGGATGCGCACGTCGAAGCGCCCACCGGCGGCTCGGTGGTGCTGGCGGCGATCATGCTGAAGGTCGGCGCCTACGGCTTCATCCGTTTCTCCATGCCCATCACGCCGGATGCCAGCCACTATCTGGCGCCGGTGATGATCGCGCTGTCGCTGATCGCGGTGGTGTATATCGGCCTGGTCGCGCTGACCCAGTCCGACATGAAGAAGCTGATCGCTTATTCCTCCATCTCGCACATGGGCTTCGTCACGCTCGGCTTCTTCATCTTCAATGCCTACGGCATGGAAGGCGCGTTGCTGCAGATGATCTCGCACGGTTTCGTCTCCGGTGCGCTGTTCCTGTGTATCGGCGTGCTGTATGACCGCGTGCACTCGCGCCAGATCGTCGATTACGGCGGCGTGGCCAACAAGATGCCGGTGTTCGCGGCGTTCTTCATGCTGTTCGCCATGGCCAACAGCGGCTTGCCCGGCACCAGCGGTTTCGTCGGCGAGTTCATGGTGATCATGGGCGCGGTGAAAGCCAACTTCTGGTACGCCTTTGCGGCGGCCAGCACGCTGATCTTCGGTGCGGCCTATACGCTGTGGATGTACAAGCGCGTGATCTTCGGCGCGGTCGCCAACGACCATGTCGCCCATCTGCGCGACATCGGCGCCCGCGAAAAAATCATCTTCGTCGTTCTGGCCATCACTGTGCTGGGCATGGGACTGTATCCCTTGCCGTTCAGCGAAATCATGCACGCATCGGTGAACGATCTGCTGGTGCATCTGAACATCTCCAAAATCCCGAATTGAGGAAAACATGAATCTTCTCGCTTCCCTGTCCCCGGTCTATGCAGAGATATTCCTGCTCGTGATGGTGAGCGTGATCCTCATCGCGGATCTGTTCCTCGTCAATTACACCAAGACCCTGACCTATCTGCTGGTGCAAGTCAGCCTGCTGGGCTGTTCGCTGATCACCGTGGCGACGCATCAGGACGGCATCACGCATCTGTTCCACCACATGTTCGTGGATGACCTGATGTCCGACGTGCTCAAGCTGCTGACCTATCTGTCGGTGTCCATGATGCTGGTGTATTCGCGCAGCTACCTGATGGCGCGCGGGCTGTTCACCGGCGAGTTCCTGGCGCTGGTGCTGTTCTCCACGCTGGGCATGATGGTGATGATCTCCGCCAGCAACTTCCTGACCCTGTATCTCGGTCTGGAACTGCTCGCACTGAGCCTGTACGCCATGGTCGCGCTGCAGCGCGATTCCGCCATCGCCACCGAATCGGCGATGAAATACTTCATCCTCGGCGCGATGGCTTCCGGCTTCCTGCTGTACGGCATGTCCATGCTGTACGGCGCGACCGGTTCGCTGGACATCAACCGCATCTCCGACGTCATCCAGCACGGGGCACCCAACAAATCACTGCTGGTGTTCGGCCTGGCCTTCATCGTGGCCGGTCTGGCGTTCAAGCTGGGCGCGGTGCCGTTCCATATGTGGGTGCCGGACGTGTACCACGGCGCACCGACCGCGATGACCATGTTCATCGGCTCCGCGCCCAAGCTGGCGGCGTTCGCCTTCGTCATGCGCATCCTGGTGGAAGCGCTGCAGCCGCTGATGATCCACTGGTCCGGCATGCTGATGATCCTGGCCGTGCTGTCGATGGCCGTGGGTAACATCACCGCCATCGCGCAGACCAACATCAAGCGCATGTTCGCCTATTCGACCATCGCCCACATGGGCTTCCTGCTGGTCGGCGTGCTGAGCGGCAGCATCGAAGGTTACGGCTCGGCCATGTTCTACGCCGTGGTCTACGTGCTGATGAGCCTGGGCGGCTTCGGCATGATCATGCTGCTGTCGCGCGAAGGCTTCGAGGCCGACACGCTCAACGACTTCAAGGGACTCAACCAGCGCAGCCCGTGGCTCGCGTTCATGATGCTGCTGCTGATGTTCTCCATGGCCGGCGTGCCGCCGACCGTGGGCTTCTATGCCAAGTTCTCGGTGCTGAACGCGGCAGTGCAGGCCGGACATATCCCGCTGGTCATCATGGCGGTGCTGTTCTCGCTGATCGGCGCGTTCTACTACCTGCGCATCGTCAAGCTGATGTATTTCGATGCGCCGGAAAGCCACGAGAAACTCTACATCCAGCCGGACAGCAGCCTGCTCATCTCGATCAACGGCCTGGCCGTGCTGGCGCTCGGCATCTTGCCCGGCACGCTGATGTCGGTGTGCGCGGTTTCGGTGCAACAGTCTCTGCTGCATTGAGCGTAACGAAGTATCGAACAGACACTCCCGCTGCGGCGGGAGTGTTCGTTTATAGAGGTTGAATATGGATCTGACAGAGAAAAAGATCGACGGCCGCGTGATGTACGACGGCAATTTCATCACCGTGTGCAAGGACAACGTGCTGCTGCCGGACGGCAGCACCAGCACGCGCGAATACATCACCCATCCCGGCGCGGTCGCCGTGCTCGCGCTGCTGGACAACGGCAAGCTGGTGATGGAGCGGCAATACCGCTATCCGCTGCATCGCGAATTCATCGAGCTGCCTGCCGGCAAGATCGACGACGGCGAAGACATCCTCGTCACCGCGCAGCGCGAGCTGCTGGAAGAGACCGGCTATGTGGCGCGCGAGTGGATACATCTCACCACGGCCTGGCCGTGCATCGGCTATGCCGACGAGTGCATGGAATATTTTCTGGCGCGCGGGCTGACGCATGAAGGCCGCCAACTGGACGACGGCGAGTTCCTCGAAGTGTTCGAACTCTCGCTGCCAGATGCGCTGGAGTGGGTGAGGGCAGGCAAGATCAGCGACAGCAAAACCATCGTCGGATTGTTCTGGCTGGACAAGGTGCTAAACGGGGGCTGGAGCGCACCGCGATAAGGCATGCTTTTGGTGCACCAAAATACTTATGGCACCATGTTGGTGAATCCGCCGCGTCTGATTCATCGGGGAATCTGAAAATATTCCGATAAATCAATGCAAGCATCTGCTGGCATAGGGCTTGCATACTGTTCTCCCATTTGCACTTTTCTGGAGATGTCATGGAAGAATTAAAAGTCAGTAGCGATGCATTCTTCATCCTGCTCGGCGCCATCATGGTGCTGGCGATGCATGCGGGCTTCGCGTTTCTGGAACTCGGCACGGTGCGCAAGAAGAACCAGGTCAATGCGCTGGTCAAGATACTCAGCGACTTTGCCATCTCGACCATCGCCTATTTCTTCATCGGTTACAGCATCGCCTATGGCGTGAACTTCTTTGTCGGTGCCGAGCAACTCGCGCAGAAGAACGGCTACGACCTGGTGAAGTTCTTCTTCCTGATGACTTTCGCCGCCGCCATTCCCGCCATCGTCTCCGGCGGCATCGCCGAGCGCGCGCGCTTCAATCCGCAACTCGCCGCCACTTTCCTGCTGGTCGGTTTCGTCTATCCTTTCTTCGAGGGCATCGCCTGGAACGGACACTTCGGTATCCAGGATTGGCTGAAGACCAGCTTCGGTGCTGGCTTCCATGACTTCGCCGGTTCCGTGGTGGTGCATGCCGTGGGCGGCTGGATCGGCCTGGCGGCCGTGTTGCTGCTCGGCGCGCGCCGTGGTCGTTACAACAAGGAAGGGCGCATCTCCGCGCACCCGCCTTCCAGCATCCCGTTCCTCGCCTTGGGCGCATGGATACTCACCGTCGGCTGGTTCGGCTTCAACGTCATGTCTGCGCAGACCATCACCGGCATCAGCGGCCTCGTCGCGGTGAATTCGCTGATGGCCATGGTCGGCGGCACGCTCACTGCACTGTGGCTGGGCAAGAACGATCCCGGCTTCGTGCATAACGGCCCGCTCGCCGGCCTGGTCGCCGTGTGCGCCGGTTCAGACCTGATGCACCCCATCGGTGCGCTCATCGTGGGCGGCGTGGCTGGCGCCTTGTTCGTCGTCATGTTCACGCTCACGCAGAACCGCTGGAAGATCGACGACGTGCTCGGCGTGTGGCCGCTGCACGGCCTGTGCGGTGCATGGGGCGGCATCGCCGCGGGCATCTTCGGGATGAAGGCGCTGGGCGGCATCGGCGGGGTGAGCTTCATGTCGCAGCTCATCGGCACTTTGATGGGCATCGCCATCGCTTTCGCTGGCGGTTATGTGGTGTATGGTGTGCTTAAGAAACTGCTCGGCATCCGCCTCGATGCGGAAGAAGAGTTCAACGGTGCCGACTTGAGCATCCACAAGATCACGGCCACACCGGAACGCGAATCGGGCTGGTAAGTTCGGCTCTGTGTATCAGGCTGCAAATCTGAAACGCTCCCTTCTTGGGGGCGTTTTTATTTGCGCACGGGGGTTGGCCGTTCTTCGGCCAAAGCAGTCGTTGGAATGAATCTGAGCGGATGACTGCTTTCGACCCAAAGCGACCGGTCAAGTCAGTTCAAATCTATTGCGATGCAGACCCCTTTAGCTTTGCGGGCTATCTACAATTGTTCCAGAGTCGGCAGGACGAGCCTGTAGAAGAACTGTTCAACATCATCGGCACTGACTCCCTTACCCGAATCGATCCACCAGGCCAGCAGCTCCACCAGTGCACCGCCGACATAGTTCGCAGCCGCCTCGCGCTGCCAGCCTGAAGAGGGAATGGTTAACTCATCCCTGACAAGCCCGATCACCATCTCGCGGAAGCGCTTGTGGACAATATGGCCGCTTCGGCGTCCAATAATGATCCTGAACAGTTGCCGCTGTTCATCGGCATGCTCGATCAGGCCACGTACGAACGGCAGCGCATTCGACGGTTGTTCGTCGCTGCGCTGCGAAGCCAGCCAGCCGCGCAGGTCATCGAAGGCGCTGACCAGCAACTCCTCCTTGCCCTGAAAGTGAAGATAGAATGTCGACCGTCCGACGTTCGCCTGTGCGCAGAGATCGCGAATGTTGATGTCATCCCAGCTGTGTTCCGCCAGCATCAAGATCAGCGCATTGCGCAGGGCAAGGCGCGTACGTTCGATACGTCGATCAAGGTTTTGTGTCTCGTCGCTCAAAAAACATCCTCCGTTTCTGGACAGTCGGGTGCATTGTGTCCGTAACTGGCCATTCATCGCTATCGTGTTCTTCCGGTTGCAAGGCTCCGTTCCATAATAGACACATGTCCAATTCATCACAAGATAAGTTCATTGGGTACAACAATATGAAAGCGAAAGGAGTCAATTTTTATGGATAAAAAACGAATGCTCACGGCTATAGCCATATCGAGCATCAGCATGTGGATCATTGCCGGTCTCTGGCACAATCTGATCATGCCCGGACTGTATGCACAGTCGCACGCCTCACACGATGGGATCGGCCTGCTGTTTATCGCTTATCTGATACTGGCACTGCTGATGGCATATCTCTACGCAAGGATTTATGGCGGAGACGGCAGGGTGATCGACGGGCTGAAATTAGGCACCATCATCGGGATTCTATGGGTCTTTCCCCACGATCTGGCGATGGCAGGCGCCCATGGCGGTTCCGTTATCCATGTTCTGAAAAATTCGGCATGGCACCTGGTCGAGCAGGGGCTGGGGGGAGCGGTTATGGCATATGCATACACATTCAGGGTGCCGGGACGCACGAAGCGAAGCGAAAAAAGTAACGAGGTATAACTCTTCAATCAAAGCTCCCGTCATTTTGCGAATCGATAAGGCTCAGACACCATTGATAAATCGAAATATATCAACTGTTATAGGGGGCAGCATCGCAATAATTTTAACTGACTTGATCGGTCGCTTTGGGTCGAAAGCAGTCATCCGCTTAGAATCATTCCAACGACTGCTATGGCCGAATAGCAGCCATGCATGGCACGCGACCGTTTCATATGGGTTAGTCCCTACCGAGCATCATCTAACCCATCGCCACCAGAGTCCGTTCACGAGATGTAAACGGAACCCCTAATTGAGATGTCCAATTCGGCCTCTGAGCAAGGTCAGGCAAACCAGCGCAAAAATGCAGCTGCGGAAATCGCGGTGATGGCAAGCGCGGATGATGCGATCCACACGGCGTTCATTTTTGTCGCTGACCAGTTGGCGCTTCGGAACAGATACGTGGCCAGCAACAGAAATCCGATCGCCACGCAGACCATCTTAATGGACAGCGCTATGACGGCAATTCCCGAGATGTCCGGAAACCGGTGGTAATAGTAATAACTCACCGCGCCGAACGATGCGCCGCTCGCGGCTTGCACGCTCCACCCGACGAGTACCAGCCAGGCAAGTTCTCGCCGGGTATCCATGCTGCGAAATTTCAAGGCGGCAAGCGAACCGCCCACCGCAGCGACTGCACCGAAGTTATGCACCACCTGAACTATCGAGTAGGCCAGGTTTTGCGTGGCACTCATTTCGAAGTGATGTCGATGCAGGCCTCGGCGCCGGTGGGGACATGCCCTTTGGTATTAACCTCCATGCAAATGTGATGCTTGCCGGAGGACAGCATGCCGACACTGGCTTTGCCTTTCATCGTGCGGATGATGTCCACGCGATTGCCGTCCAGGTAGAGATGCAAATGATCGCCATCGGGGCCGGGGATCGCTGTGTAGTTCAACTCGACATTGTCATGCGAGCTGACCGTCGCGCCATTCGCCGGGGAAGAGATAGTTACTTTTCCCTCCGCGGCAAATGCGCCAGCAGAAGCGAACAGGAATGCGGAGAAAACTGGAGTCAGAAATTTGATGTTCATGATAGTTCTCCTTTAGTGTGTTGTGAGACAACGTGCATACCGGTCTTCCTGAAACAGCACCAGTAAATCCTTGCAGCACTTGCTTGTTAAATTTACGGCATCTTGGCAACGTCCTGCTTTTCCCATCCGCCGCCCAGTGACTTGAATAGGTCGGCGACCGCGCTGCGCTGCGCCCGTTCGGCATCAAGGCGATTGAGCTGCGCCTGCAGATAGTTGCGTTCCACATCCAATAATTCCAGGCGACTCGCAATCCCGGTTTGATAACGCAACGCAGCCTGCTTGTAGGCTTGCGCCAATGCGTCGCTGCGCGAGCTTTCGGAAGCCAATATCTGTCTTGCGGAATCCTGTGCCGACAAGGCATTGCGCACATCGGCAAAAGCGTTGGCGACCGCTTGTTTGTATTGGACCAATGCCTGGTCACGGCGCGCTGCTGCCGCATCTACCTGGTAACCCACGCGCCCCGCATTGAAGATCGGCTGGCTGATATTGGCGGCGAACTGGTAGATTCCCGCCGGGCCGGTAAACAGATTGGCGAATGCAACGCTTTCGCTGCCGAGATACGAAGTCAGCGTGATCGAAGGAAAATACTGCGCACGCGCCGCGCCGATGCGGGCATTCAGCGCCACCAGGCGCTGTTCGGCATCGACCAGGTCGGGCCTGTGCAACAGCAGTTCGGCAGGCAAGCCGTCCGGCACAGTCACCACGGGAAGGGCAGGGTTGCCGCGCTGCAAGTTGCTGTCCATCACGTCGCGCGGCGAGCGTCCCAGCAGCAGGGTCAGTGTTGTTTGCTGTTGGTCTCGCGCCTGGATTATCGAAGTGAGTTGCGATTGTGCGGCGGCGACATCGGCTTCCGCCTGATGCAGCTCGTATTCTGAAATCACACCGACCGCGAGCTGTTTCTTGTTGAGTTCGAACCGTTCCTGACGGCTGGCCAGCAGGCGGCGAATGGCGGATTCCTGCGCATCCAACGCGACGAGGGAGAAATATTGCTGCGCCACTTGCGCGGTGAGTGTAAGGCGCACCGTATTCCCGGCTGACTCTGCAGACAGCAACTCTGCGCGCGATGCTTCGCTGGCGCGCCGGAGTTTGCCCCACAGGTCGAGTTCATAACTCGCATCCAGCGAGATGTGCGATAGATTCTGGGTGCGCGGCAAGGTCGCCGGACGCGGGAACGCACCCGACAAAGTGTTCTGGGTGCGGCTCTCCGCCGCATGCGCGCTGAGCGACGGATATTGGTCCGCCCCGGTGATGCCCAGTTGTGCACGCGCTTCCGCTACCCGTGCTGCCGCCACCTGGATGTCGGCGTTGTGTGCCAACGCTTCTGCTTCGAGCTGATCCAGCGCAGTGTCGGCGTAAAGCTGCCACCATTGCGCACTGGCGGCGCTCGCTTTTTGTACCGCGGCATCTTGTTGCTGCGGCCATTTTTCCGGCAACGCCATGTCGGGACGCTGGTAATCCGGCCCGGCGGCACAGGCCGCCAATAGCAGGACGGGCAGCTGGAGCGCAAGCGTATGCAATTTCGTTTTCATCTTATTCATGCTCGTCCTCCGGCGGTCGCGCGCGACTGGGAAAGAGGCGGCGGACCACAACGTAGAACACCGGTACCAGGAATATCGCCAGCACCGTTGCGGCGATCATGCCGCCCATGACGCCGGTGCCGATGGCGTGACGCCCATTCGCTCCCGCGCCGTGGGAGATGGCCAGCGGCAAAACGCCCAGCACAAAAGCGATGGACGTCATCAGGATGGGGCGGAATCTCAGGCGGCAAGCTTCCAGCGTGGCATCGATCAGGTCCTGTCCCTTGTCCTGCAAAGCGCGTGCGAACTGGATGATCAGGATCGCGTTTTTCGCGGACAGGCCGATGATGACGATCAGGCCCACCTTGAAATACACATCGTCGGTCAAGCCGCGCAGGTTCACTGCCAGCAATGCACCGAGCACGCCGATGGGCACCACCAGGATCACGGCGACCGGGACGGACCAACTCTCGTACAGCGCCGCCAGGCACAGGAACACAGCCACAACCGACAGGCCGAACAGCAACGGAGCCTGCGCCCCGGAAAGGCGCTCCTCGCTTGATGTTCCCGACCATTCGAAACCGAAACCGGGCGGCAGCTTGGACGCAACATCCTCCATCGCCGCCAATGCATCGCCGCTGCTGCGGCCGGGCGCGGGACTGCCCGCAATCTTCATGGCCGGTAGTCCGTTGTAACGGTCGAGCTTCGGCAGATTCATGATCCAGCGCGGTGTGGCGATCTCGGACAGCGGCACCATGCCGCCCTGTGCATTGCGGACCGGTATGCGCAACAGCTGCTCCGGCGTGGTACGGTTGTCCGCATCCGCCTGCATCTGCACGCGCAGGATGCGTCCTTGGCGTACGAAGTCGTTGATGTAGGCGACGCCGAGCGCCGATTGCAGGGTATCGTTCAGGTCGGCGATATCGATGCCCAATGCCTGTGCCTTCTGGCGATCGATATCCAGCCATAGTTGCGGTGCAGGTTCCTGTCCTTCCGGCCGCACCCCCACCAGCATGGGGTTCTGGCTTGCAAGACCCAGCGCCATGTTGCGCGCTTCCAGCAGTTTCTCGCGTCCCTGGCCGGAGCGGTCTTGCAGGCGGAAATCAAAACCGCCCACCGCTGCGAGCTCCGGGATGGGCGGCACGTTGATGGCAAAGATCATCGCCTCCTTGATGCGGAACAACGCCATGTTGGCACGCATCACCAATGCAGACGCAGAACTTTCCGACTTCGGGCGTTGATCCCAATCTTTCAGGCGGACGAAAGTGGTCGCCGCATTCTGGCCACGGCCAAAGAAGGAGAACCCGAGCACACCGATGACGTGCTCCACCTCGGGCTGTTTTAGATAGAACTGTTCCACCCCCTTTAGCACTTCCTGGGTACGCTCCCGCGTCGCGCCCGGCGGCAACTGGATCAGGCTGACGAAATATCCCTGGTCCTCATCCGGCAGGAAGCTGGTCGGCAAGGTCACGAACAGCCAGACCACTACGCCCAGCAGACCGGCGTAGAGAATGAGATAACGACCGGTGTGCTTCAACACGCCAGCGACGCCGGATCTGTAGGCTTGAGTGGTTCTGCCAAAAAAGCGCTGGAACCAGCCGAGCGGCCCCTTCTTCGGTACCGTTTCATTGCCGGGTGAATGCTTCAACAGCGCGGCGCAGAGCGCCGGGGTCAGGGTCAATGCCATCAGCACCGAGAACAGGATGGTGAAGATCAGGGTGACCGCGAACTGGCGATAGATCGCCCCGACGGAGCCGCCGAAGAAAGTCATCGGGATGAACACGGAGCACAACACCAGCGTGATGGCGATGATGGCGCCGAAGATCTGTCCCATGGCCTTGCGTGTCGCCTCGCGCGGCTCAAGCCCTTCCTCGGCCATGATGCGTTCGACGTTCTCGACCACCACGATGGCATCGTCCACCACGATGCCGACGGCCAGCACCATCGCAAACAGCGTCAAGGTGTTGATCGAATAGCCGACGGCATAAAGTCCAACGATGCCGCCGATCAACGCGATCGGCACAACGATAGCGGGAATGAACGTGGCGCGCAGGTTCCCCAGAAACAGGAAGATCACCAGGAACACCAGCACCATGGCCTGTACCAGTGTCTCCACCACTTCTCTAACCGAGATTTCGATGAACTTGGATGTGTCGTAAGGCACCATCCAATCGACACCTTTGGGAAAGTACCTGGCCAGTTCTGTCATCTTGGCTTTGACCGCCTTGGCGGTATCCAGCGCATTGGCGGTGGGCGTCAATCGGATGGCGATGCCCGAAGCCGGTTCACCGTCGATGCGGGCAGCGATGGAATAATCCTGTGCCCCCAGTTCCACCCGTGCCACGTCCTTGACGCGCACCGACGAGCCGTCCGGATTGGCGCGTATCAGGATGTTGCCGAACTCTTCGGGCGTGGACAGCCGGCTGTGGGTGATGATGACTGCATCCAGTTGCTGGCCGGGCGAGGCAGGCAATTGCCCGAGTTCGCCGATGGCGAGTTGCGTGTTCTGCGCGCGTACGGCCCGGGTGATATCCCCTGTCGTCAGGTTATAGGCATGCAGTTTCTCCGGCAGCAGCCACAGGCGCATCGAATATTCGGTCCCGAACAGCAAGGCCTCGCCGACGCCGGGGACGCGACGGATGTTGTCCAGCACGTTGGCGGAAGCGTAACTGCCGAGCGCGACATTGTCGCGGCTCTTGTCCGGCGAGATGAGCGCGATGATCATCAAAAAATTGCGAGCCGATTTTGTCACGGTGATGCCCAGGCGACGCACATCGTCCGGCAGGCGCGCTTCGGCACGCCTGACGCGATTCTGGGTCTCGACAGCAGCGACATCCAGATTGGTCCCCGCATCAAAAGTCAGTGTGATGCTGCCGATACCCAGTTCGGAGGATGACTCCATGTATTGCAGATTCTCGATGCCGTTCAGCTCTTGCTCGACCAGCGCGATGGCGGTCTCTTCCACTACCTGTGCCGAAGCGCCGGGATAGTTGAGCGTGATGGACAATGCCGGTGGAGCCACCGTCGGGTAGGATGCGACTGGCACCTTGCGCAGGGCCAGCCCGCCGCCCAGCAGGATGATCAGGGCGATGACCCAGGCGAAGATCGGTCGGTCGATGAAGAATCTTGGAAGCATGATGCTCCTCTATTTCTTTTGCGTAGCGGCAGGCATGTTCATGGTTGTGGCACTTGCTTGCGGACTCCATGGCACGGGTTTCACCGGTGCGCCGGGCCGGGCTTTTTGCAGGCCGTTGACGATCACCTGATCGCCCGGGCTCAAGCCTTCGGTGATGATGAAGTCGCTGCCCGCCATGCTGCCCGTCTTGACGGGGCGCGGCGCTGCCTTGCCTTGCGGGTCCACCACCATGACGAACTGTCCGTCTGTGCCCGTTTGTACCGCGCGCTGCGGCACCTTGATGCTGTTGTCGGTACTGCCTTCGGGGAAACGGATACGGGCGAACATGCCGGGCAGCAGATCATGTTTCGGATTGGGAAATTCGGCACGCAACGACACGCTTCCCGTGCCCGGGTCAACGGCAAGATTGGAGAACAGCAGCTTGCCCGGATGCGGATAGATGCTGCCATCTTCAAGGACCAGCTCTACATTGACTGCTTTCGCCCGTTTCAGTTTGCCGGATTCAAATGCCTGTTGCAGGCGCAGCAGATCGGCACCCGGCTGGGTGAAATTGGCGTAGATGGGATTGACCTGTTCGATGGTGGCGAGCAACGTGGCCTCGCCGCGCCCGACCAGCGCGCCTTCCGTCACTTGTGCGCGACCGATGCGTCCGGAGATGGGGGCTGGGACATGGGTGTTCTCCAGGTCGAGCTGCGCGCGCGACATCGCGGCTTCTGCCTGCTTGAGCTTGGCGACCGCCAGATCGTAATCCTGCTGGCTGATCGCATTCGCCTCCAGCAACGGCTTGTAGCGTTCCACGGTCTGGCGCGCCACGCCTGTGTCCGCTTTGGCTGAATCGTAAGCGGCCTGATAGTTGCGCGCGTCGATCCGGAACAGCGTCGCACCCGACTGCACGTCGCGGCCTTCTGTGAACAATCTCTTTTCGATGATCCCTTCGACCCGTGCCCGTACTTGGGCCGTACGATAGGCCTCCAGACGTCCGGGCAGGTCCTGCGTCAACACCGCGGAACCCTGGGTGACGCTTACCACATCCACCTCCGGCGGAGGCATGCCGCCACCGCCTGGAGCTTGTTGTGCGCCGCCCCCTTTGGGGCCGCAAGCGGCAAGCAGCAGCAAGGCAGCGAAAACAAGTGCAGTGGCTGGAGAATATTTTCTTGTGTTCATCGAGGCTCTCCCACTGGATCGTTCATGCAGTGCGACATTTGAATCACCACGCGCTCGGCAATTGGTACCGCTCCGGCAGCAGATCGATGATCTCCCTTTGCACCAGGATGTCGTGTTCCTCGTAGAACGCGTCGCTGCGCAAGGGCATCAATTCATCAAAATTCTCCAGCGCTTTTTCGCCCTGCCACACCCATTCGACAGGCAGGCAAGTGTCAGGTTTGATGTCGCTTGGGAAGTCCGACTGCACGACGCCGATGGCGGTGATATACAACGCAGATTGCCGCGTGCAGTGTTTGATGAAAACAATGTCGTTGTTCCTGATGAAAGAGACGATGCCATGCAAATCCGATTTGCCATTGGGCAAGTGGGGCAGGCACACCGTATGTCTGTCGATAAAACCTTGTGCATCGTGTTCGTCGAATCCGAAAAATGTGGCCATGATTCCCTCCATTTCAATAACGGTTCTCTCGTCGAGCTTTCCCGAGAAATCCGGCTTGCTCACATCGGCGTGACAGGGGCGTTCCAGTAGGTGACGAGATAATACAAACCCCATAACAGCAGCGAGACCACCACGACCCAAAGCCAGGCCGGCACGTTGCCCCTGCGCTCCGCGATGCCCGCGCTCTCATAGGTGTACACGGATCCGGACATCTGTTGTTCGGAAGTCTTGTGTGTGCGCAACAGCGCTGCACTTTCAGCTTCATTGTGTCTTTGCAATTGAGTCATGGCAGCTTGTCCTTTCCGGTTGTGACTGCATTGATGTCGGGTATCCTGGGCTGGTCGACCTGAAGAACCTGCGGTTCGATCTGCTGGCGATTGGCTGCCTCGGATAACGAAGCCCAGATCTTTCCGCGCGCATCCGACAACTGCAGTTTGGTGTTGATCGCTTTCGCCTCCAGCGGACCGCCCGCCGAACAAAAATTGATGATGGGCAACATGACGTTGTTGCATGCGGCAAGTAGCCAGGGCACGCTGGAAGTACAGAAGCTGGCCTCTTGCGCGGATGCCGTCAGGCCAGCCTGTTTCAAGCGATGCGATATGCGCATCCACCCGCAATGACTGTACGTAATGGACGAGGTCCCAAGTCTGTTCCGGCGTGAACGCGCCCGCGAAGGGCGGCATGGGTGTACCGCCGACACCGGTCATGATGGTTTTGAAGATATGCCGCCCATCGTGCCCGAGCTTGAGCCCGCCCGGCGCGCCGGCAGGCAAGGTGAAGTTGGCGGGATTGATCGGGTTGCCCCAGGTGTCGGAGAAGACACCGGCCGGTACACCGTCGCCCAGTCCGGCGAGGCCGTGGCATGCGGCGCATACGGTTTCGAATTGCTGTTTTCCATGTGCCAGCGAAGCCATCGTCACCGGCGGTTCGTCGGGGATCAGAATCGCAGCGCCGGGTTTTTCTGTCTTCCAGCGCCCGGAGAATGTCTTGATGTACTGGATCACGGCAAGCCGTTCCTGCACGGATATCTCATACCAGGGCGGCATCGGGGTTCCCCACAGTCCGTGACTGACCGTGATGAACAGGTCCTCATCCGAAGGCAGCGAATTCGCGTCGCCGGCAGTCGAGCGGAATTTGAAAATGCCCGAAGTGAAATCGCGCGGTTTCGGATTCAGGAAACGGGCAGACGGACCGTTGCCGTCGCCCTTCACGCCGTGACAGCCGACGCAACGGCGCAGATAGATTTGTTTGCCGCGCGGCAGCAGGTCATGCGATCTATCCAGGTCGCTCGACTGCAACGCCGCACCGGCGGTGAGCCGTGTCGAGACGAACGTCTCGCGCCAGTCGCCGATCGAAGTGCCAAGCCGCTGCAGATAGGCGACCAAGGCCAAGCCGTCTTCGTTGAATTCAGGAGTGCCTTTGCCGTCGGTATTCTTGAAGAGCCAGGGGAAGCGCGGCATGACGGAGTCCGGCACGACATCGCGCGGATTCCAGTGGTGCGCGGCATGCCAGCTATCGCCGTATTTCCCGCCGACACGGCTCAGGTCGGGGCCGATGCGCCGCGTGCTCAGCATCTGCGGCTGGTCGTACACATATTCCCCGGCTTGTGCGACCGGACCCCAACGCACGTTTTCACCCGCTACCGGGCGCACGAACTGCGAATGGCAATACCAGCATCCTTCGCGGATATAGACGTGGCGTCCTTTGCGTTCCAGCGGCGTGTAGTCCGCGACTTGTATGGTTTGGCCGATGCTCGCCGAAGTGACCGTGGGGTTGTAGGTCTGCGGCAGGATCGAGGGCAGGATGCCTTGGATGACGACCGCCAAAAAGAAGAACGCGATGCCGGCGATGATGAACACCGACGTGGGACGACTGTACCAAGTGAACCCCACTCTGGCAGGACGCATCTCGGTAACGTCCAGCGGAGAGGTATCTGCGGAAACCTCGAATGGCGCACCTTTGCGGGCCGTCATGACCAGATTGATCGTCATCAGCATGAAGCCGACATCCATGGTGGCGCCCGCCAGCGTGCGCGCGAACCACCACGGTTTCATCTCGACCACCGAGTCGACGAAGTTCGTGCCGTACTCGAGCATGCTGCCTTGCACCAGACCTTGCGCGGCAAGGCCGACCAGCATCAGCGTGGTCCCCGCGATGGTCAGCCACACATGCCAGCTCGCGAGCTTCGCGCTCCACAACTGGCGGCCGGTGACGCGCGGCCACACGTAATACAGGCTGCCCACCGCAGCCAGCACGAACGTGGCGAACACGGTGAAATGCGAGTGCGAGATCACGAAGTCGGTGAAGTGCGTGAGTTCCTGCACCCGGCGCAATGCTTGAGTCGATCCCTGGAAGCAGCCGACCAGATAGAAGAACGTCGCCAGCAGGATGAACTTTGCAGCATAGCTGTCCGCATCATGCCCGCCGATGATCTCGCCCCAGCGTCCTTTGGCAGTGCCGAACAGATTGGTGATCACCGCCCACACCGGGATGATGAGCATCATGCTGGTGACGATGGAGATGGTCTGGTTGTGATACGGGATCGGACTGAACAGGTAGTGGTGCGTGCCGACGAAGGGATAGAAGAAGGCCAGCGCCCAGAAGCCGAGCAGCGAAAGGCGATGGCTGTATAGCGGAGCTTTGGCTGCCAGCGGCAAGAAGTAATACATCAAGGCCAGTCCGGCCGGCGTGATCCACAGCCCGACCACATAGTGGATGTACAGCCCGTGCAAGGCGGTATTGCTGATACCGGACATCGGCACGTAAGGCAGGATGACGTTGCCCAGGATCAGGTTCATCACCGTCCATACCAGCGCGGCCAGCGTGTACCACAGCGCGACGTAGAAGCCTTTTTCCTTGCGCTGGAAGATCGTCACCAGGACCTGGATGCCGATGGCGGTCAGAACTACCCAGCGAACTATATTGACCGGCCACTTGTACTCGCCCGCCTCGAAGCCGGAGTTGTAGCCCATCAGCAAGGAGAGCGAACCTGTGACCAGGAAGATATTCCAGCCCCACAACAACGGCCATCCCCAATGTTCCTTGAACATGGGGCGTCCGCACAGGCGCGGCACGAGGTAATACAGCAGGCCCAGCACGGGCGTGGAAAAAGCACCGAAGATGACGCCGTTGACGTGCACAGGACGCAGGCGACCGAAGGTCAGCCACGAGGTCTCGCCGAGGAAATCCGGATAGTGGAACTTGATGGAGACGAGCAGGCCGACCAAGGGAAAGACTGTCAGCCATACGATAGCCCACCACAGCCAGGCCCGCACCAGATCTTTGTTGACGAGGTGGAGGGCGTTGTCGTGCGCTTGAATTTCAGTCGCAGTCACGCCAGGGTCGTCCATGTTGCGCAATCGTTGGTCAGGCATAAGTACCCCCATCGAATGTTGCGATCACCACCTGACGTGCTTAAGTGGTTATGGCGAGCACTGGCGGCCCGCCCCCATGTCCCTTAGTCCATGCGTAACGACATCATTTTTATAGTTGAGCGTGTTGAGCCACACAGCGATGTCGATGCTTGAACATTCCTCCAGCTCTGCATCGACACTCATGGATGAAGTTGGATTCATCCGGCGTGAAAATCCTAAGATGCCCCATCATTCCTGTCAACCATTAGTTTGCTGCGGGAAAGGCTGTAGTTTGAAGGGGCAGTAGCGATATGGCAGGCGGCGGAAGATGGATCGCCTCACGGTGTATGCATGTCCCCAGCCCGGGTCTGCGCACGCACGAGCGCCAGTTTGTAAATCTCCGCGAGGTCTTCTTCGCTGACGTCGATCACGCTGTCCATCTGCTGCAATGCCCAGGCAAAGTCCGCCTGTTCCAGCGAAATGAACGGGGCAGGTTTCGGAGCGGACTGTACTGGCGAGGCCCCCATCGGATAGTGCCTGCCTGGCAGCAGGTTGTTGATGGCCAGTGCCAGCAACAGGGAGATCCCGGCATTGGCGGCAACGATGTACAGCGTGTACAGCCAGCCCATGTCATGGAACTGCGTGCTGCCGAGCACCATCATGAGCGCCGTGGCTGCGCTTGGCGGGTGCAGGCAGTTCAGGAATTGCATCACCAGGATCGCCGAGCCGACCGCGGCACCGGCAGCGAGTGTTTGATCCGGGATGAACAGGCTGCACATCCATCCGGCGATTGCCGAGAAGAGGTGTCCGCCGACCAGGTTCCAGGGTTGTGCCAGCGGGCTGTGTGGCGTGGCATACAGCAGGGTCGCCGAGGCGGCCATTGAGGTGACGATGAGCAGAGGGAACCCCGCTTGCGGCAGATAGTGCAATGCCAGTGTCAGGAGCAGGATGGCGATGCCGCCGGCCAGGCTGCTGCGCAATTTTTCTGCGACTGAGGTTTGCGTGAGATGGGGCTTGAACGAATACAGGAACGATTTGAAGTCCATGAAAGTAGGTACTGCCGAATGAGCCAATGAGCGAATGAAGGAGCGCCGCGGTTTTGCTTCAGAGCAAAACCGCGGTCGTAGGGGCAATGATTAGTCTTTGTATGCTTCCACCGGCGAGTAGATCTTCACTTCGTCGCTGACAGCCGGAATGAATCTGATCATGCCGAAGTCGGAGCGTTTGATGGTGGTGGAGATGTTCGCACCGCACATGGCTTTGTGCGTCATCGGGTGGCTTCCGCAAGTGAAGTCGCTGATGGTGAGCGTGACCGGTTTGGAGATGCCGAGCAGGGTAAGCATGCCTTCGGCCGCGACTGGCTTGTCGCCATTGAAGACGAGTTTGTCGGAAGAGAAGCGCATGGTCGGGAATATCACCGCGTTGAAAAAATCGCCGCCCTTCAAATGTTCGTTCCACTTGTCGAAGCCCATGTCGATCGAGCCGGTCTCGATGACCAGTTCGACGCTGCCTTTCTTGGCCGCGACATCCAGCGTGACTTTGCCGCTGGATTTGTCGAAACGTCCGCGCTGGGTCGAGAAGCCGAGGTGGTTCACCTCGAACATCGGCCAGGTGTGAGTCGGGTCGATGGTGTAGTGGTCATCCGCATACGCAGGCGCCGCAAGCAGACCGGACAGGACGAGGACAATAAATCGTGCGTTCATGGTGGTTCTCCTTTGGTGTTGTTACTTCTTGTTGGTGAGGCTGAAACGGAAATGGATCTGCACTTCATCGGCAACAGTGTCGGTGTCGCTCCACATGCCCGAGCCGATGCCGTAATCGAGCCGCTTGAGCGGAAACGTGCCGTCGATGACGAGCGCGTCGCCCTGCTGTTCCAGCGTGAACGGCGCCTTGACTTCGCGCGTCACGTTGCGGATGGTCATCTTGCCGGCGACCTCGTAACGTCCCGCCGCGGTGCGACTTACCTTGCTGGAGACGAAACTGGCGTTCGGGTATTTGGCAGTGTCGAACCAGGATGGCCCGGTCACTTCCTCATAGGCTTCCGTGCTGCCGACATCAATGCTGGCAATGTCGATATCGATGCGCGCCTTGCCCTGTTCGGGTTTGGCCGGATCAACCGCGATGCTGGCTTTGAATTTATTGAAAGTGCCGTCAATCGGAACGCCCATCTGTTTGGAAATGAACGTTACGTTGCTTTGTTGCGGGCGCAACACGCTGAATTCGGCTGCATGCGCCGAACTGAGTGCGAGAGCCAGCAGGAATGTCGCAAGCCGTGTCATGCGCGTCTCCGCAGGAATGGAATCATGCGCGCCAGGATGTCGTCGCGTTCGATGAAGTGATGCTTGAGTGCAGCGCCGACGTGTGCGAGCAGCAGTCCGAGCAGGAGGTAGTTGAGCGCCCTGTGCAGCTCCAGCAGCTGGTCGCCAAGTTCCTTGTTCTTGCCCACCAGGTCGGGCAGAGGGAGCACGCCGAACCACACGGTCTGGAAGCCCTTGGCCGAACTCATCAGCCAGCCGCTGAGGGGGATGGCAAAGATCAGCGCATACAGCAGGTAATGCACGCTTTCGGCGGCGAACTTTTCCCAGTTCGGCATGCGTTCCGGCATGGGGGGCGGGCGGTGGGTGACGCGCCAGGATACGCGGATCACGGCGAGCATGAATATCGTGACACCGATCCACTTGTGGTAGCTGAACAGGCGCAGTTTGTGCGGGGAGAGCGGGAGATCGTGCACATACACGCCCAGCGGGAAGGCGGCGAGAATCAGCAGGGCGATCAGCCAGTGCAGGGTGACAGCAGTTCGGGTGTAACGGTCGGTCATCTCGGCCACCTCGATACGTTTTGCTTATCCTAGTGGGATAGTCGGTTATGGTCAACCAGCGGCCTCATTGATCCGGCACGCTTTATCCAAGGATCCGTTCGCATTGAGCTTGTCGAAATGTGAATGGATTCTTGTGCTTCGACAGGCTCAGCACGAACGGCAATCAAGTTCATTGGCATTCCGGTTCAATATAGGCAACAGGACGATACCCCGCCATCAAGTATGGGGATGCAACTTTTTCTCGTGATTGCCTTCATATGCCGGGCGCTCGGGTAGGGCAGGACTTGAAAAAACCGTGACCCGCCCGCATCTAAGTCGTCGTGGCGAGGGTGATACACTGCGCGCCGCACAACATCGTACCTTTGGAGAGTTAAGCAATGAAACGTATCTTTTTGTTCATCCTGACCAACGTCGCGGTGCTGGCCGTCATCAGCATCACGTTGCGCATCCTCGGCGTGGACCGCTGGCTGGATGCAAGCGGCGCCATCAACTTCAACGCCTTGCTGGTGATGTCGGCGGTGATCGGTTTTGCCGGTTCCTTCATCTCGTTGCTGATGTCCAAGTGGATGGCCAAGATGTCGGTCGGCGCGCAGGTCATCGAGAATCCGCAGGATCCGACCGAGCGCTGGCTGGTGGAGACCGTAAGCCGTCAGGCACAGGCTGCCGGCATCGGCATGCCGGAAGTGGCGATCTATGATGCGCCGGACGTGAACGCCTTTGCCACCGGCTGGAACCGCAACAACGCGCTGGTGGCGGTGAGCACCGGCCTGTTGCACAGCATGAGCCGCGACGAAGCCGAAGCCGTGCTGGCGCACGAAGTGAGCCACGTGGCGAACGGCGACATGGTCACGCTGGCGCTGATCCAGGGCGTGGTAAACACCTTCGTGGTGTTCTTCTCCAAGCTGTTCGGCTATTTCGTGGATCGCGTGGTGTTGAAGAACGATCCGCGCGAAGGTCCCGGCATCGGCGCGTTCGTGGCCGAGATCGTTGCCCAGATCGTGTTGGGTATCCTGGCCAGCATGATCGTCATGTGGTTCTCGCGCCAGCGCGAGTTCCGTGCCGATGCGGGCGGAGCGAACCTGGCCGGGCGTCAGAAGATGATCGCTGCTTTGGAGCGCTTGAAGGCGAATCACGAGCAGGCGGCTGCCATGCCGCAGAACATGTCGGCGATGGCGATCTCCAGTGGCGGCGGTTTCTCCCGTCTGTTCATGACACACCCGCCGCTGGAAGAGCGCATCGAGGCATTGCGTTCGGGGCAGTGAGTTATCGGTAGCAGCGGGCAGTAACAAAAACGGCGGGAAATTCCCGCCGTTTTTTATTCTTCATCGTCATCGAATTTCTGGCGCGGCGGATTGCCGTCATAGACCAGACTTTGGCGGCGCATCAGATAAGCATCGCGGATGAAGCTGTAGCGGTCGATGATCGCCTCATCCAGCACTTTTTCCTGATCCAGCAGACCGGCGCGCGTGTTCAGCCCTTTCATTGCCCAAGCGCTATTGCGCGTGGGCACATGTTTGGTGTTGCTGATCACGCTGACGAAGCTGTCCGCATACAGTCCCGTCCCGTCGCGTATCGAACTGGGCCCCAGCACGGGCAGGACCAGATACGGGCCGCTCGGTATGCCCCAATAGCCCAGTGTCTGCCCGAAATCTTCATTGTGTTTTGGCAGGCGATAAGCGATGTCGATCAGCCCGAACAGGCCGAAGGTGGAGTTGAAGATCACGCGACAGCCATCGCTCGTGGCCTGGCGGAATTTGAGTTGCAGCAGATCGTTGGCCGTGACCACGACATCGTCCAGATTGGAGAAAAAGTTGCTTACCATGGTCTTGGCCGGATCCGGCACTGCGGCCACATAGCCGCGTGCGACCGGTTTGACCACTGCCCTGTCCACCGTGTCGTTGAATTTGTACACGCCGCGGTTGAGCGATTCGAACGGGTCTTTCTGATTGGTGTAAGTGCTGGGATTGATGGAACCGCAACCTGTCAGCAACAGACTAGCAAACAGCAGGGAGATGCGCATCAGGGGCATGTACTGGCGGTCGAGACGAAAGAATTGGCTGGATTATAGGGGGAAACCCATACCCATTGCATCCCGTCTTGTTGCATATAGCGCAAAGCGATTAGTATGCACGGCATGGATACTTCACCGGTTTCGATCACCAGGCAGACGTCGTTGCGTATCGGCGCACTGTTCCTGCTGTTGGCGCTTCTCGAGCTGACCTGGCTGCATGCGCTCGCTCCGCTGGAGAACAGGCTGTCCGACTGGTTCGTGCGCCAGCAGGCGCAGGCTCTGCAGCCGGATGCGGACATCGTCATCGTCGATATCGACGATGCCAGCCTCGCGCGCATGCAGGATACGGCGGGAAGCTGGCCGTGGCCGCGCTCGGTGCATGGCGAACTGGTGCGCGGCATCGCCAGGCAACAGCCCAAGGCCATCGTGTTCGACATCCTGTTCAGCGAGCTGGACCAGTATCGCCCCGAGAGCGATCTCGAATTCAATCGCGCGCTGCGCGGCCTGAACAATGTGTATTTCCCGCTGGTGCGGCGCGCTGCCGAAATGGACGAAAAAGGCGCGCCTGCCGTGCAAGTGGCGGCCATGCTGGGCTTGCAGCGCACGGAGCATGCCGACGACAAGGCGCGCATCGCCGTGTTGCCGCCGCTGGCGATCGATGCGGCACACTGGCGCGCGGGCACGATCAATTTTGTGGAAGATGCCGATGGAGTGGGGCGGCGCTACCAGCTGTATACCGACGCGTACGGCTGGCTCATCCCTTCGCTGCCGGCGCGCGTGGCGCAGGACCTCGGTTATACCGTGCCGCAACAGCCGGACCTGATGCTGGCGTGGCGCGGCAAGCCCGGCGCCTTCAAACACATTTCCTATGTCGACCTGTATGAGGACTTCAGCCGCGAGCATCCGCAACGCACAGCGGACGAACTGAAAGGCAAGATCGTCATCATCGGTACGGATGCAACCAGCATGCATGACATGCGTGTGACACCGATGGATAGCCTGTATCCGGGCACCGAGATGCTGGCGACCGCCATCGACAACCTGAAGAATGGCCGCGCGATGCACCAGGCCGATGAGGGCTTTGCCACCGGGATCGCCTTGCTGTTGCTGGCGCTGTTGAGCATCGCGTTCATGCGCGGCGTGAATGCGCTCAAGATCGGGTTGGGCTTGTCGGCGGTCACGCTGGCGTTGCTTCTTGGCTCCTATCTTGCAGTCGCCGGGTTGTTGCTGCTTCCTGTGTTGTCGCCGTTGCTGCTGGCATGGGCCTGCTATTTCGCCTTTGCCTTGCGCGAGTACTTGCGCGAACGTCAGTCGCGTCAACAGGCGGTGCAATTGTTCAGCCGCTTCGTCAATCCGCATGTGGTGCAGGAGCTGGTGGCGCACGGCGGCCTGAGTCGCGCGGGCGAGAGCCGCCAGATCACCATCCTGTTCTCCGACATACGCGGCTTCACCACGCTGTCGGAGAAGCGCACGCCGCAGCAGGTGGTGGATCTGCTCAACCGCTATTTCACGCTGCAGGTCGAAGTGGTGTTCCGTCACGGCGGCTCGCTGGACAAGTTCATCGGCGATTGCATCATGGCGTTCTGGGGCGCGCCGCTGGACGATCCGGAACATGCGCGCCATGCGGTGGAGGCGGCGCTGGAGATGGGCGAAGTGTTGCAGCGCTTCAAGCATGAACTGGGCGAGGAAGATGCGAACTTCGATGTCGGCATCGGCATCCATTCCGGCCCGGCGGTGGTCGGCCTGATCGGCTCCGACCAGCGGCGCGAATACACCGCCATCGGCGATACGGTCAACCTGGGCAGCCGCATCGAAGGATTGACCAAGGGCGTGTCGCGCATCCTGGTCTCGCGCGAGACGATGGAAGCATGCGGCGACGCATTCGAATTCAAGTCGTTCGGTTCGTTCAAAGTGAAAGGGCGCGAACAGGAAGTCGAATTGTTCGCGCCAGTCGAAAAAGGAGGAAAGCAGGAATGAAGAACATCATTGCACTATGTCTGCTGCTCGGCTGCGTGCCGGCAGTCTGGGCGGGGGAACCCGCTTACACCATACGTCCCACCGAACTGAAAGCCAAGCCGTACAGCGATGCGCAGACGTTGACCACGCTGCCCCCGCGTAGCACGGGTCGAAGTGCTGGCGCGGCAGGCGAGCTGGACGCAAGTCAAATCGGCCTCTTTCACCGGCTGGGTGAAGATGCTGAGTCTGCGCCTGGAAGCGACTGGGCAGAACAAGCGCGGCGACAACGGGCTGAGCGCCCTGTTCAACGTCGCCTCCACCGGCAGGAGCAGCAGCACGGTGACCACCGGCATCCGCGGCCTGTCGGAAGAGCAGCTGAAGAACACCAAACCCAACCCGCAGGAACTGCAAGCCGCGAAACGTTATGCGGTGAGCCGCCAGGAGGCGCAGCGCTATGCCGCGGAAGGCAAGCTGCAAAGCGCAGAGCGTCGACTATCTGGAAGGAGGTCAATGATGAGAACGAATCGGACGATAGTCATGTTGTGTCTGCTGGGCAGCAGCGCTTCCCGCCGCCGCTTTCGATCTGGGCAACATCGACTGGAAGAAGGCAGCGGAGACCGTGAAGAAAGTGCAGAAGGCCAACGCCGAGATCGACGAACCGCAGGAGATATCGCTGGGCGGCGGCATCGCCAGCAACCTGCTGGGCGCCGCGCCGCTGCTGGATAACCCGGCAGTGCAGCAATACGTGAACCGCGTCGGCCGCTGGCTCACCCTGCAAACGGAACGTCCCGATCTGCCCTGGCAGTTCGGCGTGCTGGACGACAACGACGTGAACGCTTTTGCCGCACCCGGCGGCTATGTGTTCATCACCAAGGGACTGCTGGCCAAGATGAACAGCGAGGCGGAACTGGCCGGTGTGCTGGCGCACGAGATATCGCATGTGCTGCGCAAGCACCATCTGCAGGCGATCAAGAAGGGCGCGCGCGCCGAGCTGCTGTCCGACCTGGCGAACGATGCGATCAAGAGCAGCGGCAGCGATCCCAGATTCTCCAAGCTGGTCAGCGCGGGAACGGAAGTGTATGCGCGCGGCCTGGACAAGAACGACGAGTTCGAGGCGGACCGCATGGGCGTGGTGATCGCCGCGCGCGGCGGCTACGATCCTTATGGACTGCCCGCCGTGTTGCAGACGCTGCAATCGCTCAACCCCAGCGATTCCAGCCTGGCGCTGATGTTCAAGACCCACCCGGCCGTGGCGGACCGGCTGGACCTGCTGGATAAGGAGATGTCGGGCCAGTTCGCCAATCTGGAGAACCAGCCCGATCTTGCGCCACGTTTCTTCCAGGCGCTGGGTGCCGCTAAAAAATAAGCGTATCCGGAATCCATTAGGAACGCTGTGTCGAGAACCCCGCGCATAGATTATGAGTGCGGCTAGAATGCCATATGCGCAAATTACTTCGCCAGCATCTGCCCAGCCATGCCGCGGTCGTTCAAAACCGTTGGCTCAAGCCGTATGGCCGCTGGCTGCATCATCACAACTTGTGGCATCTGCACCGCCGCTCGGCGGCGGGAGGCGTGGCGGTCGGGTTGTTTTGCGGCTTTATCCCCTTCCCGTTGCAAATGATCGCGGCTGTGCTGCTTGCCGCATTGTTGCGCGTGAACCTGCCGGTCGCGCTGCTCACCACGTTGTATAGCAATCCGCTCACCATCGTGCCGCTCTATGCGCTGGCTTACAGTCTGGGCGCGTGGGTCAGCGGCGCACACGGCGGTGCCACGCAGAGCCAATTGAATTTCCCGGAGTTGCACTGGCATAGCTGGACGGGCGAGTTGTGGAACTGGCTGGCCGCGCTTGGCAAACCGTTCCTGATCGGCCTGCCCTTGCTGGCGGTGGTTGTCGCGCTTGCCGGATATATTGCGGTGCGCGTGGCGTGGCGGGTGGCGGTGATTATGGAGTGGCGTGCCAGAAAGCGGCGGCAGCGGTAGGTCCGCCCCTACATCCAGAGTGCAAATCTACTCGCCGCGAAATTCCCGTCGATAGACGGAAGGTTTGATGCCGAATGCTTGCCCGAAACAACGGCGGAATATAGCGGGAGAAGCAAACCCTGCTGTTTCGGCAACTATCTCGATGGGCTTGTCTGTCGTTTCCAGCACGCGTTGTGCTAATGCCAAGCGCTGGTTGAGTAACCATTGCCCAACAGTTGTGCCGGTCACTTGGCGAAACCGCCGGGTAAAAGTTCGGCGGCTCATCAAGGCTCGTTCCGCCAGTCCATCCAGGGTGTGCGCAGTACCCAGATTCTGCGTCATCCAATCCATGACCTGGGAAAGTCGATCAGGCTCGACAGAACTGAATACGGGTTGCTCGATGAACTGAGCCTGCCCTCCTTGCCGGAAGGGTGAAACGACCAAGCGTCGTGCAATGTGATTGGCGACTTCAGCGCCATGCTGCGTACGAACCAAGTGCAGGCAGCAGTCTATGGCTGCGGCACATCCGGCCGCAGTAACGATGTCCCCCTCGTCCACATACAGAACATCAGGTTCTACATCGATACGCGGATAGCGCTCTGCCAACTCATCAGCCCATTTCCAATGGGTGGTTGCCCTGCGGCCGTCCAGCAATCCTGCCGCAGCCAACACAAATGCTCCGAGACAAAAGCTGACGATTCTTGCGCCACGCTGGTGAGCCTTGCGCAACGCATCGAGCAAAGCCTTAGGCGGCAGCTCTGAGGTATCGCGCCAGCTGGGCACGATGACCGTTTCTACGTCCCTGAGATCCGCCAAAGTGTGCGTGGCATGAATCGAAAAGCCGACATTGGTTTGTATCGGCGAAGAGTCCACTGCGCACACCTTGACCTTGAAGTTGGGCACCTGACTGTTATGGGCATCAGGGCGAAAAACGATGCACGGCACGGACAAATGGAATGGATTGATGCCCTCGAAAGCGAGGATCGCATAAGAATTAGGGCGCATTTCATTTCTCCAGAGAATGGCCCGATTGTATCTAAAAGTGTCATTAAGGCCACTATTGGTAAAAGCCGACAACCCAAATAATTTCACCTGCTGTTTTAACCAAACAACAAGGGGGTGTCATGTCACAACTGCGTCGCGCGCTCGTGGTCTGGCAATACATTCTTCGATCCAGACAGAGCACATTAACTCTACGTCATATTTAAAGGAAAGCCATGAATACGCCAATAACGAAAGGCAGCCACCACATCGGTTTAACCGTTTCCAAGCTGGATGAAAGTGCGGACTTCTTTATTTCCTTGCTGGGTTGGAAAGAGGTGCGCAGGAATGAGGAATATCCTGCCATTTATGTGAGCGACGGCTGCATTATGGTCACTCTTTGGGCGATCAAGGAACAACCATCAAACCCGTTCAATAAGAACAAAAATGTCGGGCTGCACCATGTCGCATTTCAGGTTGGGAACGAAGCAGACTTAAACAACGTTTATATGAAGCTGCTCAAGAGCGGCGTGCAAATTGAGTTCGCTCCGGAGCTATTGGGCAAGGGACCTGCGAAACACATGATGTGTTATGAACCAAGCGGTATCCGAGTCGAATTCATTTGGCCTGGTATCTGAATACGCAATCGATGAAAAACACAATCGCCTGACGACTGACACACCAGTCATCCGCCAACGGGTTCAGCGCGTTGGCGGTTCGAGGTCGGTGTTGCGGAAGACGAATTCGCCGCGCTTGCGGTCGGCGAAGTAGTGTTGCAATGAATAGCGTATCGCGCGGAAGGCCAGCGTGTCCCAGGGAATCTCGTTTTCGGCGAAGAGTTGCACTTCCAGGCTTTCCACTCCCGGCGAAAAATCCAGATCGAGCAGCTTGGCACGGAACAGCAGTTGCACCTGGTCGATGTAGGGCAGGTTGTACATCGCATACAGATCCTGCACCTCGATGCGCGCATTGGCTTCTTCCAGCGTTTCGCGTGCGGCAGCCTGGGTGGTGGTTTCCCCGTTCTCCATGAATCCGGCAGGCAATGTCCACAAGCCAAGGCGCGGCTCGATGGCGCGGCGGCAAAGCAGGATGCGGCCGTCTTCCCATTCCGGGATGGCGCCGACGATGAGCTTGGGGTTCATGTAGTGGATGGTGTTGCAGACGGTGCAGATGTGGCGCTCGCGGTGGTCGTCCTGCGGCAGGCGCAGTTCGACGGGTGCTCCGCATTCTGCGCAATATTTCACTTCATCAACTCCAGAATTGCCACCAGGGCGAGGTGTGCGGCACTTCTTTAACGGCTGGCTTGATGCCATCCTTGGCGACGTTGAGGTCGAGGACGCGCTGCGTGTCATCGCGCAGATCCTTCATGCCCATCGCATCATAGGCTTGCACCATGATCTGCAGGGCATCGCGCGTCTGCGGTGTCTGCGGATAGTTGATCAAGACGCCCTTGGCGCGGTTCACGGCGGCGACATACGCGCCGCGCCGCAGGTAGTAGCTGGCAACATGGATCTCGGAGCTGGCCAGCGTGTTGAGCAGGTATTGCATGCGCAGCTTGGCATCCGGGGTGTACGTGCTGTCCGGGAAGCGAGTGACCAGTTCCTTGAACGATTCGAACGATTCGCGCAGGGCCGCCGGGTCGCGCTCCGCCGGGTCTTGCATGAAGAAGGTGCCGAGCAGGCTGTTGATGTTCTCGTTGAAGTTGATGAGTCCCTTCAGGTAGAACACGTAATCCAGATGCGTGCTGTTCGGATATTGTTTGATGAAACGGTCCAGCGCGGCGAGTGCCGGTTCCGGTTCGCTGTGTTTGTAGTAGGCGTAGGCGATCTCCATTTGCGCCTGTTGCGCGTAGCGGCCATACGGGTAGCGCGATTGCAGCGTTTCAAACTGCTTCACGGCCTTCTCGTAATTGTGGTCCTTCATCGACTCCTGCGCCTTTGCATACAGCTCGTCGGCCGTGAAATTCTGCTCTTTTGCAGGACCGGAACTGCAAGCAGCTAACGTGAGCAGGAGGAAAACGGCTAAACTATGACGCATGATAGAACCCGAAGAAGATTTCCCCGATTATAGCAAAGACGACGAGTCAGCCGACCTGCTTGAGATGAAGGTGCCGATGGAGCATGGCGGCCTGCGCCTCGACCAGGCTCTGGTCAAAGCTGTTTCCCGAATACTCGCGCAGCCGCCTGCAGGACTGGATAGAGCAGGGCCTGGTCACGCTCAACGGCAAGCCGGCCACCGTCAAACAGAAGGTGTGGGGCGGCGAGACCGTCTGCGTCTCGCCGCAGATACATCCTTCCGAACAACCTTACCAGGCCGAGGATATTCCGCTCGATATCGTGTACGAGGACGATGCCATCCTGGTCATCAACAAGCACGTCGGGCTGGTGGTGCATCCCGGCAGCGGCAACTGGGAAGGCACCTTGCTCAATGCCTTGCTGCACCATGCGCCGCAACTGGCCAACGTGCCGCGCGCCGGCATCGTGCACCGGCTGGACAAGGACACCAGCGGCCTGATGGTGGTGGCCAAGACGCTTGTCGCGCAGACCGCGCTGGTGCGCCAGATGCAGGCACGCAGCGTGAAACGCGAATACCTCGCGCTGGTGTGGGGCGAGCTGGACTACGGCGGTCTCGTCGATGCCCCCATCGGTCGCCATCCCTCGCAGCGCGTGAAGATGGCCGTGGTCGAGAACGGCAAGGAAGCCATCACGCACTACAGCATCGAAGCCAACTTCCCCAGCTGCACTCTGGTGCGCTGCCGTCTGGAGACCGGGCGCACGCACCAGATCCGCGTGCATCTGACCCATATCGGCCATCCGCTGATCGGCGACAGCGTGTATCAAAAAGGCGGGCAGAAGTGCGTGCCGCAACTGCGCGAACTGCTGAACGGCTTCCCGCGCCAGGCGCTGCACGCCACGCAACTGGCGCTGGAGCATCCGGTCACCGGCGAGCGGATGGAATTCCATGCCCCCTTGCCGGAAGACATGGAAGAGTTGCTGGACCAGATCGACGAGGCCAGCGATGAAGTTGCCTGAGCATTGCATCGTTCCCGATTGGCCGGCGCCTGAGAACGTCAAGACGCTGCAGACCACGCGCCACGGCGGCATCAGCGCTGCACCTTATGACACGCTCAACCTCGGCATGCATGTCGGCGATGCGCCGCACGCCGTGGCACACAATCGCCAGTTGCTGGCACCGCTCATGCCGAGCGAGCCGGTGTGGCTGGAACAGGTGCATGGCACCGTCGTCGCCAATGCAGATGCTGCGGAGTGCCGAGTGCAGGCCGATGCCTGCATCGCGCGCCATCGCGGCTCGGTGTGCGTGGTGATGACGGCCGACTGCCTGCCGGTGCTGCTATGCGATGATGCGGGTACCGTGGTCGGTGCCGTGCATGCAGGCTGGAAAGGTCTGGCGGCAGGCGTGATCGAAGCGACGGTCAAAGCGATGAACGTCGAGCCGCAGAAATTGATGGCCTGGTTCGGGCCTGCGATCGGGCCGGAAGCATTCGAAGTGGGGGCGGAAGTTCGTGCGGCGTTCGTCGAGCAGCAGGCGCAGGCAGCTGATGCGTTCACCGCGCACGGCGACCAGGGCAAATATCACGCCGACATCTACCTGCTGGCGCGTCAGCGCCTCAATGCACTTGGCATCACCCGCATCCATGGCAGCAACTACTGCACCTATCACCAGCGAGATAAATTCTTCTCTTATCGACGCGATGGTGTGACTGGACGCATGGGTACGTTCATCTGGCTCGACTAAAGTTGTCCCATTAAATTCAAAAGTATTCTCTCCATGCAAGACATCACCCGCACCCAGCGCAAAGTCATTCTCGCCGCCTGCTTCGGCACCTTCCTCGAGTGGTACGACTTCCTCACCTTCGCCTCGCTGGCGACGTATTTCAGCGTGCTGTTCTATCCGCCGGAAAACACGACGGCTGCGCTGCTGATGAGTCTTGCCACCTTCGGCGTCGGCATGGTGGTGCGGCCATTGGGCTCGGCCTTGTTCGGGTCGCTGGCGGATAAATACGGGCGCCGTCCCATCTTCATCGCCACCATCTCGCTGATGGGCGTGACCACTTTTATGGTTGGCCTGCTGCCGACCTATGCGCAGATCGGCATCGTGGCGCCTGTGCTGCTGCTGGTGTTGCGTCTGCTGCAGGGCTTCGCCGTGGGCGGCGAGATCGGCGGGGTGGCGGTGTATCTCACCGAACATGCGCCGCACGGTCGTCGCGGCTTCTACACCAGCGTGCTGCAACTGATGGGGCCATTGGGCATCCTGGTTTCCACCTTGCAGATCGTGCTGTTGCAATCGTATCTCGAGCCTGCCGAATTCAGCGCGTGGGGCTGGCGCGTGCCGTTCCTGTTCTCCGCCTTGTTGCTGTTCATCTCCATCAAGACGCGCATGAGCCTGGAAGAATCGCCCGTGTTTCGCCAGATGGAGGCAGAAGGCACGCTGTCCAAGGCGCCGCTGCGCGAATGCCTGAGCGACCGCCGCACCTTGGGACGCATGGCCTTGCTGTTCTTCTGCATCTCGGCGGGCGGCTCGCTGCTGTTCTTCTCTTCGCAGGTGTACGCCAACGTGTTCCTGAAGAGCGTGGTGCGACTCGATGCGCAACTCGCCAGCACGCTGGTGATGACCAGCACCTTGCTGCTGTTCCCGCTCACCATCTTCTGCGGCTGGCTGTCGGACCGGGTAGGGCGCCGGCCGATCCTGCTGGCGGGCCTGTTGCTCGGTGCGGTCGCCATCCTGCCCGTGTTCAAGGGCTTGCAGCATTACGGCAACCCGCAGCTGGAGCGCTTCAACCGCGAAGTGGCGGTGACGCTGTATGGGAAAGACTGCGCCTACAGCCCGTTCCGCAAGGCGGCCAACGACTGCGAGCGCAATCAGGACTTCCTCACCAAGAACGGCGTGTCGTATGAACTCATGCCGCAGGGCGACAGGCCAAACGTCACGGTGAACATCGGCGGCAACACCGAGGTGTACGGCTTCCATCCGGTCGAGCTGACTGCGGCTTTGAGCGCCAAAGGCTGGGTGGAGAAGGCGGACAGCGCACAGGCGAACAGTTTCATGCTGTTCCTGCTGCTCATCGTGCCGGTCATCGCGGTGGCGCTCATCACCGGGCCGCAGACGGCAGTGCTGGCAGAACTGTTCACGGCACGCACGCGCTACACCGCTGCGGCGCTGCCGCACAACCTGAGCGCAGGCTGGATCGGCGGCCTGTCGCCGTTCATGGTCACGCTGCTCTCGGTACAGGCGGGCGATGCGCTGGCGGGCTTGTGGTATCCGGTGGGCATGCTGATCGTGGCAAGCATCGTCGGCCTGCTGTTCCTGCCTGAGACAAAAGACGTTGCACTGGGCGCATAAGTTACAATACGCGCCTTGAAAGACTTCGTTTCACTATGACTATTCTCACCTGGATCATTCTTGCCAGCCTGTTGGGCGGCATCTTGAGCGTGATAGCCGCTGCGCTATTCGCGCTCAATGCACGCGCGCAATACCTGGGCGGGCTGGTGAGCTATGCCATCGGCGCCTTGCTCGGCGCGGTGTTCCTCGACATCCTGCCGGAAGCGATCCACCTGACGCCCAACGTGGCCGCAGTGAGCGGCACGGTGCTGCTGGGCATCCTGCTCTTCTTCACGCTGGAGAAGGTGCTGATCTGGCGGCATTGCCACCATGACCATTGCGAAGTGCACGAGCCGCACGAACACGGCGACCACGACCACGGACGCAGCGGCATGATGGTCATCGTGGGCGACACGTTCCACAACTTCATCGACGGCATCATCATCGCGGCGGCCTTCCTGGTCGATGTGCATCTCGGCGTGGTCACCGCGGTGGCCATCATCGCGCACGAGATTCCGCAAGAGGTCGGCGATTTCGCCGTGTTGCTCAATTCCGGCTACAGCAAGTTGCGCGCATTCCAGATGAATCTCATCTCCAGCTTCGCCACGCTGGTCGGCGGCGTGCTGGGCTATGTCGCGTTGCAGGACATGCAGGCGCTGGTGCCGTACCTGTTGGCATTGGCGGCGTCCAGCATGATCTACGTCGCGGTGGCCGACCTGATCCCAGGTCTGCATAAACGCACCCAGTTGCGCGATACCGTGCAGCAGGTGGTGCTGATCGTTTTGGGAACGGGTACGGTCGCATTGGTCAGCTTCATCGCTCACGCTTGAATGCGGTTTTCTAAATGACTACCGGAAATCTGAAACGCTACGCCTGGCTCTCCATCGCGGCAGCCGTCGCTACCATCCTGCTCAAGGGCATCGCATGGTGGCTCACCGGTTCGGTCGGCCTGCTGTCCGATGCGCTGGAGTCGTTCGTCAATCTGGCGGGTGCCTTGATGGCGCTGGCCATGCTGTCCCTGGCCGCAGCGCCGGCGGACGACAAGCATGCCTATGGCCACGGCAAGGCGGAATATTTCTCCAGCGCTTTCGAGGGCTTCCTCATCCTGCTGGCCGCAGTCAGCATCGCCTACACCGCCATCGAACGCTTGCTGCATCCGCAAGCGCTGCAGGACGTCGGCGTCGGTCTGATCGTGTCGGTCATCGCCTCTGTCATCAATTTGCTGGCGGCGCGTGAACTTCTCAAGGCGGGCCTTGCCTACAACTCGATCACGCTGGAAGCGGACGCCAAGCATCTAATGACCGATGTGTGGACCTCGGTCGGCGTCATCATCGGCGTAGCGTTGGTGTGGGTCAGCGGCTGGCTGTGGCTGGACCCGCTGCTCGCCTTGCTGGTGGCGGCGAACATCGTGTGGACAGGCTGGCAGCTGTTGCAGCGTTCCGCATCCGGCCTGATGGATGCCGCGATACCCAAAGAGCAGATCGTAGCGATCGAATCCGTGCTGGAAAACTATCGCAAGCAAGGTCTGGGTTTTCATGCGCTGCGCACGCGGCAGGCGGGCAGGCAGCCCTTCATCTCCATGCACGTGCTGGTGCCCGGTGAGTGGACGGTGCAACGCGGCCACGACCTGGTGGAACAGATCGAGGCCGATATCCGGGCAGCGGTGCCGTTCAGTCACCTGACCACCCACCTGGAGCCGATCGAGGACCCAGTATCGCTTTCCGACCAAGTGCTGGAGCGGAGCGATGAACAGAATGAACAAAGGAAAGAATCATGAGTAAAGCATCACCCAAGATCGGTTTCGTCTCGTTGGGTTGCCCCAAGGCGACGGTGGATTCCGAACACATCCTCACGCGCATGCGCGCAGAAGGCTATGAGATCACGCCGAGCTACCAGGAGGCGGACCTGGTCGTGGTCAACACCTGCGGCTTCATCGACAGCGCGGTGGCGGAATCGCTGGAAGCCATCGGTGAAGCGCTGCAGGAGAACGGCAAGGTCATCGTCACCGGCTGCCTCGGTGCCAAGGGCGACATCGTGCAGAAGACGCACCCCAAGGTGCTCTCCGTCACTGGTCCGCACGAGACCGATGCCGTGATGAACGCGGTGCACCAGTATCTGCCGAAACTGCACGATCCCTATACCGACCTGGTGCCGCCGCAAGGCGTGCGCCTCACGCCGCAGCATTTCGCCTATCTGAAGATATCCGAGGGCTGCAACCACCGCTGCACCTTCTGCATCATCCCCGCACTGCGCGGCGATCTGGTCAGCCGACCGATCCACGAGGTCATGAGCGAGGCGGAGAAGCTGGTTGAATCCGGCGTGAAGGAGCTGCTGGTCATCTCGCAGGACACCTCGGCCTACGGCGTGGACCTGAAATACCGTACCGGCTTCTGGAACGGCAAGCCGATCAAGACGCGCATGACCGAGCTGGCCGGCGCGCTGGGCAGCCTCGGCGCCTGGGTGCGCCTGCATTACGTGTATCCCTATCCCAGCGTGGACGAGGTCATCCCGCTGATGGCGGAAGGCAAGATCCTGCCGTATCTCGATATCCCGTTCCAGCATGCCAACGAGCGCATCCTGAAATTGATGAAGCGTCCGGCCAGCAGCGAGAACGTGCTGCAGCGCATCCAGCAATGGCGTTCCATCTGCCCGGATATCGCATTGCGCAGCACCTTCATCGTCGGCTTCCCCGGCGAGACGGAAGAAGAGTTCGAAGAGCTGCTCGACTTCATCGAAGTGGCGCAACTCGACCGCGTCGGCGCGTTCAAGTATTCGCCGGTGGAAGGCGCAGCGGCGAACGAACTGCCGGACCATGTTGATCCCGATGTGCAGGAGGACCGCCTCGCGCGCCTGATGTATCTGCAGGAAGAGATCAGCGCCGCGAAGCTGGCCAAGAAGGTCGGCCAGACCATGACCGTGCTGGTGGACGATGTGGATGACGAAGGCTCGGTTGCTCGCAGCGCAGCCGATGCGCCGGAGATCGACGGCCTGGTGTACATCAACGGCGAAGACCTGGAAGTGGGCGAGTTCGTGACGGTGAAGATCACCGACTCGGACGAACATGACCTGTGGGGAGAAGTCGTCAAGAAATGAGCGGGGGCAATCCTTGTATGACTTGCGGTGCCTGCTGCGCCTATTACCGCATCTCGTTCTACTGGGGTGAATCGAGCGAGGCGCCGGGCGGTTTCGTGCCCATCGAATTCACCGAGAAGGTGCATGAGCACATGGTGTGCATGAAGGGCACCAACAGTTATCCGCCGCGCTGCGCCGCCTTGCGCGGCGAGGTGGGCAAGCAGGTCTCCTGCGCCATCTACGAGAATCGTCCCAGTCCTTGCCGCGAGTTCAACGAGTATGAGCTGGACGGCTCGCCCAACATGCGCTGCTTCAAACTGCGCGGCATCACCCCACCTGCTACAATCTGAGCCATGACGCTCTATGCCTTCCTCGCAGTGGGATTCGGTGCCGCCATCGGGGCATGGCTGCGTTGGGGCTTGGGCTTGTGGCTCAACCCGGTCACGCCCGAGCTGCCGCTGGGCACGCTCTCCGCCAACCTCGTCGGCGGTTATCTGGTCGGCGTCGCGGTCGCCTTCTTCATGCAATCAAGCCTGTCGCCGGAATGGCGTTTGCTCATCATCACCGGCTTCCTCGGCGGACTCACCACTTTTTCCACGTTCTCGGCCGAGACGGTCACGCTGCTGTTGCGCGGGCAATATGCCTGGGGCACGGCGATCATCGCCGCTCACCTCGGCGGTTCGTTGTTGATGACGGTACTGGGGATGCAAACGATCAAATGGATAGGGAGATGACTATGCAAGCTGTCGTGCTCAGGTTCTACGTTAGCGAAAAACAGCATCATCAAGGCGAGTTGATGCACGAGTGGTTACTACGCCTGGCACAGCAGCTGGAGCTCCCCGGCGGCTCGGCCTTCCGCGCCATCGCGGGATTCGGCAAGCACGGCAAGTTGCACGAAGAGACCTTCTTCGAACTGGCTGGCGAGCTTGCCGTCGCGGTCGAATTCATCCTGGATGCGCAGGCAGCCGAACGGCTGATCGCCGCTGTCGCTGCAGAAAAACTCAACCTGCGTTATGTGCGCTACACAGTGGAAGCGGGAGCGACCGGGATCTAGTTACTTGGGGCGCTTGCCCGAGAGCTGCGCTTCGATCTCGATCTCCGCCGCGATCCAGTAATCCATCGAACCGGCCTGGAAGCCGTTCCTCTCGGCGATGAAGTAAGCCGCGTCTTGAACCATCTTGTAACGTTGTTCCGGTGTGGGCTTGATGGAAGTCTTGGCTGGAGCGGCTTTGGCGCGAGCTGCGGGCTTCTTGGCAGCGGCAGGTGCAGCCGCCTTGCTGCGTGTGGTCGCCGGTTTCTTGGCGGCCGCCGTCTTGGTGGTTACCGTTTTAGCGCTGGCTTTGGCGGTAGCGGAGGTCTTCTTCTTGACTGCGGGCTTGGTGGTTGCTGGTTTCTTCGCGGTGGATTTGGATGTCGCCATGATTACTTCCTTTCATAAAGTGAAGCTCATCGACTTGCAGAAATGAAACTTGGAATTTAAGGCATCCAGCTTGTAGGTTGATACATCCCCTCGTGCATGATTCTAAACACAAAATGCAGCCGGCTTGTGATTATTTTGTGTCAGAGAAAAAACTCGCCCCCCGCACAGGTCTGTGACTGTTCCAGTCGCGTCAGCGTCGGGATCAGGTTCAATCCGGTATTTTCCTTCAACGCCTCCGCCTGATCCTTGAGGTCGTCCAGCGGGATGCGGATCGCGTCGCCCGTCGCCGCCAGCGCGATCACATTGCCGCTATCGCAGGACGGGAAGGCCAAAGCGCGGCCCTCGAACGCCTCTTGGATGCGCTCCATGCTGACCTTGTAGCCGCGGCTGCGTCCCAGCAGGTTCACCGCCATGATGCCGTTGGTGTTCAGGCGTGCGCGGCACATCTGGTAGAACGGCAGCGTGTCCAGCTCGCCCGGGCGTGCGTCCTCATCGAAGCCGTCCACCAGGATCAGATCGTAGGTCTTGTCGTTCTCGGCGATGAACTGCGCGCCGTCCGCGATCACGATGTTCAGGCGCTTCGGGTCCTCCGGCAGCTTGAAGAACTGCTTGGCGGCGGCCACCACGCGCGGCTCGATCTCCACCACGGTCAGTTTCGCCAGTGGAAAGTTGCGGTACAGATATTTGGTGAGCGATGCCGCGCCCAGACCGATGAGCAGCACCCTGCGCGGGAAGTGCGAGTCTTCGCGCATGAGCAGGCTCGCCATCATCTCCTTGGTGTAGTCCAGCTCCAGATGCCAGGGGCGTGCGATGCGCATCGCGCCTTGAATCCAAAGGGAACCGAAATGCAGATAGCGGACGCCCGCTTCTTCGCTGATGTCGATGGAAAAACTCATTATGCTTTCGAGGTGGGGGTTGAGCGGAATAACTTGGCGGAAGCGAAGCGGGCCAGTGCGAGCAACAGTTCCAACAGCAGCAGGATGACCAGCGCGACACCTGCGCCGAAGATGAGCGCATCCTGATCCAGCGGCACGGCATAGCTGTATTGCCCCAGCGCCTCATCGATCATTTCCCGGTCGCCGTGCAGCAGCACATGCAGCGCCTTCATGGGCAGGTTGGTCTGCAGCGCGGCGAGGTCGGCCTCGAAGCGCAGCTTGCGCTGTACCATCTTCTCGATGGCCGCGCCTTCTTCCTGGAACGGTTTGGCGTCGCTCTTGCGGTGCAGTTCGATCAGCTGGTTGAGGTCGCCGCCGAAGAACTTGGCGGCGATGTCCTGGAACGGCTGCAGGTTGATCGTCACCTCGCGCAGGTGCGCATCCACACGTTTCTCGTATTGGTCGACGAAATTGGGGATCTGCAGCCCGATCAACAACGAGATGCAGGCCGCGACGACGAACAGATAGCGGTAGAGGATGTCGCCCATTTTCTTAGCGCGGTGCGATGCGGTTCAGCAACCAGCGTGCCCACTCGATCACTTCGGTCGCGCTCATGCCGATGGTGGCCTGTTGTTTCGCCAGCTCGTCGCCCGCCGCGCCGTGCAGATGCACCGCCAGCAGCAAGGCTTCGTCGGCACTGAGGCCCTGTGCGATGAAGGCGGCGATCATGCCGCTCAATACATCGCCCATGCCGGCAGCGCTCATGCCGGGGTTGCCGGTCTGGTTGAGGTGCAGCTTGCCGTCGCTGGTGGCGCACAGGCTGCCTGCGCCTTTCAGCACCACGCTGCCGTGCAGGCGTTTGGCGAGTTCAAGCGTGGCAGCGGCGCGGTCTTTCTGGATGTCTTCCGTGCTGCAGCCCAGCAAGCGTGCGGCTTCGCCGGGGTGCGGGGTACATACGGACGGGGCTTTGCGCGAGTGCAGCATGCCGCGCAGGTCGGGGCGCAGGGCGATGAGATTGAGCGCGTCGGCATCCAGTACCAAGGGCACGTCGAGCAGCAGCGCGTCATACAGCAGCTTTTGCGCGGCGGGGCTTTGCCCGAGGCCGCAGCCGATCACCAGCACGTCCGGCTTGCTGGATTTCAAGGCGTCGGCGGCAGAATGCAGCATCAGCTCCGGCTGCATCAGGTCCACGGCCGGGGCATTGTCCGCCAGCAGACCGACATGCACGCAGCCCGTGCCCAGCTTGAGTGCAGCGCGTCCGGCCAGCAGGGCCGCACCCACCATGCCGTTGGCGCCGCCGATGATAGCCACCGTGCCGAACAGGCCTTTATGGCTGTCCGTGGGACGCGGTTTGAGGTAGGCGGCGACTTGCTTCTGGGTGATGGGGGTAGGGCGGGCGTTGGCCATGTTCTTTTCCGTGAGTTTGTGGAGGCGGCTGCATTATAATTGCAACCCGTTCTCAACGCCTTAAAGTGACCGAGTCATGTTCCGCACCTCGATAGGTAAAGCCGCCCTTTCTTCCTTCCGTCTCGACAAACTGCGCAGCGCGCTGCACGCCACCAAATCAGGCGTCACCCTCGAAGATACCCGCCACTGCTATTTCACCGAACTGTCGTCCGACCTGTCCGCGGCCGAAGTCATCCTGCTGAACCGCTTGCTCGGACTGGACAAGGATGCGGGAGAGCCGGAGTTCGCGGGCAAGGTACAAAGCCTGCTGGTCGTGCCGCGCCTCGGCACCATCTCACCGTGGTCGTCCAAGGCCACCGACATCGCGCGCCATTGCGCATTGCCGCAAGTCACGCGCATCGAGCGCGGCGTGCTGTATTACCTCAAGAGCAAGAGCGGCAAGCCGCTGAGCGACGCGGAAAAACAGGCCGTGCTGCCGCTGCTGCACGACCGCATGACCGAATCCGTCATTAGCGACATCACCGGCATCGAAAGCAAGATATTCAAGCACGGCACGCCGCAACCGCTGTCCAGCGTGGACATCCTCAAGGGAGGCAACGCAGCGCTGGAAGCCGCGAACCGAGAACTGGGCTTGGCGCTCTCCGCTGACGAGATCGACTACCTGGTGGCGAACTTCACCAAGCTGGGACGCAATCCCACCGACGTCGAACTGATGATGTTCGCGCAGGCCAACTCCGAGCATTGCCGCCACAAGATATTCAACGCCGACTGGATCATCGACGACGAGCAGCAGGCCATCTCGCTGTTCGGCATGATACGCAACACGCACAAGCTGCATCCCGAGGGCACGGTGATCGCCTACTCCGACAATTCCTCCGTGATCGAGGGTGCCGAGATCGATCGCTTCTACCCGCGCGAAGGCGGTGCTTATGCCTTCAGCAAGGAACTCACCCACACCCTGATGAAGGTGGAGACGCACAACCACCCGACCGCCATCGCCCCGTTCGCCGGCGCGGCTACAGGCTCGGGCGGCGAGATCCGCGACGAAGGCGCGACCGGCTCCGGCTCCAAGCCCAAGGCGGGTCTGGCCGGCTTCTCCGTGTCCAACCTCAACATCCCCGGCTTCGAGCAACCTTGGGAAGCCAACCCCATCGGCAAGCCGGGCCGCATCGCCACCCCGCTGCAGATCATGATCGACGGCCCCCTCGGCGGTGCCGCGTTCAACAACGAATTCGGCCGTCCCAACCTGGCGGGCTACTTCCGTACCTTCGAAGAGAGCGTCAACGGCGAAGTGCGCGGCTACCACAAGCCAATCATGCTGGCGGGCGGCGTGGGCAGCATTCGCGCTGAACACACGCACAAGCATGACCTGCCGGAAGGCGCGCTGCTGATCCAGCTCGGTGGCCCCGGCATGTTGATCGGCCTGGGCGGCGGTGCGGCATCCTCCATGGATACCGGCGCCAACGCCGAGAACCTCGACTTCGATTCCGTACAGCGCGGCAACCCCGAGATGCAGCGCCGCGCGCAGGAAGTCATCGACCGTTGCTGGCAGATGGGCGACAACAATCCCATCCTGTCCATCCACGATGTCGGCGCGGGCGGCATCTCCAACGCATTGCCGGAGCTGGTGCACGGCGGCGGCAAGGGTGCGTTCTTCGAGCTGCGCGCGGTGCCCTCTGAGGAGCGCGGCATGTCGCCGATGCAGATCTGGAGCAACGAGGCGCAAGAGCGCTACGTGCTGGCGATCCCGGTGGAACGTGTCCTGGAATTCAAGGAACTGTGCGAGCGCGAGCGTTGCCCGTTCGCGGTGGTGGGCCGTGCCATCAGCGAAGACAAACTCGTGGTGCATGACGAAGAGTTCAGCAACAACGCGGTGGACATGCCGCTCTCCGTGCTGCTCGGCAAGCCGCCCAAGATGACGCGCAAAGTGACGCGCGAGCAGGTGAAGTTGCCCGCGTTCGACACCAGCAACGTTGTGCTGAAAGAAGCCATCGAGCGCGTGCTGCGCCTGCCATCTGTTGCGGACAAGACCTTCCTCATCGCCATCGGCGACCGCACCGTGGGCGGCATGACCGCGCGCGACCAGATGGTCGGCCCGTGGCAAGTGCCGGTGGCGGATGTGGCCGTCACCCTGATGGGTTACAACACCAACCTGGGCGAAGCCTTCGCTCTCGGCGAACGCACACCCATCGCCGTGCTCAATGCGCCCGCATCCGGCCGCATGGCGATCGGCGAGTCCATCACCAACATCGCCGCCGCGCAGATCGACAAGATCGGCGACATCAAACTTTCCGCCAACTGGATGGCTGCCGCCGGACACCACGGCGAAGACGCCGCGATGTTCGACACCGTCAAAGCCGTGGGCATGGAACTGTGCCCTGAGCTCGGCATCAGCATCCCGGTGGGCAAAGATTCCATGAGCATGAAGACTACATGGAAGGATGGCGAGCAGAACAAGGCCGTCACCGCGCCGCTGTCGCTCATCGTCACCGCCTTCGCGCCGTGCAGCGATGCGCGCAAGACACTCACGCCGCAACTCGCGGCGGACACCGATACCGTGGTGCTGCTGTTCGATCTGGGCTGCGGCCAGAACCGCATGGGCGGCTCGGCGCTGGCGCAGGTCTATAAACAGATCGGCGATGTGGCGCCGGACGTGGACGATGCCAGGAAGCTCAAAGCCTTCTTCGACCTCGTGCAGCGCTTCAACCGCGAGGGCAAGCTGCTGGCCTATCACGACCGTTCCGACGGCGGCATGCTGGCGGCACTGTGCGAGATGACCTTCGCTTCGCACATCGGCCTGGATATCCGCCTGGACGAATGCAAGGGTGACGACCTCGGCATCCTGTTCAACGAAGAACTCGGCGCGCTGGTGCAAGTGCGCCGCGCCGATCTGGCCGATATCTTCGTGCAGTGCGACGAGGCTGGCCTGACCTGCGTGCACGAAGTGGCGCGCCTCAACACCAGCGGCAGCATCAACATCACGCGCGGCAAGACCACGCTGTTTAGCGAGAACGCCATCGCGCTGCGCCGCATCTGGTCCGAGACCACTTACCAGATGCAGAAGCTGCGCGACAATCCTGCCTGCGCACAGCAAGAGTTCGACCGCACGCTGGATGCGAAGGATGCGGGTCTGCATGTGAAGCTCACTTACGACCTCAACGAGAACGTCGCACCCGCATTACTCAAGTCGCGTCCCAAGATGGCCATCCTGCGCGAGCAGGGCGTGAACGGCCAAGTGGAGATGGCCGCCGCGTTTGACCGCGCCGGCTTCGCCGCCGTGGACGTGCACATGAGCGACATCATCAGCGGCCGCGTGAAACTGGCCGATTTCAAAGGCTTCGCGGCCTGCGGCGGCTTCTCCTACGGCGACGTGCTGGGCGCGGGCGAGGGCTGGGCCAAGTCCATCCTGTTCAACCCGCGGGCGCGCGATGAGTTCGAAGCCTTCTTCAAACGCGACGACACATTCGCACTCGGCGTGTGCAACGGTTGCCAGATGATGAGCAACCTGCACGAGATCATCCCCGGTGCGGAGAACTGGGCGCACTTCGGACGCAACCAATCGGAACAGTTCGAAGCACGCTTCGTCATGGTGGAAGTGCAGCAGTCGCCCTCCATCCTGTTCAAAGGCATGGAAGGCAGCCGCATGCCCATCGTCGTGGCGCACGGCGAAGGCTATGCCGATTTCGGCGGCAGCAAGAAACAGAAAGCCGCGCTGGTCACCCTGCGCTATATCGACCACAACGGTAAAGCCACCGAGACCTATCCGCTCAACCCCAACGGTTCGCCGCAAGGCATCACCGGACTCACCACGCCGGACGGCCGCTTCAGCATCATGATGCCGCACCCCGAGCGCGTGTTCCGTGCCGTGCAGAACTCCTGGTATCCAAGCGAGTGGCAGGAGAACGGCGCATGGCTGCGCATGTTCCAGAATGCGCGGAAGTGGGTGGGGTAAAGATTCCCTCTCCCATGCAGGGAGAGGGTTAGGGGGAGGGTAGAAACGTGAGGCTACTCCCCAATAAAAAAGGCGACCGGATGGTCGCCTTTTTCGTGTTGTATCGAATTATAAGTTCAAGCCGCCATCGGAAGTGGAAGCTGGAAATGTCCCTCGACGATGCCGCTCACCGAAATATCTTCGTCCAGCTCCTCCCAGCGCAACGCAGTGCCATTTGCGCGCAGCGTAACTCGCTTGAGTTGTTCGTCGCTTGCTTTGCTTAGTAACATGAAGCGGGCGGCGGGGAACCCGATCTGGCGGCCATCCGTGAGCTCGACGAAAACAATGCGACCAGACACCCATGCGCGGGTGGCGCAATGCTCCAATTCAGTGATGGAAGAACTCATGCCATTTCTCCTTGAACAGATCGTGATGCTCAAACACGGCTGCTTCGATGCGCCGCAGCTCGGTTGGGCTGATATTGCGGCTTCGTGCTAATCGTATCGGCTCCAGCCAATACTTGCACTCTCCATCTCCCGTGTCCACATGAATGTGCGGCGGCTCCATTCCTTCATCGGAATAAAAATGGAAGCGCCAATTCAGCAGACGTAGAACGGTAGGCATATCCGGTACAGTGGAGGGTACGTGACAAGGATTCTACACCAAAGCTTTTCAGCGGATGCCATCGCACTAATATCCAAGTAAAGCAGTTCGAAAAACAAATTCGAGCAGCCCCTTAAGTTTCATTCTAATTGCGTCTCTGCTTTACCTCATCTGATCTTTCCCGCGTAGTTGCCTCAATGAAACCACCGGCGATGATACTGGTTGGGATTGCAATTAGTGCGACACCAACAAAAGCTAGACAACCGCTTACCACCTTCCCAATGGTGGTCATAGGAACAATATCGCCGTAGCCGATTGTAGTTACACTGATTACCGCCCACCACAAAGAAGCGGGTATGCTGCTAAAAACCTGCGGTTGAGCTTCATTTTCTATCACGTACAAAATGGCTGCCGAAATGAAGATGAACAAACAAATCAACAAGCCACACACTGATAACTCAGGAGCTTTTGATTTTATGACACCGCCAATCAGACGAAGCGCTTGTTGGTAGCGCAATAGTTTAGCAAGCCTGAATAGAGTCAGAATTCTCATTACTCGTAGTAATGATGCATTGCTATCTATTCCAATGAAGAATGCGACGAAGTAGGGGGCGATGGCAAAGAAATCAATCAAGGCATATCCAGAGAATACATAACGTATTCGCCCATTCTTGCCTGAATATTTTTCTAATGAGGGAGCTTTGTATAGTCGCATTACATACTCGACAACAAATACAGTCACGCAAAAACCCTCAAACAAATACAACCAAGTACCGACTTCAGAATAGATTGATTTGACTGTCCCCACGGTAATGGCGCTTACGTTAAAAATAACGAGAACTATCAAAAACCATTCAATTTTTCGGCTAAACATGGATAACCTCGATTGGTCTGAATATTCCGGTTTTAGTCATTTCCCGCTTTAACTCAAAACGACTGAGCGCATCAACAACATCAATTTCAGAAAGATTACTGAAATTGATATCTGACCAATCGCCTCGATTTACTCGTGCTGAGTAGAGATACTCATTTTCTAGGTGTCCTGTGGCCTTGTTGGGGCGTTGCGAGTAAGCGGAAAGAATCACGCTTTGCACAAATGGCGAAACTGAAAATATCTCACCGATAATTCGGAATCCAACAGCGTGAACATGACGCATATAGAGTTTTTGTATATGTGTCGCTCCCATTTCTTTTATAGATAAACGATAACCGCGTTGCGGAACCATTGCAGTTTTAGATGGCATTTCCTCGATTTCTGGCAAATCAACATTGAGTGCAACAATTCCATCATCCCTAACATCAAAATCAACGCGAGTTTCGCGCGGCCAAACTATATCCAGCAAAATTTCTTCAATATATTGTTCAATCGCACTCACATCTCCGTCAAGTACGCTGTCAATAAATTGGCGACGCGCTAATTGAGTAGAGTCGAACTCAACTTTCTGTCTTTCCCACTGAGAAACTTGAGTGGCGTATTCCTCTGACGCGGCATTATTGGCGGCTTCAACTTTGGCAATGCAGCTCTTGAATAGCTTGCAAAAGAACCCCGGAGATTTTGGAGTTGGTTCTATTGGTTTTGGTACCTCGAATACGGCTGGTATGAAACCAGTAGGTTGTGGGGGCGGGGTGTGCAAATGAATATCCCCAAGTGACTCGATTTGAGCATTTATCTCGTCACACTTCTGCTGAATCAATGCTCTGATTTTATCGCCTTGCTGTTTTTTTGCTGCGTCGATATGTGCGTCCGAAATGGGATTGCCTTGATTGTCTTTGAACGATAAAACACCGGCATCGTCAATCGAAACTGTGATTGAGAAATTTTGACTTTTAGATTGGTTTATATTGCTTCGATTAACCGAGGAGTTCGAGGCTAATTGTTGCCTGCTATATAAACCTGTTCCAGGAATGCCTGTATTGAGAAAAGTGCCGCGCTTACCAATTCCCACTGATGCACCTCGTGGCCCAAGCGACCAGCTTATCCCGCTACCGCTGAGATTCATTCTGATACCTGGTGCTAGCTTGATTGATCTGCGAAAACGTAAGCTCATCTTCTTATCTCGCTAAGTTCATGGGGTAAAACGGGTTACATCACAATTATTTTTGACCGAACAAATCATCCAGCGGATTTTTCCCCGCAGGCGCACTAGCTGAAACTTTCTTCACCGTGAATTCCTCTTCGATGTTGTCGCGATAAAAGCTCCACGCCGCACTGGAACTGCTGAGCCTGCGCCAGAGGTCTTCGCCGATGCCGGTGTATTGCAGCGTGTCGCCGTTGTCGAGCTGCACCTGCAGGATGCGCGCTCGTGCGTCGTAGCCGATGGCGCGCAGTTTGCCGGAGTTGATCTTCTTCATTTCCATCGGATTCAATCTGCCGGCTTTGCGCCGGCTTTATTTTCAACGCGGATCTCGTATTCGATATCCTGCAAGTTGTGCCCATGGGCGGAGATGGTGTGGTTGTACTGCCCGCCGAACCTGATCTTGTGCTTCCCGGGCTTCAGGGGCTTCAGCAGGATCCAGTATCCATCCGATGCGGAAGGGAACGCGCTATAGGGTTTTCTTTCTTCTGGTACCCACTCGAAGATATCGAAGCACTTTTTAGTTTTTGCCCGAAAGCGCTTTGGGTTCTTCACGCGCTTTCCATCCAGCTCCACGAACAGGTCGATGGCGGTATCGTTGTTCACGGCCGCACTCTTTATGGCTTCGCTGCAGGTGTAACCGCTGTCCTCTTCTTGCGGCCAGTAGGCCATGTTGATGACCGGGAAGAAGATGTATTTCCCGGCCGGGATCGTGCAGCGGCGTCTGACCAGGGACGAGCCAAAGCCGCCGGCGAGGAACCATACCTTGCCCTGTTGTCCCACATCACAATGTTCCCCGGAAGTATCTCGCACAGGGTTCTCTTCGTCCGGGCTGGACATCGCCCACTTCCACCACTCGGCAGACAGGTCGGCTGCCGAGCGGCCATCCAATTTGAAATTGGGTTGTTGAACGAAGGCGGATTCGCTGGCGTGTGCAACAACGCTGCTTGCCATGAATAAGGCAGCCAGCAAACATCGAAGCATGAGTCCTTTTCGTGGAGAAACGGGAGTAGACCGCGATTTTTCAGGTCTGCGAAAAGCGTGTTCGGTGAGACTTGCGATCAAGTGTTTCCCCTTAGTTGAACAAGTGTGCTGCTGGCGATGCTGCCCGTTCTCGCTATGCGACTTTCGCGATAACGCGGGTTTCTTGTCTTGCGCCAGCCATCCTGTTCTGGGGATTCCGCTGTGTGCCTCACACCGTGCGTGCGGTGCGATGTGCATGTAGTGGATCTGCAAGTGGGGTGAACTCTAGGGGATAAAACGAAGGGCTGTCAATGCGCATTTGATGCTTGCGCTTGAGGTGGGGGCGAGTGGTTTTTTATCCTGCTAAACTGTGCACATTATTACGGAGGGAGTATCCAAACCATGAAGTTCTTGTTGGCTATCTGCATGATCGTTGTCTCTTCATTGACCTGGGCTGCTGAAGGCAATGCGCCGCCGCCGTCAGCCGGTAACACTGTCGAGGGTAAAGTCCTGGAGGTTAAGAATGTCGATAATTTCACTTACTTTCGGCTGATGACCAATACCGGCGAAACTTGGGCTGCGGTCATCAACGCGCAGGTCAAGAAGGGCGATACCGTCACGATCGAAAATGCGGTAGTCATGCAGAACTTCGAGAGCAAAGCGTTGAAGCGGACTTTCAAGACGATACTGTTCGGCAATTTGGGCGGCGCGAGCAAAGCTGCGGTGAGTTCACCTGCGTTGGGCGCTTCTTTCGCGATCAATCCCAAGAAGCTGGACAAGATCAATGAAGCGCCCATTTCCATTCCCAAAGCCAGCGGCGCGAACGCGATGACGGTTGCCGAGATCGTGACCAAGGTCGCCGAGCTCAAGGGCAAGCCAGTCGTCGTGCGCGGCCAGGTGGTGAAATACAACGCGGAGATCATGGGCAAGAACTGGATCCATCTGCGCGATGGCTCGGGTTCCGAAGCGGACAACACCAACGACATTCTCGTGACGACCACGAGCAAGGCGAACGTGGGTGATGTGGTGACGGTCAAGGGGATCGTCAATGCAGACCAGGATTTCGGTGCAGGGTATGCCTATAAGGTGCTCATCGAGAAAGCGACGCTGCAGAAATAATCAAGGACAGGAGAGCTGCGCGCATTCCGGAATGCAAGGTAGTGCGTGAGGCTGAGATGGAAAGAAAAAGGCGACCGCTTGGTCGCCTTTTTTCATGGTGGACTCGGCCGCCTTCACGACGTGCTTTTTTCCTTCTCGCATTCGGGGCACCCTTCGTTCGGCATGTAGAGAGTGCCGTGCTTGGGGCAACGCTGCAGCTTTAGTGTCTTCTCGTCCTTCGAGTCCCGGGGTTTGTTTGTCTGTTCGTTATCAGGCGGCGTCATCTTTTCTCCTTTTGATCGATGCTTCCCCTTGTTGCGGGAAACCCGTCTTGCGCCAGCTCCTGTCCTGGGGATTCCGCTGTATGCCTCACACCGTGCGTGCGGTGGGATGTGCGAGAGGCGGATTTGCAAGTGGGTTGAACTGTAGGCGAGTTCGTCGGGGGCTGTCAATTACCGGATGGAGCTTGGCGCACCTGGTTCCGATTACTGCCGTGCACACGCGATTATTCAGCAATTCAGCGTATTCCTTCTCAGGTGGTTCGAGCTCAGGATGCTGGTGAGATACGCGAGATGCTTTGGCTCATACGTTGGCAGGTCTGCTTCCAAACGCTCAGGAGAGATATCGATGATGCCACGGATCAAGGTCATTACTTTGGGGGTGAGCGATTTGCAGAAATCGCTGGCCTTTTACCGAGACGGCCTGGGTTTGCCCACGGAAGTGATCAGCGGCACCGAGAACGAGGACGGCGCGGTCGTCTTCTTCAACATGAACGACGATCTGATCCTGGCTCTATACCCAAAGGCCGCAATGGCCAACGATACAGAGATTCCAGCAAGCACATCGAGCCCGGCAGGATTCTCGATTCGTCACAACGTCGGTTCCAAACAGGAAGTCGATGCCGTCATGCATCAGGCAGAAAATGCGGGAGCCCGCATCGTCGACCCGGCGCACGACCGTTTCTGGGGCGGGTACTCCGGATATTTCCAGGATCTGGATGGCCATTACTGGGAGACCTGCTGGAATCCGGTATGGATAGTCAAGGAATAGAAATACAGCACACGACGATATTGCGAAGCTATCCCCTTTTGATAGAAAACCGGCCCGGTAGGGTTTGTTGGTAGTGCGCTGGCGTGCTGCTTTGAACTATAGTTTTGCCGACTGGAATGGATCGCGATGGACCAACATAGCAGGGAAAGGTAACGATGAAGATTTCCAGAGAACTTCGGATGATCGGCCTTGCGCTCGGGCTCGGTATTTTCGTTGCAACCGGCCTGTTCATCACCATCGCAGCCAACAAACCTCAACCGGCCAGCACGCCTTCGGCCGGCGATATTCCAGAATCCATCACTGCTCCGGCGGAGCAATTGGGCAGGGCCTTTGCGGCAGTGGCAGCCCATGTCAAACCGGCAGTCGTCAGCGTTTATTCCGAAAAAATAGTACGCCTTCAATCCCCGGACTTCCCGTTCGGCGATGATTTCTTCAATCAGTTCTTCGGGCGGCAATTCGAGTTGCCCAGGACACCCGGGCATCCGAAAGAATTCAGGGTGCCGCAGCATGGTATGGGGACCGGCATGCTGCTCGACAAGCAGGGGCACATTCTGACGAACTACCACGTGGTGCAGGATGTGGATGAGATCAAGGTGCAACTGGCCGACAAGCGCACGTTCAAGGCGAAGATCGTGGGCGCTGACCGGAAGACGGATGTGGCGGTCCTTGAAATGAAAGGAAACCTTCCCAGCGATCTGCCGACAGTCCAACTGGGTGATTCCGATATTCTGGAGGATGGAAATCTGGTGATGGCGATTGGTGCTCCGTTCGGGCTGACGCAAACGGTGACCACCGGCATCATCAGTGCCGAGGGACGTTCGGATGTGGGGATCGCCGACTATGAGGATTTCCTGCAGACCGATGCGCCGATCAACCCGGGCAATTCCGGCGGGCCGTTGATCAATATGCGCGGCGAGGTCATCGGTATGAACAGCGCCATCGCGACAAGCATGGGGCAATACTCGGGAGTGGGGTTCGCCATTCCCGTGAACATGATCAAACACATGCTGCCCACCTTGCTCAAAGGCGAACAGATAACTCGCGGCATGCTCGGTGTCTCCATCCAGGATGTCACCAGGGAGCTGGCCGAACAATTCCATCTTCCCGGCAACCGGGGGGCGATCATCTCGCAAGTCAACAAGGGGTCTCCTGCAGAAAAGGCCGGAATGAAGGCGGGGGACGTCGTCGTGCGTTTTAATGGCCGGGCGGTGAATGCCGCAGCGCAATTGCGCAATCTCGTTGCGGCAACAACACCGGGCTCTGACGCGAATATCGTTGTGATACGGAACGGCAACGAGAAGACCTTGAAAGTGACTATCGGGAAAATGAGCGCAGAAAGCATTGCGTCCACGAAGCCCAGCCGAAAGGTGGAAAGCCAATTGGCCAACCTCGGTTTGACGGTGCAGACCTTGACCGCGGACATGGCCAGGCAATTGGGGGTGGAAGAAGGGGCGGGCGTGCTCATCACCGACGTCGAGGACGGAAGCCCCGCAGCCATGGCCGAGCTGCAGGCAGGAGATGTCATTCTCGAAGCGGATCACCAACCGGTCTCCAATGTCGCGGAACTTCAATCCATCCTTATCAAGGACAAGGAGCAGATACTGCTATTGGTCAGGCGCAAGAGCGGAAGCATCTTCCTTGTACTCCGCCTCAAATAATGACCTCATGATCGTAATCGAAGAAAGGAGATTCAAATGACCCGGCATAAACTAAGCAGGAATGAATTTCGCCTTGCGAATGGGGCGATGGTGAACATCGAGTACTGGACTGACGCAACGACAGTCCACGTCGCTGCGTTCGACACCGATAAACATCAGGCATCGCTGGCCGAGTACCATGCCTCGGTTCCCGCAGCCGACGATCTCACGCCCATGATGCAAGCGGCCTTGATCGACAGCCTGGCCAATGCGCTCGAATACGCACTCATCCGGAATCCCGAGCTCCATATCCGAAAACGCTAAGCAAGGCGGCAGAGCCGAGATAGTGCTTTGACTCAATGCCCGCGGCTAGCGACGAACGGCGGCCTTGCCCACCAGACCAGTGTGATCAGCGACAGCATCAGCGTGGCGGATATGATCAGGATGCGGTCGGTGGCGAGCGTGTAGGACTGGGTGGTGATCATGCGCTCCAGATAGGCATAGGCGACATCGTCCGACATACCGAGCTGGTGCAAGCGGTTCAGGTAATCGGTCGCCTGTGGATTGTAGGTCTGGATGTTTTCCATCAGTCTGGCGTGAAAACCGTTTGCCTGGTTGGTCCACAGCCAGGTAGTGATGGCCGTGCCGAAACTGGCGCCCAGGTTGCGCATGAGGTTGGTGATGCCCGAGGCCGCCGCGATCCGTTCCGGGGGCAAGCCGGAAAGGCTGATCGTGATCAGCGGCAGGAAGAAGCAGCTGATGCCGATCCCCATGAACAAGCGGCTCAGTGCAACCGTCCAGTAATCGATATCCGGAGTGAAGTTCGCGCTCCAGTAACCCACCAGCGCAAACACGATGAAGCCGAACGTCGTTATGGCACGTGCATCGATGCGGTTGATATAGATGCCGATGATCGGTCCGAAGACGAACGCCAGCACCCCGCCGAAGGCCACGGTCTTGCCCGCCCACAGCGCTGTGTAACCCTGAAAGACTTGCAGCCACAGCGGAATGATCACGACCACGCCGAAAAAAGCGATCGAACCCAGCAACAAACACACCGCGCCCACCAGGAAATTGCGCTGCGTGAACAGGCGCAGGTCGACCAGCGGTGCGGCTTCACCCAACTCCCAGACGACAAACATCAGCAGCCCGACCGCCGCCAGTACAGCCAGTGTGACGATGGCGGAGGAGCTGAACCAGTCCAGTTCATTGCCCTTGTCGAGCAGTATCTGCAGCGATCCGATGCCGACGATCAGCAAGGACAAGCCGGCCCAATCCATTTTCTGTTCGCGTTTGCCGGGCTGGATCACATCGCGTCCCGCCAGCAACAGGGCCACGGAAATGCCGACCAGCAGGCCGACCGGGAGGTTGATCAGGAAGATCCAGTGCCAGGTGGCGTGATCGATCAGCCAGCCGCCCGACAGCGGCCCCACAATCGGCGCGATCACCGTGGTCATGGCCCAGATGCCCAGCGCCAGCCCGCGCTGGTGTGGCGGAAAGATGGTGGTGAGCAGCGTTTGCGACAGCGGGATCATCGAGGCGCCGAACACGCCTTGCAGCACACGGGCGGAGAGCAGCATCGGAAAACTGATGGACAGCGCGCACAACAGCGATGCCAGCGTGAACAGCAGTGTGGCGGCGACGAAGCTGCGTACTTCGCCGAAACGTCCCGCGAGGAAACCCGCCAGCGGCAGCATGATGGCCTCGGCCACCGAGTAGGAAGTGATGATCCAGGTGCCTTGTGTCGGGGTGACCGCGAAATCGCCGGCTATGGTGGGCACGGCCACATTGACGATGGTCAGGTCCAGGATGTTCATGAACGAACCCAAGCCGAGCGCCAGGGTCGCGGCCACCAGTTTGAAGCCTCTCAATATGCCTGGCTGGGCAGGATTCATTTTTCACACTCCGCGGAAGCAGTGGCTGCCTGCCCCTTCGATGTAAGCGCTACTTGCGCTCCAGATTGTCGGCGATGACCTGTGCGACCCGCGCATCGGCGGCCTTGATGTCCGGTGCATATATCGCAGTCGCGGCGATCGCCTTGGTGTCGGGCAGGGTGGTCAGTGCTGCGCCGTTGCGGTTATGCGTGTCGATGGTGGCATACATGGAGAGTCCGATGCGCAAAGGATGCGCCTGCAATTCATGGGCATCCAGTGCGATTCGCACCGGCAGGCGCTGCACGATCTTGACCCAGTTGCCGGTGGCATTCTGCGCGGGCAGCAAAGAGAAAGCGGAACCGGTGCCAGGCACCAAACCCATCACCTTGCCGTGAAAAACGAAGGAGTCGCCGTAGAAGTCGGAAGTCAGTGCCGCAGGTTGTCCGATGCGCACATCGCGCAATTCAGTCTCCTTGAAATTGGCATCCAGCCACACCTTGTCCAGCGGCACGATGGCCATCAGCGCGGCACCGGAGGCGACTCGTTCGCCGACCTGCACCGAGCGCCGGGCCACCTGTCCGCTGACCGGCGCCAGCACACGGGTGCGTGCCAGCGCGAGCGCGGCTTCGCGCACATGGACTGCGGCGGCGCGCACATCAGGGTGATTTTCCAGCGAGGTGTGGTCCACGCGCGCACGGGAGACGCTGGCCTGGTCCATCGTCTGCGCGACGGCAGCGCTGCTGGCTTGCACCGCGTGGCTGGCGGCATTGTGCTGCGCCCGTGCCGCGTCGCGCGCTGTGAGTGCGACCTGCACGTTCTCCGGCGAGACGAAATTCTGCTTGGCGAGTTCGACGCGGCGGCTGTATTCGGACTCGGCTTGCGCCAGGGCCGCAGCGCTGCTGGCCAGCTCTGCCTGCGCCCGCGCCAGATCGGCGCGCCGTTGCGCGAGCAGCGGCAGGTTGCCGTGGCTGGTCGCATACAAGCCGCGCACTTCGCGCACCGCCGCTGCCAGTGCTGCCTCGGCAGTATCCAGTTGCAGGCGCGCATCGCTGTCGTCCAGCTGCACCAGCAGCTGGCCTTCGATCACGGCTTGCGTGGTGTCGCCATAGATGCCTATCACCGTGCCGCCGGTCTGCGGCATCACCGCGACGATGTTGCCGCCTACATAAGCGTCATCGGTGCTGGTGCGCCACTGCCCGATAAAGAACCACCAGAGAAAAACGGCAAGCAGAATGGCCAGCACCACTGCGCCGATGAGCAGCAGGATCTTGCGGCGTTTGTTGGGAGTGGCAGAAGGGGTAGTGCTGTCCTGATCGTTCATCATGGTCCTCCGAAACGGGTTCGCGGATTCGATTCTGAAGAGCAACAGCCAAAAGCGGTTTCAGTGTAGCGCAGCGCCTTCATGTTTGCACACAAAGCCCTATCGGGATGAACGGTACTTGCTCGACAACCTGCCCGGTGCGAGCCTTGGGATTGTTCTGCTAGACTAGCCGCCATGGATGAACGCGCCATAAAACGTCTGCTGATCATTTTCGCGGCCAGCCTCATCGCTATCTGGGTATTCAAGTCGATGATGTCAAAAACCATCATCAACCTGAACAAGGCAGCCGCCGAAAAGAAACAGGCCGTCCCCCAGCCCCCTGCTGGGCAGGAGGCTGCAACACCTCCTTCCGATGCTGTAGCTATTGTTGAAACGCCTGCGGCTTCGACTGTCGGCGAAGTCACCACGCTGGAATCGCCCGTTGCATCCGGTGTGAGTGAAACGAAATAGAGCGGTCACACCAGCGCGTGTTTCTGAAAGTGCGGAAGTGGGGTAGGGGAAAAGAAAAAGGCGACCGGATGGTCGCCTTTTATATTGCGGTCGCTCTCTGGTCAGGCTAGTTTCCAGAACTGCCACCACGGTCTTTTCGCATTCGACATGAATGCAAGCTCTAAAGCAACCTCTTGCTCCCATGCGGCAACGGAGAATTCGCTTTGGCGCAGGGCAGTGCCGTATTTCCTGATCTCCCCCAGAAGGTGATCTTTAAGCCAGGCTTTCAGGAAGCTCAGCATCTCATAATAGATCGGCAACTCTTCAATAGAATGTCTGAAGCACATCTGATGAAGTTGCTCCATCATTTCTTTGTGCTCCAGCTTATGTGCTTCGTAGTCCTCGAATTGCGCCCGTTCCATCAGGCTTTCCTCTAGCGCGAAGTGTGTCTGCGCGTAGCCCATCAGCGCATCCAGTATTTCGGCAATAGCCTTGTCGTCTTCGCGTTTGGTGATTGTTTTGCACAGGCGATTGACGATATTGACCAACTCACGATGCTGATCGTCTATGGCTTTGATGTTGACGCTGTATTTTGGAGACCATTTGAATAAAGACTCATCGTTCGACATATGTGCTCCCGAATAAGTAGTTCAAGTGAAGTGACCATAATTCATTGCAACAAACAGCATGCCAAAGCTTCATGACAAACTTATTGAATGCTAGCAATGATTCTGGCCATTTCGCAATGAGGGAAAACCCTATTGCGGGGCATTAAACGGGTTGGCATCACGGTTATTCGCAATGGAACGAAAGGTATACCTCTTATCTGTTCCAGACTGCGCGGACAAAGAACCGCACCCCGTTCCATACCTGTTCGTTAATTCATTGCCGCTTTAACCGCATCGAACGTAAAGCCGTTTACGCGGTTATAGCCGACCCATGTCGCCGGGTAACCAGGTATCTCCATCACTCGCGTAAGTTTTTCAAATTCGCCACTCTTTTCCACGTCGATATCCACGAAACTGACGCCATGTTCTTCGAGTTCTTTGCGCAATTTTGCGCACCCCGGACACCAGGATGTGCCATACAGTACGACCATTGGTGCCCCGCTCGCATCAAAATGCCGGGCGAAATATCCTTGCTCTTCCTGTGTGAGATAGGTGTCGCCAAAGTTATTGCCCAATAATCCGATCAGCTCCCACTTGGACGCAGTGTTGACTTTGGAGTGGCCTGCCAGTGTCAGCGGGAGCCTGTTGCCGCCTATGCGTCTCCAGCGCTTGACGTCCTCGTTTTGCTCGTCTTCAAGGTCGAGCTCCTTTTCCTGGTAGGGCACGCCTCTGGAATCCAGCATATTGCGGGCCACCTCGCAGGCGGCGCCGCATTGCTTTTCGGTATAGATCAGGACAGCCGGATTGCCCGCCTCGTCCAGGATGACGTCACGTGCGGAACTGTACTTTTGCCAATACCAGACACCGGCGGCGATGAGTGCTACGAAGATCAACTTACGCATGATGTGATTTCCTTGGAGAAATGATGGGTGATTAAGATTTATCCGGCTATGGCGGCTTTGCCAGGCTGAGCGAGCAAGCGTTCCAGAATCACCAGATTCTCCTTCGCCGTATTGTTCCCTTGTGCAGCGGCCAGTTCGAGGTGATGCTTGGCTTTCACGTAATCGACCGGGACATTGATGCCCATCATGTAGAACCAGCCCATGCGGTTCTGAGACCAGTTGGCGCCAAGCTCCGATGCGGCTAGGTAATCTTCGATCGCTTTTTCGATGTTTTTGAAATGGAGTTCATACAGGTAGCCGCGCAGCTCGAATCCGTATGCATATTGAGGATGTTCTTTTGCCAGTTGGTCGAAGCGCTCAAAAGCCAGTTCCTTGAAATCCCCATCCAGCAAAGCCTGGCCGGACATTTGAAGGTTGGCCGGATTCTTGTTGGTGAGGTAGTACTTATAGAAGTTGTCGGCTGCGGTTCGCCAGTCTTTCTCGAGCTTCGCCTGTTCTCCCAGGGAGTAATAATATTTACCTTCGATGATCTTCTTGTTCTTGTCGCTCATCGGCGATTTGTTGCTCTCTTCAAGGAACTGGGCCATCAGTCTTTTGCTGCCGCCCCACTTGGGGGTGATGGAGTTAAGATATTCGAACCGCGGATCCATTGCTTTGGGATCGAGCTTGAGCGCCTCATCGAGCATGTCGCGCTCATCATCCAGGCCTAAACCTTTCGAGACTCGAATCAGATACCGGCAGCTGTTTACCGGGCGTGCATAGAGCTTGAGGGACAACAGCAGGTCGGACTGGGCGTCCTTGAGGGTTTCTTCAAAGCCGCGGGATTGCGCATCAGTCGTGTTGCGGGAAAGGGCGTTGCCTCGCCTTTCCCATGCCGTCGTTGTGCGGTATATGCCGCGAGCCAATCGTGCCGAATAGGACTGCGGAAAGGCATTTACCCATTCATCGAATCGCGGTTCAAGGCTCGGCGTTTTCGAGAAGTTCTCGAATTTGCCCACCAGCTCTTCTGCCGTTATTTCATTGCGGGCATATAGATCGAGATATTCCTGGAATCTTTGATCGAGCCCTGTGTACTCCCTGGTGGAGAGCATCAGGTACGTCTTCTGATAAAAAACTTCGTCTTCCGATGACTGGTTGGCCGGGCCGGCAATCGCTCGCTGTGGAAGTGCGAGCACCAAGGCAAGCGTCGCGAGGATGAAGATGTAACGGCAGGGCAACTTGCGGTTGATCATTAACAATTTCTCCAATGGCTATTACCTACCCATGACAATCAAACAGATCGGAAGAAGCACGGGGCCGGGCTCGAAATTGTCATTTCGATCCGCCCCTATCCCTTTAGTGCGCTATTTGTACAGCACCTGTTCCTTCAGGTTTTCGATCGCTTTCTCGGCGATCTTTTTGTATTCGACGAATACCTGGGGCTTGCAGACGTTGCCCTTGGTGCGGTCGTCGAGCGTGCGTTTTACGGTGAGGACATTGCCTTTGAGTTTGTAAGTCGCCGTGTATGACACGAAGTCGTTGGCGACTTTCAGGTTGTCCGGGATCGATAGCACTTTTACTTTCTTGGGCAGTTCGATGACGAATTCTTCCGTGGCATTGATGTTGGAGCAGGTGACATCGACTTCCTCCGGCTCCATCGCGGACTGGAGATGGCTGTAGATGGGCGTGGCGATCTCGATTGGGTGGTGAATGTAGAAGGCCCCGGCACCGGGCAGTTTGATGAACTTCTCGGCATTGAAGCTCACTTTGTAGTGGTAGTTGTCCAGCAGTTCCTTGGGGTCGTCCTTGACCAGCTTGCCGCTGCCGATCAGGCCTTGCCGGCGATACATGTTCTTGATCATGTCTTCTTCGGTGTCCTTGGGGAGTTCGCGCATCCATGACCGAGTCTGCACGGCGCTAGATCCATGCTGGATGATTTCCATGCTGCCGGTGACCGAACCATCCGCTGCGATCTTGATCACGCTCTTGGTGATTTGCCTGTTGCTGCCGATGGGGGGTACCGGTGTCCTGGTGCCGTCCTTGTATCCTTCGACCAGCAGCACGGGTTTGTCCTCGTCGCTGTAGGGCAGCATCCCGAACGGTGTGGAGTCCGAGGTGGAGTCAACGTACAGGTCGAATGCGGGAAGGTAATTGATCACGTGGTTGACGGTGGAGACGACCGGAATCTTGGGTAACTGATAGGCCGAGCCCGCATTCACCAGCGCCTGGGTGCTCTTGATGCCGCGTGCGGCGAGCAGCGCCTGCAGCAGGGTGGCGTGGTCTTTGCAGTCGCCCATCTTGTTGTCGAGGATGAAATCCACATCGCGCGGCACCACGGCGCCGATGCCGATGCAATTGCCGGCATAGGTGATGTTGGTGGCGACCCACTCATACAGGGCGCGCGCCTGCTCCTTCGGGGCGGTTTTGTCCTTGACGATCTCTGCGGCGAGTTTGCTTACCCTTTCCGACACGGCTGCTTTGGGCAATGCGCGCTCGCCATAGGCGGCGGCGATATCGGCGTAGGTCTTGAAGGTGGAGAAGGAGAAGCCGACTTCCTTGTCTGGATCAAAAACCGAATAATCGCGGCGGTCGGTTTTGACCGGCTTGGGATTCGCATAGGTCCATTCGATGACCTTGCGATCACCTTTGGTTTCATTGATCGCCTCCTTCATGCCGCGTGCTTCGTATTGCACCCACATCGAACTTGGATAATCGAATCGCACACGTACTTCATCGTACGCGACTTGGTCGTAGAAGGTTTGAGTTGCCGAGTAATGTTTCGGAAACATCGGCTCGGTTTGCGTGAGCTTGTAGGAGAACACGACCTTGTCGCCGACTGCCACATCGGGGAACACGACGGTCAATGTCGTCCAGTCGGAATAGACGGGCGAATCCTTGCCTTTGCCGCTGTTGACTTCGACCTGGTAGTTGTCCTTCGGCACGTCCAGGCGGCGTCCGTCTGCCTTCAACGTATAGGCGGCGATGACATCGGCCTTTTGCGCGCTGGTGCTGTAACTGACGGAAGCGCTCTTGGATCGTTCCAGTGCTGTTTCTTTCAGCACGGTTCTTGACCACTCGTGCGACTCGACTGCGGTGCCGTCTTCATGGATGAGATAGGTCGCATGGTAGTAGCCGAAGCGGGTTTGCAGATCGATCGGGTCGCCAGCGGCGGCGTAAGCCGAGCAGCAAAAAGCCAATGCGGCAAAGAAAGATGCGAAAGCGGTTTTCATGTGGCCTCTCGGGTCGTTAGTGAAAAGAATGATCATGCGCAGACAGCGACAGAGCGAGTCTGGGGGAGGTTGTTGCGGAGAGAATTGCATTCAAGTGAATCCCCTTGGCTGAACAAATGGTGCTGCTGGCAATGCTTCCCGTATGTGCGGGATTCTTGTCTTGCGCCAGCCGTCCTGTTCTGGAGATTCCGCTGTGGGCCTCGCACCGTGCATGCGGTGCGATGTGCGTGTGGCGGATTTGCAAGTGAAACGAACTTTAGGGGAGCGGGGAGGGGGATGTCAATGATGAGGTGACGGAGGGCGAGATCGCCGCGCTCAAGGCCAACGTCGCCAGGCTGGAGTCGGAGGTTGGCGAGTTGCGGGCGACGGTGGGCAAGCTGTGCGCGGAATTGGGGGGGGGCAGCAGCATGATGCAGCACCCCGGGGGCATGTTCCAGAATACGTAAAAGGGGGTAGATATTTCCTGCTTCCGTCCTGATACACTTTTTTTACACAGCCCCAAAGGAGGAACCAGGCCATGAGAGCGTTGTTTGCGTTCTGCATGATTGTCACGGCGATATTCGTTTGGGCAAACCCTGTCCTCAACCCGCATGCGGCCGCCGTAGTCAGGGGCGAAGTCATCAAGGCCACTCCGGGCGGCCCAGCAGCAAACGCAACGGGGGCTCAGCTCATGGGTATGGCTCACTCCATCCCCGTAAAGATGACAGTCACCGGCGATATCCGTATTCCCAAGGCCAGCGGTACGAATGCGCTGACCGTTGCGGAAATCATCACCAGGAGTGCCGAACTCAAAGACCAGACTGTCATGGTTCGCGGCAAGGTCGTGAAGTACAACCCGGAGATCATGGGGAAGAATTGGGTCCACTTGCGCGATGGCACAGGTTCCACGGTGGATAACACGAACGACCTTCTCGTGACGACCACGGATGAGGCGCGGATCGGCGATGTCGTGACGGCAAAGGGAGTTGTCCGTACCGACGAGGATTTCGGTTCAGGTTATGCCTATAAGGTGCTCATCGAAGAAGCGACCCTGCACGAACAACAGTCGGCAGCAAGATAACGGCGCCTGCTTTGCGCATGTTCCAAGTGGTAAGTAACAGGCGATCGGATGGTCGCTTTTACTTTGTGATGAGGATCAATTCTCGAAGGTGATGAACACGCCGACGTGCGAGCCGTTGTACGGGGCGTTGCCGGTGGCGGTTTGGGTGGCGGTTCCCGAGCTGATGAAGGACTCGACCTGATAGGTCTCTCTCACATAGCGCAGATCGACCCAGCCGTAAGGCAGGATGTGATAGCCGATCTCGACGACGCTGCCCCGAGTGTTATGGAAGTTGATCCGTTCGGTCACGCCGTTGATGGTGGAAGTCGCTCTGGCCGAATAGCTGTAGCGCATGCCGCCGCCGATGCGCACGTTGCCCGGCAAGCTGAGGTAGGCCAGTGCTTCGAGCGGGACGCGGCGGAAAGAGGCGTTAGCGTTGGCGTTGTAGTCGTAATCGTAGTGATAGTTGATGCTGAGTGCGATTGAGAGCGGCATGCTGCTCATCTGGTAGCGCGTGCCCATGCCGATCTGGTTGATGCCGCCCGCCCTGATCTCCCGCTTTGTCCCGTCCTTGAGTGTGAAGTTGGAGATGCTGTCGCCGCCGCCGGTGAGGCCTTCGCGCACCAGAAAATGGAAGCCCTCCTCTTTGTACGCCGGGATGTACGGCGTTGTTGTCTCGAACGAGTTGTCGAAAACGGAAGCCTGCGTGCTGGAAAGAGCCAGGACAGTCAGGATGAAGATGGCGAATAGCGATCTGTCAGGTCGGTTCACACTCACCCTGAAGACTCCTTGGTTGGGTATGCGTTTATCATTCGGGTGCTTGAACTGTAGGTGAGTTGGTCGCGGAGTGTCAACGGACAGGCGAAGGTATAATGCGTGCCTTCATTTCTTTCTCTGGAGTCGCCTTGTTCAAGCTCATCGGTATCGCTGCGGGTTATTACTTTTTCGGATGGTGGGGTGTTTTGTTCGGCCTGATCATAGGCTCGGTCATCGACCGCATCCGCGCGTTCGGCCAAGGGGCGATGAACCCGTTGCGCAATGCGGTGCGGCAGGCGGTGTTCCTGGAGACGATGTTCGTCTCGATGGGCAAGCTGGCCAAGGCGGACGGGCGCGTGTCGGAGGAAGAGATCGCGCATGTCGAGCAGTTCATGCAGAAGCTGGGCATGACCGAGGAGCATCGCAAGCAGGCCATCGCCTTGTTCAAGAAGGGCGCCGATCCGGCCTTCGACATCGAGCCGACCTACCAGAAGTTCATGGCGGTGTGCGGGCACACGCGCAACCTGAAAGAGATGCTGCTGATCTATCTGATCGTGATGGCGTTCGCCGACGGCCAACTCCATCCGGCGGAAGAAGAGTTGCTGACTGACATCGCGGGCCGTCTCGGTTATGGCCGGGAGACGTTCAAGCGCTTGATGGACATGGTGCTGAACCAGACCCACTTCGGCGGCGGCCAGGTCACCACGGCGGCCGCGCTGGACGATGCCTACAAGGCGTTGGGCGTGAGCAAAGAGAGCACCGACGCCGAGATCAAACGCGCGTACCGCAAGCTGATGAGCCAATACCATCCGGACAAGCTGATGGGGCAGGGCGTACCGGAAGACATGATCAAGATGGCGACCGAGCAGGCGAAGGATATCCAGCTCGCTTACGACCTGATCAAGAAGAACCGCAACCTCTGAGCGCATGAAGATCGTTCTGGTACGCCACGGCGAGAGCGAAGGTAATGTCATCCACGAGATCAACGACGACCCGCAACGCATCGTCAATCTGACCGCGCGGGGCAGGGAGCAGGCGGAAGCGGCGGCGGAGCGTTTGCGCAGTGTGCCGTTCACCCATGCCTATGCTTCCGAGTTCCCGCGCGCGCAACAGACCGCGGCCATCCTGCTGCGCCAGCATGCTGTGAGGTTGCGCATCGATGCACGCCTGAATGAACGCCGCTCCGGCATGGACGGCCTGCCGGTGGCCACCTTCAACGATCTGGTGCGCGCCGATCCGCTGCACGTCAAGCCCGAGCATGGCGAATCGTTTCTGGAGCAGATGGAGCGGCTGCGCAGCTTTCTGGATGAGATTGCTGCACGTCATCCTCATGGCACCGTGCTCGCGGTATCGCACGAGAACCCCATCGTGGCAGCACTGGCGTTGTCGAGCGCTGAGCCGGAGCAGGTGGTGCACCAGAAGCTCGCCAACTGCGAGATGGTGGAACTGGTCTGGCCTGCCGCGTGACCTATTCGAACGGCATCGAGATGCCGACGCCGAAAGTGCGATGCCGCTGGTTGTAGTCGATCAGGCTTTCGCCGTAGCCGTCGAAGTACTGTAGGTGCAGGTTCGAGTTCAGTATCTCGATGCCGAACAATTTCGGCGGCGGGATCGCCACATCCAGCTGCAGCGAATGGCGCTTGACGAGCGCGGAGAGCACGGCCTGGTCATAGTAATAGCGCACCTCGAGGTCGCCGTGTCCCAGATAGCGCGCGATGTCCGGGTTGTCGTCGTCGATCGTTCCCCCGCCTATCCTTTTCCACCAGCGCGGCAGCAGGGCGAGCTTGCCGTTGTCGCCGAAGTCGCGTTCCAGTCCTGCTTGAAAATAGATCCTGTTCCAGGCGCGCGAACGCGGCAGCGTCTGCCCGTTTGATTGGTGCACGATCCCGACATTCAGGAAGCCGGCGTTCATGCCGCCGCGGATATGGTTCTCCGGACGGTACGAGTAGATGAGTTCGGGTTCGTAGTTGCTTTCGCGGAAGGGAGTGGAATGCGCGGAATCATAGATCTGCCAGAACGACAACTGCGTGTAGCCGAACCACATGGTGTGCCTGTTCTTCCCCAGGAAATGGCCTTTCACGCTGAGTTGGAATTTCATTTCCTTGTTATCCAGAGGATATGAGGCAGGGACCTGATTGTTGGGGTTGGGGCTGGTGGGGGCGTTGTTGGGTGCGGAAGAGTGGGAGTAGAACAGGAAGTAGTTCTGCTTGTACACATGCAGCAATTCTGCAGATGGCGTCCATTCTTCAGCCAGCGACCTTCTCCGTGCAGTGACGATAGGTTGTGGGCTCTTGGCGGGCTCTTCCTTTGCCAGATACGTTTGCGTGGCCTGCTTGTAACATTCGAGCGCCTGCGCTGCAGGCACTTTGTTTTGCATATCCAGGCAAGTCTTCAGTTCATTCTCGCCGTCCGCATGGGCGATGCCGGCCAGGAAAAGCGGAAGCAATAAAAGCGCACAACGTGTTCTTTTCATCATTTCGTCACCACCTGCAAGAATGCGCCTGCCTGGACTCAGTGCCGATGAGTCCGCGCCGCCGCCGAATCTAGAATTTGACTACTAACGGCACGTAATTAGATCCTTTGATCTGTGCCGGAATGGTATAGCCCAGTGTCCGTTTCTGCGCATCCCACACCGGAAGAGCGCCGGTAAAGGGATGTTCCAGCACGGCACGGTTTGCTTCGATCTCGCGCGCGATTTGCGCAGAAGAGGTGGCGTTGCGCGAGATCAGGCCGATGGCGAAGGCCAGCAGTTGTTTATTGGCGAGGATGTCGTCGCTCTTGAAAAAATAGGGAGCGCAGTCGGGGACGTCGGCAGAGGCCAGGATGAATTTGCCGACGGGGTTGTGCAGGCTGAGTACGTTGGTATTGCCGAGGGACTGTTGCAATTTCGCCGTCTGTTCGGCCAGGGCGGCCCGATAGGCAGTCCCCTCCAATGTCGCGATGCGACTCCATTCCAGATGATGCTTGGCAAACTCATTGGCCGTGGCCGGGCGGTCCAGTAGCGGCAGGGAGAGTTTTGCCAGCACTTGCTCGCTCAGCGTCGCACCTTCCTCGCGGCCATTCGCCATTTGTGGGGAGAGCACGAACCGGGTCGAGGCCGAGGCTTCGTTCTCGAACGCGGCTTGCAGTGTGACAGCCTCTTTGTCATAGGGGGCCAACAACGCCAGGATCTGTTTCGATTTGCCGCGGGCGGCACGCGGGTGTGTGGAAAGATAGTCGGCCAGCAGCTTTTGGTAGCGCTGCAATGCAGAGGTCTGCACCATCTTGTCGACCAGGCTGTGCGAGTGTGCCGCCTGACGCAGAATGAAGGCGGTTTCTTTTTGCCATCTGCCTAATGCCGCGTCGTCGCGGCCTTGGGCGATTTCCAGCGCGATCCGTATCAAGGCCAGCTTGATCGCTCTAAACTCGGAGCCTATGGGCGCAAACTCGGACAGGTAACTCGTTTCCCGATGCGGCTCCTGATAGTCGCGATGGAGGACGGCATCGAAGCGTTGCAACAGCAGTGCTTCGGCGGCCAAATGTTGTTGCGCGAGGGATGGGTTCGCCGCGACTTCTTCCAGGCATGTCAGTCTGGAATCTTTCCTGGTGCAAGGCAGGTCGTTTTGAGCGAACTTGCTCGGGTATCCGGCAAGCTGGATCGGAGCCGGCATCTCCCCTGCATTGGCGGCCCGATCGTTCGCGTTCGCCTGGGTGAACCAGCTCACTCCCCAGGTATGCGGTTCCATGTTGTCCGGGGCCGCCAGGCCTATCGTGTCGAAGTAGGCATTGTCCTTTTCATTCAGTTGGGCTGGATGCTGTGCCAGGAGCTTTTCCAATTCTGGATTCAGCTCGTCTTTGTGGAGGTTGGCGGCGGCCCAGAGCAGATAGATGAGAACAGGAGTGCCGATCAATACGATGGCAGTCCACTTCAGGATGTTCAGGAGTTTCTTCATGGAATCGTCGGGTGAAAAATCAGCAGGGTGCGGGCGATGCATGGGACTTTATGGGAGTAGTTCGGGCGCTGTCAATGATGTTGTGCGGGTGTCGGCTGGAATGGGCAAGAGGGCTTTTGCTTAGCTCCATAGTTGCCTGAAAAGCCTGCGTTAAGCGGATTGACTTATTAAATCCACACGCATATAACACAGGCAAAGAACAATAATTCCTGAGGAGAGTTGCAGTTGTTGCACGTTGATCGTGAGAGACGAATGCTCTTCATCCTAAAGTCTGCAGGTCTGGTCATTGCGTATCTTGCCGTAGCCAAGATCGGTTTAATATTTGGCGCGGTAAGCAGCAGTGCCTCGATATTCTGGCCGCCGGGCGGCATTGCGCTGGCCGCATTGCTGTTGGGTGGCATCCGCTATCTGCCCGCTGTGTTCTTGGGGGCGAGTCTCACGGCATTGCTGGTGGACGCGCCGGCCGGCTTCGCGCTGGGATTCTCGGTTGGAAATACGCTGGGAACTTTCATCGGTTATACCCTGCTCAGGCGTTTCGATCATGTCGATCTCTCGCTGAGTCGCCTGTGGGATTTTTTTCTGGTCATCTTGTTGGGCGGAGTGATCCCGTCCATCGCCAGTACCATCATATGTTCCCTGGGGTTGCTGGCGTCATCCATGATCACCTGGAATATCCTGCCTGACGTCATGTGGCAGTGGTGGCGCGCCGACGTGCTGGGCATCGCGTTCTTCACCCCGTTCATGCTGCTGTTCGCCAAGAAGCAATCCAGGTTCTTCAAGCTTTCCCGGGCATGGGAGATGATCGCGCTGTGGTCGATCTCTTTTTCCCTCGGACAGAATATCTTCCTCGGCTGGGATCTGTTGGGTATCAAGCTCAATCAACAGATCGCCTTTACCTGGGTCTTCCCGCTGCTGATCTGGGCGGGTCTGCGCACCGGAAGAAGGAACACCGCGTTGATCCAGCTGATGTTCATGATTCAGGTGCTGGCCAGCGCCTATTATGAGGTCGGCTACTTTGCCGATGATTTTGTGCGCTATGGGTTGGCCAATTTCTGGATGTTTGCGATGCTGCTGGCCATCGCCGGTATGGCACTGGCGATCATGTCTACGGCACAGCGCAAGAACAAGCAGTTGATCGAGTTGAACGCCAAGGTGTTTGCTGTGAGCACTGACGGCATCATCATCACGGATGTCCATAACAACATCGTCGAGGTCAATCCGGCCTTTACCGAGCTGACCGGATATGGCCGCGATGAGGTGATCGGTAAAAACCCGCGATTATTGGATTCCGGCAAACAAAGTCGCGAGTTCTTTGACGATATGTGGAAAATTTTGATCAAACAGGGGTTTTGGGAAGGAGAGTTGTGGAGCCGGCGCAAGGATGGTGTGGCGTATCTCGAAAAACTCGCCATCCATACGCTCACCGATTCGCACAACAAGGTGGTTAACCGTATCGGTATCTTTTCCGATATCACGCAGAGCAAAGCGGAGCAGGAAACCGTTTCGCATCAGGCGCAACATGACTTCCTGACCAATCTGCCCAACCGCTCGCTATTCCATGACCGTTTCAACCAGCAGCTGGCGATGGCCAAGCGCTATGCCAAGAAATTCGGGGTGATGTATATCGATCTCGATCATTTCAAACCGGTGAACGATGAGCTGGGGCATCAGGTGGGCGATCAGTTGCTGGTGGCCGTTGCGGAGCGGCTGAAATCACAGGTGCGCGAGATCGATACTGTCTCCAGATTCGGCGGCGACGAGTTTGCGATCCTGATCTCCGAGGTCATCACGAGAAGCGATGTCACCACACTGGCCGACAAGGTACTGGCTGCATTGAGGGAGCCCTTCGAGCTCGGTCCGCATAAGGTCCGTGTTTCAGGCAGTCTGGGGATCGCCATTTATCCGGACGATGGCGGCAATATGGAAGCGATCCTGAGCAAAGCCGATGCGGCCATGTATCAGGCCAAACGCAGCGGTGCCGATACCTATTGTTGATGCGAAGTTTTTTCAAACACAAAAAAGGCGACCGCATCGGGTCGCCTTTTTGTTGAAGCTAAAACTGCTTATTCGATCTTGGCTTTGCCGCGCAGTTCTTCGAGGAGTTTCTGGATCGCTTCCTGCTGCTTGCGTTTTTCCAGTTGGGGTTTCATCTCTTCGAAGGCCGGCACTTTCAGTTCGCGCGTGTCTTCCAGTTTGATGAGGTGCCAGCCGTACTGGGTTTGTACCGGTGCGCTGACTTGGCCCTTGTTCAGAGTGAGTACGGCTTCGCCGAAGGGCTGCACGAAGTTGGAAGGAATGGCCCACCCCAGTTCGCCGCCATTATCCTTGGAGCCGGGATCTTTGCTCTTGGTCTTGGCGACCTTGGAAAACTTGGCGCCTTTCTTCAACTCTGCTGCAGCCTTCTTGGCCTCATCCTCGGTCTCGACCAGGATATGCGACAGCTTGTATTCTTTTTTGCCGACGCGCGTCTTGGTGGCTTCATATTCCTGTTTCAGCACTTCTTCAGTGATGGGATGGTTCTTGGCATAGTCTTGCACGTAGGCGCTGGCCAGTATCGATTGGCGTGCCAGTTCGATCTGCTGGGCAGTCTCGGCTTGCTTGTCCAGGCCTGCCTTGACGGCGGCTTGCGAGACCACTTCCAGATTGACGATGTCGTCGCGGATCGCCTTGCGCATTTCCGGGCTGTCCGGCTGGCCTTGTTGGGCGGCGATCTTGACGCGCAGATCCACGCGAGCTTTCGGGATGGATACGCCGTTCACCAGCGCTTCGGGTTTGTCCGAATTCTTGTCATCGGCAGCCTGAGCGCCTGCGGTGAAAGCCAACAGTGCCGACAGCAGGGCGAGTTTGGAAAATTTCAGCATGTCTCTTTCCTTTGAAAGTTGAAGTTGGGGTGGTTGAAAAATTACCCGACGCGGAATATAGCACGCCTTGCGTCTAGGCCGGAAAGACCTTTTTGAAAGGCCTGACAGCGACTTGGCTATAGACGCCAGCGGCGATGTAAGGGTCGGCGGATGCCCATTCCTGTGCCGCTGCGAGCGAGGCGAATTCGGCCACGATGAGGCTGCCGGTGAAACCCGCAAGTCCGGGATCGGCGGCATCCACGGCGGGGAAGGGGCCGGCCAGCAGCAAGCGGCCTTCATCCTGCAATGCCTGCAAACGCGCCAGGTGCGCAGGGCGTGCGGCTTTGCGTTTTTCCAGGCTGTCGACCACGTCCTGTCCGAAGATGGCGTAGAGCATCATTGACCTTCCTTCTTGTCTTCATCGACATACTTCGACAACCAAAGGCTTTGCAGCAGCACGAATACCAGCATCATGCCGGTGGCACCGAACAGTTTGAAGTTGACCCAAGTGTCGGTGCTGTAGTTGAACGCGACATACAGGTTGACTACGCCCAGTACGGCAAAGAAAGCGCTCCAGGCGAGATTGAGGTTGCCCCATACCGGATCGGGCAGGGAGAGCTTTTCTTGCAGCAGCGCGCGCATCAGGTTCTTCTTGAACAGGATGGGCGAGAGCAGCAGGGACGCGGAGAAGAACCAATACAGCACGGTCGGTTTCCACTTGATGAAGGTTTCATCGTGCAGCAGCAGGGTCGCTCCGCCAAACACGGTGATGATGCCCAGACTCACCCACAGCATGGTATCGACCTTGCCGTGGCGATATTTCACCCAGCCCACTTGAACGAAAGTGGCGGCGATGGCGGTGGCGGTGGCGGCAAATACGCCGAAGAATTTGAAGACGGCAAAGAACAGGATGACGGGGAACAGGTCGAACAGCAGTTTCATTGTTATTTTCTATCCAGAGCGAGAGAAGCGGAGTTGATGCAGAAGCGCAGTCCGGTGGGCTCGGGGCCGTCTTCGAACACATGGCCGAGATGGGCATCGCAATTGGCGCAGCAGACTTCGATGCGGTCCATGCCGGTTGGATCGTCCTCGCGATAGGCAACGGCATCTTCGTTGATCGGTTGCCAGAAGCTCGGCCAGCCGGTGCCGGATTCGTATTTAGTTTCCGAGTCGAACAGCGGGGCGCCGCAGCAGACACAGCGGTAGATGCCGATGTCGTGGCAATCCCAGTATTCGCCGCTGAAGGCCGGCTCGGTGCCGCACTCGCGGCAGATCTCGTACTGTTCCGGCGTCAGTTCTTCACGCCATTCGTCGTCGGTTTTTTCGATGTCGCTCATTTGTTGTCTGCCAGTGAAAGTTGCACGCCGGGACGTGCGCTCATACGTTTGAACCACGCCGCCAGATTCGGGTGGGCGCCGCGCCAGTCGCGCTCCGCTTGGCGCAGGTCGAGATAGGCCAGCGCGCTTGCCAGCGCCAGATCGCCCAGCGTGATGCCGCCTCCTTCGCACCATTCGCGCTGACCCAGTTGCATGGCGATATGTTCCAGCGTGCGGCTGATGGCGCTGTTGTGGAGCTCGAGCGTGGCGGCGAGTTGCATCGCCTGCGGACGCAACTGCTCGTTGCGCACCACGATGGCCGAATCCATGATGCCGTCGGCCAGTGCTTCCCAGCGTTTGACCCGCATCCGTGCCAATGCATCCTGTCGCGGGATAAGGATTGGTGTGTCGTTCAGCGTGTCGGCATATTCGGCGATCACCGGCGAATCGAACACGCAGTCGCCGTTATCGAGGATGAGTGCGGGGATACGTCCCAGCGGATTGACGCGGTAGGCTTCGCTGTTCGGGTCGCTGGGCGGATCGACCACGTAAGTGTGCGGGATATTCTTTTCCAGCAGCACCAGACGTGCCTTGCGCACGTAAGGGCTGGTGTTGGAACCGATCAGCTTCACAACACTTCCGCGGCGTGGTCGGCCAGACGCGAACGTTCGCCGCGTTGCAGCGTGACGTGACCGCTGTGATCCCATCCCTTGAACCGATCCACCACGTAAGTCAGGCCGGAGCTGCCCTCAGTGAGGTAGGGCGTGTCAATTTGCGCGATGTTGCCCATGCACACCACCTTGGTGCCCGGGCCGGCGCGGGTGATCAGCGTCTTCATCTGCTTGGGCGTCAGGTTCTGCGCCTCGTCGATGATGAGGTACTTGTTGAGGAAGGTGCGGCCGCGCATGAAGTTGAGCGACTTGATCTTGATGCGCGAACGGATCAGGTCGCGCGTCGCGGCGCGGCCCCATTCGCCGCCTTCGTCGTCGGACTTGTTCAGCACGTCGAGGTTGTCGTCCAGCGCGCCCATCCACGGCGACATCTTCTCTTCTTCCGTTCCCGGCAGGAAGCCGATGTCCTCGCCCACCGGCACGGTGACGCGGGTCATGATGATCTCGGAATAGGTCTTGTGCTCCAGCACCTGCATCAGTCCGGCCGCCAGCGTAAGCAGGGTCTTGCCGGTGCCGGCCTGGCCCAGCAGGGTGACGAAATCGATCTCCGGATTCATCAGCAGGTTGAGCACGAAATTCTGTTCGCGGTTGCGTGCGGTGATGCCCCAGATCGCGTTCTTGCTGTGCGTGTAGTCGGTCAGCGTGCGCAAGGTGGCGCTGTTGTCGTCCTGGGCGGTGATCACGGCGTAGAACGGATTGTTCGCGTCTTCCTGAAACACGAATTCGTTCACCAGCATATCGCGGCACTGCGGCCCCTTGATGTTGTAGAAGGTGTGGGCGCCCTGTGTGCCCGACACCATGTCTTTGCCGTTCTTGTCCCAGAAGTCGGCAGACAGTTCGCGCATGCCGGTGTAGAGCAGGTCGGTGTCTTCCAGCACCTTGTCGTTGAAGTAGTCCTGCGCCGACAAGCCCAAAGCACGCGCCTTGATGCGCATGTTGATGTCTTTACTGACCAGCGCGACCTGACGGTTGGGGAACAGTTTGTGCAGATAGGCGACCACGCCGAGGATGGCGTTGTCGGCCTTGCCGCTGGCCAGGTTCTGCGGCAACTGGCTGTTGATGAACTCGGTCTGCAGGAACAGGCGGCCGGTCGCGTTCTTGTTGCCCAGAGCATCCAGCAGCACGCCTTCAGCGATATGCGCTTCGCTCTCGCTGATCAGGTTGTCGATGAAGCGGGTGGCCTGGCGCGCGTTGCGGGCGACTTCGGACATGCCCTTCTTGTTGTTGTCCAGCTCTTCCAATACGAACATCGGCAGATAGACATCGTGTTCCTCGAATCGGAACAGGCTGGTCGGGTCGTGCATCAGCACGTTGGTATCCAGCACGAAGAGTTTGGTGTCTTTGTCCGTTGTTGCTGAGCTTGCGTTCATGTCGTTCCTTACAGGGTTTGAACAAAGGCGAGTACTTCTTGCGCGTGGCCGTCCGCCTTGAGGCCGCGCCATTCCTTGCGGATGATTCCTTTATTGTCGAGCACGAAGGTGCTGCGCTCGATACCGCGTACCTGCTTGCCGTACATCATCTTCTGCTTCATCACGCCGAACAGGTTGCACACCGTCTCATCCGCATCGGAGAGCAGTGCGAACGGCAGCGTGAATTTGCTTTTGAAGTTCTCGTGCGACTTGATGCTGTCGCGCGAAACGCCGACGATCTCGCTGCCCGCCTTCTGGTAGGCAGCATACAGGTCGCGGAACTGCTGCGCCTCGGTGGTACAGCCCGGCGTGTTGTCCTTGGGGTAGAAGTAGATCACCAACGATTTGCTGCGGATGGGGTAGAGCGTGAAATCGACACCGCCGGTGGCGGGCAGGGTGAAATCGGCTACAGCTTGTGTTGACATTAAAAGGCTCCGGTGACTTGCTGCCATTGTTGTCAAAATCGGGCGGTTAGGCAAGCGGCATCGGCGGACATGGGACGCTAAATGGATAAAACCCTAAGGAATGCGGGAGTGCTGCCATCGATGCTCAGGCGGCGTACCAATACACGGCAAAGTAATGGCAGGTGGTGCCTGTTAGCACGAACAAGTGCCAGATGAAGTGTCCGTAACGCAGGCGCGCATCGAGGGCGAAAAAAGCGGTACCAGCCGTGTAAGCCAGTCCGCCTGCCACCAGCCAAGCGATACCGGCTGCGGGCAAGCGGGTAAAGAGCGGATCGGCCGCGATCACGATGAGCCATCCCATGAGCAGATAAAGTATCGTGGAGACGACGGGGTGGGGCATGCGGTTAAAGACTTTCAGCGTCACCCCGATCGCGGCCAGGCTCCAGATCAGCACTAACATCGTCCAGCCCCAGGGGCCGTACAGAACACCGAGTGTGAAGGGGGTATAGGTACCCGCGATGAGCAGGTAGATCGCCGAGTGTTCGATGATGCGGAAGATGTGCTTGACTCTGCCCGGATGGAGAGCGTGATAGAGGGTGGAGCCAAGATAGAGCATCACCATGGTGGCGGCGAAGATGCTCACGCCGACCAGATATCGGGTTTCTCCACGCTCTATTGCATGCAGGACGATGAACGGAGTCGCCACGATAGCGGCCACCAATCCAGCACCATGGCTGAAGCTGTTGGCCAACTCTTCCCCGCGCGTTTGCTCGCGGCCGTATTTGATTCTGGGTTCTCTTGGGGTGGATGCTTGTTCTGACATGACGATGTGTGCAGTTGGAGCGAACTCATTCTGTGCTTCGCCATATCGTTTGGCAATCCAATTTTTGCCCGTACAATGACGGCATGAATTTTCCGAACCCAGTGTCACCCCAGGCCAATATTCCCGCAAACGAGGCTGATGAGGCGTACATGCGCGCCGCACTCGATTTGGCGCGACAGGCGGCACAGGCCGGAGAGGTACCGGTCGGCGCCGTGGTGGTGAAGGACGGACAGATCATCGGGCGCGGCAGTAATGCGCCTATCTCGCGGCATGACCCTTCCGCGCATGCGGAGATCGCGGCGTTGCGCGACGCCGCGCAGCATCTCGGTAACTACCGTTTGGTCGATTGCGAACTGTTCGTCACGCTCGAGCCCTGTGTGATGTGTGTCGGCGCGATGTTCCATGCCCGCATCGCCCGCGTGGTGTTCGGGGCGCAAGACCCGAAGACCGGGGCGGCAGGCAGCGTGTTCAACCTGTTCAACGAGACCCGCCTGAACCACCACGCACGCATCCACGGCGGCGTACTGGCGGAGGAGTGTGGCAAGGTATTGAGCGATTTTTTTGCGATGCGCCGCGCGCAACAGAAAGCACAATGAAAATCACGATATACATTCCGTCGCAGACGCTGGAGCTGTTCGACGACAACGGTAAGCTGTTGCACCGCTATCGAGTTTCTACCGGCGCGAACGGCGTAGGCGAGGAGAACGGCAGCTTCTGCACGCCGCGCGGCAGACATGTCATCCGTGCCAAGATCGGCACAGGACAACCGGATAATGCGGTGTTTGTGAAACGCCGTCCGACCGGCGAGCTCTATTCGCCCGAGCTGGGGGCGCGGTATCCCGGACGTGACTGGATATTGACGCGGATTCTCTGGTTGTCCGGTTGCGAGAGTGGTTACAACCGCTCGGGCACTTGCGATACCATGCGCCGCTACATCTACATCCACGGCACGCCGGATAGTACGGAATTGGGCAAGCCTGGATCGCATGGCTGCGTGCGTATGCGCAATGCGGAGCTGGTGGAGTTGTTCGACTTGGTCAAGGTAGGTACACAAGTAGAAATCATCGCTTGAACTAGGGGCTGGCAGCCTATATCGGAAAAACGAAGGAGGCAGCATGAGCAATCCTTTCACAGTCAGTCTGGTCAGCTGGCACGACGGCGAGCCTTTGCTGCGTGCCATACGCGAAGAAGTGTTCGTCCGCGAACAGAATGTTCCCGAAGAGCTGGAGTGGGACGGGATGGATGACGGTTGTCGCCATGCTTTGGCGCTGAGCCTGAATGGCGATGCCATCGGTTGCGGCCGCATCCTGTCGAACGGGCACATCGGGCGTATCGCGGTCTTGCCGCAGTGGCGCAACAAGCGGGTGGGCACGGCGATCATGGAGATACTGCTGGACGAAGCGCGCGCTCGCGGTTTCAAGCAGGTGGATGTGGATGCGCAGACCTATGCCATCCCGTTCTATCACTTGTTCGGATTCGTCGAGTACGGCGAGGAATTCATGGATGCCGGAATGCCGCACAAGAAGATGAAGCTGGAGCTCCAGCCGCGCTGAAACTATTTGCCGTTGATATATTCCTCATCGCTGAAATTCATCACCGCTTGCGGCTGGAATACCGTGAAGGCGGTGATCAACATGCCGGTGACGAAGGCCTCGGTGAGCATGAGGATGGGAGTGGCGATCAGGTAGTGGTGCTGTATCTCCCCCCAAGTATAGCGGCTCAACAGTAATAACAGCAGCGTGGTCGCCACTACATTCAACAGGATGGCGAGCGCACCGCACACGAACCCGTTCCAGAGCACGAACAGAAACAGATTCTTCGGCAGGTATTTCTTGCTGAAGCGCAACAGCCATTCGCTGAACAGCACGGGAATGGCGATCATCAGCAGGCCGTTGACACCCAGTGTGACCAATCCCGTATCCATGCGCACCCAGGTGGCAAGCATCACCAGCGTGATGGAAGCGGTGGCGATCTGCCAGCCGAACATCAGCACGAACAAGGTCGAGCCCAGGATGTGGAAATTGAAGCCGGGGCGGATACCCGCGTTGAATTGCCAGAAGACGAAGGTGCCAACGAGCAACCCTACCAGGGCGTTCACCATGGCGCCGTTGTTCAGCAGGGTGCGCCAAGGTGCATGAAATACCGCGCGATACAGAAAAACAGCGAAGATAAAATTTGTCAGCCACAACCAGTCACTCGTGAACAGTTGGGCGGGCAGGTTCACGGCAGCGGGTAGGGCAGTGGTTGGAAATTGCAAACGGGCACCGGTGAGCGCGCCAAGGTGTACCGGGAAGGCGTCGTGGCTGGCGATCTGTACCACGGCCAGCAGGTCATAACCGCCGCCCGGTGCGGCTGCGGCATTGGCGACCAGGCCGCACGCCTGTCCTTCCATCTCCATGCTGAACAGCTCGGCGCCCGGTTGCGGGGCTGCGTCGGTGTCGACATGTGCGAGGTACATGCGGCGTTTCGCTTTGCCCAGATACTGCATGCGCGCCACGATCTCCTGCCCCGGGTAGCAGCCTTTCTTGAAATTCACTGCGCCGATGAGGTCGAGGTTCGCCATCTGCGGCACGAACGCTTCCTGCGTCTGCGGCAGGACGGACGGGATGCCCGCGCGGATGTTGAGCCAGTCCCAGCAGGGCGAGCCGGCAGGGCGCGCAACGGCGCTAAGCTGCTGCCACAGTGCGGAAGCGTGTTGCGACGTGGCATTGATCTGGAAGCGGTCTGCACTCAGGCGGATCAGGTTGATGTCTTCGTGATGTGTAACCTCAAGCGGGTTCTGCGCTAGCAAGGGAATGTGTTTCTGCAGCAAGCTTGCAGCATGCGCGCCGGAGAGGCCAATGCACACGATGCCATCGCTCGCGTCTTCGATCTTCACCTTGGCGCGCAGCACATACATCGACAACTTCTTCTGGATAGTTGCGGTCAGTGCCAATGGAAGCTGCAGGAAGTAATCTGCACCTGTACGCCAGATGAGGAAGGTCGCCAGCGTGCGGCCTTTCGCTGTGTTGAAGCTGCTGTACTGTGCGTGCTCGGGAGTGAGCGCCTTCACGTCGCTGCTGAACAGGTTGTGCAGGAAATTCTGCGCCTCCTCGCCGGAGACCTTGAGCACGCCGAATTGCGACAGATCGCACAACACCGTGCCATCGCGCGTGGCGACGCGCTCGGCGGCGGCATCGCCGAAATGTTGCACAACGCCGTCCTGAAATTGCGCGCCTTGTGCCGTGAGAAAATTTTTCCAATCCTGATTCATCGTTTTTTTCCGTTCGTGGTCGTCGCGCAATCTTACCGCGAAGCTTAAGGTTTCGGATAAACTCTTGCGCCATGAGAATGCTGTTGATACTACTGCTCGTGCCGCTTGCAGCCTGCGATGGCGGCTTGTGGAACGATCCCTATCCGGCGGCGGACGAAGGCAAGTCCATCCTGTACACCGCGTTCATCGAACGCCCCAAGCATCTCGATCCGGCACAGGCATACAGCGAGAACGAATACGAGTTCCTTGCGCACATCTATACGCCGCCGTTGCAGTACCACTACCTGAAACGCCCGTATCAACTGGTGCCGCTGGCGGCCAGCGCGATGCCGCAGGTCACGTATCTGGACAAGAACCACCGCCCTTTGCCGGCCGCGGCTGCGGCGGAACGCATCGCCTACAGCGTGTACGAGATCCACATCAAGCCGGGCATGCGCTACCAGCCGCATCCGGCCTTTGCGCCGGAGAACCATTTGCTCAAGGCCGGCGACATGGACAGCATTCACTCGCTGGGCGACTTTGTCCATACTGGAACGCGTGTAGTGACGGCGGCGGATTATGCTTACCAGATCAAGCGTCTTGTCCATCCGCAGTTGCATACGCCCATCGCCGCCGTGATGAGCGAATACATCGTCGGTCTCAAGGATTATGCCGCCACGCTGCAAGCGGCCGCCAAGGAGCGTCCGGACGACTACCTCGACCTGAACCGGTATCCGCTGCCCGGCGTCGAGGTGGTGGATGCCACCACCTATCGCATCACCATCCACGGCAAATATCCGCAGTTCGCCTACTGGCTGGCGATGCCGTTCTTCTCGCCGATGCCGCAGGAAGCAGAACGCTTCTATGCGCAGCCCGGCATGCGCGAACGCAACCTGTCGCTGGACTGGTGGCCGGTGGGCAGCGGGCCGTATTACCTGTCGGAGAACGAGCCTAACCGGCGCATGGTGATGACGCGCAACCCGTATTACGACAGCGAGACTTATCCCGCAGAAGGCGAGGCGGGTGATGCACAAGCGGGGCTGCTGCGTGACGCGGGCAAGCCGCTGCCGCTGATCGACCAGATCGTGTTCTCGCTGGAAAAAGAAACCATTCCGTACTGGAACAAATTCCTGCAAGGCTATTACGACGCCTCCGGCATCAGTTCGGAAAGCTTCGACCAGGCGGTGCAGGTCAGCGTGAGCGGCGAAACCAATGTCAGCGACGACATGAAGGCACAGGGCATCACCCTCTCCACTTCCGTTGCCACTTCCACCATGTACACCGGCTTCAACTGGCTCGATCCGGTGGTTGGTGGTGGCGGTTGCGACACGTTACTGGCGAAGCCAGCCGATTGCGGGAGCTGCCGCCAATCTGTCCCAACCGCACAGAAGGATGACAAGCTGTCCTGTCGGGACAGATCGGAGCGGGCGCGCAAGCTGCGCCGTGCCATCGCCATCGCGGTGGACTTCGAGGAGTTCGTCTCCATCTTTGCCAACGGGCGCGGCATCTCCGCACAGTCGCCCATTCCGCCCGGCATCTTCGGCTACCGCGAAGGCAAGGAAGGCATCAACCGTTATGTGTACGACTGGGTGGATGGAGCGCCGAAACGAAAGTCGATTGAGGAAGCGAAACGCCTGCTGGCCGAAGCGGGTTATCCCGACGGTGTGGATGCCCAAACCAACCAGCCGCTGGTGATCCACCTCGACACCACGCCCGGCGGCATGGGGATCAAGTCCCGTCTCGACTGGATGCGCAAGCAGTTCGACAAGATCGGCGTGCAGCTCGATGTGCGCAGCACCGACTACAACCGCTTCCAGGACAAGATACGGCGCGGCGATACTCAGTTGTATTTCTTCGGCTGGAACGCCGACTATCCCGACCCGGAGAATTTCCTGTTCCTGCTGCATGGCCCGCAAGGCAAGGTGGCCAAGGGTGGCGAGAACGCCTCCAACTACAGCAACCCGGAATTCGACCGCCTGTTCGAGCGGATGAAGAACATGGACAACAGCCCGGCGCGGCAGGCGATCATCGATGAGATGCTGGAGATCCTGCGCCGCGATTCACCCTGGCTGTGGGGCTATCACCCCAAGAACTATGTGCTGCAACACGGCTGGCTGCACAACATCAAAGCCAGCGTCATGGCCAACAACAAACTCAAATACTGGCGCGTGGATGCAAAACAGCGCGACGCACTGCGCCGCGAGTGGAACCAGCCTGCGCGCTGGCCGCTATGGCTGGGCGCGTTACTGCTGGCGACGTTCGGCGTGTGGATGTGGCGGGTGTTGCAGAAGCGAGATGAAGCCAAGTGAGATCGTCAAAGCTCCGGTTCACTCTGCATCGATTTCGGCCAGGATGACGACATAGTTCTTCCCGTATTTCTTCGCACAGGCGGGGCAGGTCGTGTAGTAGAAATACATCTTGCGCAGGGGCTTACCCTTCGTGGCAACATAAGCTTTCATCTCATCGATCCAGCGTGGGATGTTCCGATAGGGCCCTTCGAATACTTTGGACAAGAAAGTCCCGGACAACGTCACCATTTTTTTGTCCGGAACGTCCTTGCCGATTTCGAAATACACATTCGCCCCCCACAGTGAATTCTCATCCGTCAGGATGATCCTTGTCTCGGTGCGGGCACCGGCGGCACGGATCGCCTTGTCGTTTCGCGCCATGACGGCGCCATAGTTGAGCGGCATGTGAAAGAAGCTCGTCACGTGATCCTGAACGAATCGTTTGTTCTGCCAAGCGACTGTCTTTTCGTCCCAAGGCTCGGGATTGAAGCGTGGACAACATTCTTCGCTATCGTTCGTGCTCATGCCGCTGTCTCCTGCGTTGTGGTCTCATTGGGTTTCATTATTGAACGTACCCGCGCAAATGGCTATGACTCTGCCAACACCTGTTGCAGTGCCTCGGTAAACACCTCGACCGCTTGTGCGCCGGTGATGGCGGTCTTCTCGTCGAACAGGAAAAACGGTACGCCGGTGACTCCCAACGCCGCCGCGCGGGCTTCATCGGCGCGCACCGCATCGGAATAGGCATCGCTCTCCAGCATCGTCAGTGCATCGTTTTCGGGGATGTCGAACTCAGGCGCGAGGCGTGCCAGCTCGGCGCGTTCGCCTACTGCCAGACCTTCGGAAAAATAGCCATGCATGATGCGTTCCGTGGCGCGGTCGCCCAGTTGCCACGAAGTGGCGAAGTGCAGCAGGCGGTGGGCATCGAAGGTGTTGCCGGGGCGAGCATGGTCCAAGTGATAATCCAGCCCGACTTCTTTGGCGAGCGCGGTGACGCGCGCATTCATCGCCACTGCCTCCTGCAGGCTGATGCGATATTTCTTCACCAGCATCTCATCCAGCGTGCCTGGCCGTTGGCGCGGGGCGTTGGGATCCAGCTCGAAGCTGCGCCAGATCACTTGCACGTTTCCCGCTGTGCGAAATCCGGCGAGCGCCATTTCGAAACGCCGCTTGCCGATGTAGCACCAGGGGCAGATCACATCCGACCAGATTTCAACTTGCATAGCGTCCTCCTTTGCGCAGGCAGTAACTGTATCGGATGGTGGTCTGCCTAGGTCAGCAGTTTGAAGGCGTGCGCCCAGTCGTTGCGCAGGAAGCCGGGGATGCACCAGAGTATGCACAGCGGCTCGATGGCGCGGGCCGCTTCGACTTTGCCCATGTCTGCCGTTTCCCAGCCGAACTGGTCGAGGATTCCGGCCACGATCTGTTTGGCCGCTTCGTCGTTGCCGCAGATGAACATGGTCGGCTTGCCGCCCTTGAACTGCGGGTTCACCATGAACGCGTTGCCCACGGAATTGAAGGCTTTGACGAAGCGTGCGCTGTCGAACTCGCGCTGCAGACGTTCCATCTGGGATTCGTCGAGACTGGTGTAGTACTTCAATACGCCGTTGACCGGAGGCGCATCGGCAATGGGGTTCGTCACGTCGATGACAAGTTTGCCCGCAAAATTCGTGGGATCCGCCAGACGCAGAACTGCCGCCGCCGCTGTGCCCTTAACCGCCAGCACCACCAGTTCGGCAAATTTGGCCGTGTCGGCAAAACTGGCGATGCGGCCTTTGGGATTCTTTGCAGCCCATTCCGCCAGCTTGCCCGGCGTGCGCGTGCCCAGCGTTACGTCGTGGCCGTGCTTGAGAAAGCCGATCGCCAATGCCTTTGCCACATCACCCGATCCAAGGATTCCGATTTTCATGATGTTCTCCTTATTCAAAGCGTTTTGAATGACAGAGGGCATACTCGCCAGTTCCGGCACCGCATATGCCGTAGAGCACATGGCCATTCTCTGAGGTACCACGGTGTTTGGCAATGCAGTGTTTACCGTACAATAGCGCCCAGCCATGATCGCCTACCTCATCCGCCGCATCCTCTACGCTGTGCCCATCCTCATCGGGGTGAACCTGCTCACCTTCGCGCTGTTCTTCGTGGTGAACACGCCGGACGACATGGCGCGCATGCAGCTCGGCATCAAGCGCGTGACGCCGGAAGCCATCGAGAAATGGAAGCAGCAGCGCGGCTACGACAAGCCGCTGTTGATCAACAGCGCAGCCAGGCGGCGCCGGACAAGATGACCGACACCATCTTCTGGCAGAAGTCCGCCAGCATGTTCGTGTTCGATTTCGGCTATTCCGACGACGGGCGCAGCATCAGCCGCGAGATCGCTACGCGCATGGGGCCGAGCCTCGCCATCGCGCTGCCGACCTTTCTGATCGGCCTGGTCGTGTATGTCAGCTTCGCGCTGCTGATGACGCTGTTCCGCGCCACCGCGCTGGACATGGCGGGCGTGGCCTTGTGCGTGCTGCTGATGTCCATTTCCAGCCTGTTCTACATCATCGGCGGACAGTTCCTGGTGAGCAAGCTGTGGCATCTGGTGCCCATCTCCGGCTATGCGGGCGGCGTGGACAGCTTCAAGTTCGTGGTGCTGCCCATCGTCATCGGCGTGGCCGGCAGCATCGGCTCCAGCAGCCGCTGGTATCGCACCATCTTCCTCGAGGAGATCGGCAAGGACTATGTGCGCACGGCGCGCGCCAAGGGCTTGTCCGAGCTGCGCGTGCTGTTCACGCATGTGCTGAAGAACGCGATGATCCCGATCCTGACCGGCGTGGTGGTGGTCATCCCGCTGCTGTTCATGGGCAGCCTGCTCACCGAGTCGTTCTTCGGCATCCCCGGCCTGGGCAGCTACACCATCGATGCCATCAACGCGCAGGATTTCAGCGTGGTGCGCGCGATGGTGTTCCTCGGTTCGGTGCTGTACATCGTCGGGCTGATCCTGACCGACATTTCCTACACGGTCGTTGATCCGCGGGTGAGGCTGCAATGAATTTCATGCCCGTCATCCTGTGGAGCGATGCGCTGGTGTTCCTGCTGCTGGCAGCGGGTGCTGCCAGCGCCTGGTATATCCGGCAGCGCGAGCATCTGCTGCTGCCGTGGCGGCGCGTGGCGCAGAGCAGCGTGGCGATGGTGTCGCTGCTGGTGCTGTCGCTGTTCCTGGTGATCGGCCTGCTGGATACGCTGCACTTCCGCACTGCGTTGCCGCAATCAAATGGCGGCGAGAAGGTGTATTCGCCGGAAGTGCTGAGCGTGTTCGACAAGCTGGTCGAGCCGCTGCGCACGCATACCGAGAAGACCTATTCCGCGCCGTTCGCGCTGACGCTGTATGCCAAGGAGAGCATGACGGATGCGCAGGGCCACATCGTGCGCGACTATCCGCGCCTGCAATACGGCGGGGCGCATCTGACCGATGTGTCGCAGCGCGATGCGGATGTGGCGAAGCGGGCGTTGACCGGGGCGCTGGTCGGGTTGCTGGCCGGGGCGTTGCTGGTGTTGGTCATCCAGGCGCTGGCTGGCGCAGCGCGCAATGCTCGTTTCTATCCTTATCATCGCCATCTTGATCGGCGCGGTCGCCAATCTCGCCACCGTCTACCACGTGCTCGGCACCGACAAGGTCGGGCAGGACGTGCTGTACCTGTCGCTGAAGAGCATCCGCACCGGCCTCATCATCGGCACGGTGACGACGCTGGTGACGCTGCCGCTGGCGTTGTTCCTCGGCGTCGCGGCCGGCTATTTCCGCGGCTGGGTGGACGATGTCATCCAGTACCTCTACACCGTGCTGAGTTCCATTCCCAGCGTGCTGCTGATCGCGGCGGCGGTGCTGATGATGCAGGTGACCATCGACACCCATCCGGAGTGGTTCGACACCACCGCCGCGCGCGCCGACCTGCGGCTGGTGTTCCTGTGCCTGATCCTCGGCGTGACCAGCTGGACCGGCCTGTGCCGCCTGTTGCGCGGCGAGACGTTGAAGCTGCGCGAGATGGAATACATCCAGGCGGCGCAATCGTTCGGCGTGTCCTCGCATGCGCATCCTGACGCGCCACATCATGCCCAACGTGATGCACATCGTGCTGATCTCGCTGGTGATGGATTTCTCCGCGCTGGTGCTGGCCGAGGCGGTGCTGTCCTATGTCGGCGTGGGCGTCGATCCGACCATGATCAGCTTCGGCACCATGATCAACGCCGCGCGGCTGGAGATGGGGCGCGAGCCCATGGTGTGGTGGGCGCTGGCCTCGGCCTTCGGCTTCATGCTGGTGCTGGTGCTGGCGGCGAACCTGTTTGCCGATGCGGTGCGCGATGCGTTCGATCCGCGCCTGAACCGGACGGAGAGCAAGGCATGAGTCTGCTCAAGGTCGAGAACCTGGTCACGCGCGTCATACGCGCTGCGCAACGGCGCGCACATCGTGGACGACATCTCGTTCGATATCGCGGCGGGCGAGACCTTTGCGCTGCTCGGCGAATCCGGTTGCGGCAAGTCCATGACGGCGCTGTCGCTGATGCGGCTGCTGCCGGACGGCGTGGTGAACGCGGGCGGTGCGGTGCAGATGGATGGCGTCGCGCTGTTCGACCTGCCCGAGCGCGAGATGCGCGACGTGCGCGGCGGCAAGATGGCGATGATCTTCCAGGAGCCGGGGCTGAGCCTGAATCCGGTGATGACGGTGGGCGAGCAGATCGCCGAGGTGCTGGCGTTGCATCATGGCTTGGATGGAGCGGCCGCGCAACGAGCGCTGCATCGAGTTGCTCGACCAGGTCGGCATCCCCGATGCGGCACGCCGCGTGCGACGAGTATCCGTTCCAGCTTTCCGGCGGCATGAAGCAGCGCGTGATGATCGCGATGGCATTGGCGGGCAGCCCGAAGCTGCTCATCGCCGACGAGCCGACCACGGCGCTGGATGTGACGATACAGGCACAGGTGCTGCAACTGCTGCGCGATACGCAGGACAAGACGGGCATGGCGATGCTGCTCATCACGCACGATCTCGGCGTGGTGGCGGAGACGGCGCATCGCGTCGGCGTGATGTATGCCGGGCAGATCGTCGAGCAGGCCACGCGCGAGCAGTTGTTCGCCCAGCCCTTGCATCCCTACACGCAAAAATTGTTCGCGGCGCTGCCGAGCGCCGCGCGTGCCGGACAGCCGTTGAGTGCCATTCCCGGCAGCGTGCCGCCGCTGGGGAGCATCAGGTCAGGGCTGCCGCTTTGCGGCGCGTTGCGACCAGGCCTGGGAGCTGTGCCGCGAGCAGACACCGGAGTGGACTGATGGCGGAGGGGCCGCGGGGTGAGGTGCCATCTTGTACGATGAAGAGCATCGTGAAGGCGGAAACGTCCCTCTCCCCCAGCCCCTCTCCCGTGAGGCGGGAGAGGGGAGCGCGTTAGCGCGGGACGCGGGACTCATGCTCTCTTGCAAGTCTCCGACCTGCACGTCCATTTCCCCATCCGCAAAGGCATCCTGCAGCGCGTGGTCGGGCAGGTGAAGGCGGTGGATGGCGTGTCGCTGGACATCCCGCAGGGGCGCACGCTGGCGCTGGTGGGCGAATCCGGTTGCGGCAAGACCACGCTGGCCAAGGCGCTGCTGCAATTGATCCCGCCCACTGCGGGCAGTGTGCAGTTCCAAGGGCGAGAGCTGATCGGTTCGAGTGCCGGGCGCGCGCGCGATGCAGATGGTGTTCCAGGATCCCTACGCCTCGCTCAATCCCAAGATGCGTGTGGCGGAGATACTGGAAGAGGGCATGAGCGCGCTGAATATCGGCGGCGACAGTGCAGCACGGCAGGCACATATCGATGGCTTGCTGGACAAGGTCGGCCTGGCGCGCGACAGCAAGTGGCGCTATCCGCATGAGTTCTCCGGCGGGCAGCGGCAGCGCATCGCCATCGCGCGCGCCTTGGCGGTGTCGCCGCAGTTGCTGATCTGCGACGAACCGACCAGTGCGCTGGATGTGTCGGTGCAGGCGCAGATACTGAATCTGCTGAAGTCGCTGCAACAGGAACTGGGCTTGAGTTACCTCTTCATCACGCACAACCTCGCGGTGGTGGAATATCTCGCGCATGAGGTGTGCGTGATGTATCTGGGGCGCATCGTCGAGCGCGGCACGACGGAAGAGGTGTTGCATTCTCCCAAGCATCCCTACACGCAGGCTTTGCTTTCCGCAGTGCCGCGCATCGACGGCAAAGGCAAGGCCTATATCAAATTGGAAGGCGATCTGCCTTCACCCGCCAATCCGCCGCGGGGTTGCCACTTCGCGCCACGCTGTCCGCAGGTGATGAGTGCATGCGTGGACTATCCGTCAGCGCACAAATGTTCCGCGACGCATACCGTGAGTTGTCATCTGTATCAAAAATAAAGTAAATCGCTGATTGACGCACCGAACCCTTTGGATTAAAAGGTAAGTAGGATGTCGCAGGGTAGTGTCAGACATCGGTTGCAGGTCTCTATTGTCTTTCTTAAGGAGAGAATCATGAGCGCCAAATCAACAAATCCCAAAAACGATATCAGCACGGAAAAACTCATGCATGACATGCGTGCGGTGGTAGCCGATGCCGAAGAGCTGTTGCGAGCAACCGCCGGTCAGACGGGCGAAAAAGTCGCGGCCGCGCGTGAACGTATCCAGGCTAATCTCGCTGTGGCCAAGGAGCGGCTCGTTGAAGTCGAGCATGCTGTGGTCGAAAAGACCAGGCATGCGGCCAAGGCGACCGATGAGTACGTTCATGACAATCCCTGGAAGTCGATGGGCATCGCGGCTGCCGTCGGGGTGGTCGTGGGGATGCTGATCTCTCACAGGCGTTAAGCGATGCCGGAAAATTCCGGTCTGCTGGGGTCGATCAAACGTCTATTGGCCACGCTGACCGGCGTGGTCGCTACCCGGCTTGAACTGTTGGCGAACGAGTGGCAAGAGGAGCAGCTGCGATTGATGCAGATGCTCATTTTTGCGTTGTTCGCGGTGTTCTGCTTTTGCATGGGGATGCTGTTGCTGGCTTTGTTTCTCGTCGTGCTGTTCTGGGACGAGCACCGTCTTGCAGTGCTGGCAGCATTGACCGTGGCGTTCTTCGTTTCCGGCGGCGTGCTGCTCATGCTGATGCAGAGCAAGTGGCGGCAGGGCTCTAAGCTGTTCTCCGCCAGTCTTGCCGAGTTGGACAAGGACAGGAAGTCGCTGGGGGAGCACCATGAATGAGCGCATGCTCGAACTGAGACAGCGGCGGGGCGAGTTGCTGGCGCGGATCGATACGCAGCGCGGGCAGCTGGCCGAGATCGCTTCGAGTTGGGAAAGGCCATTGGCGCTGGCTGACCGGGGAGTGTCGGTACTGCGTTTCTTGCGCGGGCATCCGTTGCTGGTCGGCGGTGCCGTGGCACTTGGTGTGCTGCGCAGGCGAGGTGTGGCAGGGCTGTTCAAGCGTGCGTGGCAGGTGTGGAAGAGCTACCGCTACTTTGCAGGGTTGTAGTCCATCTTGCTGGCCATGTATTTGGTGAGAATCGAGCTGCACATCATTCGGCCTGAGTCCGTCGAATGCCGTAACGTTTTCATGACCCATCTACGCCTCATCGGATAGCACGGCAAACGCACTGTAGGGCTGTGCGTCTTTGTCGGGAGCGACCAAACATCAGCGCGGCGCATTGCGCGCGCTGTCGTCTGTATCAGCTGGGAAATTAACGGGTGTTGTAAGCGACCTTCATACGGGTCGCTTTGTGGGCACTGGTCTTTTTGGCTTTGGTCTTGATCGCATTGCTGCGTTTGCGAGAGGGGCGATGATCGGCGAGCACGATGTTGAAATGCTGGCCGACGCGCAGGCGGGATTTGCCGTGGTTGGCCTCGCGCAATTGAGCCTGGCTCACGTGGAAGCGGCGCGCGATGCTGGAGATCGTATCGCCTTTATGCACCGTGTAGCGGACGGCGCCATACATCTCGGCTACAGCCGAGGGGTGCATGTTGAATGCGGCAAACTGGGCGGCCGGTTCTTCATCGCCGATGGGAACCAGCAGGGTCTGACCGTTGCTCTCCTGCGCGTATTTGGAAAGACCGTTGGCCGAGCGCAACTCCGCCACGCTCAGGCCGAAGCGCGAGGCGATCTGGTCGAAGTGCTCGCCTTTCTTGCTCTCGTAGGGTTGCCACGAAACCAGGCGCTGGTTGGTCTTTTCCAGATTGGTACGGAAGGTCTCGACCTTGTCTATTGGCAGCAACAGCACGTTGCCGCTATCCTGCAGGATCACCGGGCGGTTATGACCGGGATTGAGGGCAATGAACTCTTCCATCGAGATATCGGCCAGTGCGGCTGCCACCTTCACATCCATGTGCTGCGGAGTGGCGACGGCTTCGAAATAGGATTCGTCGGGAATATCGCTCAGTACCAGACCGAAACGTGCCGGATCGTTCACGATGTTCTTGATGGCCAGCAACTTGGGTACATAGTTGCGCGTCTCGCGCGGCATCTTCAGATGCGAGTAGTCGGTGGGTTTGTGGCGCTTGCGGTTGGTTGCCTGCGCACGGGCTACGGCGTTCTCGCCCCAGTTGTAGGCGGCCAGTGCCAGTTCCCAATCGCCGAACTGGTCGTGCAGCTTCTGCAGGTAATCCAGCGCGCCGTTGGTGGCGCCGATGATGTCGCGGCGTCCGTCATGCCACCAGTTCTGCTCCATGCCGAAATGCTTGCCGGTGGAGGGGATGAACTGCCAGATGCCGGAAGCGCTTGCCACGGAATTGGCGCCGGGGTTGAACGCGCTCTCGATCATCGGCAGCAGAGCTATCTCCGATGGCATGCCGCGACGTTCGACTTCTTCGGCGATATAGAACAGGTAACGCCGCGCGCGTTCCGTCATGCGCATCACATAATCCGGACGGTTGGCATACCACTTCTCGTGGCGTGCGATCAGCGGGCTGTTCAATTCCTTCATGGCATAGCCGTTGCGGATGCGCTGCCACAAGTCGCCGGAGGAGGGCTCGGGGGCGACGATCAGAGCTTCGCGTATCGGAGCGGGAGATTGCGTCTCGGGTTCGGCGGTGTCCGCCGACTGGGAGGATGCCTGTGGAGCTGTGGCTGGAACTGTGGGTGCAGATAATTCCGGATTATTCAGCGCCAAAGCCGTTTCTGCGTGGGACGCCATGGCAACGGTGCAGCCGAGCACGGCGCTAAGGATCAGCAGTAACGGTTTATTGGAAGGCACTATGGGTGACCGGGTAGGTAAAAAGTGCCGCGATGGTAGCGGAGGGGGCAGGATGCGTCAATCCAAAAGAGGGTTGCGTTATGCCACTTTTTGGCGGCATAACGCAATTCTTTCAGTCTGTTAGCGTATCACTTCCTTCAGTTGCTCCAGGATCGCTGGGTTCTCCAGAGTGGAGGTGTCCTGCGTGATCTCCTGGCCCTGGGCGATGGAGCGCAGCAGGCGGCGCATGATCTTGCCGGAGCGGGTCTTGGGCAGGTTGTCGCCGAAGCGGATCTCGTCAGGTTTGGCGATGGGGCCGATCTCCTTGCCCACCCAGTTGCGCAGGGTCTCGACGATCTCTTTCGCCTTGGCCGCATCGGCGGGGCGTGTGCCCTTCAGCACCACGAAGGCGACGATGGATTCGCCCTTGATGTCGTGCGGACGGCCGACCACGGCGGCTTCCGCCACCAGCGGGTTGGCGACCAGCGCCGATTCGATCTCCATGGTGCCCAGACGGTGGCCGGAGACTTTCAGCACGTCGTCGTTGCGGCCCATGATCCAGACGTAGCCGTCCTCGTCGCGGTGTGCGGAGTCGCCGGCGAGGTAGTAGCCGTGCAGCTCTTCGGGGAAGTAGCCTTTCTTGAAGCGCTCCGGATCGCCCCAGATGGTGCGGATCTGCGAGGGAAACGGCTTCTTGATGACCAGCGAGCCGCCATGCTGGCTTTCGACATCGTTCCCGGTCTCGTCCACCACGGCGACTTCGATGCCGGGGATGGGCAGGGTGCAGGAACCTGGCTTGATCGGCACGACGCCGGGCAGCGGGGCGATCATGTGGCAGCCGGTCTCGGTCTGCCACCAGGTATCGACGATGGGGCAGCGCGACTGGCCGATGACGTTGTAGTACCACATCCAGGCTTCGGGGTTGATCGGCTCGCCCACGGTGCCAAGCAGGCGCAGCGAGGACAGGTCGTATTGCTTGGGCAGTTCGCCGCCCAGCTTGATCAGCGAGCGGATCGCGGTCGGCGCGGTGTAGAAGGTGGTGACCTTGTGGTCCTGGATCATCTTCCAGAAACGGCCTGCATCCGGGTAGGTCGGGATGCCTTCGAAGATGACTTCGGTCGCGCCCATGGCCAGCGGGCCGTAGGCGACGTAGCTGTGGCCGGTGATCCAGCCCACGTCGGCCGTGCACCAGAAGACGTCGGTGGACTTGTAGTCGAACACCCATTGCATGGTGAGCATGGTGCCCAGCAGGTAGCCGCCGCTCGAGTGCTGTACGCCCTTGGGCGTGCCGGTGGAGCCGGAGGTGTAAAGGATGAACAGCGGATGTTCGGAGTCCACCCATTCCGGTTCGCAGGTGCTGGCCTGGTTGGCGACGACGTCGTGCCACCATACGTCGCGACCTGCGTTGAACTGCATTGCATCGCCCACGCGCTGGTAGATGATCACGTTCTTGACGCAGCCGGTGCCTTCCAGCGCCAGCGCCTCATCCACGATATTTTTCAGCGGCATGGCCTTGCCGCCGCGCAGCTGGCCGTCGGCGGTGATGACGGCGCAGGCCTGGGCATCGACGATGCGCTCGTGCAGGCTCTTGGAGGAGAAACCGCCGAACACCACGGAGTGGATGGCACCGATGCGCGCGCAGGCCTGCATCGCCACCACAGCTTCGATGCTCATCGGCAGGTAGACGACGACGCGGTCGCCCTTCTTGATGCCGCGCGACTTGAGGCCGTTGGCGAACTGGCACACGCGGGCGTGCAGGTCGCGGTAGTTGATCTTGGTCACCTTGCCGTCGTCCGCTTCGAAGATGATGGCGGTCTTTTCCGGCTGGGTGGCGAGGTGCTTGTCCAAGCAGTTGTAGGAGACGTTCAGCTCACCGTCCTCGAACCACTTGTAGAAGGGGGCGTTGCTGTCGTTCAGCGTCTTGGTGAAGGGCTTTTTCCACTGGATGTTCTTGCGGGCCAGGTCCGCCCAGTAGCCGGCATAGTCCTTCTTCGACGCATCGACCATCGCCTGGTAAGCGGCCATGCCGGAGACATTGGCCTGTTTTACAAAGGCATCGGCTGGCGGGAAGACGCGGGTTTCGTTCAAGACGGACTGGATGTTGGACATGCTGTTCTCCCGTGATGGTGGTTGGTTCACATTCCTGCGATTTTCTTCAAATCGAAGCCCCATTTTGCCGGGTCTTCTTCGCTGACAATACGCTCCTGAGACTTGGACAAGTCTATCAACTCCGGCATGATCGGTTCATTCGACTTGGTCGAGAAGAAAGCCTTGACGACGGGCGTAAGCAGGCTCTTTTCAGTTTGTTCAATCACTATAGCAAGCCTACCTGACATGAGCCTTACTAAGCAGCCGGAAGGGTAGATGCCGATGGTTTTGACGAAGGCATGGAATATGGCCTTGTCAAAATGTCCCTCCTGCCATTCGGCCATCTTGCGTATGGCTTCGGCAGGCTCCCAGCCGTTCTTGTAGCAGCGGTTGGAGGTGATGGCGTCATATACGTCGCACACCGCACCCATGCGCGCGAACCGGGTGAGCTTGTCGCCGGAGATGCGTTCCGGATAGCCGGTACCGTCCACTCGTTCGTGATGGTGCAGACACACATCCAGCGCTATTTCGGTGATGTCGGGCGATCCTTGCAACAACTCCCAGCCCTTGCGCGAATGCTCTTTGACGATGTCGAACTCTTCATCGGTAAGCTTGCCGGGTTTATTCAGCACCTCTTCCGGGATCATCATCTTGCCGACGTCGTGCAGCAGGCCGGCGAGACCGGCTTCTTTCATGTCTGCAGCGGAGAGCCCGAGCTGTTTGCTCAGCGCGATCATCAGTGCGCAGACTGCGACCGAGTGCAGGTAGGTGTAATCGTCTTTGGTCTTGAGGCGTGCGAGGTTGAGGAAGGCTTCGGGATTGCGCGTGATGGACTGGCTGATCTCATCAACCAGCGGCGCAGCTTCGCTCACCTTGATGGCATTGCCCATGCGAGCTTCCTGGAACATGGAGGTGACGGCTGCTTTGCTCTTGGCATGCAGCTTGCGGGCACGCACAAGTTCATCGTGGAGGGGGACGCGAGGTGCTGCCGGTGCTTCCTTGGCGGCTTTGGCCAGCTCGTCTTCGACTTTTTTCTTTTCTTCGGCGGGTGTGGAGACAACCACTTTGGACTCGACATCCAGTCCTTTGCCCGTATCTATCCAAACCTCCTGTATGCCGCAGGTTGTTAGTGTTTTCAGATCTTCAGCGGTCGAGAGCAGAAAGGCTTTTTTCCAGAAGGGATGCTCCATCCAGCTGCCGCAGATCTCGTGGATGAACATCCCTGTGCGCACATTACGGACATGTATCTTCTTCAGCATGGCTTGGCGGGGAAGTATCTGTACATCATGGAGGGGAATTGTAACCCAGCAAAACGCGGATTCAACCGAAACGGAGTTTCATGAGCAGCACCGTTCCCGCCAGCAGTACGGTGATGCTATTGGCTAGGATGATGGGCCATGAGCCAAGCAGGACGCCGTATACCAGCCAGAGAGCAACACCGGCGGTAAAGAGGGCGTACATGCCGAGCGAGATGTCTTTGGTGTGCCGTGTCTTCCATACACGCCACACCTGCGGGATGAAAGAGCAGGTGGTCAGCGCGGCGGCGATGCCGCCTATCCATTCCTGAACGGGCATCAGTGCTCTCCGTGGTGGTCCGTGTCCGATGTCCAGAGTTGATGCGCATCGAGCAGCAAGCGATAGCGTGCTTCGTTGGCGTCCAGCAGCGCGATGCTTTCGGACAGCGCGGATTCCAGCGCCAGGCGGCGAGCGGTCAAGGTTTCGGAGAGGCTGCTTTCACCCAGGCTGTAGGCGCGCGTGACCAGTTCGGCATTCTGGCGGATGCTGGATGCCGCTTCACGCGCTTGCAGCCAAATATGGTGGCTGCTGAGCGCCTGTGTGTGTGCTGCATAGATGTCGGCCTCCAGGCGGCGGTGCACGGCATTTTCGCGGTCGCCGGCGATCTGCGCCTGATACTCCGCATTCTCCGCGTTGGCGCTGCGCAATCCGAACGAGATGGGCACGGAGAGATACACGCCGGTGACCTTTTCGGTGCCGCCCAGCTCGTTCGAATAGCGTACGCCCAGCGTGGGGTCGGGCACACGGTCGGCACGGCTGCGTTGCGCCAGCATCTGCTGGATACGCCGCTCGGAGCGCACCATTTCAAGCTCGTGATTGTGTTCGAGTATGGTTTGTTTCCAGTAGTCGAAGTTTTCCGCGATGGGCTGCGGTTCGGAAGTGGCGGGATGCGGCGGCAGGATGATGAGCGGAAAGTGTCTGGCCAACTCGTTGCCGGCGAGTTCCGCACGCATCTTGGCTTGTTGCAGCGCCACACTCGCCTGCGACACGGCGGCATTGGCCTGGCTCATCTCCATGCGCGGGGCGTCGCCAGCCTTCAATCGTTTCTCGGTGGTCTGCGCCTGTTGCCGGAGGTTGTCCACCTGCTGTTGCCATACCGCGACTTGCGTTTGCTCACGCTGCCAGTTGAACCACATGTGCAGCAGGGTGCGTCCGGCCTCGTGGCGCGCGTCGCCCAGTGCCTGATTGGCGCGGACTACGACTTCCTCGCCGATGTCGCCGTCTATGAACACCTTGTTGATAAGACGTACCGGGCGTTCCAGCGCGACATCCCATTCTTTCAGCTTGTGTTCGTTCGCCTGGATCTCGCGGCGGGCGGCCCCCGCACGCAGGTTGAATTCGTAACTGCCGCTTTCCCATTTGCGCTGATTGACCTGCTCGATCTTGATCCCGGTCTCCGCGTTCAGCACGCTGATATGGTTGCTCAAGGCGGCATCGACCTGGTCATGCGGCGGCAGGTCGGGGTAGTCGGCGGCTGTGGCGAGAACGGGCGTGGCGACGCAAAACGCCAATAACCCTAGCTGCGCCAGTCGTGTATAAGTGCGCGATCTCATCCCAATCTCCCGAATTCGATGACGGGAGTCAGCCAATAAGCCACTTCATGGTTCGGATCCGTTTCCTTGAGGTGGGCGATCAAGGCGTGCGCATCTTCAATGTTTAGCACTGTGGTGAACTGTACCCGTTGCGAACGGCCGCGTACCTGTTCGAGCATGCTGGGCAGTTTTTCTTTCTGGCTGCTGCCTTCGATGCGGGTGATGGAGAAGCCGCGGACCCAGTCCGGGTGTTGCATCAGGTGGTCGACCATGCGCTCTTCCAGCGACTTGTGGCAGACCAGCGTCAAACAGCAATTCATTTCTTTCATATTTTGTTCCTTACAACCTCGACGCCGAAGCGGCGGTACAGGATAGGCAGCATGATCAGGGTCAGGGCGGTGGAACTGATCAAGCCGCCGATGACCACGATGGCCAACGGTTTCTGGATCTCGGAGCCGGGTCCGGTCGCGAACAGCAGCGGCAGCAGGCCGAACAGGGTGATGTTGGCGGTCATCAGCACCGGACGCAGGCGGCGCTTGGCGCCTTCGACCACGACGCGGGTGATGTCCATGCCTTCGCCGTGCAACTGGTTGAAGTAGGACACCATCACCACGCCGTTCAGCACTGCGATCCCGAGCAGGGCGATGAAGCCGACCGAGGCGGGCACAGAGAGGTATTCGCCGCTGATCCACAAGGCGAAAACGCCGCCGATGAGAGCGAACGGGATGTTGGTGAGCACCAGTCCGGCTTGGCGCACCGAGCCGAAGGTGGCGAACAGCAGCATGAAGATCAGGCCGAGCGCCACCGGGACGACAACGGCCAAACGTGCCGCTGCGCGTTGCTGGTTCTCGAACTGCCCGCCCCAAGTGATGCGGTAGCCTTCCGGCAATTGGATCTGTGTCGCGACAGCCGCCTTGGCTTCGTCCACGAAGCCGACCAGGTCGCGGCCACGCACATTGGTCTGGATCACCACCATGCGCTGACTGTTCTCGCGGTCGACTTTGACCGGACCGTCGGCTCGCTCCAGCTTGGCGATGACCGAGAGCGGGACGCTTTGACCGTTGGCTAACGGCAAGGTGAGCGCCGCGAACAGTGCGGGAGATTGCTGCACCTCCGAATCGCCGCGCACCAGCAGCGGGGTACGGCGACCTTCCTCGATCACCGTTCCCAATTGGCGTCCTTCCACCTGGGTGCGCAGGGAGTTGCTGATGTCGTCAACGCTCAGCCCCAGCCGGCCTGCTGCGAGACGGTCGATGACTACCCGGTAGTACTGCACGCCGTTGTTCTTGACCGTGTAGGCATCCTCGCTGCCCTTGATGCCTTCGATGGTCTTGACCATCTGCTCGGAAAGCTCACTGAGTTTGCGGATGTCGGAACCGAATATCTTGATGGCCACGTCGCCGCGCGAACCGGTGAGCATCTCCGAGACGCGCATCGCGATGGGTTGCGTGAAGCTGTATTCCAGTCCGGGGAAATCGCCCATCACCTTGCGGATGTCGTCGATGATCGCGTTCTTGTCCTGGGTGCGCCACTCTGCCTGCGGCTTGAGCACGAGGAAGTTATCGGTTTCGTTCAGCCCCATCGGGTCGAGTCCGAGTTCATCCGCGCCGGCGCGCGAGACGATGCCTTTCACTTCCGGAACAGACTTGAGGACGGCGGCCTGTACGCGCTGGTCGATATTGGCGGTCTGCGCCAGATTGATGGAAGGCAGCTTGGCGGTCTGCATGATGATGTCGCCCTCATCCATCTCCGGCATGAAGGTCTTGCCGATGAAGGTATAGACCACCGCAGTGACTGCCAGCATGGCAATAGCCGTCCCCAGCACTTTGCGTTCGTTGGCGAGCGCCTTGTTGAGTAGCGGGGTGTAGAGGGCGAGTGCTTTGCGCACCAGCCACGGCTCGTCATGGCTGGCGCTCTTCAGCAGGAAGGACGCCAGCATCGGGATCACGGTAAGCGACAGCAGCAACGAACCGGCCAGCGCGAACACTATGGTCAGGGCGACCGGGATGAACAGCTTGCCTTCCAGTCCTTGCAGTGTCATCAACGGCAGGAACACGATGATGATGATGGCGACGCCGGCCGCGACCGGGGTGATGACTTCTTTCACCGCACGGTAGATGACGTGCAGATGCGGGATGTGCTGGCGCTTTTCGGCAAGGTGGCTGATGACGTTTTCGATGACGACGACCGCGCCGTCCACCAGCATGCCGATGGCGATGGCCAGGCCGCCCAGACGACATCAGGTTGGCGGACATGCCGAACTGCTGCATCAGAATGAATGTGATGAGCACGGCCAGCGGCAACGTCAGGGCCACGACCAGTGCGGCGCGCAGATTGCCGAGGAACAGCACGAGCAGAATGACGACCAGTACGATGGCCTCAGTGAGTGCCTTGGAGACCGTGCCGATGGCGCGTTGCACCAGGCTGCCGCGGTCGTAGAAGACTTTGGTCGTCACGCCTTGCGGCAAGGTGGGGGCGAGTTCGGCGAGTTTTGCACGCACACCTTCCACCACCTTTTGCGCGTTCGCACCACGCAGACCGAGCACCAAGCCTTCTACCGCTTCGCCTTTTCCGTCCATGGTCACTACGCCATAGCGCGTAAGACTGCCGATGCGGACTTGGGCGATGTCGCTGACGCGGATCGGGTTGTTGCCAGGGTTGGCGACCACGATGTTTTCCACGTCATGCAGTGTCTTGATGCTGCCTTCGGCGCGTACCAGCAGCGATTCATCTCCGTCACTCAGGCGTCCTGCGCCATCGTTGCGGTTGTTTGCTTCCAGCGCTTGCTGCAGTTGCAGCATGGAGAGTCCGCGTGCGGCAAGTGCCGTGTGGTCGGGCACCACTTCGAAGCTGCGTGCCAAGCCGCCCAGCGAATTGACATCGGCTACGCCGGGTAGGGTGCGCAAGGCAGGGCGTATCGTCCAGTCCAATATCGTGCGGCGTTGTTCCAGTGAGATGCCTTCACCTTCCACGGTGAACATGAACATCTCACCCAACGGCGTGGTGATCGGCGCGAGTCCACCGCTCGCTCCGCCGGGCAAGTCGCGCAGCGCATTGTTCAAACGCTCGGCGACCTGTTGGCGTGCCCAGTAGATATCGGTGCCGTCGTTGAAGTCGATGGTGATGTCGGCGATGGCGTATTTGGAGATGGAGCGCAACATGCGCTGATTGGGAATGCCCAGCATCTCCAATTCGATGGGAGTAACAATGCGCGCCTCGACTTCTTCCGGCGTCATGCCGGGAGCCTTCATGATGATCTTCACCTGCGTGGAGGAGACATCGGGGAAGGCGTCGATGGGCAGTTCGCGGAACGAGGCGATGCCTGCGCCGACGAGCAGCAGCGTGAGCACAGAGACCAGCATGCGCTGGGTCAGCGCGAATTCAACCAGTTTGGATAGCATCATTCGCCCCCGATGCCCATCATGGTGGCTTTGAGTGCGGATACTCCGCGTACCGCGATCTTCTCGTCCCCCTTGAGTTTGCCAGTGACGGTACTATTGCCGGCGCCTTCATGCAGTACTGTTACCGCAACGCTGCGGAAGCCTTTTGCGGTCTCAATGAAGATCACAACTTTGTTGTTGAGATAGGCAAGTGCTCCATTGGGGACGCTCCATTGATCCAGTGCATCGCCCGTCGTCCCGATTGATGCTTCCACGAATTGCCCCGGGCGCAGGTTGCTTGCGCCATCCAGAATGAGTGCGCGCAATAATATAGTTTGGTTACCGCCGCTCAAGCTGCGGCCGATTGCTGTGAGCTTCCCTTTGGCGTCATATGCCGGAACGGTAACGCCGGCGCCGACCCTCAATCCATGGATGCTGGCAAGCGGTGCCTGGATTTCCAGTGCCAGAGGCTCCAACTGAGCCACTTTGAACAATGGAATGGCTGCATCCAGTCTTTGCCCCGAGCTAGCACTCTTTTCCAATACAACACCATTGATAGGGGAGGTGATTGCAAGCTGACTGCTCAACATATTGTCTGATTGCAGCCTGCCAATGTCGGCATCGGACATCCCGGCCAGTCTCAGCATCTGCTTGCGTTCCGCGAATGCGGCATTGGCTTCACGGAACATGCTTTGAGTCGCGCGATAACGGCTTTCCGAAATGATGCCATCTTTCCAGAGTTGTTCATCGCGAGCCAGATTCTCTTTGGCGAGCTGGGTTTGGGTGGACGACTGCAATAGGCCACGCTGCGCTTCGGCCAAGGCTGGGCTTTGCAGGATAGCCAAAGGTTGGCCTTTTTTTACTGAATCTCCGACGCCTACCAAGGTTTGTTCCACCATGGCGGGAAGCGGGGTGCTGATTGTGAACAGCTGGTTCCCGGGAATAACGACTTGTGCGGGCAAGCCGGCGAGCTCTCCTTGTTGTCTGGCAGGAAGTGGGGCGCTGACGATGCCCAATGTCTGTATCTGGCTGGCGTTCATCGCCAGCTCTTCGGCCAATGACGGTTGCACCAGCAGTGCACCTAGAAGAAATAGATGAAGCTTTTTCATTGCATACTCTCCAGAATGGCCTTGACGCCATTCGATTCAATTGTTGTTTATTTTATAAAGGATCGTCGATCTGGATGAACGACGAGAGTCTAACTCAGACGGGGCGGGGCGTGGGATTCTGGCGTGTGGCGGTGCGATGAAACCGTGCGCACAAAGGGGTATGTGCTGGCGTTCAGTGCATTGCGAGGTGATATTGGGCGTGTGGGTGCAGAATTGTTTAGAACAAAAAGAACTTCGTCGCAA
>CAVTHJ010000006.1:202500-428289 GCA_963734585.1 uncultured beta proteobacterium
GGTTTAGCTCAGCTGGGAGAGCACCTGCTTTGCAAGCAGGGGGTCGTCGGTTCGATCCCGTCAACCTCCACCAATACCTTGGTTTGGAAGTGTCTTGAAACGAAAAGCGAGAATCGATATTCAAGCCGTCAGGTTTCGATATCGGCTTTTGCTGATAAGTAGTTCTTTAACAATTTGGAAGAAGTAAAGAAAGTGATTCACGCAAACGTGAGCACGGGGAAACTTGTGTGAGCGAATGCATGAAAACTAAATGGGTTTTGATTGTATCAAGCCATATTCATGCTAGTCGTATGGATGTGGTGTCACAAACGCGAGACGAACAAAAACTTGTGACGTTCCTTGGTTAGCGATAACTGAGGGCTTAACGTTATAGGGTCAAGCGAATAAGTGCATATGATGGATGCCTTGGCGATTACAGGCGATGAAAGACGTGTAAGCCTGCGAAAAGCTACGGGGAGCTGGCAATAGAGCTTTGATCCGTAGATATCTGAATGGGGAAACCCGGCCCGCAAGGGTCACTCCTGACTGAATACATAGGTCAGGTAGAGCGAACCCGGAGAACTGAAACATCTAAGTAGCCGGAGGAAAAGAAATCAACCGAGATTCCGCAAGTAGTGGCGAGCGAACGCGGAGCAGCCTGCAAACTTTAGCTTCTGAATTAGTGGAACAGTCTGGAAAGTCTGACCATAGTGGGTGATAGTCCCGTACGCGAAAATTCAGGAGTGGAAATAGGTTTGGAACAAGTAGGGCGGGGCACGAGAAACCCTGTCTGAACATGGGGGGACCATCCTCCAAGGCTAAATACTCGTAATCGACCGATAGTGAACCAGTACCGTGAGGGAAAGGCGAAAAGAACCCCGGAAGGGGAGTGAAATAGATCCTGAAATCGTATGCATACAAACAGTGGGAGCGGACTTGTTCCGTGACTGCGTACCTTTTGTATAATGGGTCAGCGACTTACGTTCAGTAGCGAGCTTAACCGAATAGGGGAGGCGTAGGGAAACCGAGTCTGATAAGGGCGATAGTTGCTGGGCGTAGACCCGAAACCAAGTGATCTATCCATGGCCAGGATGAAGGTGGGGTAACACTCACTGGAGGTCCGAACCCACTAGTGTTGAAAAACTAGGGGATGAGCTGTGGATAGGGGTGAAAGGCTAAACAAACTTGGAAATAGCTGGTTCTCTCCGAAAACTATTTAGGTAGTGCCTCACGTATCACTCTCGGGGGTAGAGCACTGTTATGGCTAGGGGTCTATTGCTGATTACCAAACCATTGCAAACTCCGAATACCGAGAAGTGCGAGCATGGGAGACAGACATCGGGTGCTAACGTCCGGTGTCAAAAGGGAAACAACCCAGACCGCCGATTAAGGTCCCCAAGACATAGTTAAGTGGAAAACGAAGTGGGAAGGCTAAAACAGTCAGGATGTTGGCTTAGAAGCAGCCATCATTTAAAGAAAGCGTAATAGCTCACTGATCGAGTCGTCCTGCGCGGAAGATGTAACGGGGCTCAAACTATGCACCGAAATCGCGGATATGTACTTGTACATATGGTAGGAGAGCGTTCTGTAGGCCTGCGAAGGTGTGGTGTGAACCATGCTGGAGGTATCAGAAGTGCGAATGCTGACATGAGTAGCGATAAAGGGAGTGAAAGGCTCCCTCGCCGAAAACCCAAGGTTTCCTGTTCAACGTTCATCGGAGCAGGGTGAGTCGGCCCCTAAGGCGAGGCAGAAATGCGTAGTCGATGGGAAACAGGTTAATATTCCTGTACCTCAATACAATGCGATGTGGGGACGGAGAAGGTTAAGCAAGCTGGGTGTTGGATGTCCCAGTTTAAGCGTGTAGGGAGATCTCTTAGGCAAATCCGGGAGGTCAATTCTGAGGCGTGATGACGAGTGCCTTCGGGCGCGAAGTTGCTGATACCAAGCTTCCAAGAAAAGCCACTAAGCTTCAGTTGTATTGGGACCGTACCGCAAACCGACACAGGTGGGTAGGATGAGAATTCTAAGGCGCTTGAGAGAACTCGGGTGAAGGAACTCGGCAAATTAGCACCGTAACTTCGGGAAAAGGTGCGCCCCGATAGAGTGTAGAGACTTGCTCTCGAAGCTCGATGGGGTTGCAGTGAAATGGTGGCTGCGACTGTTTAATAAAAACACAGCACTCTGCAAACACGAAAGTGGACGTATAGAGTGTGACGCCTGCCCGGTGCTGGAAGATTAAATGATGGGGTGCAAGCTCTTGATTGAAGTCCCAGTAAACGGCGGCCGTAACTATAACGGTCCTAAGGTAGCGAAATTCCTTGTCGGGTAAGTTCCGACCTGCACGAATGGCGTAACGATGGCCACACTGTCTCCACCCGGGACTCAGCGAAGTTGAAATGTTTGTGAAGATGCAATCTCCCCGCGGCTAGACGGAAAGACCCCATGAACCTTTACTGTAGCTTTGCATTGGATTTTGAATAGATCTGTGTAGGATAGCTGGGAGGCTTTGAAGCGGTGTCGCCAGACATCGTGGAGCCGACGTTGAAATACCAGCCTGATGTGTTTGAGGTTCTAACCTAGATCCGTAATCCGGATTGGGGACATTGCATGGTAGGCAGTTTGACTGGGGCGGTCTCCTCCCAAATTGTAACGGAGGAGTACGAAGGTATCCTAGGTACGGTCGGACATCGTACTGATAGTGCAATGGCAAAAGGATGCTTAACTGCGAGACTGACAAGTCGAGCAGGTGCGAAAGCAGGTCATAGTGATCCGGTGGTTCTGTATGGAAGGGCCATCGCTCAACGGATAAAAGGTACTCTGGGGATAACAGGCTGATTCCTCCCAAGAGTTCATATCGACGGGGGAGTTTGGCACCTCGATGTCGGCTCATCACATCCTGGGGCTGTAGCCGGTCCCAAGGGTATGGCTGTTCGCCATTTAAAGTGGTACGTGAGCTGGGTTTAAAACGTCGTGAGACAGTTTGGTCCCTATCTGCCGTGGGCGCTGGAAGTTTGAGGGGGCCTGCTCCTAGTACGAGAGGACCGGAGTGGACGTATCTCTGGTGTACCGGTTATGACGCCAGTCGTATCGCCGGGTAGCTATATACGGAAGAGATAACCGCTGAAAGCATCTAAGCGGGAAACTCGCCTCAAGATGAGACTTCCCTGGGAATTTGATCCCCCTGAAGGGTCGTGGAAGACCACCACGTTGATAGGTCGGGTGTGGAAGCGCAGTAATGCGTTAAGCTAACCGATACTAATTGCCCGTGCGGCTTGATCCTATAACATTAGGTTCAGTTGCAAGTTGTAACGCCTCGCAACAATCAGAACACATCTTTACTTCTTCCAAAATTACATCAGTCGCTGGTTCTCAAAACCAGCTCCAGCAACTGATAACAGTTATGTCTGACGACCATAGCAAGTTGGCCCCACTCCTTCCCATCTCGAACAGGACAGTGAAACGACTTCGCGCCAATGATAGTGTGCATCCGCATGTGAAAGTAGGTCATCGTCAGACTCCTTACAAACAAAACGCCCCGCCTAAAAACGGGGCGTTTTGCTTTCGTGCGCGCAGAAAATAGCTGACATGCGATGAGCGTTGCAACTGCCTTGTTTTGCGCGCTTCTTCCTTTGAGAGGCGATGCCTGTTTTGCGATACAATCGCATTCCATGACTAAGTACATCTTTATTACCGGCGGCGTTGTCTCTTCCCTGGGAAAAGGCATCGCCGCCGCTTCACTTGCGGCCATCCTTGAGTCGCGCGGCCTCAAAGTCACGATGCTCAAGCTGGATCCGTACATCAACGTCGATCCGGGCACGATGAGCCCGTTCCAGCACGGCGAGGTGTTCGTCACCGAAGACGGCGCGGAGACCGATCTGGATTTGGGACACTACGAGCGTTTCATCTCGGCCAAGATGCGCAAGGCCAACAACTTCACCACCGGACAGATCTACGAAAGCGTGATCCGCAAGGAACGGCGCGGCGAATATCTGGGCAAGACGGTGCAGGTGATTCCGCATATCACCAACGAGATTCAGGCTTTCGTCGAACGCGGCGCGGCTGCTTCGCACGATGGCAAGGCGGACGTGGCCATCGTCGAGATCGGCGGCACGGTGGGTGACATCGAATCGCTGCCATTCCTGGAAGCTGCGCGTCAGATGGGCTTGCGTATGGGGCGCCACCAAGTGGCGTATGTCCATCTCACGCTGGTTCCCTACATTGCGACCGCAGGCGAATTGAAGACCAAGCCGACGCAGCACAGCGTGCAGAAGCTGCGCGAGATCGGTATTTTCCCGACCGCATTGCTGTGCCGTGCTGATCGCCGTATTCCCGATGACGAGCGCGCCAAGATCTCGCTGTTCGCCAATGTGCGCGAAGATAGTGTGATCTCGATGTGGGATGTGGATAGCATCTACAAGGTCCCGCAAATGCTGCACGAGCAAGGGCTGGATCGCATCATCTGTGAAGAGTTGGCATTGAATGCACCGCCCGCCGATCTGTCGGTGTGGCAGAACCTCATCAAGGCGCAGGAGAATCCGCAGCATGAGATCACCATCGGCATGGTCGGCAAGTATGTCGATCTCACCGAATCGTACAAGTCGCTGATCGAAGCGTTGCGTCATGCCGGCATCCATACCTCTACGCGCGTGAACATCGAATATCTGGATTCTGAAGTCATCGAGACCGAGGGCACGGGCTGCCTGAAGAATCTCGACGCGATCCTGGTGCCCGGCGGTTTCGGTGTGCGCGGTACGGAAGGCAAGATCGCTTCGATTCGTTATGCGCGCGAGAACAAGATACCTTATCTCGGCATCTGCCTCGGCATGCAACTCGCTGTGATCGAGTATGCGCGCCATGTGGCAGGCATGACGGATGCGAACAGCACCGAATTCAATCTGGAAACCGAACATCCGGTGGTGGCGCTGATCACCGAGTGGCTGGATCGCGACGGCAAAGTCGCCAAGCGCAGCGCCGATTCCGACATGGGCGGCACCATGCGTCTCGGTTCGCAGCGCTGCCCGATCAAACCCAACACGATGGCGCAACGCATCTATGGCGATGAAGTGAACGAGCGCCATCGCCATCGTTACGAAGTGAACAACCATTATGTGCCGGCGCTGGAGAAAACTGGCCTGATCATTTCTGCGCGTACCCCTTCCGAGGATCTGCCGGAAATGATGGAGTTGCCGCAGAGCCATGCATCCCTGGTTCGTCGGCGTGCAGTTCCACCCGGAATTCACCTCCACGCCGCGCGCCGGACATCCGCTGTTCAAGGCTTATGTCGAGGCAGCTGTAGCCCATAAGGAGGCAGTATGAAACTGTGCAATTTTGAAGTCGGTTTGGACAAGCCGCTGTTTCTGATCGCCGGTCCATGCGTGATCGAGTCCGAGCAGATGGCACTGGATACTGCCGGTCAGTTGAAAGAGATTTGCCAGAAGCTCGGCATCCCGTTCATCTACAAATCTTCCTACGACAAAGCCAATCGCAGCTCCGGCAAGACGTTCCGCGGCTTTGGCATGGAAGCCGGTTTGAAGATTCTGGAGAAGGTAAAGGCGCAGATCGGTGTGCCGGTGTTGACCGATGTGCATAGCGAAGACGAGATCGCGCCTGTAGCCGCGGTGGTGGATGTGCTGCAAACGCCCGCGTTCCTGTGCCGCCAGACCGATTTTATCCATGCCGTGGCGAAGTCCGGCAAGCCGGTGAACATCAAGAAAGGCCAGTTCCTGTCGCCGTGGGACATGAAGAACGTGGTGGACAAGGCGCGCGAAGTGAGCGGCGGCGACACCATCATGGTGTGCGAACGCGGCGCCTCGTTCGGCTACAACAATCTGGTGTCGGACATGCGCTCGCTGGCGGTGATGCGCAACACCGGCTGCCCGGTGGTGTTCGATGCTACGCACTCGGTGCAATTGCCCGGCGGACAGGGCACGGCGAGCGGCGGCCAGCGCGAGTTCGTGCCGGTGCTGGCGCGTGCGGCGGTGGCGGCCGGCGTGTCCGGCGTGTTCATGGAAACGCACCCCGATCCCGCAAAAGCATTGTCGGATGGCCCCAATGCATTCCCGTTGGGACATCTGCAAGAGATGTTGCAGACACTGAAGGCGCTGGATGCATTGGTGAAGCAGCAAGGTTTTATCGAAGAGAACGTTAACTTGAAAAGTGTGTGAGCGAAGGAAAAAGAATGAGTGCAATCGTTGATGTCGTAGCGCGTGAGATTTTGGATTCCCGTGGCAACCCAACCGTAGAAGCGGATGTGTTGCTGGAATCGGGTGTGATGGGCCGTGCCGCTGTGCCGTCCGGCGCATCCACCGGTGAAAAAGAAGCGATCGAATTGCGCGATGGCGACAAGCAGCGCTATCTGGGCAAGGGCGTGTTGAAGGCGGTAGAGAACGTGAACACCGAGATCGCCGAAGCGATCATCGGCCTGGATGCCGCTGAACAGGCTTTCATCGACCAGACCATGATCGAGCTGGACGGTACCGACAACAAATCGCGCCTCGGCGCCAACGCCATCCTCGCCGTATCCATGGCCGTGGCACGTGCCGCAGCAGAAGAGAGCGGCCTGCCGCTGTATCGCTACCTCGGCGGTGCGGCACGCATGGAGATGCCGGTGCCGATGATGAACATCATCAACGGCGGCGCGCATGCCACCGGCGGTGCGGACATCCAGGAATTCATGATCATCCCGGTCGGCGCAGAAAGCTTCCGCGAAGCACTGCGTTGCGGCGCAGAAGTGTTCCATGCGCTGAAGGCGATCCTGCACAAGCGCGGCCTGACCACCACCGTGGGCGACGAAGGCGGTTTTGCACCGGCCTTGGGTTCCAACGAAGCAGCGCTGAAGGTCATCGTCGAAGCCATCGAAGCAGCGGGTTATGTGCCCGGTGCGGATGTGGCGATCGGTATCGATGCCGCCGCTTCCGAGTTCTACAAGGATGGCAAATACCATCTGAAGGCCGACGGCCTGACGCTGACTGCCGCACAGATCATCGACATGTACGCCTCGTGGGTGGACAAGTATCCGGTCATCACGCTGGAAGACGGCATGAGCGAACACGACTGGGACGGCTGGAAGGCATTGACCGACCGCCTCGGCAAGACGATCCAGCTGGTCGGCGACGACGTGTTCGTGACCAACACCAAGATCCTGCGCGAAGGCATCAAGCGCGGCATCGCCAACTCCATCCTGATCAAGGTGAACCAGATCGGTACCTTGACCGAGACCTTCGCCGCCATCGAGATGGCGAAGCGCGCCGGTTACACCGCCGTGATCTCGCACCGTTCCGGCGAGACTGAAGACTCCACCATCGCCGATCTGGCGGTGGCGACCAACGCCTTGCAGATCAAGACCGGTTCGCTGTCCCGTTCCGACCGCATGGCGAAGTACAACCAACTGCTGCGCATCGAAGAAGACCTCGGCGACAGCGCTTCCTATCCAGGTCGCGAGGCTTACTATCAGTTAGGCTGATGCGTGTCGTCACCTACATCCTGCTTGCCCTTCTCCTGCTGTTGCAATATCCGCTGTGGCTGGGGAAGGGTAGTTGGCTGAAGGTGTGGGACATGGGCAGGCAGGTCGAGGCCCAGAAACAAATCAACGAGCAGACCCAAAAGCGCAATGCGGCACTGGATGCCGAAGTGCGCGATCTCAAGACGCGGTACCGAGGCCATCGAAGAGCGCGCACGCAGCGAGCTCGGCATGGTCAAGCAGGGTGAGGTCTTCTTTCAGGTGGTCGGAGGAGAAGGGGCTGCAATGGCCTCGGGTGTGACCGCCGCAACGCCCTCGAAGAACAATATTAAGTAATCACCGTAGGCTGATCCCGTCCGGTGCGCGTCTGCAATTCAGAGATGCGCAACGCGATCTGGATCAGTTCTTTCAATGCTTCCTGCGCATCCAGATGATGTCGCGCAGACATCCGCCTCGAACGCCTCCAGATACACGCGCAGCGTCGCGCCTTCAGTTCCTGTGCCGGACAAGCGGAAGATGATGCGCGAACCGTCGCTGAACAGGATACGCACGCCTTGGCCTTTGCTCACGCTGCCGTCCACCGGATCGGTGTAGCTGAAGTCGTCGCACGTCTGCACGGTGTATTTGCCGAACTGCTTGCCGCTGAGCGCGGTGAAGCTGTCGCGCAGATGTTGCATCACGCCGTTCGCTGCTTCGGTCGGCAAGCCTTCGTAGTCGTAGCGCGAATAGAAGTTGCGGCCATATTTCGCCCAATGCTCGCGGACTATGGCTTCCACCGATTGCTTGCGCACGGCCAGGATGTTGAGCCAGAACAGTACCGCCCACAGCCCGTCCTTCTCGCGCACATGGTTGGAGCCGGTGCCGAAACTTTCCTCGCCGCACAGCGTGACCTTGCCCGCATCCATCAGGTTGCCGAAGAACTTCCAGCCGGTCGGCGTTTCGTAGCAGGGGATGTTCAACGCTTTGGCCACGCGATCCACTGCCGCGCTGGTCGGCATCGAGCGCGCCACACCTGCCAAGCCCTTGGCGTAGCCACGCACCAGCGTGGCATTGGCTGCCAGCAGGGCGAGGCTGTCGGAGGGCGTCACGAAGAAGCGTTTGCCCAGAATCATGTTGCGGTCGCCGTCGCCATCCGACGCTGCACCGAAATCCGGCGCATCAGTGCCGTACATGATCTCCACCAGATCATGCGCATATGTCAGGTTGGGATCGGGATGGCCGCCGCCGAAATCTTCCAGCGGCACGGCGTTCATCACGCTGCCCGCTGGCGCGCCGAGGCGGGTTTCCAGAATCTCTTTCGCATACGGACCGTTCACCGCGTGCATGGCATCGAACCTGATCTTGAATCCGCTCTTCAGCAAGGTCCGGATCGCCGCGAAATCGAACAGCGACTCCATCAGCTCGGCATAGTCGCTCACCGGGTCGATCACCTTTACCTTCATGCTGCCCAAAGTCGTTTCGCCCAGCTTGATCGAGCGAGACATCCGCCGCATCCAGGATGCGATAGCTGGTGATGGTCTTGCTCTTGGCGTAGATCGCCTCGGTCACCGTTTCGGTGGCCGGACCACCGTTGGCTGCTGTTGAACTTGATACCGAAGTCTTCTTTCGGTCCGCCGGGATTGTGGCTGGCGGAAAGGATGATGCCGCCAAACGTCTTGAACTTGCGGATCACGCAGGATGCCGCCGGTGTGGAAAGAATGCCGCCGCGCCCCACCAGCACCTCACCGAAGCCGTTTGCTGCCGCCATCTTCAGGATGATCTGGATCGCCGTACGGTTGTAATACCGACCGTCGCCGCCCAGCACCAGCGTCGCGCCCTTGGGGGCGGCGATACTGTCGAAGATGCTCTGCACGAAATTCTCAAGGTAGTGCGGCTGCTGGAATACCGGAACCTTTTTGCGCAGGCCGGAAGTGCCGGGTTTCTGGTCGGTAAACGGTTGGGTGGAAACGGTGCGGATGCTCATCAAACAACCTTTCGTGGCAAATTATTGTTCGTGTTTTTCTGGCGAAATCATACCATCGGCTATGCAAGAACGACCCCGGAATCTGCTGCTCGGGTTATCCTTGCGCACCTTTGTAGAGCCTTTCACTCATGAGTTCCAGCACCGCCCAACAGATACTGCGCGACACCTTCGGCTACACCGCCTTTCGCGGCGCGCAGCAAGCCATCGTCGAGCATGTGGCCGGCGGGGGCGATGCGCTGGTGCTGATGCCCACCGGCGGCGGCAAGTCGCTGTGCTACCAGATTCCTGCCCTGTTGCGCGACGGCGTCGGCATCGTGGTGTCGCCGCTGATCGCGCTGATGCAGGATCAGGTGGACGCCCTCAAGCAGCTCGGCGTACCGGCCGCATTCCTCAACTCCAGCCTGGATGCCGATACCGCACGCGAAGTGTCGCGGCAACTGCATGCGTGGCGAGTTGAAGTTGCTTTACGTCGCGCCGGAACGGCTGATGACGGAAGGTTTTTTGAACCTGCTCGAGCGCTTGCAGCAGGAGAACCGCATCGCCCTGTTCGCCATCGACGAAGCGCACTGCGTCTCGCAATGGGGGCACGACTTCCGTCCCGAGTACCGCGCACTGACCGTGTTGCACGAGCGCTTCCCCAGTGTGCCGCGCATCGCGCTTACCGCCACGGCGGACGCGCCGACGCGGCGCGAGATCGTCGAGCGCTTGGCGCTGGAACAGGCGCAGCAATTCGTTTCCAGCTTCGACCGCCCCAACATCCGTTACCGCGTCACGCTCAAGGACAACGCGCGCCAGCAATTGCAGACCTTCCTCGAAACCGAGCACCCCGACGACGCGGGCATCGTGTATTGCCTGTCGCGCAAGAAAGTCGAAGAGACCGCCGCGTGGTTGAAGGAGCAGGGCTGGGATGCTTTGCCGTACCACGCCGGGCTGGATGCGGCTGTGCGCAACCAGAACCAGCGCCGCTTTCTGCGCGAAGAGGGCGTCATCATGGTCGCCACCGTCGCCTTCGGCATGGGCATCGACAAGCCCAACGTGCGCTTCGTCGCCCACCTCGACCTGCCCAAGAGCATGGAAGGCTACTATCAGGAGACCGGACGTGCCGGACGCGACGGACTGCCCGCAAACGCGTGGATGGCTTATGGCCTGGGCGATGTGGTGTCGATGCGCCAGATGCTGCTGTCCGGCGACGCTCCCGAAGAGCGCAAGCGCGTCGAACTGCAAAAGCTCGATGCGCTGCTCGGCTTCTGCGAATCCACTGCATGTCGCCACCAGACCGTGCTGCGCTACTTCGGCGAAGAGCATCCCGGCGACTGCGGCCAGTGCGACAACTGCCTGTCGCCCGTGGATACCTGGGATGCCACGCAAGCCGCCCAGATGGCGCTGTCCTGCGTGTACCGCACCGGCCAGCGCTTCGGCGTCGCGCACCTCATCGACGTGCTGCTGGGCAAAGCCACGCCCAAGGTCGAACAGTTCAACCACCAGCAACTCAGCACCTTTGGCATCGGCAAGGATCTGGCGCAAGCGCAATGGAGCAGCGTCTATCGCCAGCTCGTCGCTGCCGGATTCATCAATGTGGATATGGAAGGCTACGGCGGACTGAAACTCACCGAAGAAGCCCGCCCGGTGTTAAAGGGGCGAGCAGGAAGTGTGGCTGCGCCGCGATGCCGAACCCGCCAAACGCAAATCCAGCAAGGCCGAACGCGGCTCGCGCCTGCGCGAAGCCTTCGCCGGAGCCAACGACGATCCACTGTGGCTGGCGCTCAAAGCCAAGCGCATGGAGCTCGCACGCGAACAGGGCGTGCCGCCTTACGTCATCTTCCACGACAGCACCCTGCTGGAAATCCTCAACCACAAACCGCAAACGCTGGACGAGATGGGGCGCATCAGCGGAGTGGGGCAGGCCAAGCTGGCGAAGTATGGCGATGCGTTCTTGCAGGTGGTGGAAGATGTGGCGAACGGGGGAGGGTGATCAGTGCCAGCCTTTATTTCCCTGCAATATCGGCGGGTAATCTGGGCTATGATAACTCCCGCCGTGTAGGCGCGTTCTGCATGCGGATGAGGTTGGTTTTTCATATGCGAGTGGCTTGTATTTCCTGACAATGAAATCGCGTCTCACAATTCGAGTACAACTTCTGTCATTGGTGACGGCCGTCGCGCTGCCCATGATCGGCATCCTTTCGTACACGATCTACGACAATGCCCAGCAGCATATCGTCGAGGCCAAAGCCACCGCGCATCTGCTCTCTGTGGCAGCCGCTGCCGACGTAGACCGCGTCCTGACCACCAACCGCGATTTCCTGGTGCAGATATCCAAACGATCGCTCATCCAGAAAATGGATGCGAAACATTGCGATCAAGTGTTATGGGATTTCCGCGAACTGTTCCCCAAGTCTGCGAACATGACCGTGATCGACATGCACGGCACAGCGATCTGTTCCGCGGTCCCCCAGCCGGGCGGCAAACCGGTCTCGGTCGCCAGGGCACCCTGGTTCCAGAAATCGCTGGATGCGGATGGTTTTGTGGTGAGCGATCCGTTCTTCGGTCCCATCACCGGCAGATGGGTGACCGTGCTGACCTACCCGATCCGCGATGAGCAAGGGCACAAGATCGGCTTTCTCGGGCTGCCGCTCGACCTGGCGCTATATGAACCCAACCTTTCCAATGCACCGCTGATTCCAGGCACGACCGTCGGCATCCTTACCGCGGATGGAACATTCGTCTGGCGCAATCTCGATACCGAGAGATGGGTAGGAAAAAACGTCAGCGACGACGCGACCACCCAAAAACTTCTGGCTGGAATAGAGGGGGAAATGCAGGGACTGGATTCCACTTCCAGATTCTATGATGTGCATCCGGTAAAGGGCGCGGGTTGGATCGTGTATGTGGGCATACCGACCAGTAGCGTCTATTCGCAGCTGCATGCCGTACTGTTCAGAAATGCGCTGCTGGGTTTGATCAGTATCGTGTTCATTCTGGGTGTCGCCTGGTTGATCGCGCGCCGGATATCCCGTCCGATCGGCGCCCTGGCATCGGCCTCGCGGGCGATCCGCGAGGGGCAGGGGGATGTCCGAGTCGAGGTGAAGGGGCCTCCCGAGATCAGGGAGGTGGCACAAGAGTTCAATGAAATGCTCGACGTCCGCCTGCAAGCCGAAGCTGCGTTGCAGGAGAGCGAGGCCGACCTTTCGGAGGCCCTGAAGATAGCCCATATGGGGCACTGGGAATATGAGGTGGCCAGCGATGAGTTCATCCTCAACGACCAATATTATTCCTTGCACCACACCAACGCCGAGCAGATGGGCGGTTACCGCATGCGCTCGGCAGATTTCGCCCGGCGCCTGGTCCATCCGGACGACGCGCATCTGGTTGGCGAACAGATCCAGCATGGGTTGAGCACAAACGACCCGAGTTTCTATGTGCAAACCGAAGCGCGGATCATGTGTACCGACGGCGAGATTCGCTGGGCTTTGGTGCGTTTCAAGATCGAAAAGAATGCGCAAGGAATCACCACCAGGCTGGTCGGTGTCAACCAGGACATCACCGAACGCAAACATGCCGAACAAAACCAAAGGCGCTTGAACCGTTCGCTCAAGCTGTTGAGCGATTGCAACATGACGCTGGTGCACGCGGTAGAAGAATCCAAACTGTTATCCGAGATTTGCCGGCTGGTAGTCGAGCAAGGCGGTTATCGCATGGCATGGGTGGGCTTCGCTGAGCATGATGCGGGAAAAAGCGTGCAGCCGGTCGCACAGCACGGAGATAGCCAGAATTATCTGGGGCGCGCGAAGATCACCTGGGCGGATACGGAACAAGGACGCGGGCCGACCGGCACCGCGATCAGGACCGGGCAGACTGATATCAATCAGGACTATCAGACCGATCCGCGCATGGCGATCTGGCGCGAAGCGGCTCTGGCACGCGGTTACCGCTCCAGCATCGCACTGCCGCTGATCATCCATACCCGCGTGTTGGGCGCGCTCACCATTTATGCTTCCGAGCCCGCTGCCTTCAATCCGGAAGAAGTGAAACTGCTGGAAGAGCTGGCCAACGATCTGGCTTTCGGTATCGGAACGTTGCGCACCCGCGTCGAACACGAGGCCGCAGAAAAACAGCTGGAGTACCTGGCGCATCACGACATGCTGACTGCGCTGCCCAACCGTCTGTTGTTGCGCGACCGCTTCGATCAGGCGGCGGCACAAGCGGACCGCGATCATCAGTCGGGGGTGGCAGTGCTGTTCCTCGATCTGGATAACTTCAAGCAGGTGAACGACACGCTCGGCCATAACTACGGAGACCAATTGCTGGTACGGGTGGTCGAGCGCTTGCGCGGCTGCCTGCGCGAAACCGATACGATCAGTCGTCAGGGCGGGGACGAGTTCGTCGTGTTGCTGCCCCATCTGCACGATCTGACTCTCATCGGCGGCATCGCCCAGAGCATCATCGAGGCCTATTCCGAACCCTTCGAGATCGAGAGCTATTCGATCAATACCACATTCAGTATCGGGATCAGCCTGTATCCGGACGACGGCAGGGAGTTCGATATGCTGCTGAAGAAATGCGGATACCGCGCTGTACCAGGCCAAGGACAGCGGCCGCAATACCTACCGCTTCTTTTCCGAGAAGATGAACATCGACGCGCAGGAGCAGATGCATCTGCAGGGACAGTTGCACAATGCGGTCAGGAATCAGGAATTCCTGCTGCACTATCAACCGCAGATCGATATCGACAGCGGCCGCATCATCGGCGCGGAAGCCTTGGTGCGCTGGCAGCATCCCGAGCTGGGCTTGATCCCGCCGGGCAAATTCATTCCGCTGGCGGAACGCAGCGGTCTGGTCATACCGATGGGGGAATGGGTGCTCAACGAGGCGTGCCGGCAAGCCCAGCAATGGCGCGAGAACGGATCGCCGCTGGTGATGGCGGTCAACTTGTCAGCGCTGCAATTCAAGCGCGGCAACCTGCTCGAGACCGTGTCCAAAGCACTCAAGAAATCCGGATTGCCCGCCGACATGCTGGAACTGGAACTGACCGAGTCCATCCTGTTGCAGGATGTCGAAGTCGCAATCAAGACCCTGCACAGCCTCAAAGAGATGGGCGTGAAGCTCTCCATCGATGACTTCGGCACGGGCTACTCCAGCCTCTCTTACTTGAAGCGGCTGGCCGTGAACAAACTCAAGATCGACCAGTCCTTCGTGCGCGATATGGCTGAAGACTCCGATTCCGCGGCCATCGTCAGAGCCATCATCCAGCTGGGGCATACCCTGCAACTCTCGGTCATCGCCGAGGGTGTGGAAACCGACGCCCAGCTCGCTTTCCTGCGCAACTACGGCTGCGATGAAGTTCAGGGATATTTCTTCAGCCGCCCGGTTCCCGCGGCAGAGTTCGTCAAGTTGCTTGAACAAAAAGCGAGCTGACATGAAAGGCAGACTCGGCATGGCGTTGTTCGCGGCGTTTTTTGCCTGTTCCGCCCAGGCTACCAACTGGCTGCAACTGCAAGGCAACGAGGCGCCCAATGCCCCCGCGTTCCGCGTGTTCGGCTTCGTGCAGCCCACCTATACCTACATTGATGCCCAGCCGATCACCACGCTGCAGGGGGCGTCCGCAGTACACAATGGAAAATATTCCGCACTCAATCTCAATTGGCCGGATCTGCAACACCCGCACCAGTTCCAGGTGATGCGCGCCGGGCTGGGCGCGCGCGGCAAGCTCAGCGACGAGCTCAATTATTTCGTGGCGCTCGATGCCGGACAGAACGGCACCACCTATTACCACGATGTCGTGCTGACCGATGCCTCGCTCACCTTCAACTTCATCCCCGGGGCGCGAGTGCGCGCCGGGCTGTTCAAGCTGCCGACCAGCGAAGAAGCGCTGCTGGCCGTCAACACTTCCTCGCCCTATGTGTATAACTCCAACGCCGTGCTGTACATGCTGGTGGGCTTGCCGGTGCAGTCCACTGGCGTGGTCAATGTCAGCGGCACCTCCACTGCCAACCTGAGCAGCGGCTTCTCCGGTTACCGCGATTGGGGCGTGCAGGTCTATGACTGGTTCAATCGCGGGCAGTGGGAATATTCCTATGCCGCGATGCTCTCCAACGGCGACGCGATCGACCGACCGCGCGACAGCGACAACCACAAAGACCTGACCCTGCGTCTGCAGACGTCGTACCTGCTCGGCGGGCAAGGCCCCAACCGCGAAGACGTCAGCGCATTCGTGTGGCGGCAAAGTGGGGCGCGGCTGTTCGGCACGCAGCATTACCCGCTGGTGCGCGAAGGCGTCGGCCTCAAATATCTGCAAGGCGACTACCGCGCCTCGGCCGAATACCTGCGCGCCAACGGCATGGTCGTGGGCGGGCAATCGCCGCCTTTCGTGGGCCAGCCGTTCGCGGCGGGTGTGAATGAAAAGGCCAATGGCTGGTATGTGGAAGGCGGCTGGCGCTTCCTGCAGCAATGGGAAGCCGATCTGCGCTACGACTATCTGGATTTCATGACGCAGACCCTTGCCAACGAGCGCGAGTTCGCCACCACCACGCTGGGTTTCCAGTACTTCATCAATCCGGCTATGCGCGTCATTTGCAACTACGAATGGCGCAAGATGAAAGTCTCCAACCCGGCTGCCATCGCCGCCGGAGCCGCGCGCGACAACGCATTCACCATTGCCGGCAACCTGGGCAACCGTGCCAGCCTGCAGCTGACCTGGTCGTTCTGAGCAAGTCACACAGCCTGATGGGCAGTGTGTGATTATCCTCACAGACGCACAGGCGGCATTGCTCTATCTTGCGTTTCGCTTTCAACTTCACTGGAGATGTAAATGATGACGAACCGACTGGCTTTGCTTGCTATCGTGCTGTGGGTCGCTACTGTTGCCGTGTTCGCGTGGTTCTTCGTGCGCGGAACCACGACGGCGGGAACGGATGGAAGGACGGCGGTGGTGCTGGCGCCGGCCGAACGCGCTCTGGTTCTGGGCGAGATGCGCGGTTTGCTGTCGGCATCGCAGCAGGTGGTGCAGGGCATCCAGCAGGGCGACATGAAACTGGTGGCGCAATCGGCGCGTGCGGCCGGTATGGGATCGGCAGTGGATGTGAACCCGGCCTTGATGGCGAAGCTGCCGGTCGCGTTCAAATCGCTCGGCATGAACGTGCATCACGACATGGATGATCTGGCGTTGGCGGCGGAGAGCGGCAAGAGCCAGACCGAACTGCTGGGCATGCTGTCCGCCACGATGTCGAAGTGCGTCGGCTGCCACGCAGCGTGGCAGCTCAAGGCCGAGTAATCGGCATCAAAACGCGGCACCAGCGTGCCGCGTTTCCTTGCTTATCCCGCTTCCTTGCTGCCGTTACAGCACAGGCGCTTAGCCACAAATCCCCCTTCGAGATTGAAGCCGCACGCCACTTAGGGCAAGATGCGGCTTCGGGATTTATTCCCCAAGCAAACTTTGTAAAAACCAACACAAGAGAACAGACATGGGCGCACAGTGGAAAGCCAGACACAAAGAAGTCGCAGCGAACGCAAAAGGTAAGATTTTCGGCAAGCTCGCCAAGGAGATCATGGTCGCCGCAAAAGGCGGCGCCGACCCCAGCACGAATTCGCGCCTGCGCCTTGTGGTCGAACAAGCCAAAAAAGCCTCCATGCCCAAAGACACGCTGGATCGCGCCATCAAGAAAGGTGCCGGCCTGCTCGACGGCGGCGCGCAATTGGAGCGTCTCGTGTACGAAGGCTTCGCCCCGCACCGCGTGCCGGTCATCGTCGAATGCCTCTCCGACAACATCAACCGCACCAAGTCCAGCATGAACGTGCTGTTCCGCAAGGGCCAACTCGGCGCGGAGGGCTCCGTGTCGTGGGATTTTGACTACGTCGGCATGATTGAAGCGACTGCGAACTCCAAGGAGAGCGATGTCGAAGTCGCCGCCATCGAAGCGGGCGCGCAGGATTTCGAGCCGGCCGATGAAGATGGCGTGGCGCTGTTCATCACTGAAACCACCGACCTCGACGCTGTGTGCAAGGCGCTGCCCGCGCAAGGCTATACGGTCGTTTCCGCGAAGCTCGGCTACCGCCCGAAGAACCCGGTGACATTGGCAAATGACACCGAGCGCGCCGAGGTGGAAGAGTTCCTCGAAGCGATGGATGAGGATGACGATGTGCAGAATGTATATGTGGGGTTGGCGGGGTAGGGGCTGCTATCGGCCATTAGGAGACTGTCACTAGTACCTTCCAATTCCAACAGTTGCTGGGGCACGCAGCAACTCACAGAGGGGGCGACATGAGGAAATGCGCGTGTTATGCGGCAGTGCTGTTGGGCGCGATGGGCAGGGTGCTGCAAAAACAATTCAAGCTTAGCCTCCGTTCGTCACTAGGTGGATAGGGTTGTGGCGTACCAACTTTGCGTAATCGATAAGGGGAAAACATGTTTCGTACAATATTTATATTTCTCAACATGTGGTTAGTAACGAGTACGGCTTTTGCTGATGTCGCGATTAATTGGATCATTGGCTCTTACGTCAATGTTCGGTCTCAGCCTTCTCGCAATGCAGAAATTGTGAATCACCTTGTAGTCAACACACCGGTCAAATTGCTATCGAAACAGGATGACTTTTGCGAGATTACTTGGGGTGAAAACCAGCGCGGATTCGTTGCATGTAACTTGCTTGGTGATAAAGCTTTGCGCATTGAAGACGTAGGTGCAAAGCCAAAATATAACGAGAAGACTAACCCGCAATACTCCCCACAACGGGCTTTCTGGATCGAGCCAACCATCGAAAGACTGTTTGATGCAGGCGAGTATTTTCGAGTCACTATGCTGCCTGCGGATCAGTTGAGTGCGGAAGATGACATTGCAGGTCATTCAATCTCGGATGCCCCCCCCCCTGAACTTAAACGTTTTCCCTTGCCAGAATTCGATGCAATGAAAAAGCTAATGGCTGATGGCCTTATCGCGCCGCGCAATCAATATTCATCTCTTCTTGCGTGGAAGAAAATCCAAAATGAATACTCTCAAACAATTGCAATGCCTAAAGCAAAACCATCGTTTTTCAAGCCTACAGATGAGATAGGTCGGCCTAGTGCAGACGCTGAAATATTAAGTGCGCAATATCAAATCCCCCACAGTACGACAGTAGTAGAAATGCAAGCATGGGTAGAAGATCATAGTGATGGCGTTGTTTACAAGCTAGCGGGGGCATGGGACATAGGGAGGGTTGTCTCGCGTCTAACACAACCCATATATGAAGTTGCTGTTGGAATTAATGGTGAAATTGCCGTTGGCAAAACGGTTGTCGAAACAAAAAGCCACAGATACGAAGATAGGTGTGATGGTTCATTTGAGTTGGGAACAAGTAATAAGCTTTTGCCGGGGTATGAACAAATAAAACAACCTTGGATATTTTTTCGCTTAGCCACACTTCCCGCTTTAACAAAAGCAAAAGTTATTATTAATAAATTAACTAATAATGTGGATAAGATGGATGGAGGAGGCGTCATAGGCAGTTCAATGTTACTTCGTGGTAATGAAACTACTGCACGGATTGATCTTGATGCTGACGGTGTCGATGATTTATTCGTATGGGACGATGGTGGTAATGGTATTGATGATTTGAGCTACCGTCGCGAAAGACTAATATTCGCCAACATCGCGGGGCAGTGGTATTTGTTGGATACTGATGTTGAACGTGCGTGCGGATGCTAAATACCCCCTGAATTTGGGAGCATATTGATTGGCGGTAGCCAGTCGTGCGCGAAAATAAGGCGCAAATTGCTTGTTCACAATCCCGCATGAAAGCTCATTCCAACTTCTGGGGAGTTAAGGGGGCCTAGGTTATGGGAGCCTGGCTCGAATTTGTTTTGAACGTCCGTTATCGGGAAACGCGAGGGTCTCAAATGGGTTAGGAACCGACCGCCGATCACCATCAAAACACTGCCTGGCAACGACCGCTTTTCTGCAGGAAGCGGACATCCACTGAGTCTGTTTAGAGAGCCATTTCGGCAAGCCAATGAAGTCCGCTTTGGCCGAAAAGCAGATGCACGCTTTGGTTTAACTGCCAAAGGCCGCCACTAGGGCCGCCATCATGTAAGCCTGATCCTGCACACCGGCGCTCTCTCTCGCACTATGCATCGCCCACATGGGCGAGCCGACGTCCACGCTTGCGACGCCCAACTGGGCTGCCAGCATGGGGCCGATGGTGCTGCCGCACCCCAGATCGCTGCGATGCGCGTATTGCTGGTACGGCACCCCGGCCTTCTCGCAAAACCCCATGAAGCGCGCTGCGGTTTCCGCGTTGGTGGCGTAGCGTTGGTTCACGTTGGTCTTGATGACCGGTCCGCCATTTACCGTCACTTTGTGTCCGGGTTCGTAGGCAGCCGGGAAATTCGGATGATAGGCATGGGCCATGTCGGCGCTGATGAAGAAACTGCGCGCCATGGCACGGCGCCTGTCTTCCTCGTCCAGTTCAGCCTGGAGACTGATGCGCGCCAACACGTCGGCAGCGAAACTGCCACCGGCCCCGGCGGCGCTCTCGCTGCCGACTTCCTCGTGATCGAACAAGGCTGTCACACAGGTGGCGGTCGGCAGCTGCGTCGCGATCAGCGCAGTGAGGGCTGCATAGGTGGACGCCAGATTGTCCAACTGGCGGCTGGCGATGAACTCTTCGTTCGCACCCCACAGGCAGCCCTTCTGCACGTCATGGACGGTCATTTCCCAGCTCAGCAGGTCTACCGCATCCGCCTGCACGGCATCGGCCAACAGCTTGCGCAACTGCGCTTCGGCGTCGTCTCCTTCGCCAAGCTGACCCAGGATCAGCGGCAGTTCCGTCTGCTTGTTGAGCTTCAGGCCCTGCTCATTCACATCCCGGTTCATGTGGATCGCCAAGTTGGGCAATCGCACCAATGGCTGCTCGAAACGCAGCAGCCGCGTTTGCTGCCCCGTCGCCGTGCGCAACACGACGCGGCCGGCCAGACTCAAATCGCGGTCGGTGAAGGTGGCCAGTATGGGGCCGCCATAGACTTCCACCGCCAAGCGCGCGAGTCCATCGCCGGCCAATGCTGCCTTTGGCTTGAGCCTTAATCCCGGCGAATCGGTATGGGCCCCGACGATGCGAAAGCCGGCTTCCGCTATTGACCCGCTGCCCAGCACGAATGCGATCAGCGATGCACCGCCACGCACTACGTAATAGCGCCCACCCGCCGCGAGTTGCCAGCGCTCCCTCTCTTCGAGCCGGGTGAAACCGTTCGCAAGCAGGAGCGCCTCGGCACTCGCCACTGCATGCCAAGGGCTGGGGCTGGCGTCGATGAAATGGATTAGCTCTTGAGCGGAGGTACGGGCTTGGATGGTCACGGACATGGCAGATAAACAGTGGGTGTCAATGTGGGGGGAGTATACAAGAGGGGCCGCGCCTGCCGCTCGATCTCTTCAGGTGCTCCGCGAACCTGTCCGCAAAACGGGATTTCTGGAAGCGCCCGGAACTGGCGTAACATGTCGGCCTTTCGATACACCTGACCCGCATGTCCGCCATCGTCCTCACCACCATCAACGCGCGCTACATCCATGCCTCGCTGGGCTTGCGCTATCTCGCCGCCAACATGGGCGAGCTGGAAAAAGACACCGAGATCATGGAATTCATCCTGCAGAGCCGGCCTGAGGAAATTGTCGAGGCTTTGCTTGCGGCCCAGCCGCGCATCATCGGTTTCGGCGTATACATCTGGAACGTGACCGAGATCACCCGCGTGGTCGCTTTGCTCAAATGCGTTGCCCCGCAGATCACCGTGGTGCTGGGCGGGCCTGAAGTCAGTTACGAATGCAATGAGCAGGAGATCGTGCGCTTGGCCGATTATGTGATCACAGGCTGGGGCGACATCAGCTTTCCCAAGCTTTGCCGCGAACTTTTGCTGCGGCGCCCGCAGGCGCAGAAGATCATTGCCGGCATCCAGCCGAAGCTTGCCGAGATCAAGCTGCCCTATGCACTTTACTCGGACCACGACATCGCACAACGCACGCTGTATGTAGAAGCTTCGCGCGGCTGCCCGTTCAAATGCGAATTCTGCCTCTCGTCATTGGACAAGACGGCCTTGGCCTTCGATCTCGACCGCATCCTCGATGAGATGGACAAGCTCTATCAGCGCGGCGCCCGCCAGTTCAAATTTGTCGACCGCACCTTTAACCTCAACACCAAGACCGGCGTGCGCATTCTGGAATTCTTCCTCGAACGCCTGGACGATAAACTGTTCGTGCACTTCGAAGTCATCCCCGATCACCTGCCGGAGCAACTGAAAGCGCTGATCGTTAAATTCCCGGCCGGCTCGCTGCAATTCGAGGTAGGCATCCAGACCTTGAACCCCGAAGTGCAGGCGTTGATCTCGCGCAAACAGGATGCGGCAAAAACAGAAGAAAACCTGCGCTGGCTGCGCCAGGAAAGCCATGCGCACGTCCACGTTGACCTCATCATCGGCCTGCCCGGTGAAGATGTGGCGAGCATCGCTGATGGCTTCGACCGGCTGGTTGCGCTGAAGCAGCAGGAGATCCAGGTCGGCGTGCTCAAGCGCCTGCGCGGCACGCCCATCATCCGCCATACCGAGGCGTACGCCATGCGCTACACCCCGTACCCGCCCTACACCATACTCGCCACCGACCGCATCGACTTTGCCACCATGCAAAGACTGGTGCGCTTTGCGCGCTATTGGGATCTGGTGGGCAACTCGGGGCGTTTTCAGAAGGCACTGGCACTGTTGCTGGGAGAAAGTCCGTTTGCGCGCTTCCTGACTTTCTCCGACTGGCTCTATTCCACCACGCGCCAGACTCATCAAATTCCGCTGCACCGGTTGTTCGATCTGCTTTTCAACGGACTGACTACAGCACTTGCAGTGCCGATAGAAACGGCCCGCACAGCGCTAGAGCATGATTTTGTTCAGTCGGGCTGCAAGGAGCTGCCGCCGTTCATGAAAACAGAGAAGGATTTGCCCCGCAAGGCCAAGGCAGGAAATCTGGCGAAACGGCAGGCGCGGCTTTTGGCGGAATAACTTTTTAGTTTATTTTTTCGCCAGCAGGCATGGGGCGGCAAAAGGCGAGTTAATCTCGTTGCAATGTGAAGCAGAGGGGCAGCTTAGGCCGAGGAGCAGTCGCGGTGATGTCGTCAGCCGAAGCGGCGTTGCGCCTCTACCGCGAGGCCTGCGCCGATGCTGCCGAACAAGTCGCCTTCTATGCGCCGTGCTTGGGGCAGCAGGGCTGCGATGCGTTCGCGCAGCAGCGGCACGCCGCTGGCGCCGCCGGTGAAAAACACCGTATCCACTGCCTCGTAATGCACGCCGGCATTTGCCAGCAACGCGCTCAGGGTAACCCCGATCCGCTCCACCAACTGCGTCGAAGCCTGTTCGAACTCGATTCGGGTCAGCGTGTGGCGCAGATCCGGTGCCAGCCGATCCAGATGCAGGATGGCGCTATCGCCGGCGGACAAGGCGATCTTGGCTTCCTCTACTTGCATTGCCAGCCAATGGCCGGCGCGTTCGCGGATCAGCTTGAGCAGCCGGTCCATGGCTTCAGGTGCCTGGGTGTCCAGATACAGCTCCTGCAGGTCGGCCCAAGTCCGCCGTGTATAGGCTTGATTGATGGTGTGCCAGGTGGCCAGGTTCATGTAGTAGCTGGAGGGCATTTCCAGGCCGCGCTTGAGCTTGCTGCGGTAGCCGAGCAGAGGCATTACCCCGGCCAGACTCAGTTGCTGGTCGAAGTTGGTGCCGCCTATGTGCACGCCGCCATTGGCCAACAGATCGTCGCGCCGATCTGCGACCCGAGCCCGTTGCGGCGAGAGCCGGATCAGGGAGAAGTCCGAGGTGCCGCCGCCGATGTCGGCGATCAGCACCAGTTCCTCGCGGTCGATCTGGCGTTCGTAGTGATAGGCCGCAGCGATGGGCTCATACTGAAAACTCACCTCGCGGAAGCCGGTGGCGCGGGCGATGGCTTCGAGGGTCGCCTCGGCCTTGCGGTCGGCCGCCGTATCATCATCCACGAAGAACACCGGCCGGCCGAACACGGCCTGGTCGAAAGACCTGTCCGCCGCCGCTTCGGCTCGGTGCTTGAGTTCGGCGATGAACTGGGTCAGCAATTCCATGTAAGTCTTCGAGCGCCCTTGAACCTCGGTTCTGCCTTCCATCAGGCTGCTGCCTAGGAGGCTCTTCAAGGCGCGCATCAGACGGCCTTCGTAGCCTTCCATATATTCGTTGAGGCCGGCCCGGCCGACGCTTACGGTGTTTTCGTCGGCATTGAAAAATATCACGGAGGGCAAGGTGACCTTGCCGTCTTCCAGTGCCAGCAAGGGCGGCTGACCAGGACGCAGCCAGCCCGCAGTGGAATTGGAGGTACCGAAATCGATGCCGCAGGCGCGGGCGGGAGTTTCAACAGACATGGGCGGGAGATGGCCTGAAACCGGGCCGATAAAAATGGGCGGCGATGCTACCGCCACCGCGGGCAAAAGTCGAATGGATGCGTCACGCCGTGGCTGCTTGGCCGAGTATCGGCACACTGTGCCTCGCTCTTAAGCCTTCTTGCCGATGAGTTCGATCTTGTAATCGTCCGGGTCGGCCACGAACGCGATGACCGTCTTCCCGCCGTGCATCGACCCAGCCTCACGTATCACCTTGCCACCCAGCCGCTTGATCTCGTCGCACGCGGCATAGACATCATCGACCTCGATGGCGATGTGACCGAAGCCGTTGCCGAGATCGTAGCTCTCGACGCCCCAGTTGTAGGTCAGCTCGATCACGGCCTGCTCGCTCTCATCGCCGTAGCCGATGAAAGCCAGCGTGAACTTTCCTTCGGGATAATCGTTGCGCCTGAGCAATTTCATGCCCAGCACTTTGGTATAGAAATCGATGGAGCGATCCAGATCGCCGGTCCGTATCATTGTGTGCAGTATGCGCATGGTCTTCTCCTGAAATGGAATTATGGTCGGCACACTTTGTTGCCGAAGGAATCGGTGCCGCAACGCACCCAATCGCTCTCTTTGTTGCCTGACTTGGGCTCGGCCACCGATACACCCGAAACACCACTCTCGCCCGCTCCTTCCCTGGGCAGCGTGGTCAGCACGCCGTCTTTATCCAGACAAACGACATTGCCGAACGAGTCCGTGCCGCAACGTGCAATGTCGGCGGCTGTCGCAATTGCGGGGAACATCAGCGCGAATAAAAGGATGGTTTTTTGCATGGTTACTCAGTATCAAAGTCGAGTGTTCAAGCCAGCATTATGCTCAAAAAAGCCTCTGCCTGTTCACCGCAGCAATAACCCTGAATTGGCATAACATTACGCCATGAGCTCCCCGCCCCGTTTCCTTTGCGACGAAATGCTGGGCCGGCTATGCCGCTACTTGCGCGCCGCCGGTTACGACACCCTGTTCGCAAATAACGGAAATCCGGATCGCGACTTGCTGCGGCAGTGCCATGACGAAGGGCGTTACTTCCTGACGCAGGATCAACTGGTGCGGGAACACAAGGCGGCACGCGACATTGCGTTGATCCTGCCGCAGGACGATTTGGACCAGCTCGCCGCCCTGCTCAGCACACGCTTTCAGCTCGACTGGCTCAGCCACGCCTTCACGCGTTGCCTGCAGGACAACACGCTGCTGCTGGCAGCCGATGTCACAGCCGCGGCCAGTGTGCCGCCGGATGCGCGCAGACCAGACGAGATACTGACCGTTTGCCCCACCTGCGGCAGAGTCTACTGGCAAGGCTCGCACTACAAACGCATGCACGCCCGGCTCTCCAAATGGCAAGCGGGGAAAACATAATACTGACGAACTGAATTCTGCTGTTACGCCATGGGAAATGGTGACGCGTGCTTGCCTTGTATGGAACGTTTCGCCGCTTCCGTAAAAGTGGCAAGATGGTTGCCGTGCAATAAATGATCGGGAGACTGCCATGCTGTCAGGTTATCGAAATCTTTTCCGGATGTTTGCTGTCGTCGTGCTGCTAATGGGCGGCACGGTGTCGGTCGCTCAGGCTGACGATGACGACGATGATGAGGAACAGGTCAGGGTCGTCAGCAATCCACTGTGGAAGACCGAATGCGGGGCTTGCCACGTGGCCTACCCGCCGCGCATGCTTCCCGCCGAATCATGGCGCATGCTGATGTCCGGATTGGACAAACATTTTGGCAGCGATGCCAGTCTGGATGCGGCATCAGTACAGGAGATCGGTGCTTTTCTGGAAACGCATGCCAGCCGCAAACGGTACGCCCCATCGAGCAAACCGCTATTGCGCATCACCGAGACCCGCTGGTTCCTGCGTGAGCATCGCAAGGCACTGGAACGGACACGGAACAATCCGAAGGTGAAGAGTCCGGCCAATTGCGAAGCCTGTCACCTTCAGGCGGACAGCGGCGATTACAGCGAACGCAACATCAAGATACCCAAGTGACATACCGTCACGCTCATTCAGCGTACCGATTCGATGGCGACTTCTGTCGCCATCATTCCCCAAGCGTCACTTCCCCTCACGCTTGCTGTTCAGGCTGATGATGAGCACGCCCGCCAACACCAGTACCGAACCGGCGATCTGCAACAGCGAGATACGCTCGTTCAAAAACACATACGCCATGTAGATGGTGCTGACCGGGCCGATGGTGCCGATCAGCGATGCGCTGCCCGAACCGATGCGGCGGATGGCGAAGGACAGCAGGAACACCGGCAGCACGGTGGAGAAGATCGCCATCGCGATGGACAGCTCATACACATGCAACGGCAGATCGAGCGCGCTCAGCGGACGCATCACCACGAACTGCAACACGCATGCCGCACTGGCGACCATGGAGGCATAAGCCGTGAAGCGCAATGTCCCGATGCGCGCGATGGCATGCCCGGCCCCCACCAGATAGATGGAGTAGGACAAGGTGCTGGCGAACACCAGCGCAGCGCCTATCAGCACAGCGTCGCCCTGACTCACTCCCACATCGTGCAAGAACACCAGCGCGATGCCGGCATAGCTCAGTACCATCGCCGCGATGACTGTTGCGGTGATGCGCCGCTTGAAGATCAATGCCGCGAGGATCACCGTCATGGTCGGATAGAGGAACAGGATCAAACGCTCCAGCCCGGCTGTGATGTATTGCAACCCGAGGAAATCGAAATAACTGGAAAGGTAATAACCGACCAGACCCAGACCCAGCACCAACAAACGGTCGTGCGTGTTCAGCGGCTCGGCATGCTGCCGCCTCGCCCAGATCGCCACGCCAAGAAAGAACGGCACCGAGAACACCATGCGCAAAGCCAGCAGCGTCACCGCATCCACGCTATCGAGATACGCCAGCTTCACCAGGATCGCCTTGGCCGAAAAGCCGACCGCCGCCAGCAGCGCGAAGACGACGCCGAGAAACACATCCCGTTGAGCGAAGGTACTGCGAGTTTGACTTGCCATGATGTTAAGACCCCAAGTGATGGACTATTGCGGGTCTTGGGCTGAAGCAACTACGGAAGACCCGCAGTTGCCCGGTTAAAAAATACGACGTTAAAACAGGAGCGCGCTGCGGCAGTGGGCTAGCATGGCTAGCCACAGTCGCTTGGCGATGATTGATTTGGCAGAGATGAGTTGTTGCGTTTGCATGGGATGGAATATACGGGGCTAGGTGTGTATGGTCAATTCAAGAAGATGCTTGTCTCTTTTGAGGTCACATCCGATGACTGCTTCTAACCCTTAAGAGACACCCAGATTTTCCGAAACCGGACGTTCAACGTAAAGTTAAGGGGCGCGCCGAAGGCGCGTCCCGCTTGAACGATGGGTTGGTCTCAGCAATGCGGTCGAGACTATTTGTTCTGACTGCAAGCGCGGAGACACTTGAGGCTTTGTATGAAGTTGGTATAAGCGCCAAAATCGGGCAGAGATTCAGGGTTTGTGACCTCCTGTTGTGCTCCGATACGAATAGCATACACAACAGCTACTCGCTTACCAAAGTTGATGACTGTGCCGTAAATCGACCCAGCGCCGCCACCATTGTTTATTCCAGAAGCAATGAACCGAAGCATTGGATAGTCCTGTCCGTATTTTCCTCTCTCTTGATACAGCAAAGAGTAATGACCTGTCCCAAAGTTTCCAGATAGGTATTTCGGCAAGAAATCGCCCCAGTCCTTATAGAACGCCGATTCAGTTAGTAATGCTCCCTCGGGAAGCACCGTCCATTCAACCGAATATACCTTTGTCCCTTTGAACGGGTTGTGAACGGAAAAATCAACAGTCAATAAATTCGGCTGGGAACTCGGCGCAATAGTTACGTCGTTCTCTGGAATGTTGATTGAAAACTCCCTATTCGCAGAGATATACGGACCGTCAGTAGGTCTGTGCGGTGGTAGCTGGTGCAGTCCCCCGCACGCAGAGGTTAGTATGACGATAGCAAAACAGGCTGCGCTTAGGAATTTTGACGGCATATGTGATCTCCTGGTGATGCCCAACGAATAGCGTTTATCTGCCGCCCTCCCCAAACGTGTTAACCCCGCACTCTATCGGCGGCAGATAAACCTCGTTGAACTGAACCACCGGAGAGCGGAACCTATGGGGATTGTAAGGTTTTGAAGTGTGTCGTCAACACAATGTCATGAGTGTGCGGCAACAGATGAAGAAGGAACAGCCACCCTGGCGAGCCAGGGTGGTTTGCGCCAACAGCACAAAGCCGCACAAACTGGTCAGTTGAAGCACCATCCAGGTCATATGGGCGAGCGCAAGTCCGACTGGTGCGAACACTCAACCGGCGGACGAAGCAATAGAGGGCACATGTAACGCTCATGGAAGTTCGCGAGGAGGAGCTCGCGGCAAGTGGGGCGGGATCGCCTGCATCACCAGAAATCGCCCTTCACGGCAGTGCGGACAGTTCAGCCACTCGATGCACGCCACCCGCCGCATGAACGCTTCCACCGATTCCACCACGACCGGATCGGGAGCAGGCGCTTCCAGCGCGGCGCGTGCGGCGGCGAGATTGGCCGCCTTGTGCGCGGGCCCCAGCAAACCGTAGTGACGAATCCGTTTGAAGCCGCCGGGCAACATATGCAGCAGAAAGCGTCCGATGAATTCGCCTGCGTCAAGGCACATCACTTTCTTGCGGTTGCCGTTGGCCGAGTCGCGCACCCGAAAGCGCACACAGTTTCCATCGATGCCGAGAATGCGCTCATTGGAGATCGCCACCCGGTGCGTATAGCGACCGAGATACTCCAACACCTGCGCCGGGCCACCCAGCGGCTGCTTGGCATAAACCACCCAGTCGTGGCGGCGCAACTGGGCAAGCAGATTCCGCCACACGCCATCTTCTGCTGCGGCATCGTGGCGCAGGCCGCCCGCCTTGCGCACCGCGTCGAGCGCGTCCAGGAACTTGCCCCGGTATACACCCGACAGCGCCTTCGCCGGAAACAGAAAGCCGCGCTTTGCACTCACCCACTTGACGTCTGCCGTCAGCGCACCGCCCGCCACCAAAGCATGAACATGGATATGCCGTCCCAAGTCTTGCTTCCAGGTATGCAACACCAGCGTAAAGCTGGGCGTACCACCCAGCCAACGCGGGCTGGCGGCAAACGCATTGAGCGTATCCGCTACCGCACCGAACAGCAGTTTGTAGAGCGTGCGCGAATCGCAACCGGCCAACCCGTTAATGGCGTGAGGCAAGGTGAACACCAGATGGAAGTACGGCACCGGCAACAGCTCTCGCCGTCGTGCCGCGAGCCACGCTTCCTTGGCGCGTGTCTGACACTGCGGACAGTGCCGGTTGCGGCAGGAGTGGTACAGGTAGCGCAGCACGCCGCAGTGATCGCAGCACTCGATATGTCCACCCAGTGCCTGTGTGCGGCAGGCGACAATAGCCCGCCACGCCTTCTCCTGAACGGTAGACAAAGCGTGCGTGTCGAGATAAGGCTGGCCGTGATTGCGCAGGATATCGGCCAGGCCCGCACCGTGGGCCACGATGACGGCTGAAGCGGCTAACGCAGTACGGTGTCGAGCAACTCCAGCGGCGACGTGGTACCGGTCAGTTTGTTTTGCGCCAGATGAAAGTAGCGCATGGTGGTCGACACATGGCCGTGGCCCAGCAGGCGCTGGATAGTATGAATGTCCACGCCGGACTCCAGCAGGTGGGTGGCAAAGCAGTGGCGCAGGGTGTGGATGCCGCCTTCACATCCCAGCCCTGCCCGGTCGCGCGCCACGCCATAGATGCGCTGCGCCACCTTGTGATCGATCCCCCCATTGCCGGTCGGACTGGGGAACAGCCAGATGCGCGGACGGCGCTGATGCCAGTAATCGCGCAGGGTTTGCAGCAATTGCGGAGAGAGCATGGTGTAGCGATCCTTTGCGCCCTTGCCTTGGCGCACCTTGATGCACATCCGATCCGGGGCGCTCTCGATGTCGGCCAGTTGCAGCGCGCACACCTCGGATACGCGCAACCCGGCGGCATAGGTGGTCATCAACAGGGTGCGGGCGCGGAGATTGGGCGCGGCCGCGAACAGGCGCGTGACCTCATCGCGCGACAACACACGCGGCAAGGTTCTGGATATCTTCGCCATCGGGATGTCGAAGCGGGATGGCGGACGCCGCAACACCTTGTCGAACAGGAAGCGGCAGGCGCTGGCGGCTTGGTTCACAGTGGAGTAGGACAGCTTGCGCTCGACAATCAGGTGCAGGAGGTAGGCCTGTATGTCTTCCGGCGTCAGCAAATCCGGTGAGCGGTGGTAGTGCTTCGCGAGTGCGCTCACCGCCGCTAGGTATGCCTCGCGCGTGCGTACCGCAAATCCGCGCAAGATCATTGCTTCGTTCATCTGCTCACGTAACGTCTTCATCTTCGTCTCCTTGATCGAACCGGGGACATCCCCGCGATCAAGGATGGAAGATTTCTACGTCAGGTGCAGCAAGCAGAATGGAAGGGTTAAAGATGAGACAGTGGGATTGGAGCTCCACCGCGATAGCGGTTTAGTTCAACAGTTATTAGACGGACGCACCGGTCCGTATTATTAAAATTAGTGAAGCGTCCGAATTTTCGATAACCAATTGATTCATTAGTGACCTCACAAAATATCCTGTCCGCATATGCATAATAATATGAGCAGTCGGCGACAGTCTCTTATTGGCCGACTTCGGCCCAATCGTTACTGAAAATGCCACCGTCAGCTTTTCGCAGTACTTCAGACGTTTGATTTTCATGTTATCTACCATGGCCACTTCCGCCTCCAAAAAATGAGGTAAGCCTTATTTAGAAGATTGTCACTTGCTCCGACTGCAATGGATATAAAACAAGTAGCAACACCTAGCGTTAAGATGGTTCCGGCAAGAGTCGGCTTAGTATCGGGGAAAAACGGAAAAACCAAGCCGGCCAACAAGATCAACATTCCAAATATCAAGAATCCCCATCGGGAACCTCCCCAGTGTTTTTCGTTCATCATGCGGCCCGTTCTGTCAGCTCAAGATTGAGGGCGCGATAATATTTGAACAATACCATCAACAACCAACAGCACCGATAACGCGAAAAAGACTCTGGCAACCCAACGGGTGATAGCAGGCTTCCTTATGCTCAGGCGTCCAAAACCCTCTGTAAAGACAAACAATGCAAGTCCTATAAAGCCAATGAGCAAAGCGAATTGAAAAGCAAAGCTACGAGCTGGCGATGAGAGAACTGCAGCCAAGATCAGCCCGCAGAAGAACAGCATCAGCCAAATTGGTCGAAGTCGAATAAGAAGATTCACGCTGATGTGCCTAATAGACATCTTTGAAATATTGGAGCCCGCAAGTTAATGTCCGCAATTGGCAGCCGAATTCGGCCCGTTGCTTATCTCGTACTCGATGTCGGCTTCTTTACGCATAGCGGCCATTCAAAGACTATCCTTGGAGATTGCCATTAGGCAACCAAGCCAAATAGTGAACATGATTCCAAGATGTCCTAAGGCAGCAAGAGTGGCCATCTTCCTGCTGCCACGCAACCTATAGATGATTGCCGTGTGCCAAATAATTGCGGCCGGGAATGCGAACAAAGCTGGGTAGATTTCCCAGTCACCATAACTGGTAAAAGGATAAACGATAAAAGTCCAAGTTACGAGGATACAAGTTACGATAACAGGCGCAAACATCTTGCGGAGTGGGATCGAATTACCGGCTGAATTAGTTTCTGTTATTTGCATCATTGATTGGAGGACTCGCTCGAAAGACTCCTATTGGCCGACTTGAGCCAGTATGCCCCATCAAGCAGCAATGGCTGCAACATGCTCAAGAGGCGACTTTCATAATTGCGGGTTATCAGTAACACTTATACCAGCACTTCAAGACCGTGCTTTTCAACCACGCTCAACAAACGAAGAGCCATCCCGCTTGGGCGCTTCTGGCCAGTTTCCCACTTTTGAACTGTAGACTCGCTGGTATTCAAATAGCGCGCAAATACAGGTTGGCTAACGTGAGCATGCTCACGAATGCGTTTGATGTCCTTGGCATTGAAATCCGGGACCGAATCCAAGCACAGTGCGTCGTATTCACGCAGCGTTGTTTTGGTGATCGCGCCTGCACGGTGCAACCCGCTTGCTGCACTATGAATGGCTGCAAATGCATCACTCTTGGGTTTTGCTGTAGTAGTTTTAGTCGTCATGGCAGATCTCCAGTAATTCTTTGTTCTCCAACAGTGCGGCAATCTTGTCTTCTCCGGCACTCGCATAGTCTTTCGCCAATTTCTTGAAAGCGCTCAATTCATTCGGCGTGATGTTCTCTCGGTCCTTCTTCGCAAAGAGGTAGGCATATATCCAATGCTTCCCTGCCTTGGCCAGAATGATCGATCGGTGCATGTTGTCGTTAAGGCGTTTCTTGAACACCCCACCACCAAGATCATCTGCCTGCCCTTGAATGACTTGCTGCATGGCTCGACACAAATCCACATCGGATATCTTTGCCTTGCGAGCTTCTTTGGCAAACCACGCCGTCTTGAATGCTCGAACCGTTATTGGAGACTTTTTGGTCATGGCAAATGGTAGCACTCAGTGCTACCAACCTCAACCCCCTCTTTTGAACGTCGGATAGCGGTCACACTGATGACCGCCATCCATTGCCCAATGCTCAAACCTCAGTCTGTTCCGCCATCTCCAGGGCATCGTCTACTTCGATACCCAGATAGCGCACAGTGCTTTCGATCTTGGAATGCCCAAGTAGCAACTGTACTGCTCTCAGGTTCTTGGTGCGTTTATAGATAAGCGTGGGTTTCGTTCGGCGCATGGTGTGCGTGCCGTAACAGGTTGTGTCCAACCCAATATGCTCAACCCATCTATGCACTATCCGCGCATATTGCCGTGTAGATAGATGATGTAAATCCCCGATGCGGCTTCGGAATAGAAAATCCTCCGGCTTCAAATTCGCAGAAGTTATCCACTTGAGCAATGCATCTCTGGATTGTTCTGTGATTTCAAACTGCACCGGTCTTTGGGTCTTCTGCTGCATGACGGTAGCTCGTGATGCGACATGCTCGCCGTGCGATATGTCTCGTACTTTCAGTTTGACGAGATCGCATGCACGTAGCTTGCTGTCGATGGCTAGATTGAACAGGGCAAGATTTCGGGGTTTATTGCTTAGTTGCAGCCAGACTCTGATCGCCCAGATGTCACTCAATCTGAGCGGCGCTTTTTGCCCGGTCAGCTTCCCTTTGTTCCATGGTTCATGACGTTGAACTACGGTATTGGTTTCCATGATGATCTCCTTTTAAAAAAGGATCATCACTGTGCGCGCGCCGATGGGCTGGAATCAAGATGAGATGGAATTCGAGTGATTTTCTAGCTGAGGGGGCGAGGGATAGATACGGTCTATATATTCTTAGTGGTTGCCCAGTTGGCAATTTTGAAGCACGATACCTCAAAGAATGTCGGCCTTGAAATCAAGAACAGTCATTTGCTGCATAGGCTTTCACGGTTCGAGATTTGGCGCAGATCGGCCAATTCCAGACATTTGCATTCAATTTAGAAAACTGTTTTTCTATGCTAGACGACATTGGTCAATTTAGTTACTACGGGTATCCGGATTTTCCGGTGGGTGGGCACTAAAACTGTTCCTTGTTGAGAAGGTCGAGCAATGTGGGTAGATCGGTTCCAAGATTCCCTTGCCGGGTCGGCGTCCGTCTCCTTGAAGTCCAGCACTTTGAGGCCGGGCAGGTTCAGGATGTTGACTGGCATAGTGCAGCCCACAGAAAAGAAAAACCCCCGGCATCAAAGATGCACGGGGGTAGGTTTGATTTATGCCGGCACGGACCGGTCATAAAGCGTTTCTGGAGCAATATCAATATTGCCAGGCCATACCACGGTTCCATAATCTACTGAAGCCATGGCGAACAGTGGCAATCCCTTCAGATGAGCAAAAGGTTTTTTATCCAAGTATGGTGACATATCAAAAATACGCTTTTCGCCGTTTTCAAACTCAAGATGCAGTCTGTAATCTTGGCTTGCCTTGACTTTAACGACATCCAATAAAGCTTCCATGCTTTTCTCCTTATTGCAAAGGTGCAATACGAAATGGCTGTTCACCAGCGACTGCAAGCTCCCAGTCGGCAAACAATTCATCTCTATGAATTTCGATCCATGCCTGAATCAATTTCAACTGCTTAGGCGGAACACTTCCAGCCAGAACACGCCCATCTTCAATTGCAATGGAAGCTTTTTCTCCAGAGTATCGAACGTGGATGTGCGGCAGATTGTGACGATCATTATCCTCAAACATGATCGCTATCAAAATACCGTAGAACATACTAATTGTAGGCATAAGCCCTCCTGTTTAGTGATTCTATAGCCACAACACCGTTGTGCCAAGCCGCAACGATGGTGATATAGGTTGAATAACGCGATCAAATGCGCCTTGGGAAACCTGAAATTCCATATCCGTAGATTATGGAGTTGCAGATTGGTTTGAAATGCCGCCACGTGCGACGCCGATCTTCATCACGAGGATGAGAAATCCGTAACGATGACTGTATGCCAGATGAAGTCTGGATTACCGCGTCAGATAATGATGGCGACGAAGTCGCCCTCAAACGCGCCGACCTGCTGTCCTTCACATTTCAATACTGAGTGGATGCTGATGCGGGCACGCTTGTGTTTCGACAGCGTGGCGAGGAAGCGTTGCCATTTTTCCGGAGCGGGGGCCGCGGCCTCCGCGCTGAAATCGGTTGGCATCGGCAGGTCGTAGCTCATGCTGTTCTTCTGGATGACGAGGAGTGCCTTGATGTTGGCATCCAGCAGGCTCACATGGAGCAGCGCCCAAGCCGAGAGGATGGCGACGGCAGACGCACTGCCGCCGAACACGGTGTCTCTATGATTGATGTTGGGTGCCAGCGGAGCGGCAAGGCAGACGCCTTGCGGTGTGGCAGTCTTGACCTCTACGGCCATCGCCTTCGACAACGGGATGTGGCTGTAGAGGTAATCCTGTAACGCTTGTGGCGTCGGCGCGGGCATTTACTTGCCGGCTGCGCGTTCCGCCGATTGCACGGTGTTGGCCACCAGCATGGTGATGGTCATGGGGCCGACGCCGCCGGGCACGGGGGTGATCCAGCCGGCGACTTCCTTGGCCGAATCGAAATCCACGTCGCCGCACAGCTTGCCGTCCGCCATGCGGTTGATGCCGACGTCGATCACGGCCGCACCCGGCTTGATCATGTCGCCGGTGATCATCTTCGGCTTGCCGGTCGCCACCACCAGGATGTCGGCATCGCGCGTGTGCTTGGCGAGGTCCTTGGTCTTGGAAGTGCAGATGGTGACAGTGGCATGGTGCTGCAACAGCAGCTGTGCCATCGGCTTGCCGACGATGTTGCTGCGGCCGATCACCACGGCGTGCTTGCCCTCGATGCTGACGCCGCTCTTTTGCAGCAGGATCAGCGAACCGTAAGGCGTGCAGGGCGCGAAGCGCATGTTGCCGGTGGCCAGCGCGCCAACGTTCATCGGATGGAAGCCGTCCACGTCCTTGTCCGGGCTGATGGCGTTCAATATCTTGTCGCTGTCGATGTGCTTGGGCACCGGCAGCTGCACCAGCAGGCCGTGGATCTTCGGGTCGGCATTCAGTTCGGCGATCTTCGCCAGCAGCGTTGCTTCGGAAGTGTCGGCGGGCAGGGCGATGTGTTCTGAGTGCAGGCCCAGTTCGGCACAGGCCTTCACCTTGTTGGCGACATACACCTTGGACGCCGGGTCTTCGCCGACGATGATGACCGCCAGCCCCGGCGTGATGCCGCGCGCCTTGAGGGCGTCGGCGCGTACCTTCCATTCGGCGCGGACTTCCTGTGCGATGGCTTTGCCGTCAATGATGCGTGCGGTCATCTTGCTCTCCTTGCGAATCAGAACTCGGGTTTGACTGCGGCTTTCTTGTAGTTGGCCACGCCAAGCATGATCTCGTCGCATGCCGATTTGCCGTCTTCCCAGCCTTGCACCTTGACCCACTTGTTGGGCTCGAGGTCCTTGTAGTGCTCGAAGAAGTGCGAGATCTGCTTCAGCAGGATCTCGGGCATGTCGGTATAGGTCTTCACGTTGCGATACACGGCGGTCAGCTTGTCCACCGGCACGGCCAGCAGCTTGGCATCCACGCCGGATTCATCTTCCATCTTCAGCACGCCCAGCGGACGGCAACGTACGACGCAGCCGACTTGCAGCGGGATGGGGGTGACGACCAGCACGTCCACGGGATCGCCGTCATCGGACAGGGTGTGCGGGATGTAGCCGTAGTTGCAGGGGTAGTGCATCGCAGTGCTCATGAAGCGGTCAACGAAGATCGCGCCGGAGTCTTTATCAACTTCGTACTTGACCGGCTCGCCATGCATCGGGATCTCGATGATGACGTTGAAGTCATTGGGAAGGTCTTTGCCGGAGGGGACTTTGTTCAAGCTCATGATGCGACGCCTTTTAGTGGAAATTGAAAGGCGCGAATTGTATCACTGAGTGGCTGCCCGCCAAAAGCCGCCACTCGGTGCCTGGCAACCATCGGCGCATCGCCTTTCCCAGGCGCGCAGCCAATGTTGCGCATTAAATGTATACTACGTATACTAATGCCCGTCGTATACATTTAATGCGCCATGACAGATATCCAAACCCCAAGTCGTCGCGATCGAAAAAAGACAGAAGTACAGATGCAGATCATGCGCCAGGCGGTCAGGCTTTTTCGGGAGCAGGGCTTCGATAACACGACCATGGAACAAATCGCGCTGGAGGCGGATGTCGCAAAACGAACGCTTTACAGTTATTTCCCGGTTAAGGAAGCGATCGTGTCTTCTTACTGGAAACGCAATGTGGAGGAGAACACTGACCGGTTTCCCCAATTGCTGTCCCAATACCCGGATACAAGGTCGAGGCTGAAAGCAGTCTTTTTGTCCGCGGCAAATGCATTCAGAACGGATCCGGAGTTCGCGCGCATCGAGTTCGGCTTCCAGTTCCAATTGCTGGGCAAGGATCCGCTGAACCAGATGTATCAAAGCGGCTTTGACAAGTTCCTTGCTGCTGTCGTGGAGGCAGGCCAAGACTTGGGAGATGTCCGCAAGGATATCCCTGCGCAGGAGATGGCCAGCCAGCTTGTATGGGCGTTCACGGCGGCATGCCTGATGTGGTTCTCCGCCCTCAATTCATTTTCGCTGGATGACCATCTGGAAATGACGGTGGACTGTTTCCTGGACGGTGCAAAAGCCCAACCCTGAATTCAGCCCAAGACCTTATCGAGAAAGGAAGGACGGCAATGGTGCGCGTATTGATTACCTGCTTTGGTTCCTATGGCGATCTGTTTCCCTATGTTGCACTGGGCAAGGCACTGCAGAAGCGCAATCACGAGGTGATACTCGGCACCACGGAGATATTCCGGCAAAAGGTGGAAGCGGAAGGATTGCCGTTCTGCCATATCCGCTGCGGTCTTGATCAATACACCACGCCGGAATCGCTCAGCGCTTTTCTGCAACAGGTCTTTGATCCCATCAAAGGGGGAGAGCGTTTCGTACGAGAAATGATGCGCGGTATAGACAAAACCTATCAAGACACCCGCGAAGCAGCCCAGCACGCCGACTTTGTCATTTCGAATCCCTTTGCCTTTGCAACGCCGCTCGTATGTCGCGACATGAACATCCCGTGGCTGTCGACCATCTTGGCCCCCATGTTCTTCATGTCGGTTTACGACCCACCAATTCAGAGCGCGGCACCGTGGCTCAAATCGGTCAACAATTGGAGTCCGGCTTTGTATCGCGGCATGTTCAAACTTATCAAAAAGGTGGCGCTAGCCTGGGTCAAGCCGCTTTACGATTTCTGCACAACACAGAAATTAGCCGTGCCCGCCGCCAATCCGTTATTTGAAGGGCAGTATTCACCCCACGGAACCCTGGCCATGTTCCCGCAATCATTTGCAGTGCCGCAGCCCGATTGGCCTGTAAACACGATGGTCACGGGCTTTCCCTTATTCTCGGAGAAAGATCCCGATACCCGCATGCTGTCTGCGCTGGATGAATTCCTTCAGGCAGGCGAGCCGCCCTTGGTCTTTGCACTGGGTTCGTCAGCGGTGCATATTGCACCGGAATTTTTCCGCACCAGCGCGCTGGTTGCCCGGAAATTAAAGCGGCGTGCCGTGCTGGTAACGGGGCCGCTGGATGCCGGAATCGACGCAAGCGAATTCGGGGATGATCTGCTGATGCTGAAGTACGTTTCGTACGAAAAACTGTTCCCGCATGCGAGCGTCATTGTGCATCAAGCCGGGATCGGGACGCTGGCGCAGGCCGTTTGTGCCAAGAAGCCCATGCTGATCGTGCCCTTCGGCTTCGATCAATTCGACAATGCGGAGCGCATGGTGCGACTCGGCGTGGCAGAAACCATCGGGCGCAAGAAATATACGATTAACAATGCCGCAACTTCGATTGAGAAATTGGCGACCGAGGACTCATATAAGCGGCGGGCAATCGAAGTAGGAGCTCGCATGCAAAGCGAGAACGGTATCGAGAATGCGTGCAATGCAATTGAATCCATCTTGAAATCGAATAGATAAATATTCCTCGAACTGCAAAGTGAAAAAGCCGCACCTTTGGGTGCGGCTTTTTTGTTCAAGCATCAATTAGTAGTCGGTGTAGCCTTTTTCTCCCGGCGTGTAGAAAGTGGCCGGATCTGGGGCTTTCAGGGCCGATCCTTCCCGCATCTTTGTTACAAGATCGGGGTTGGAAATGAACGGTCGGCCGAACGCCACCAGATCGCCGTGATTGGCGTCGAGGTCGGCATTCGCTCGCGTCACATCATAGCCGCCGGAAAGGATGTACTTGCCCTTGAAGTTGGCGCGTATCTTGGCTTTCAATTCTGCGCTGACTTCCGGTGCGCCCATCGAGCTGTGATCGACGACATGGATGTACACCAGGCCGATGTCGTTCAGCTCCTCGATCAGGCGCAGATACATCGCATCCATCTTGGCGTCGGCTACCGCTCCGTTGAATGCGCCATAGGGCGAGATGCGCATGCCGACGCGGTCGGCGCCGATGGCGGCGGCAGTTGCCTTGGCCACTTCCACGGCGAAGCGGGTGCGATTCTCGACGCTGCCGCCCCATTTGTCCGTGCGTTGGTTGGTGGCGGTGTTCAGGAACTGGTCGATCAGATAGCCGTTGGCGCCATGAAGTTCGACCCCATCGAATCCGGCTTCGATCGCGTGTTTTGCCGAAGCCGCATATTCGGCGATGGCTTGGGCGATGTCGGCTTCGCTCATTTCGGCTGGAACAGGGTGCGGCTGCATACCGTTACTGTCTGTCCACATCTCGCCCGGAGCGGCGATGGCGGAGGGAGCGACCAGCTTCGTTCCGGCTGGCATGTTCGCCGGATGGCTGACGCGCCCGGTGTGCATCAATTGCACGAATATCTTGCCGCCTGCCGCATGCACGCCATCCGTCACGCGGCGCCAGCCTTGCACTTGCGCATCGCTGAACAGGCCGGGGATGCGCGCATAGCCGAGACCGTTGGCGGAGGGCGAAGTACCCTCGGTGATGATCAGTCCGGCGCCGGCACGCATCGCGTAATACTTTTCCATCAGTTCGTTCGGCACGTTGCCGATGGCGCGCGAGCGGGTCATCGGTGCCATCACGATGCGATTCTTCAGTTGCAGTTTGCCGAGGGTGGCGAGGGTGAACAGGGTGTCGCTCATGTCGTGCTCCTTGTTGGTTTGAAGTGGTGTGTTCAGGCAAAGCGCCCGCTGCGAAAATCGTCCAATGCTTGATGTATCTCTTCCTGCGTGTTCATCACGAACGGTCCGTATTGCACGATAGGCTCGTTGAGCGGCTTGCCTGCGACCAGGATCAGGCGCGCATCTTCTGTCGCCGTCAGTGTCACTCCATCCGCTCCCGGCGTGTTGCTCAGGACGCCCATGCGTCGCGATTCCACCAGCGTGCTGCCGATCTGTACCGCGCCGCGATAGACGTAGATGAAAGCGTTATGTGTGTCCGGCAACGCGGTCGAAAATTCGGTACCCGCTGGCACATGGATATCGAGGTATAGCGGCTCGGTGGTCTCGCGCGTGACGGCACCCGCAACGCCGTTGCTGGTGCCGGCGATGACGCGCACGGTGACGTTCTCCGGCGTGACATATTCGGGTATCTCCGCGCTCGGGAAATCGCGATACCACGGCTCGGCCATCTTGCGTGGTACGGGCAGATTGAGCCAGAGCTGGAAGCCTTCCATCACGCCGTCCTTCTGTTCGGGGATCTCGGAGTGGATCACGCCGCGTCCGGCAGTCATCCATTGCACGCCGCCGCTCTCCAGCAAGCCTTCATGTCCAGCACTGTCGCGGTGCCGCATGCGGCCGGAGAGCATGTAGGTCACGGTCTCAAAGCCGCGGTGCGGGTGGTCGGGGAAGCCTGCGATGTAGTCGTCCGGATTGTCGCTGCCGAATGCATCCAGCATCAGGAATGGGTCGAGGCGGCGTTGCAGCTTGCCGGTGAGCACGCGGGTCAGTTTCACGCCCGCGCCGTCCGAAGTGGCGATGCCTTCGATGAGGCGGTCGATGGTGCGCGATTGATGCAGAGTTACTTGGGTGGTGGTGTTCATGATGAGCTCCTTGGTGGAGGAATTTGATTGCATGGTAGGCGTCCCGAAAAGATAGATAAAGACGTAAATACGGAATAGACTGTCCCACAAATGGAACAAAAGAATATCTCCGCTGATGACATGATCCTGTTCGCCGCTATCGTCGAACAGGAAAGCCTGGTGCGCACCGCCGAACATCTGGGAATGCCCAAAGCCACAGTCTCGCGCCGTCTGGCGAACCTGGAAGAGCTGCTGGGACAGCGGCTGTTGATCCGCACCACGCGCCGTCTGACGCTCACCGAATTCGGTCAGGAATTTCTGGACCACAGCCGGCGCGTGGCGGAAGAGGTCGTCACCGTTCAGGATTTCGTGCGCAGTCAGGACATGCAGCCGCGTGGGCATTTGCGCGTCTCGATGCCGGGTGATTACGCCAAGCAACATTTCTCGCGTGCCATCGCTACCTTTATCGAAAATTATCCAGAGATTCAGCTCGACCTCGATCTGACCTCGCGCCGCGTCGATCTGATCGGCGAACGCTTCGATATGGCGATACGCATGGGCGCGTTGGAAAGCGACTCGACCCTGGTGGCGCGCAAGATCGACGAGCAAGGCTTCGGCCTGTACGCCAGCCCTATCTATCTCGCGCTGCATCCGGCGCCGAAACATCCGGATGAACTGGCGCAGCATGCGGCGGTTCGCTTGCTGTCTGCGCGCGGAAGCGCCATGCCGTGGAAGCTGACCAGAGGCAAAGCCGTGTGGGAAGCTGTTCCTCCCGGTCGCCTGACTTTGAACTCGCCCGATATGATCCAGCAGCTATTGCTGGATGGTGCCGGCATCGGTGCTTTGCCGGATTCCTTCGTGGCTGAGGATGTACGGCTCAAGCGCTTGGTGCGAGTAATGCCGCAATGGTCATTGCCCGCTGTTCCCGCATGGGCGGTGATGCCGATGCGCCGTTATCTGCCCGCCAAGACGCGCGCTTTTCTCGCGCATCTGGAGAGATTCATGGAGAAGGGATAGGTGATGGAGCGGATAGAAAAATTTCGAAGTCTCGACGCTCTGCCGCGGCCCAAACCGGCCAATCGATAATGAACTCCAAAGCAGCCATTCACCAAAATATATAGGTTGTTTGGCGTATATCCGGATAAACGCATTGGGTGTAAGGTGGGCCAGCTGCCTGCAGTCGTAGGAACAACTTTCAATATTGATCCCGCGCTTAACCTCTTGCGCATGCTGTTCCGGGGGAAACCTCATGGAAGACTCTCTCCTCAAGCAAGCCAGAAATCTGATCGCCAGACGGATAGGCTTGCTGGTTCGCGAGCAGGACGATGCGATGCTGCGCAAGGTGATCGCCGAGCGGGTGAGGGCGCTCGATCTTTCCGGTGTGGAGCAATACTGTCAGCTCCTGGAGTCAGATGCTGGCATCCGGCATGAGCGGGAAGAACTCACCGTTCCGCTGACTACCGGCGAGACTTATTTTTTCCGCGACAGCGGACAGCACATCCTGCTCCAGAACAGAATCCTTCCAGACCTGCTGGAGCGCCGCAAGACGGAGCGCACGCTGCGTATCTGGAGTGCCGCTTGCTCCAGCGGCGAAGAAGCCTATTCTCTGGCCATCGTGCTGGACGAGCTGATGGGTGACCCATCGCAATGGGACATCCTGATCCTTGGCACGGACATCAATCGTCATGCCATCGAGAAGGCGCGGCGCGGGATCTATACCGAATGGTCTTTTCGCGGCATGAGTGACGAGCGGCGGCAGCGCTATTTTCATCGTCACAAAGACTCATGGGTTCTAGACGACAACATCCGCAACAGGGTGATGTTTCAGACTGGGGATCTGGTGGCCGACAGACTCCCCGATTACGCTGCCAATTTGTATGACCTGGATCTGATCCTGTGCCGCAATACCTTCATCTACATGGCGCCCCAGATGATTTCCCGTGTCGCGGACAAGCTCACGGAGACACTGGCGGATGGCGGCATGCTGATCACCGGCCACGGCGAACTGTATGCACACCATTTGGGGAAATTGCGTGCCAGGGTGTTTCCGGAATCCATCGTCTATCAAAAAAGTTCTGCCTCTTTCTTTGCGCAGCCACCGGCACCACTGATAGAGCCACCGAAGGCCGTCCCGAAAAAATTGACTACGGTATTTAATGCCATGCCCGCTGCCAAGGCAGCGGTCCCGGTTCCACCGCCCCCACAAGTGCCAGCGGAGATAGGCTAGGAGGGAGCCGTTTCGGAAATGCAGCAGGCCTGGCAGCTACGCGAATCAGGGCCAGCGTGAGATGGCCGCAAAGTCTTGCCGCGAGATGATTGCCAGAAATCCACTGAACGCGGAACCGCATTATCTGATGGCGTTGCTGGCACAGGAGCGCGGGGATTTCGCCGAGGCCAAGGATCTGTTGAAAAAAGTGATCTATCTCGCTCCCTCGTTCATCGCCGCCTACCTCGATCTGGGCGATCTCTATGCGCGGGAAGGTGAAAAGGAAAGAGCCGTAAAGATGCGCTCAACCGCGCGGGACCTTTTGAAAAGCCTGTCCGGAGATGAGCAGATAAAACTTTATGGGGCATCTACAGTGAATGAGGTATTGCAATATGTAGACCATCTGCTAAAAACGGGTAATCAATAACTTGAATTGATGGAAATTTACTGATGCAGCTGCAATAGTTTTTCTTTCCAGGACGGTAAAGGAGAAGGTGCACATGGACGCTCGCGATACGAATGAGAGCCATTCTGCCCGTTGAGCGTCCGCTCATGGTCATGCTTGTGGATGACCAGTCATTTGTCGCCGAGTTGCTGCAGCGTCAGCTCACTACCGAAAAGGACATCAACTTTCACTATTGCCAGGATCCCTCCCAGGCGATCAGCACCGCCGAAAAGATCGGTCCCACCGTCGTCCTGCTCGACTTCACCATGCCATCGATCGATGGTCTCACCCTGTGCAATTTCTTCCGCGCGCATCCGGCCACCCGCGATATCCCCATCATCATGCTGTCCAGCAACGATGATCCCGCCACCAAGGCGCAGGCCTTCGGGGCAGGGGCTAACGATTATCTGGTCAAGCTTCCAGACTCGATCGAACTGATCGCGCGGCTGCGTTACCACTCGGCGGCCTACATCAACAAACTGCAGCGGGATGATGCCTACCGCGCGCTGCGCGCGAGCCAGATGAAGCTGGAAGAGCTCAACATGCAACTGCTGAAACTGGCCAACCTCGATGGCCTCACGGAACTTGCCAACCGGCGGCACTTCGATGAACGATTCGCGGACGAATGGTTGCGCGCCATGCGCAACCGGCGTCCGCTCACACTGGTCATGTTCGACGTTGACTGGTTCAAGCAATACAACGACAAGTTCGGCCACCTGGAGGGAGACGAGTGTCTGAAAAGGATTGCTGACGCCACCCAGAAAATCGTTTGCCGTCCGTCCGATACGGTGGCCCGCTATGGGGGGGAGGAGTTCATCATCCTGTTGCCGGAAACAGACTCCACTGGCGCAAGACAGGTCGCCGAAAAAATTCGTGCCGAGATTGAAAGTCTGCACATGCCCAACCCGGATTCCACCGTATGTCCTTATGTCACGATCAGCCTGGGCGTGACTACCGTCATACCGACCGCCAGCGCGAACCCGGATACATACATCAAACTTGTCGATGATGCGCTTTACCGGGCGAAGAACGCAGGGCGCAACCGGCTATCCATCGCTGTTCCTATTGCTGCGGCATCAGGAAGTTAAAGAAAATTCAAGCGCGATTGCTTTGGCGCAATGGCAAGTAGCAATAATCAAGGGAGTTGGGACATGACACCTTATTTGCTGTTTGGTCTGAATGGAGTGCGCTATGCAGTAGACGCAGGGGCGGTGCTGGAGATCGCCTGGCTGCCGGAACTTACGCTGGCCGATGAGGCACCATCGCATATTGCTGGCGTGTTCAACCTGCGCGGGAAGGTAGTCCCAGTCATGAACCTCAGCTTCGCGCCTCGGCCATCCTTCCCTACGCTATCGGCTGAGCGACAGCATCGTGATGCTGCAAACGGACGACGTGACCATGGGGGCGATCGTCAGCGAGGTCAGCGACGTCATTGGCATTCCCGCGTCACAGATCGAACCCGTGCCGCGCTACGATGGCGACACATCCGCACCTGTCCACTTTCTTGCCGGAAACGCCAAGGTGGGCGAAGAGATCATCATGCTGCTGGATGTGCAGCACCTGATCCATGCACCGGCGCTGCCCGCATCCGACGTTGCCGAGAATCCCCAAATATATTTCTGTCCGGACGCCACCGATGAAGAGCGCGCGGAATTCCGCAAACGCGCCCACAACCTGATGCAGGTGATGGAGAGCATGGAAGCCGCCGAACGGATCCCGCTATCTATCATCCAGCTCGGCGAGGAATGTTTCGGCGTGGGGCTGGAGGTGGTGCGCGAGTTTTCCCACTTGCGCCGGGTCACTCCAATCCCCTGTTGCCCGCCGCACATCGTCGGCAACATGAACCTGCGCGGCGACATCCTGACCCTCGCGGATATCAGGGAGCTGCTGCACATCCCGACAGGAAGCCTTGCCGCGGAAGTCATGGTGGTCGAGTCGGGCGAGCTGTCCATCGGCGTGCCGGTGGACAAGGTACTCGAAGTGATCTACTTGCAGCCCGCCGACATTGCCTCCCTGTCAGCGGCGGCGCATGAAGAGAGAAACGAATACTGCAAGGGCGTGGCGCGTTACGGCGAGAGCATGGTCAGCATACTGGACATGCAAAAGATCCTGGCTAAAGGTGGCCTTGAGGTTGAGGAAGAAGCATGAGTCGAATTCGGAATCCGAATTTTTAATGAGGGAGAACAAAAATGTTCGCGAATATGAAACTGCGTTATCGCATCTTGCTGGGTTATGCCGTCCCGCTGGTCTTGTTCCTGGCAGTGGCTACCCTGGTATTTGTCGATGTCCGGCACATGTCGGACAGCTCTGATCTGGCTCAAAAAACTTTCAGGACCGTGAACCTGGCAAAAGACGCCGAGCTTGGTGTCAGCATCGAAATGCGCGCCACCCGGGGTTACCTCCTTTCCAGGGATGAGAATTTGCTAAGCGTGACCGAGGACGGCAATAAACAATTCCTGGCGGCGATAAAAGCGTTAAGGATATTGGTGACAGATGCCGAGCAGAAAGCCAGAGTCGAAAAGGCAGAGGAATTGCAGAACGTCATTTCCAGCATTGAACAAAAGTCGGTTGTGCTCATGAAAGCAGGAAAGGCGCCCGCGGCGATCGCGATGGTGCTGTCCGGCAACTCTGTATTTGATGAGATCAAAGCAACTTTTGATCAATTCGCCGAACGGGAAAACGCAATACTGGATGAGCGGGAAAAACAGCGCATCGCTACGACGACTGAACTCAACAGGAGTTTATGGGGCGGCGTTTTTCTGGCAACGCTCGCATCTATCGTGATTGGTTTGTGGATGACCGGACGCATCAGCAGTTCGATCAAGGAGCAGATCAGTGCACTGTCCGCATCCTCGACCCAGATCGCCGCCACCATGACCGAGCACGAACGGACGGTGGGCGAGCAGTCTGCGGCAGTCACGGAAGTCTCGGCTACCGCCGAAGAGTTGGGGGTCTCTTCCCAGACCTCCGCCCAGCAGTCGGAAAACACGGCGGCGCTGGCCAACCAGTCGCTCGCGCTGACCGAAGAGGGTATCAAGCTGGCCAACCGTTCCTATAGCGGCATCACCGAGATGAAAGAAAAGGTCGGTGCAGTTGCCGAGCAGATCCTGCGCCTGTCCGAGCAGGCCGAGCAGATCGGTTCCATCGCCAAAGTGGTCGGCGAGCTCGCCAGCGAGACCAACATGCTGGCGTTGAATGCGGCGGTTGAAGCTGCGCGTGCCGGCGAACACGGCAAAGGATTCGCCGTCGTGGCGACCGAGATACGCAAGCTCGCCGACCAGAGCAAGAAGTCGGCGGAACGCACCAATGCACTCGTGGAAGAAGTGCAGAAGGCCACCAACTCGGCGGTGATGGCGACCGAGGAGGGTACCAAGACAGCCGAGGAGGTGGCATCCATCGCCAAGCAGTCCGGCGAGTCCTTTGCCTCACTTGCGGAGGTGGCCAACAAGGTCTACGAGGGCGCGCAGCAGGTGATGCTGAACAGCAAACAGCAATCCGGCGCATTGACCCAGGTTTCTGAAGCGATGAAGAACCTGAGCAACGGTTCGAAGGAGATCGCTGCCGGCACGGCACAAGCCAAGATCGGCGTGGTCAAGCTGAATGACGTTGCCCAGTCGCTGCGGGCGCTGGTCTGATTAATTGCGGAGCGCGGAATAAAAATGATCGAAGACCAGGAACTGCGCAGTCTGTTCAAGCTCGAAAGCGAGGAGCGCTTGCAGCACCTCGACGATGGGCTGTTGCGTCTGGAAAAAACACCGACCGACCAGTCCTTGCTGGAAGACATGTTCCGGGAAGCGCACAGCCTGAAGGGTGCGGCGCGGATGCTGGGGCTGATCCCGATCCAGACTTTGGCACACCAACTGGAGGATGCATTGGGGGCTGCCAAGAAAGGCGGAGCCGTGCTGCAACCTGACGCAGTTGCAGGAATGTACCAGACGCTGGAGACCATCCGCGGATTGGTGCAGGGAGAGATCGGAGATTCTTCGAATGCGGAACAATCGAATTCTGGATCGCGGAGTTAGACATATGGAATCGGAACCGGAAATTGCGTCTGCGCAATTCATGATCATCGCTCCGCAAACGAGTGAGGAACAAACCAAGTCTGAATTTGAAACTCAGAGTGCGGAATCAAACCCCGAGGCTGCAGCTCCGGAAACAAATATTCCGCAATCCGTAATCCCCATTTCGCAATCGACTGCTCCGCAACCCGAATCGCGCACTTTGAAACCAGAGTCTTTTCGCATCGAGACGATACGCGTCGATCCGAAAAGACTGGATGCGCTGCTAACGCAGGCAGGCGAGTTGACCGTGACCAAGATCCGCATCGCGCGCCGCTCGGCGGAGATCGATGAACTGCTCGACTATTGCGACGAATGGACCAGGGCGGTGCATGCGGGACGATTCTCGACCCATGCTGCGGAGCAGATCGCGCAACGTCTGGAACCGTTGCAGCATTCCTTGAATCACTTGCGCTCTGGCGCTTATGAAGACAGCGCCCGGCTGGATTATGTTGCCGACCAGCTCGAAAGCGGCATACGCACCTTGCGTCTGCTGCCCATGAGCACCCTGTTCGTGCTGTTTCCGCGCCTGGTTCACGATCTGGCACGAGACCAGCACAAGGAGGTCGAGCTGGTTGTCGAGGGCGAGGACGCAGTGGCGGACAAACATGTCCTGGAGGAAATGAAAGATCCGCTGATGCACATCCTGCGCAATGCCGTCGACCACGGCATCGAAACGCCCGGAGCAGCGCGAGCAGGCGGGCAAGCCGCGCACCGGCACCATCCGTATCAAGGCCAGTCAGACGCCGGCCAGCATCATCATCGAAGTCAGCGATGACGGCCGCGGTTTGGACCTCGAAGAAATCAGGCGCACTGCGCTGAAACGCGGCATGCACAGTGAGGAAGAGTTGGCGGGCATGAGTGCAGCACAGCTACAGTCATTGATCCTGGTTCCCGGTTTTTCCACCAGTGCCTTAATCACCGATGTTTCCGGTCGCGGCGTCGGTCTCGATGTGGTGCACAACAATGTCGAGCGTCTCAAGGGGGCGCTGCAGATCGAGTCCGTTCCCGGCAAGGGACTTGACCTTGCGTGCGCAACTGCCGATCTCGCTGGCGACCGTACGGGTGTTGATCGCCGCGACGAGCGGCCGCCGCTACGCATTGCCGGTTGAGCATGTGCAGTTTTCGCGCAAGGTGCAGACTCATGAGTTGTACAGCATGGAAGGTCGCCAAACGATTTCGATCGACGGCCAACCTGTTTCCGTGGCGAGTCTCGATGCACTGCTGGGGATCGCGGAAGCTGCAGTAGCTCCGCACTCCACAGTGGCTTGCGTCATCCTGAGTGTAGGCGAAGAGCGATTCGGCCTGATGGTGGACGAGGTCGTCGATGAACTGGAGGTCGTGCTGAAACCGCAAAGCAAGTTGCTGAAGCGGGTGCGCAACGTTTCCGGAGCGACCATACTGGAAACCGGTGAAGTGTGCACGGTGCTGAACCCCCATGATTTGTTTAAGACGCTGTGCAAGAAATCCGTTTCAGCCGTCCCTGTGGCTGCAATCGAAGCAGCGGTCCTCGCAAAAAAAGTGTTGCTGCTGGCCGAAGACAGCATCACCACGCGCACGCAGGAGAAGCGCATTCTGGAAAGCGCCGGCTACGAAGTGGTCACCGCCGTTGACGGGGCGGACGCTTACAACAAACTCGGCACGCGTTCATTCGATGCGGTGGTATCCGACATCGTGATGCCGAACATGACCGGCCTGATGCTCACCGAGAAGATCCGGGCCGACAAGAAATACGCCGAACTGCCCATCATCCTGGTGACCTCGCTGGCTTCGGAAGAAGACCAGCGGCGCGGCCTGGAAGCAGGCGCCAACGCCTATATCTCCAAACCGTCGTTCGACCAGCGGGTGCTGCTGGACTGCCTGGTGCGACTCATTTAGTGGCGATCGCTAACCTATGAACCTTAATGACCAAAATTCAACGCATCCCATTCGAGTCCTGCTGGTAGACGACTCCCTGCTTACTCTCACCATTCTCAAGCGAATGCTTGCTCACGCTCCGGAGATTCAGGTGGTGGGCACGGCCACCAACGGCCAGGAGGCGCTGAACATGATCCCGACTTTGCAGCCCGATGTCATTTGCACCGACCTGCACATGCCGGTGATGGACGGTCTGGAACTGACCAAGGCGGTGATGCGAAAATTTCCGCGTCCCATCCTGGTGCTGAGCATATCGGTGCAGAAGGAGCAGACCTCCAATATCTTCCAGTTGCTGGAGGCCGGGGCCATCGACGTCATGGCCAAGCCGCTGGGCGAGGTGGGAATGGATTATGGGCTGGATGCGCAGGAGCTGGTCAGCAAGATCAAGATCCTGGCCGGAGTGGTGGTCATCCGCAATCGACGTAAAGAACCCTATGCGACTGTGCCTCCACACGGGAACGGTCTGCCCCCGGCCGAGGCAGTGCCGCCGCGCATCATCGGCATCGGCGCCTCGACCGGCGGGCCGCAGGCGTTTCAGGAAATCCTGTCGCACCTGCCTGCAAGCTTTCCGGCACCGCTGATCTGCGTCCAGCATATCAGCGAGGGATTCATGCAGGGGATGGTCGATTGGCTGTCATGCAAATGCCAGTTGAAGATCGTGACGGGCGAGACAGGCATCGAGCCGCAGCCGGGCACCGTCTATTTCCCCCGCAGTGGCTTGCATTTGGCGATTGACGGGCAGGGCAGGCTAGCGTGTTCCGATGCGCCAATCTACGACAGCCACCGTCCCTCCATCAGCGTCACTTTCAAATCACTGGCGCAGCATTACGGCAGAGAGGCCGCCGGCGTGCTGCTCACCGGCATGGGGCGCGACGGTGTGGCAGGCATGCAGGCCATCGCCCAAGCCGGCGGAACGACGATCGCACAGGATGAAGAAAGCAGCATCGTCTTCGGTATGCCGAAAGAAGCCATCGCAGCCAACGCCGCGCGTTATGTGCTGCCTTTGCCCAAGATCGCCCCCGCTTTAATGAAGCTACTCGGCCAGGAAACAACGGAGAGTACTGTGCCATGAACGAACAACCGGACAACACAGCGCAGCCGGAAACCGGTTCGCCGCAGCCCCTGATCCTGATCGTGGAAGACAGCATGATCCAGGCCGAACTGCTGCGCCGCATGCTGGTACAGCAAGGCTACCGCGTCACGCTCGCCAAGGATGGGGCGGAGGGTCTGGCCGCAGCCCGGAAAGAGCCGCCCAAGGTCATCATCAGTGACGTCACCATGCCGGTGATGGACGGATATGAAATGTGCCGAGCCGTTCGCCAGGATGACGCGTTGAAGAACATACCGGTGATTCTGCTGACCACGCTGTCGGATCCCCAGGATGTGATCAGCGGTTTGAATGCGGGCGCGGGTTTCTATGTGACCAAGCCATTCAACGAGCAGTATCTATTGTCCCTCATCAATACTGTCATGATGAATCCGCCCATATATAGCGAAGAAAAAATAGAAATGGAACTGAATATCGGCGGGGAGAAACACATGGTCAGTGCGGGGCCTCAGCAAATCATGAACCTGTTCATTTCGATCTATGAAAACGCGGCCCTGAAAAACCGCGAGCTGCTGTCCGCCCAGGACCAGCTCAATAAGCTCAATGAAAGCCTTGAAGAAAAGACGCGGGAACTGGAGGAGGCCAACAAGGATCTGGAAGGATTCGCCTACTCTGTCTCCCACGACCTGCGCACGCCGCTACGGGCCATCGACGGTTTTTCGCACCAAGTGCTGAAACGATATGAAGACAAGCTGGATGATGAAGGCACGCGATATTTGAAACTGGTGCGCGACAACACCCTGAAGATGGGCCAGCTCATCGACGACATCCTCGCCTTCTCACGCATGGGACGGCTGGGAATGTCCATGGCGGAAGTCGACATGGAAGGGCTGGCACGCGAAGTGTTCGAAGAACTCCTGCTCGTCGCCAGAGGTCGCGACCTGGCAATTGAGATCAAACCGCTTCCTCATGCTCACGGCGACCACGCCATGCTGCGCCAGGTATGGGTGAACCTGCTGGGCAATGCCATCAAATTCACCAGCCACAGCCCGGCGGCGTCGATCCAGGTCGGCAGTTATCCGGAGGGCAAGGAGAACGTCTATTTCGTCAAGGACAATGGCGCGGGCTTCGACATGCAGTATGCCGAGAAGTTGTTCGGCGTGTTCCAGCGCTTGCACAGCGTCGAAGAATTCGAGGGAACGGGGATCGGCCTGGCCATCGTGAAGCGCATCATCACGCGGCATGGCGGGCGGGTGTGGGCGGATGGCAAGGTCAACAAAGGTGCGACGTTTTATTTTGCATTGCCTGTTTAAAGGAGAACAAACATGGGTGCCCAGATTGAAAACGTAGATATCCTGCTGGTGGAAGACAACCCCACCGACGCCGAGCTGGCCATGCTGGCACTGAAGGAGCGCAATCTCGCAAACAAGCTGATGTGGGTGAAAGACGGGGCGGAGGCGCTGGATTTTATTTTCGCCACCGGCGCCTACTCCAGCCGGCATATCGAGAATTATCCGAGGGTGATCTTGCTCGACTTGCGCTTGCCCAAGGTGAGCGGACTGGAGGTGCTGCGCCGTCTCAAGGCGGATGAGCGCACCAGGCGGATACCGGTCGTGGTGGTGACTTCCTCCAAAGAGGACCGGGATGTGATGGAAAGCTACGACCACGGCGTCAACAGCTACATCAACAAGCCCGTGGAGTTCAACGAGTTCGCCAAGGTGGTATCCGAATTGGGGTACTACTGGCTATTCATCAACCGTCCGCCGATTCCGGTTAAATGATCATGGATCAGCCTGCCGAGAAAAATGACCTGCGCATCCTGTTGCTGGAGGATGTGCCATCCGACGCGGAGCTGACGAAGAGCGAGCTGCAGGATGCCGAACAGGTATTCACCATGCTACGAGTAGATACGCGCGAGGCGTTTGTACAGGCACTGGATGAGTTCAAGCCCAACATCGTCCTGGCCGACTACAACCTGCCGGCCTATAACGGACGCGACGCATTGGAATATTCGCGCCGCACGCATCCGCACATTCCGGTCATCATGGTAACCGGGGCGATGGGGGACGAGGCGGCCGTGGAAATGCTCAAGCTGGGCGCGAGGGATTATGTGCTGAAGGATCGTCTGGCGCGCCTCGTACCTGCCATCAAACGCGCGCTGTCTGAAGAGAAAGGTATCCGCAACCGCAAGTTGGCCGAGGGGAAATACAAGGCACTATTCACCGAGGCTATGGATGGCATCGTGCTGGTCGATTGCGACACTTGGCAGACCGTGGACTGCAACCCTGAATTTGAAAAGCAGACCGGCAGAACGCTGGAACAACTCATGGGAATGAGGGTATGGGAGTTGTTGCACCCGGAACAATATAAACTGGCCCGGCAACGCTTTCTTGAAGTCCGGAAAGCCGGAAGCGGGCGCGGCAGCAGCCTCGAATTCCACAGACCTGACGGTGTGATCGTCCCCTTCGAGTATGCCGCCAATTTCCTGGCCATCCAGCAGCGGCGTTTTATCCAGTGTGTCACCCGCGACATCACCGAGCGTAAACGCAACGAACAGGCCCTTCAGGAAGAGAAGGCGTTCTCGGATAGCCTGATACACAGCTTGCCGGATATCTTCTATCTCATCGACCAGCAGGGCAAGCTGTTGCGCTGGAGCCGGAAGGGGGCGGAACTGCTGGGGCGTCCATTGGAAGAAATGCCCATGGCCAATGTCCTGGAATTTATACATGAGGAGGATCGGCTCTTGATCTCCCAGAAGATTAAGGAGACCTTCGAAACCGGTTCGGCGGAGGTCGAGGCGCGCATGCTCATGAAGACGGGGATACGCAATTACATCCTGACGGCGACCAGGATCGAAACACCGCGCGGAGTGAATGTCATTGGTGTCGGCGTCGACATCACCGAACGCAAACAGGCTGAAGCTTCGCTGCAACAGGAACGGGATTTCTCCGATGGGATGGTCGATACCGCACAGGTCATCATACTGTTGCTGAACCCGCAAGGTCAGATCGTTCGCTTCAACCGTTATCTGGAAAACCTGACTGGTTATTCCCTGAGTGAGGTCAAAGGAAAGGATTGGTTCAGCACGTTTCTTCCCGAATCGGAGAGGGAGGCAACGAGAGAGTTGTTTCGGGGAGCCATCCGGGATATTCAAACGCGCGGCAACGTCAGCGCACTCCTCACCAAGGACGGCCAGCAACGACTGATTGAATGGTATGACAAGACGCTGAAGGATGCGGAAGGCAATGCGAGTAACCTGCTGTCCATAGGGCTGGATGTCACCGAGCGCAAGAAGGCGGAGGAGGTGCTCCGGAAATCGAAGGATCTGCTGCAGTCCGTCGTGGAAAATGTGCCGGCCAGAATATTCTGGAAAGATCGCGATTCGCGTTTTCTGGGCTGCAACACAGCGTTTGCGAAAGATGCCGGGTGCGCCAGCCCGGAGGAACTGACCGGCATAACCGATTTTGAAATGGGATGGAAGGACCAGGCAGAGTTGTACCGAGCCGACGACAAGGCAGTGATGGAAGCTGGCAACTCGAGGCTGGGTTTCGAGGAGCTACAGACGACACCGGATGGCAACACGATCTGGTTGCGTACCTCCAAGGTGCCTTTGCGCGATGCCAATAATCAGGTCATTGGCGTGCTGGGCATCTACGACGACATCACCGAACGCAAGCAATCGGAAGAGGCGCTGCTACGCGCCAACCGCGCGCTCAAGACGCTGTCGGCGGGCAATCTGGCCCTGGTGCGGGCAGCGAACGAGGATGAGTTGCTGCGAGCCGTCACGAACATCGTCGTGGAACAGGGCGGCTACATCATGTCGGCGGTCGGCTATGCTGAGGACGACCCGGAAAAGAGCATCACGCCCATGGCATGGTCGGGTATGAACGGTAGTGATTACTGGATACAGAACCCCAGCTGGGCCGACACGGAACAGGGCCAATTGCCGATCGCCAGGGCCATACGCAGTGGAACGACACAGATCTGCCACGACATCGCCAGCGACCCGGCATTCAAACCCTGGAAAGATGTTGCACTGGCACGCGGCTATGTCTCGAACATCGCCTTGCCCCTCTCTGGCGGCGGCAAGACTTTCGGCGGCTTGAGCATCTATTCATCCGAGGCGAATGCTTTCGACGACGAGGAGGTCCAGCTGTTGGAGGAAATGGCCAACGATCTGGCCTATGGCATCATCACCTTGCGCACCCGAGTCGAGCATGAGCAGCACGCAACGATACTGCGGCAGAGCCTGGAACAATCCATCCAGACCATCGCGGATACCGTGGAAGCTCGCGATCCCTATACCGCCGGCCATCAGCGGCGGGTCGGCGAACTGGCGACGGCCATCGCGCGGGAAATGGGCTTGCCGGAAGAGCAAGTCAATGCCATTCATCTTGCCGCCATCATTCACGACCTGGGGAAGATCAAGATTCCGGCGGAAATACTCAATAAACCGGGCAAGCTCAGTGACCTCGAATATCTCATGATCAAGACGCACCCGCAGGCCGCGTATGACATCCTGAAGGACGTGAAATTTCCCTGGCCGATTGCGAGCATCATCTTGCAGCATCACGAAAAGATGGACGGCTCGGGCTACCCGCAAGGACTCAAGGGCGATGCCATTTTGCTGGAAGCGCGCATTCTCACGGTGGCGGACGTGGTCGAGGCGATGTCCTCGCATCGTCCCTATCGTCCGGGGCTGGGTGTTGAAGCGGCACTTGAGGAGATCACCCGTTCACGCGGTACGCTTTTCGATCCGCGGGTGGTGGACGCCTGTGTGACCTTGTTCCGTGAGCGGGGCTATGTCATCCCCAGCTGATCCCAATTGCGAGTGGCTGCTTCCGCGCGCCGGGGCTGACCCGTCCTAAACTAGGTTGACAGTAAAACGTCGTTTTACATCTTGTTTAGGTAAGTAGTTAAAGACGCCTGATGCACACCGCATCAGGCGTTTTGTATTTTAGCGCCAGATGGGGCCGTTCATGGTTGTAGATATGGATCGATTCTTTGACCATTTGAACCGCCTCTTCCAGGTTTTTCGGTGTCTGCAGCAGGAACTTGTTCTTCAGGATGCCGTTCACCCGCTCGGCCAATGCATTCTGATAACAGTCATACCCATCCGTCATTGAACACGTAATCTCGTGTTTCTCATGGATCCTTTGATAGAAACTGGAGCAATACTGAATCCCCCTGTCAGAGTGGTGAATGAGTTTTGCTTGAGTTCTTCTGCCTTTGATCGCCATCTTCAACGCCCGGCTGACCTCTTCCGTTTGCAGGCTGTCATGCACATGGTAGCCCATGATCCGTCTGGAGTAGGCATCCGTAACCAAGCTGAGATAAGCAAACTTCTCCCTGGTCGAAATGTAGGTGATGTCTGCCACCCAAACTTCCTCTGGCCTCGTAGCAATTACCTTCTGCGGGCCATCCTTGAGCAGGTTAGGGTGTTTACGGAATCGATGATGGCTATCCGTCGTCTTGTGATACGCGCGTTTGGTTGGCACAAGGAGGCGCGCCGCCCTCAACAGATCAAACAAACCGTCTCGCCCCAGCTTGATGCCTTTCTCCGTGAAGGAGCCACTCAAGAGGTAATGCAACTTGCGAGTACCGATTCTGGGCTGTTGCAGACGCCTCTGTTGAACGAGATCGACGACAGCACCGTTCCGTTCAAGCTTGGCCTGTGCACTGCTCAATTGCTTGTAATACGCCTGTCGGCTGATTCCGTAATGGCGGCAGGCCGCCGAGATGCTCAAGCCTTCGACTTGGCCTTTCTCGATGACCTGCCTAAAGGCTTTTTTGGGATTCTGATCCCATACTCGTTCTTGATCACATCCAGCATGGCTTCGAACAAGCGCGCCTTCTCATTGGCTTCTTTGAGCTGAACTTCTAGCTCCTTGATCCGTTGATCAGGCGTAAGCGGCAACTGTTGATCGCTCATTGATGCATCTTTGGGAATGGAGGGCGACAGATTATGCCAATCCAGCCGACCGTGCTTGCGTAACCAGATTAATACCGTTGATCGACCCTGTATGCCATAGCGACTTTGAGCCTGCTTGTAGGTCATTTCGCCTTTTTCGACTTGGTCCACCACGCTTAATTTAAAAGCCAGCGTGTAGTCCCGCTGACTCCTTCTTTCCCCTGATTCCATCTGACACCCCTTTCGTCATCGCAAAAAGTGTCAACTTATTTCAGGACGGGTCATGACCAATAAAAAAGCCGGCGCAAGCCGGCTTTTTGTCATGTCTGTTACGTGCGCAGTAATTACAGCAGCGGCACGATCATCAGCGCCACGATATTGATGATCTTGATCAGCGGATTCACCGCGGGACCGGCGGTGTCCTTGTACGGGTCGCCCACGGTGTCGCCCGTCACTGCAGCCTTGTGCGCTTCCGAACCCTTGCCGCCGTAGTTGCCTGACTCGATATATTTCTTCGCGTTGTCCCACGCACCGCCGCCAGTGGTCATGGAGATGGCGACGAAGATGCCGGTGATGATCGTGCCGACCAGCACGCCGCCGAGTGCCTGTGCGCCCAGTGTCAGGCCGACCACCACGGGGATGGCGACCGGCAGCAGCGAAGGCACGATCATTTCGCGGATCGCGGCCTTGGTCAGCATGTCCACACAAGTGCCGTATTCCGGTTTGCCGGTGCCTTCCATGATGCCGGGGATCTCCTTGAACTGGCGGCGCACTTCGACCACCACGCTGCCTGCCGCACGGCCCACCGCTTCCATGGCCATCGCGGCGAAGAGATAAGGCACCATGCCGCCGATGAACAGGCCGATGATGACCATGTGGTTGGACAAGTCGAAGGTCAGCGCGTGGCCGCTGGCGGTGAGCGCGTGGGTGTAGTCGGCGAACAGCACCAGTGCCGCCAGACCGGCGGAGCCGATGGCATAGCCTTTGGTGACGGCCTTGGTAGTGTTGCCCACGGCATCCAGCGCATCGGTGATGACGCGCACGTTCTCCGGCAGGCTCGACATCTCGGCGATGCCGCCCGCGTTGTCGGTGATGGGGCCGTAGGCATCGATGGCCACGATGATGCCGGTCATCGACAGCATGGCGGTCGCCGCGATGGCGATGCCGTACAGTCCTGCGAACTGGTAAGCGCCCCAGATGGCGAGACACACGGCGAGCACCGGCGCGGCAGTGGATTTCATCGACACGCCGAGGCCGGCGATGATGTTGGTGCCGTGCCCGGTGGTGGCTGCCTGCGCGATGTGGCGTACCGGGCTGTATTCGGTCGCGGTGTAGTACTCGGTGATCCACACTAGTGCAGCGGTGAGGACCAAGCCGATGAGGGAGGCTCCATACAAGGCGCCGACGCTGTACATGCCGTTGCCGGCCATCAGCCATTGGGTGAGCGGGTAGAACGCGATGGCTGCCAGTACGCCGGACATCGCCAGGCCGCGATACAGCGCGTTCATGATCTTGCCGCCTTCGCGTGCCTTGACGAAGAAGGTGCCGACGATGGAGGCGAGGATGGAGAAGCCACCCAGCACCAGCGGATAGATCACGGCATTGGCACCGGCATTCGCCATCAGCAGACCGCCGAGCAGCATGGTGGCGATGATGGTCACCGCGTAGGTCTCGAACAGGTCGGCCGCCATGCCTGCGCAGTCGCCGACGTTGTCGCCCACGTTGTCGGCGATCACGGCCGGGTTGCGTGGGTCATCCTCGGGGATGCCCGCTTCGACCTTGCCGACCAGGTCGGCGCCGACGTCAGCGCCCTTGGTGAAGATGCCGCCCCCCAGACGGGCGAAGATGGAGATCAGCGAACCACCGAAGCCCAAGCCCACCAGTGCATGTGTCGCTTGCGCAGAAGTCGCGCCCATGTTGGTGAGGAAAGCGTAATAGCCAGCGACCCCGAGCAGACCCAAACCAACCACCAGCATGCCGGTGATCGCGCCGCCCTTGAACGAGACGTTGAGCGCTGCATTGAGGCCTTCCTTGGCCGCTTCGGCGGTGCGCACATTGGCGCGCACCGAGACGTTCATGCCGATGAAGCCCGCTGCACCGGAGAGCAGGGCACCGATGGCGAAACCGACGGCGGTCTGCCAGCCGAGCAAAACGAGAATGGCCACGAACAGCACCACGCCGACGATGGAGATGGCGGTATATTGCCGCTTCAGGTAGGCAGAGGCGCCTTCCTGTATCGCAGCGGCGATGCTTTGCATCTTCTCGCTACCGGCCGATTTGCCCAGTATCCACTTGCTTGAAAATACGCCATACAGAATCGCTGCGATCGCGCATAACAGTGCAAAAATCAAGCCACTTGCCATGATGTTCTCCCCATGTAAAAACCGCTCCCTGCGGAGCGGCGTAAAAAATCAGATGTTGAATTCTTCCAGTTTTTTCGCGACGGCTACATTCTTCAGTTGCACATACTGTGGCAGGCCATCCTTGTACGGCGGATAGTCCTCGCCCTTGATCAGCGGCGTGAGATAAGCGCGACATTTTTCGGTGATGCCGTAGCCGTCCGCCGTGATGAAGTTGCGCGGCATGAACTTCTCCACGTTGGCGACTTTGGACAGCGGTGCAACTCCGACCTTCCATTTGTACGGCTTGTCGGACAGGCGCTGCACGGTAGGCATCACGGCGTTCTGGCCTTTGAGTGCCAGCTCGACGGCGGATTTGCCTAGCGCGTAGGCTTGTTCAACGTCGGTCTTGGAGGCGATGTGGCGCGCGGAACGCTGCAGATAATCGGCCACAGCCCAGTGGAATTTGTAACCGAAAGCCTCTTTCACCATGTTGGCGACCACCGGCGCGGCTCCGCCCAGTTGCGCATGGCCGAAGGCATCGCGCGTGCCTTGTTCGGCGAGGAACTTGCCGTCGGGGTAGTGGCAGCCTTCCGACACCACCACGCTGCAATAGCCGTGCTTCTTGACCATCGCATCGACCTTGGCGAGAAATTTCTTCTGGTCGAATTCGATCTCCGGGAACAGGATGACGATGGGTAGTTCGCAGCTCTTGTCGGATGCCAGACCGCCTGCGGCGGCGATCCATCCGGCATGGCGGCCCATCACTTCCACCACAAAAACCTTGGTCGAAGTTTTGGCCATCGAGGCGACGTCAAAACTGGCTTCACGCACCGATACCGCGACATACTTGGCGACGGAACCGAAGCCGGGGCAGCAGTCGGTGATGGGCAGATCATTATCCACCGTCTTGGGCACATGGATGGCCTGCACCGGATAGCCCATCTTCTCGGACAATTGCGACACCTTGTAGCAGGTGTCGGCGGAATCGCCGCCGCCGTTGTAGAAGAAGTAGCCGATGTTGTGCGCCTTGAACACCTCGATCAGGCGCGCGTATTCGCGCTGATTCTGTTCCAGCGATTTGAGCTTGAAGCGGCAGGAGCCGAAGGCGCCGGAAGGCGTGCTGCGCAAGGCGGCGATGGCTTTGGCGGATTCTTTGCTGGTGTCGATCAGGTCTTCGGTGAGGGCGCCGATGATGCCGTTGCGGCCGGCATAGACTTTACCGATCTTGTCTTTGTGTTTGCGGGCGGTCTCGATGACGCCGCAGGCTGAGGCATTGATGACGGCGGTGACGCCGCCGGACTGTGCATAGAACGCGTTCTTCTTCGCCATACATTCCCCCGAGTCAATGATGGTCATCCTTTAGCTGCGGCCAATGTTACCCCTTTTTTGTTCAAGATGTGAATGCTTGGGAGTATGATGTGCATCACTCGGATTGGATTAATCAACCAAACTTTGGGCAGTGCGCATCAGGATGCCCGCCTCAATTTAGGAGAGTGAGATGGCTATAGAATTATTCAATAACGGTAAACACCAATGTCTGATGTTCGATGACTTGGTGGACGACTCCGCAGGGGAAGCGGTGCAGGCCAATCAGTTCCTGATCGTCGATAACGGGCATGGCGCCCTGATCGATCCGGGCGGCAACATGACTTACAACGGCCTGTTGATGGAGATGCATAACTATTTCCCGCCGAAGAAACTGGAATACATCCTGGCCTCTCACCCTGACCCCGACATCATCGCCTCGGTCAACAAATGGATGATCCACTCGGATTGCAAAGTGATGATCTCCAAGTTGTGGGTGCGTTTCGTGCCGCATTTTTGCAGCGGCGACAACTCGGTCGGGCGCGTGCTTGGCATTCCGGATGAGGGCATGAACCTGCCCTTGGGCGAGTCCGTCATCAAGGCGGTCCCGGCGCACTTCATGCATTCGGAAGGCAATTTCCAGTTCTATGATCCGATCAGCAAGATACTGTTCTCGGGTGATATGGGTGCTTCTCTCGTGGGACACACCGAGGCGGACACGCCGGTGGAAGACTTCAAGAAGCATATCCAGTACATGGAAGGCTTCCACAAGCGCTATATGATCTCCAACAAGATTTGCCGCTACTGGGTCAACATGGTGCGCCAGATGGACGTCGAAGCCATCGTGCCGCAGCATGGCCGCTCCTTTGTGGGCAAGAAGATGGTTAACGAGTTCCTGAACTGGATCGAAGCGTTGCCTTGCGGCGTCGATCTGATGACGCAGGATCATTACCGCGTTCCGGCTTAAACCGCCATCGCGCGAAAGAAAAACGGGCATCATCCTTTCCGGATGATGCCCGTTTGTTTTAGTGCCGTGCTCCCCGGATTACAGTGCGTCCACTCCAGCCTGTGCGATCTGCCCGTCCTGGAAGGAGCGTACACCGCTGATACCGATGCCGCCGACGACGCTGCCGTCGCGCATCAAGGGAATACCGCCTTCGGCCGGGATGACGCCGGGCAGGGCGAGGTGGATGAGCCGTCCGCTCAATACCGCATCTTCCGACGCTTTGGTGGGGCGCTGGAAAGCGACGGCTGCATGCGCTTTGGCAATGGCCGTCTCGACGCTGCCGAACTGTGTGTCATGGCCGCGTTGCAGGTAAAGCAGATGGCCGCCGTCGTCCACCACGGCAATGACCACCTTCCATTCATTCGCGACAGCTTCCGCTTCGGCTGCAGCGGCGATGCGTTTTGCGTCTTCCAGCGTGAGGATGGGTTTGGTCGCCATGGTTATTTACCCAGCACTTTGAATATTTGATCACGTATCCCTTCCACGCTGCCGACCCCCACAATGTGCAAGACTTTGGGCGCATTCAGGTCGCCTGATTTCGCCCACGCGGTGTAGTAATCGACCAGCGGTTTGGTCTGCTCGTGATAGACGCTGAGGCGTTTGACGACGGTGTCTTCCGCATCGTCCGGACGCTGCACCAGGTCTTCGCCGGTGACGTCATCTTTGCCCGGCACTTTGGGCGGATTGAACACTTCGTGGTAGGTGCGGCCGGAGGCCAAATGCACGCGGCGCCCGCTCATGCGCTGCACGATCTCGTTGTCCGCCACGTCGATCTCCACCACGGAGTCGATGCGGATGCCAGCATCCTTCATCGCCTGTGCCTGCGGGATGGTGCGCGGGAAGCCGTCGAACAGGAAACCTTTGGCGCAGTCCGCTTCCTTGATGCGTTCTTTCACCAGGTTGATGATGATGTCGTCGGAGACCAGATTGCCCGCGTCCATCACCTTCTTGGCGGCGAGGCCGAGCGGGGTGCCGGCCTTGATCGCCGCGCGCAGCATGTCGCCGGTGGAGATCTGCGGGATGCCGAATTTCTCTTTGATGTAATTGGCCTGGGTGCCTTTGCCAGCACCGGGTGCGCCTAACAGGATCAGTCTCATGGTTTATTCCTCCGTTTATTTTTGTGCTGCGAAAATTTGTCTGGCGACGAGCAGATCCTGCTCGGTATCCACCCCGCTGGGCGGTGCATCCTGCGTGATGGTCACGCCGATCTTGTAGCCATGATACAGCGCGCGCAATTGTTCCAGCGACTCGAAACGCTCGATCATCGCCGGGGCAAGCTGGCCGTATGCGTGCAGGAAGCTGGCGCGGTAGGCATAGATGCCGATGTGGCGCAGCACCTGCAGATCGGCGGGCAGCGCTAGTTGTTGTGCGAACGCGTCGCGTGGGTAAGGGATGGGGCGCGGCTGAAATACAACGCGTTGCCGTGTTTATCCAATACCGTTTTGACGATGTTCGGGTTGCGCAGAGATGCTTCGTCATGGATGGGATGGCAGGCGGTGGCGATGGCACATTCGGGATGGTCGTGCAGATGTTGCGCCACCGCGCGGATGAGCGTCGGCGGGATCAGCGGTTCGTCGCCTTGCACATTGACCACGATGGTGTCGTCCGCCCAGCCTTGCTGCGCGGCCACTTCGGCGATGCGATCCGTGCCGCTGGCATGGTCGGCACGCGTCATGCAAGCCTGGAAACCCTGTTCCTGCGCCGCAGCGATGATCGGCGGGTGATCGGTGGCGATGATGATCTGCTGTGCGCCGCTCTTTGCAGCCTGTTCCGCGACGCGTATCACCATCGGCTTGCCGCCGATGTCCAGCATGGGTTTGCCGGGCAGGCGGGTCGAGGCGAAACGGGCGGGGATGACGACCTTGAACGCAGGCATCAAAGCGCTTCAACCTCTTGTGTGGAGAGTTCGCGCGCTTCATCCGCCAGCATCACCGGAATGTCGTCCTTGATGGCGAAGGCCAGGCGGTCTGCCTTGCAGATCAGTTCCTGTTCGGCCTTGCGGTAGATGAGGGGAGATTTGCACAGCGGGCAAACCAGAATGTCGAGAAGTTTGGCGTCCATTATGGCGTGACCTTTTCCAGGATGAGTTGGGTGAGAACCGGGCTGACTTGCGCATCCACGCGCAGTACCCAGCATTGCTCGGTGGCGAATGCGGCGCATTTTACCGCATCTTTTTCTGTCATGAGTATCGCTTCCGCGTCATTAAAGGCGATATCCGTTGCGGTGTAGCGATGATGGTCGGGAAAGGCATGCGTTGTGCATTCCAGCCCCAGTTGTTGCAGATGGCGGAAGAAACGCTGCGGATGACCGATGCCGGCGAGGGCATGCAAGCGCTGCCCGGCGAACTCGCTGGCGGGTACGGTCAACTCCGGATTGAGCAGGTTGTAGAAACGCGTTCCTGCCAGCTGCATGCTGAATTCGTTGTTCTGCGCCGTGCCGCCGTTGACGACCACCGCATCGACTTCCTTCAGGCGTGACACTGCTTCGCGCAGCGGTCCGGCGGGCAGCAGCATGCCATTGCCGAAACGCCGCGCACCATCCACCACGACGATCTCCACATCGCGCTGCAAGCGGTAATGTTGCAGGCCGTCGTCGCTCAGGATGATGTCGCATTCGGGATGGGCTTGCAGCAAGGCTTGCGCCGCAGCCGGGCGGTCGCGGCTGATCCATACCGGACACAGTGCGCGCTGTGCCATCAGCAGCGGTTCGTCGCCGACTTCGTTGGCGGAGTCAGTAGTGAAGACTTCGTACGGCGTTTTTATTTGCTTGTTGTCTTTGGTGTAGCCGCGACTGACGATCCCGGGATGCCAGCCGTTCTCGATCAATTGCTGCACCAGCCACAGCGTGAGCGGTGTCTTGCCGGTGCCGCCCACGCTGATGTTGCCGACGATGATGACCGGTACGGGAAGCTTGACCGAAGCCAGGATGCCGCTGCGATAGCCAAAGCGGCGCAGTGCGGCAAGCGCGCGGAAGAGCAGGCTGATAGGGAACAGCAACAGATGGAGTGGCGAGAGGCGATACCAGTGGTGTTGCAGCCGCTCCATGTCGGGAATTACTTGTTCTGCTGATTCTGGGTGGTGAAGGTGATGCGGCCGTATCCGGCGATGCGTGCGGCTTCCATGATGTTGATGACGGACTGGTGCGGAGCCTTGGCATCGGCGTTGATGACGATGGTCGGATCGGGCTGATCACCGGCGGATTTGCGCAAGGCTTCCGCAAAATCGGCCACGCCTTTGAAGGAGGTGTGCACGCTGTTGATCGCGTAGTGCTCCGAGGCATCCACCGCCACGTTGATCGGCTTGCTGGAAGAAACCGTTCCCTCTTCGCCGGAGGCCTGCGGCAGGTTGATCTGCAACTGTGCGAAGTTCGAGTAGCTGGTGGTGACCATCAAAAAGATCAGGATCACCAGCAGCACGTCGATCATCGGGATCAGGTTGATCTCCGGTTCTTCACGGCTGCGTCCGCGCTGAAAATTCATTTGCGTTCACCGTGCACGACTTCGACCAGCTTGATCGCTTGCTGCTCCATCTCGATGGTCAGGGTGTCGACCTGGGCGCGGAAGTGGCGGTAGGCGATCATGCTGGGTACGGCGACGATCAGGCCGAATGCGGTGTTGTACAAGGCGACCGAGATGCCGTGCGCCAGTTCGGTAGGGGCGGCACCGCCTGCGTTCTGCGAACCGAATATCTCGATCATGCCGATCACCGTGCCGAACAAGCCGAGCAGCGGGCTGATGGAGGCGATGGTGCCCAAGGTGGTGAGGAAGCGATTGAGGTCGTGTGCGGCGCCGCGTCCGGCTTCTTCAATGGATTCCTTCATCACTTCAGGCGCGCTCTTGATGTTCTTCAGTCCGGCGGCGAACACCTTGCCCAGCGGAGAGCCTTCGCTCAACTTGGTGAGCATCTGCGAACTGACGCCGCGTTGTTTGAGCTCTTGCACCACTTCGTCCAGGAGGTCCGGAGGGGCGATTTTCTTGCTGCGCAGGAAGAGGGATCGTTCTGTGATGAGTGTGACGGCAACCAGGGATGCGATGATGAGTAACCAGATCGGCCAACCGGCCGCTTCAATGAGTGTGAACACGCAACGTCTCCAGGAAATTATGCTTAAATTCGAAGGCGGCACTGTATCTTGTAGGCCATGTTTGAGCAAGGTGGCTGAGGGCTTCTTTGCGCTAACTTGTAGCTGCATAAGCGATTTGTTTTCTTATGCACAAAAACTGTGGATAACTTTGTGCATGAATCTGTGGGATGGATGCTGCAACCCCAATGCTGTCGCCATTCTTGTGCGGGTGCTCAAAAAATACACCAAAATATAATCAATAAAAACAATGCGATGCTGTAAGTGTCAATATGAGGGAGGACGCACCCCCCTGAAAAGCGGCGAATTTGCTGGGGTTGTGGATTGAAATGAATTGTCAATATGCCATTTGGCCTAATTGATGAAAATATTTTTGTATAGCGAAGCGAGAAAAGCAGAGGACGAGGATGGACAAGAATCGAGTGTTGAGCGTGCGCGAACTGAATCTCGCGGCGAAACAATTGATTGAGGGTGGATTGCCCCTATTGTGGGTGCGCGGCGAGATATCCAATTTCGTGAGCGCGGCTTCCGGGCACTGGTATTTTTCGCTGAAGGACGAGCAGGCGCAGGTGCGTTGTGTGATGTTCCGTCACAAGAGCCAGTATCTGGATTTCAAACCGGCGAACGGCACGCAAGTGGAAGTGTTGGCGCTGGCGACGCTATATGAAGCGCGCGGCGATTTTCAGTTGACGCTGGAAAAGATGCGACCCGCAGGTTTGGGGGCGCTATATGAGGCATTCGAACGGCTGAAGGCCAAGCTGGAGGGCGAGGGGCTGTTCGATGCCGGGCGCAAACGCGACCTGCCTCTGCTGCCGAAGCAGATCGGCATCGTGACTTCGCCGCAGGCTGCAGCACTGCGCGATGTGTTGCGCACGTTGGCGAACCGCATGCCCAATGTGCCTGTGGTGTTGTATCCGACGCCGGTGCAGGGTGAGGGTGCGGCGCAAAAGATCGCGCAGGCGATCAAGACGGCGAGCCAGCGCGCCGAGTGCGATGTGCTCATCGTGTGTCGCGGCGGCGGCAGTATCGAAGACCTGTGGGCGTTCAACGAAGAAGTGGTGGCGCGCGCCATCGCCGCCAGCCATATTCCGGTGGTGAGCGGAGTGGGGCACGAGACCGATTTTACCATCGCCGATTTCGTGGCCGACTTGCGCGCGGCCACGCCGACGGCGGCGGCACAAGCCGTGGTGCCGGATCGGCAGGAATTGTGGCAGCGTTTGGCGCAGCACCGGCGGCACCTGGTGCGCGCTGCATCGCGTCGTTTTGAGCAAGGCATGCAACAGATTGATTTTTTGCAGCGACGGTTGGTGCATCCGGCGCAACGCATCCAGCAACAGGGCGAACGCCTGGCGGCGTTACAGCAGCGCATGCGACTTTCGCATGCCTACACCATGCAGCATCAGCAATTGCGCTGGAATGCATTGTGGCAGCGCCTACGCGGACTGCGCCCGAACATCGCGCGTTTGCAGGAGCGGCAAGCGAATCCTGCGCGGCGGTTGGATACGGCGATGCGGCGCACGCTGGACAGTCATGCTGCGAGGCTGCTCGCTTTGCAGCAGCATTTGCAGTTGCTCGATCCGCAGCAGGTGCTGGCGCGTGGCTACAGCCTGGTGCGCGATGCGCAAGGCAACATCGTGGCGAGCAGCGAGCGTATCGCATTGGGCGAGCAGCTGGACATCACCTTTGCGCAGGGCGGTGCGCGCGCCGTGGTGCAGGAAAAACGCGGCGCTTAAGCGGCAAAATAACGAAATCCCGCGTAGCGTCCGCCTGTACCCCTCGCCCTCGGGGAGAGGGGGCACGGGGGTGAGGGAAACGATCATGATGCGGGAATTCGTCATTCTATGAGCCGGTGCCATGATCGTTGGGTTAAAATCCGCGCCTGTTTTTTGACCCCTGATCATATTTCTATGACGAATGATATTTCCCGCCGCGGACTCTGGCTGTTGTTGCTGGCCGTCGCGCTCATCTGGTTCGGCAACCTCGAATACCGCAAGCTGGTGAAGCCCGACGAAGGACGTTATGCCGAGATCCCGCGCGAGATGGTGGCGAGCGGCGACTGGACGACGCCGCGCCTGAACGAACTCAAATATTTCGAGAAACCGCCGTTGCAATACTGGGCCACGGCCGTGGCGTATGAAGTGTTCGGTGAGCATCAATGGACGTCACGCCTGTGGGCGGCATTGACCGGATTCGCTGGAATATTGCTGGCATGGTTTGCCGGGACGCGTCTGTTCGGGCGCGAGGCGGGCATCTACGCTGCGCTGTTGTTGGGCAGCAGCATGCTCTACTCGATGATGGCGCACATCAACACGCTGGACATGGGCGTGACTTTCTTCATCACGCTCGGCATCTTCTCGCTGCTCATCGCACAGAAAGAAGAGCAGGCCACACAGCGCCGCAACTGGATGCTGCTGGCTTGGGCTGGATTGGCGCTGGCGGTGCTCAGCAAAGGCTTGATGGGTCTGATCCTGCCGGGTGCGGCACTGTTCCTGTATTCGGTGTTCAATCGCGACATCACGATCTGGAAACGCATGCACTGGTTCAGCGGGCTGCTGGTGTTCCTGCTGGTTGCCGCACCGTGGTTCGTGCTGGTGATCAAGGCCAATCCGGAGTTCTTCGACCGCTTCTTCATCTACGAGCACTACACGCGCTTCACCACCAAGGTGCACGGCCGCTATCAGCCCTGGTACTACTTCGTGCCGGTGTTGTTGCTGGGCATGTTGCCGTGGGTGTTCCTGATGTTCGACACGCTGCTGCGCACCTGGAAGAACAGCGTGCAACAAGTCAAAGCATTCAGCCCCGAGCGTTTCCTGCTGGTGTGGGCGGTGTTCATCTATTTCTTCTTTTCTATCTCCAACTCCAAACTGCCGTCGTATCTGCTGCCGATGTTCCCTGCGCTGGCCCTGCTGATGGGCAAACAGATCGCCGAAATGCGAGCGCAGCGTTTGTTCTGGCTGGTTCTGCCGGTGCTGGCGGTGGCTGCGATTCTGCTCGGCTTGGCGCCATTCACCGCCAAAACTGCCGATACCCCATTGCAGCAGCAGATGTACGGCGACTACGCGGTATGGCTGGTGATTGCGGCTGCGGTGTGGTTCGGCGGGGTGAGTGCGGCACTGTGGATGTTGCGCCGCGACAACAAGCTGGTCGCCATCATCGTGCTGGCATTCTCCTCGCTGATCGCCGCGCAGATCGGGACATCGGGGCATAACACCGTTGCCCGCGAGCGTTCCGCCTACCATATCGCCGAGGCTATCCAGTCGTATGTGAAGCCGGATGTCCCGTTCTATTCCATCATGTATTACGAGCAGACTCTGCCGTTCTACATCAAGCACACCTTTACGCTGGTGCAATACCAGGACGAGATGGATTTTGGCATCAAACAGGAGCCGGAGAAGTGGATACCCGATCTGGCCGGATTCGCCCAACGCTGGGGTAAGGACAAGGAAGCCTTGGCCATCATTGAGACGCGCTACTATCCGCAAGTCCAGCAACTGAATATCCCGCTGAAGGAGATATTCCATGATCAACAATATGTGGTGTTTATGAAGCCATGAAAGATTACAAATGAATCTGGTCAGTTTCAGTTTGATCTTCGCGGGTGTGATGCTCAACGCCGCCGCGCAAATTTTGATGAAGGCGGGAACCAACGCCATCGGTCATTTCGAATTCAGCACCGCCAACATCCTGCCCATCGGTTGGAAGCTGGCGACCGAGTGGCACATCGTCACCGCCTTGTTTTGCTACGGCATCAGCGTCGTGGTGTGGATACTCGCGCTGTCGCGCGTGCCGGTCAGCATCGCCTTCCCCATGCTGTCCATGGCTTATGTGGTTAATGCCATCGCGGCATGGTACCTGCTGGGTGAAGCCTTCAGCCCGACCAAGCTGGTCGGCATGGGCGTGATCATCTTCGGCGTGATTATTATTTCGAGGGCTTGAGAAAATGCTGTCATTCCGGCGTAGGCCGGAATCCAGCGGTTTTATTCAACATGCCTTTAGTTTTGTCCTTGCTGTGCAAGGCGTTATATTTCGACTGGATTCCGGCCTGCGCCGGAATGACGGATTGTTTAAGGATGGGCTGACTACATGAGCGAATTTTTACCCTTCACCAAACCCTATATCGACGAAGCCGCCATCGCCGCCGTCGGCGACGTGCTGCGTTCTGGCTGGATCACCAGCGGCCCCAAAGTTGCCGAATTCGAGAAGCAGCTCTCTGCCTATTTCGGCGGACGCCCGGTGCGCACCTTCAATTCCGGCACCTGCACCATGGAGATCGCCTTGCGCATCGCGGGCATCGGCGCGGGCGACGAAGTCATCACCACGCCCATCTCCTGGGTGGCGACGTCAAACGTCATCATCGAAGTCGGCGCGACGCCCGTGTTTGCGGACATCGATCCCGTCACGCGCAACATCGACCTGGACAAGGTGGAAGCCGCCATCACGCCGCGCACCAAGGCCATTATTCCGGTCGACCTCTCCGGCCTGCCGGTGGACCGCGACCGGCTCTATACCATCGCAGCCAAACACAAACTGCGCGTGGTGGAGGACGCCGCGCAATCCATCGGTTCGAAGTGGGGCGGCAAGCGCATCGGCAGCTTCGGCGATTTCGTCTCCTTCAGCTTCCAGGCCAACAAGAACCTCACCACCACCGAAGGCGGTTGCCTGGTATTGAACAACGAGGATGAAGCGCGTCTCGCGGAAAAATATCGCCTGCAGGGCGTGACGCGCAGCGGCTTCGACGGCATCGAGGTGGATGTGCTGGGTGGCAAATACAACATGACCGATGTCGCTGCCGCCATCGGCCTGAACCAGCTGCCGCAACTTGACGCCATCACCGCACGCCGCCATGCACTGGCCAAACATTACTTCGCGACTTTCGGTGCCGATTTCGAGAAGCAGACCGGCGCGCAGTTGCCACTGGCGAATTTCGAGAACACCAACTGGCACATGTTCCAGCTCGTGCTGCCGCAAGGCGTGGTGCGTGCCGAGTTCATGGAAAAGATGAAAGCGCGCAACATCGGTTGCGGCGTGCATTACCCGCCCATTCACCTGTTCAAGATGTACCGCGAACGCGGCTTCAAGGAAGGCATGTTCCCCGTCGCGGAGAGCGTGGGGCGTCGCATCGTGAGTCTGCCGATGTTCTGGAAGATGAGCGAGGCGGATGTGGAGCGCGTGGTCGCCGCAGTGCGCGAAGTGCTGGCCTGACCGTGCAGGTTGGGCGTCTCAGCCTTTACTTGATCCGGAATATATAGGCCGTTTGGCATATTGACCCTGCCGCAAGGGCGGGGTAGGTTGCGGTCATGCACTTCGCCACCCACACCATCGGCCTTTTCATCACCCCGGCACCATCCTCATGTCCCTCGACCTTGAGCTTTGAAATTCAACTTGAGTGGAGATTCGCGGCATGAGGGCTCATCAACTGTGGTTGCAGAGCGTTGCCAAACTTGGATTGGTGTTGATGATAGGGACGAGCATGAATGCAGAGGCGGGATTGTTCGGCCACACGATGAGTTGGAAAGAAGAAGTGCTGCTGCACGATGGTAGCAAGATCATCGTCGAGCGCTCGCAAAGCTACGGCGGACGCAGCGAGATCGGGCAAAGCGCTCCAATCAAGGAGCACACCATTACATTCACGCTACCGAACACAAACAAATCTTTCAGTTTCAAGAGCGAATACAGCGAAGATGTGGGGCGTGCCAACTTCAACTTGCTTGCACTGCATGTGCTGAACGGCACGCCATATCTGGTTGTTGAGCCGAACTTGTGTCTGTCCTACAACAAATGGGGCAGGCCCAACCCGCCTTATCTGTTCTTCAAGCACGACGGTAAGGCATGGCAGCGTATCCCATTATCCGAATTCCCCGCCGAGTTCGAAACCATTAACCTGATTGTCAACAACGGTCGCGAAGAAGATATCGAGAAACTTGCGAGCAAGTCGGGCTATGTCTTGGCCGAAGGTGTACGACAAATTAACAGCAGCCTCAGGCAACCCGAATACAAAACCATCCTACGGGAGGCGGTGAAGGGCGGGGATGGGATAACGAGTTGCGAGGTGCTAGTCAATTACAAATGTGGATGGGGTGCTCCAGGAGAATTTAATAAAAAGTATTTTGAGAGCACTTGCAAGTAAACAACGTAACTAAAAGGGTCAGCTTAGTGGAATCAAAGGGGTCAGCATCGCATTTAATTCCGAACCACCATGCCACGTCGCCCACGCATTAAATTAGCCGAAGTCCCGCAGCACGTTGTGCAGCGCGGAATCAATCGTGAGCCGTGTTTCTTTGCCGAGGAGGATTATCACTGCTACCTCCATTGGCTACAGAAATCGGCTGCCGATTGGCACTGCGCCATACATGCTTATGTGCTGATGACCAACCATGTGCATCTGCTGGTGACATCTACACAGCCGGAAGGCATCGCCAAGCTGATGCAATCCATCGGGCGACGCTATGTGCAATACATCAACCGCAGCTATCGCCGTACTGGCAGCCTGTGGGAGGGACGTTTCAAATCCAGTTTGGTGCAGGCAGAGGAATACCTGCTCACCTGCATGCGCTACATCGAACTTAACCCGGTGCGCGCAAATATGGTGGCCGACCCCGCAAACCAAAGGGGTCAGCATCGAATTTAATTCCGAACCACCATGCCACGTCGCCCACGCATTAAATTAGCCGAAGTCCCGCAGCACGTTGTGCAGCGCGGAATCAACCGTGAGCCGTGTTTCTTTGCCGAGGAGGATTATCACTGCTACCTCCATTGGCTACAGAAATCGGCTGCCGATTGGCACTGCGCCATACACGCTTATGTACTGATGACCAACCATGTGCATCTGCTGGTGACATCTACACAGCCGGAAGGCATCGCCAAGCTGATGCAATCCATCGGGCGACGCTATGTGCAATACATCAACCGCAGCTATCGCCGTACTGGCAGCCTGTGGGAGGGACGTTTCAAATCCAGTCTGGTGCAGGCAGAGGAATACCTGCTCACCTGCATGCGCTACATCGAACTTAACCCGATACGCGCAAACATGGTGGCCGACCCGGCGCAGTACCGTTGGTCAAGCTATCGGCATAACGGCTTGGGACAGCCGGACGAACGCATTGCACCACATCCGGTGTACCTGGCGTTGGGCAAAGACGATGACATTCGACAGGCTGAGTACCGCGGCCTGTTTCGCAGCCAGCTTGATGATGAAGCGTTGTCAGACATCCGGCTCGCTTTGGCGCAGGGACAGCCGCTGGGAAGCGAGCGGTTCAGCGAGATGATGTGCGCTGCGGTGGGAGCGAGGCGTGCGAGAAGCAGGCCGGGCAGGCCGACGGTAAAGCGCGACCAGAGTGAGCGGGTTGAAGACCAGACTGATTTTGGATTCTGAACAGGAGAAATCGAATGCGAAAACATATTGCGAAGCTGACCCCTTTGGTTCCCGCATGGAGAATCGCAGCATGAGAACGAATTGCCGAATGTTGAAGCGAATTGCCAAGCTTGGATTGCTGATGTTGGGGATAAGCATGAGTGCAGACGCGGGATGGTTAGGTATCGGTGGTGAAAGCTGGAAGGAAGAAGTGCTCCTGCACGATGGCGCTAAATTAATCGTCGAGCGTTCGCAAAAGCGCGGTGGGCGGCATGAGATAGGGCAAGGATCGCCAATCTCCGAGTACAACATTTCATTTGTGCTGCCAAATACCGACCAACCCATCAAGTGGACAAATGCTTCCAGTGAAGATGTTGGGCGTCCAGAGCTACACCCCATTGCATTGCATGTGTTGAATGGAATCCCCTATCTGATTACTGGGCCGGTGGGTTGTTTGTCCTACAACAAATGGGGCAGGCCCAACCCGCCTTACGTCATTTTCAAGTACGACGGCAAGGTTTGGCAGCGCATCACAATTCAAGAATTGCCGGTCGATTTCAAGGAGATGAATCTGGTGAACGATACCAAAGGTGATGCCGATAAACTAATGTCGGCTTCGTTGGTGTCGGCGGAGGCGATCAAGAAATTCAATGGCGATCTGAAAGCGCGAGAACTTAAAACGATCATCCGCGACCCGATAAAACCTCACACCGTTGAGTCTAATGTGAATTGCGAAGAACTGGTTTTATACAAAGGGCATTGGATTCTTCCAAATGATCCTGTCGCGCGCACGATTATTGATCGACGCACAAAGTAAATCACTACATCAGACTATCAAGAATCAAAGGGGGTCAGCTTCGCATTTGATTTTCAATCACGGTACCACGGCACTGAATAACAGATTAGACAGTACATGATGCGAGGAAATTCTGTCGCGGCCTTGATGCGGCGAGAGCTTAATACAACAACGCCTGCGCAAGGCAGGCGTTGTTCACTGGATAAACTTGTTGCTTATTACAGCGACAGTACGAACTTCACCAGTGCTTTGACGTCGTCAGCCTTCGCTGGTTGCGGGGGCATCGGCATGCTGCCCCAAGAGCCTGCGCCACCCTTGGATACCTTGGCAGTCAGCTTGGCTTCTGCATCGGCTTGACCGCGATACTTCGCAGCCACATCCTTGAATGCCGGACCGACGACTTTCTTGTCGACTGCATGGCAGGCTGTGCAGTTGTTCTTCTTCAACAGTGCCAGTCCGTCTGCGTTGGACAGGACTGCATCATCAGCCATGCAGGCGCCGCTTGCAAAAATGGCACCGGCAAAGGCCATCGAAGTCATCCATTGAGTATTGCGCATCTTGTTTCCTTTCATTATTAACAAAACAACTCTCCTTAATGCCACATATGCAGTTTGAGAAATGTCCGATCTTTTCAATCGGAAATCCCCTACCTTCTATAGGCTGTTCGATGAGAGGGGGGATGTTTGAAATAGTTCCGTAGTCACTCGTCGGAATGCTGGATTTCGCTAACTCCCTGCTCTGCGGTAGAATGCCGCCCCTATGAGTACACCCCAACTTTCAGTCGTCATCCCCGTCTATAACGAAGAGCAGGGCCTGCAGGCCTTGTTCGACCGTCTGTATCCCGCGCTGGACAAGCTGGGAATCGGTTATGAGATCGTGTTCGTCAACGATGGCAGTCGTGATCGTTCCGCTGCCATTCTGCGCGAGCAGTTCCAGAAGCGTCCCGATGTGACGCGCGTGGTGCTGTTCAACGGCAACTTCGGCCAGCACATGGCGATCATGGCCGGTTTCGAGCAGTGCCGCGGTCAGCGCGTGGTGACACTGGATGCCGACCTGCAGAACCCGCCGGAAGACACCGGGTTGCTGCTGGCGAAGATGGACGAGGGCCACGATTACGTCGGCTCCATCCGCCGTCAGCGCAGCGACAGCTGGTGGCGCCATGTCGCTTCGCGCGCCATGAACGGCCTGCGCGAAAAGATCACCCGCATCAAGATGACCGACCAGGGCTGCATGTTCCGCGCTTACGACCGCAACATCATCGACGCAATCAATAGTTGCAAGGAAGTCAGCACCTTCATCCCGGCGTTGGCCTACAGCTTCGCACGCAATCCCGCCGAAGTGGTGGTGGGGCACGAAGAACGTGCGGCAGGCGAGTCCAAGTATTCGATGTACAGCCTGATCCGCCTCAACTTCGACCTGATGACCAGCTTCTCGCTGGTGCCGTTGCAGATGTTCTCGATGATGGGGATGCTGATCTCGGTCTTCTCCGGTCTGTTCTTCGTGTTCCTAGTGGTGCGCCGCCTGATCATCGGTCCCGAGGCCGAAGGCCTGTTCACACTGTTTGCGCTGATGTTCTTCATGATCGGCATTGCGCTGTTCGGCATCGGCCTGCTGGGCGAGTACATCGGCCGCATCTATCAGCAGGTGCGCCATAGACCGCGTTATCTGATCGAGGCGGTGCTTGAGCAACAGGCACCGGAGAAACCGAAGCGCGTCCGAAAAGCCAAGTCGGCAGAACTTGAGTCAGAAGAAGCATCCTTGTTCTCGGATACACAGGAATGAGCCGCGCTGTCGTCTTTGCCTATCACAATGTCGGCTACCGCTGCTTGAACGTTCTGCTGGCGCACGGCGTGGACGTGGCACTGGTGGTGACGCATCGCGACAATCCGAAAGAGACCATCTGGTTCGAGAACGTGCAGAAGCTGGCGGAATTGCATGGCATTCCCACCATTACGCCGGACAATCCGAACGTGCCAGAAGTGGAAGAACAGATTCGTGCTTTGCAGCCGGATTTCTTCTTCTCGTTTTACTACCGCGAAATGCTGAAAGCGCCGCTGCTGGCCATTCCCAAGCGGGGTGCACTGAACATGCACGGTTCCTTGCTGCCGAAATATCGTGGCAGGGTGCCGGTGAATTGGGCGATAATTCGCGGCGAAACGGAAACCGGTGCGACCTTGCACTATATGACCGAGAAGCCGGACAACGGCGATATCGTGGCGCAGCAGGCCGTGCCCATCCTGCCCAACGACACGGCGCATGAGGTGTTCCAGAAGGTGACAGTGGCGGCGGAGATGGCGCTGAACGACGTGCTTCCGGCGTTGCTGGCAGGGAAGGCGACTGCAGCGAAACAGGATCTGAGCAAGGGCGCTTACTTCGGTGGGCGCAAAGCGGAAGACGGTATCATCAACTGGGCGCAGTCGGCGCTGGAGATACACAATCTGGTGCGCGCCGTTGCGCCGCCGTATCCCGGTGCGATGACGCAAGTATTGGGCAAGCCCATGCGCATCCTGCAGACGCTGATGACGAAATGCACGGCTGAAGGTAAGGAATCCCCTGCCTTCTACGTAAAAGAAGGCAAGGCGTATGCGATCTGCGGTAGCGGTGTGTTGCGCGTGGTGCGCTTCGAGCTGGACGGTATCGAGATGAGCGTTGCAGAATTTGCAGCAAAGTACGGCACGGAAAAATTTGAGTTCAATCGTTGAGGAAGAAGAAATGAAAAAAGTCCTGATCTTGGGTGTGAACGGTTTCATCGGTCACCATCTGTCCAACCGCATTCTGGCCACCACCGACTGGGAAGTCTATGGCATGGACATGAGCACCGACCGCATCTCCGACCTGATCGGCAAGCCGCGCTTCCACTTCTTCGAAGGCGATATCACCATCAACAAGGAATGGGTCGAGTACCACGTCAAGAAGTGCGACGTGATCCTGCCGCTGGTGGCGATCGCCACACCCGCTACCTACGTGAAGCAGCCGCTGCGCGTGTTCGAGCTGGACTTCGAAGCCAACCTGCCTATCGTGCGTGCTGCCGTGAAGTACAACAAACACCTGGTGTTCCCGTCCACTTCTGAAGTCTACGGCATGTGCCACGACGAGGAGTTCGACCCTGAGAATTCCGAGCTGGTCTGCGGCCCGATCAACAAGCCGCGCTGGATCTACTCCAACTCCAAGCAGCTGATGGACCGCGTGATCTGGGGCTACGGCATGCAGGACAACCTGAACTTCACCCTGTTCCGTCCGTTCAACTGGATCGGTGCAGGCCTTGATTCGATCAATACGCCGAAGGAAGGCAGCTCGCGCGTGGTGACCCAGTTCCTCGGCCACATCATCCGCGGCAAGAACATCAGCCTGGTCGACGGCGGCCACCAGAAACGCGCCTTCACCTACATCGACGACGGCATCGACGCGCTGATGAAGATCATCGAGAACAAGAACGGCGTGGCCACCGGCAAGATCTACAACATCGGCAACCCGGCCAACAACTTCGCCATCCGCGACTTGGCCGACATGATGATGAAGCTGGCGAACGAGTATCCAGAGTATCGCGATTCCGCTGCCAAAGTGAAGATCGTCGAGACCACTTCCGATGCCTACTACGGCAAGGGCTACCAGGACGTACAGAACCGCGTGCCGAAGATCACCAACACCTGCGAAGAGCTGGGTTGGAAGCCGACAACCACCATGCCGGATACCCTGCGCAAGATATTCGATGCGTATCGCAGCCAGATCGCCGAGGCACGTGGGTTGGTAGACTAAACAGGGTTCATGGATCGGGACTCAGGATTCGGCAACTTGCCTCCTGAATCCCGTACCCGACATCCCTTATCCTGAAATGAAACAAATCGCTCTCAAGATCGATGTGGACACCTATCGCGGTACACGCGAAGGCGTGCCACGTTTGGTGGACGCGCTGAAGCGTCATAACGCGCAAGCCAGCTTCTTCTTTTCTTTGGGACCAGACCATACCGGACGCGCCATCAAACGCGTGTTCCGTCCTGGCTTCATGAAAAAGGTGTCGCGCACCTCTGTGGTCGAGCATTACGGCATCAAGACCTTGTTGTACGGGACTTTGTTGCCGGGGCCGGATATCGGACGCAATTGCGCCGACATCCTGCGCAATGTGCGTGATGCGGGTTTCGAGGTCGGTATCCATTGTTATGACCACATCCGCTGGCAGGATCATGTCGCGAATATGGATGCCAAGTGGACACAGCGCGAAATGCAGCGTGCGGTCGAGCGTTTCACCGAGATATTCGGCGAAGCGCCCAAGGCGCATGCGGCAGCGGGCTGGCAGACCAACCGCTACGGCTTGCGGCTGACCCAGAGTCTGGGGTTCGATTACAGCTCGGATACGCGCGGCACACATCCGTTCATCCCGACCTGGGATGCCGAGATCATCGCCTGCCCGCAATTGCCCACTACCTTGCCGACGCTGGATGAACTCATCGGGCGCGACGGCATCACCACAGAAAACGTTGCACAGCATCTGCTGAATCTCACACGCGCGCCTTCCGCAACGGGGCATGTGTACACCTTGCATGCCGAACTGGAAGGGCAGAAGTGGATGCCGATCTTCGAACAATTGCTGCAAGGCTGGCATCAGCAAGGTTACGAGCTGGTTTCCATGCGCCAATACCTGCAGGGCTTCAAATCCGCCGATCTGCCGCGGCATGAGGTCAAGCCGGGAACGGTCGAAGGGCGGAGTGGTATGCTGGCGGTGCAAGCCTGAGCTGCTAAAGATTCCGCTAGGGCTGCCGAAATCCTCTACAGGGAGCGTTCAGGGAGCTGGCCATGCAACAACAAAAAGCGACAGGTTTGGACGGATGGGTCGATTTTCTGACCGCTTCGGATATTCCGGTACTCAAGCAAACGGCGCGCGATCTAGCCACGTTGCATCAGGATCCAGACAGACTCAGCGCACGTGGCGTGGCAAACGTGATCGCGGTCGACCCGATGATGACCGTCAAGCTGCTGCGCTATCTCCAGCAACACAAACACCGCAGTCAAACCAGCGAAGTGATGCAGGTCGAGCAGGCGCTCATCATGCTGGGTGTCGAAGCTTTCTTCAATAAAATCCCCTCTCAAATTCTGGTGCAAGATGTTCTGCACGGACAGATGGATGCGCTCGTCCATCTGTTGCATGGAGTGCATCGTGCGCACCGGGCTTCGGAATACGCGTATGACTGGGCGGTGCGTTTGACCGATCTGCACTATGAAGAAGTGCGTATCGCGGCGCTGTTGCACGACCTTGCCGAAATGCTGATGTGGTGTTTCGCGCCGCAGGACATGCTGAAGGTGCGCGCTATCCAGCAGCAGGATAAATCGCTGCGCAGCCGTACCGTACAGGAGCAGGTGTTCGGTTTCGCGCTGGGTGACCTGCAAAAGGCACTGGTGCAAAAATGGGAATTGCCGGAGTTGTTGTTGACTCTGATAGACGATGCCAATAGAGTGAAGCCGCGTGTGCGTAACGTCGTGCTGGCAGTCAATCTGGCGCGCCACTCGGCCAACGGTTGGGACGATGCTGCATTACCTGACGACTACAAGGATATTGGAGCGTTGTTGCGCATTCCTGCCGAGCAGGTCATGCTGATGGTCGGCGCCGATGCCGGCATCGTGTGCGACTTGAGTAAACCGCACTGAACTTATTCCTGGTACTTTTGTGAATCCGGCCGGCCGCGTCGGATTCACGAGGTAATTCGTTAGCGGCGATCTATGCGGGGATTGGATGCTATGCGTGTCGATCTCGGATTGCTGATTCACTTTCCCAACTCTGTGCCATTCACCGTCGCGGTGGACAGGGCACCGTGCGGGCAGCCTGTTCAGGCGATAAATAATACTGAGGCAGCATCGTGATCGACCCGGCGGAGAACCTGCGCAAGGAGCTCGAGGCGGCGCGGCACAGCATCGCCGAGCTTCAGGCTCAGATCGCAAACCGCGAATCAGGGGAGCAACAGAGCCTGCTCAAGCTGGAGGAGAGCCGCAGAACCTTGTTGTCCATGCTGGAAGACCTGGAGCGAGCCCGCAAGCAGATCGAACAGGCGCACCAGGAATGGATAACAGCGCTGGATGCGGTTGATGACCCGATCTTTCTGCATGACAAGCAACTTCATATCCTGCGCGCCAATCGTGCCTATCAGCGACTAGCCGGCATCCCTTTCAGGGAGATACTCGGGAGGCCGTATTACGAGATATTTCCTAAAATGGACCGCCCATTTTCTGGTTGTCTGCTTGCGGTAGAAGAGGAAACGGAAAGCGAGGAAGAGATCGATTTGGATGGCACGATCTATCGTTCGCGCGCCTTTCCGGTGCATGACGAGCAGGGAAATTTCCTTTATAGCGTGCATAGCCTTGAAGATACGACCGAGCGCAGGCAGCACGAGCATGCCCTGCAGCGTGCCAATCGGGCTCTGCGCACGATCAGCTCGGGCAATCAGGCGCTGATCCATGCCGTCGAAGAAAAACAGTTGTTACAAGAGATGTGTGACGTTGCCGTGCAAGTCGGTGGCTATCGCATGGCGTGGATAGGCTACGCCCGCGCCGATGCCGACAAGACGATAGAACAGATGGCGCAGGCCGGTTTCGAGCAAGCTTGCCCTGACTTGTTGTCGTTGACCTGGAACGCAGCAGCACAGGAACCTTGTCCGGCCGGAAATGCCATCGTTAGCGGTGAGGTGCAGGTGGTGCAGGACATTCTGTCCGATGCCAAAGCGAATGCATGGCGCAAACATGCGCGGCAATACGGCTACGCTTCTTGTATCGCACTGCCGTTGATGGACGGTAAGCGTGCATTCGGCACCTTGGTACTTTTCGACGACAAGGTGAACGTGTTCGATGCTGACGAGGTGAAGCTGCTGCAAGAGATGTCGGGTGACCTCGCTTTCGGCATCCTCACGCTACGCGTCAAGGAGGCGCACCGCGAACACGAGCAGCGCCTGCAAAAGAACATGCTGCAAACCGTGGAAGCCATCGCCAGCATCGTCGAGATGCGCGATCCTTATACTTCCGGGCATCAGGCACGGGTCGCGGAAGTGGCAAAAGCGATAGCGCGGCAGATGGGGTTGTCCGAAGAGCAGGGGCAGGTGGTTCATCTGGCGGGGTTGGTGCACGACTTGGGCAAGATAAGCGTTCCGGCTGAGATATTGAGCAAGCCGGGGCGGCTGAATGACGTCGAGTACAGTTTGATCAAGATGCATCCCCAGGCGGGCTACGATATTTTGAAAGGCATCGATTTTTCGTGGCCGATCGCACAGATCGTGTTGCAGCACCATGAACGCATGAACGGCTCCGGCTACCCGCAGGGATTGAAGGGGGAGGAGATCTTACTGGGAGCGCGCATTCTCAGTGTGGCGGACGTGGTTGAGGCGACATCCTCACACCGCCCATACCGTCCCGGGCTGGGCATCGAAGCCTCGCTGGAGGAGCTCACTCGTGCGCGAGGTACGCTTTACGACCCGCAAGTAGTGGATGCCTGTGTGGCACTTTTCAGGGAGCATGGATATGTCCTACCCAAATAGTTCTTCACCTTGGCGGCTGGAGTGGAGCGACGCGTTGAGCGTATGCATCCCGGAGATCGATGCCGAACATCAACACTTTATCCGGCTCGTCAACGAGCTGAACGAAGCCATCATCCGGCGCATGGATGTGGAAGAGATCAAAAAACGCATGCAGGCGATTCTGGATGATGCGGTGGCGCACTTTGCTCACGAGGAGATTTTGTTCAAAGAGTGGCGCTATCCGGAGGCGGAGGAGCATGCGAAGAAACATGCCCATATCGTGCTGGCCATGAACGGGATCATGGCTGGCTTTGTACGCGGCGGGGTGGAGTACGAGTGGATCGAAGCCGGACTGAAGGTGAAAGAAACCTTGATCGAACACCTGCTGAGCGAAGACATGAAATACCGCGACTACTGCTGCGCTTCGGGAGAATGCAAAGTGTAGGCGTGGATTATGTGGTGACGTTTGCCACCGTGGCAAACGTCACATTTGTCTCGCCAGAACCGGCTTAGTCCTTGCCAAACAAATCGCGGCTATAAACCTTGTCAGCCACATCCCGGATGTCGTCGGTGATGCGGTTGGCAACGATGATGTCGGATTCTTTCTTGAATTGAGCCAGGTCATTCACCACTCTGGAGTGGAAAAACTCCGGCTCCTTGAGCGCGGGTTCATAAACGATGACCTCGATACCCTTGGCCTTGATGCGTTTCATGATGCCCTGGATGCTGGAAGAGCGGAAGTTGTCGGAGCCGCTCTTCATGACCAGGCGATGAATGCCGACGACCTTGGGATTGCGCTTGATGATGCTTTCCGCAATGAAATCCTTGCGCGTCGTGTTCGATTCGACGATGGCATGGATCAGGTTCTGCGGGACGTCCTGATAATTGGCCAGAAGCTGTTTCGTGTCCTTCGGCAGGCAATAGCCGCCGTAACCGAACGAAGGATTGTTGTAGTGATCTCCGATGCGCGGATCGAGACTCACTCCCTGGATGATCTGTTTCGTATCCAGCCCATGGGTGGCTGCATAAGTGTCGAGCTCGTTGAAATACGCCACACGCATGGCGAGGAAGGTATTGGCGAAGAGCTTGACTGCCTCGGCTTCGGTCGAGTCGGTGAACAGGGTCGGGATGTCTTGCTTGACCGCGCCTTGCTTGAGCAGATTCGCGAAGGTCTCGGCGCGCTTGGAGCGTTCGCCGACCACGATGCGAGAAGGATGCAGGTTGTCATACAGCGCGCGGCCTTCGCGCAGGAACTCGGGCGAGAAGATCAGATTGTCGCACTTGAATTTGGTGCGGGCATTGACCGTGTATCCGACCGGAATGGTGGACTTGATCACCATCACCGCCTGCGGGTTGATGCTCAACACATCCTGAATGACCGCCTCGATCGAACGGGTGTTGAAGTAATTGGTCTCCGGGTCATAGTCCGTCGGCGTGGCGATGATGACATAGTCCGCACCGGTATAGGCTTCGCGCTTGTCCAACGTGGCCTTGAAGTTGAGCGTCTTGTGCTGCAGGTAATCCTCGATCTCGGCATCCTCGATGGGGGATTGCTTGCGATTAAGCATTGCCACCTTTTCAGGGACGATGTCGAGTGCAACGACTTCGTTATGCTGGGCAAGCAGGATGGAGTTGGAAAGGCCTACGTAACCGGTACCGGCAATGGCAATTTTCATGGAATGAGCGTTAGCGTGCTATAAAAATCATGGCGCGCATTATACGCGATGCAGGCTTTCAGGAACCTTTCAGACGTTTTTCAGCGCCCGCTCGATCTTTGCATCCGCCTCGGCGGCCAAAGCAGTCAGTTTGGCATCGCCCAAAATCTTCATCATCCCGCTCGGTTTTGCGAACTCGACCGACACCTTGCCCGGCGCGACCTCGCGGATCGCCGCGTTGCAGGGCAACAGGCTCGCCACATCGCTGTTCGCGGTATAGGCCTCGTAGGCCAGATTGGGATTGCACGCGCCGAGGATCACGGTGGGGATGATATCCTTGCCGGTCTTTTCCTTGATCTTGCTGTGCATGTCGATGCGGGTGAGGATGCCGAAGCCCTCTGCGCCCAGCGCCTTGGTGGCGCGCTCGATGGCATGGTCAAAACTGTCGGCAATCTCGCGTTTGAAATTGATGGCGGTCATGGCTGATCTCCTGAATGAATTGAATGACTATCATAGTGCAAAACGCTATGCGGAAATACCGACCCGCAGTCAGGTCATTCCGTGTGCGCAAGCCTTGCCTGGTACAGCGCCAGATCGCTCGCCGAATGGCAGCAGAAGATCACCTCCTGCAACGAGCAGGGAACGCGCAGGAAATCGCGCACCGCCGCAATCGCCACCTCGGTCGCCTGATCGATCGGATAGCCATAGACGCCCGTGCTGATGCAGGGAAAGGCGATGCTGGCGAGCTTATGTGCGGCAGCGAGGGACAGGCTCTCGCGGTAGCAGGAGGCCAGCAGCCTCGATTCATTTTGCGTCCCGCCATGCCACACCGGCCCCACAGTGTGGATGACATACTTTGCAGGCAAATTGTAGCCACGCGTGAGTTTTGCCTGACCGGTCAGACAGCCGCCTAGCGTGCGACATTCCTGCAGCAGCTCGGAGCCCGCTGCGCGATGGATCGCGCCATCCACACCGCCCCCGCCCAGCAGCGACGAGTTCGCGGCATTGACGATGGCATCGACGTGCAGTTGGGCGATGTCGGCCTGGATGGTACGTAGCGAGGTCATCGTGGCCGCACGCGGTCAGATTCGGCTTCAGAGATGATGCGCGCGGCAATCTCAGCGGCCTTGCTGGTGTATTTTGCACAGCGTTGGCCCAACCGGTTTTCGCGAAATGTGGTTTGGCCTTCGGGGGTGTTGAGATCGCAACCCAGCAGAACATGGCAATCGCGAGCGCCAAACTCCTGCTCGAACTCTTTGATAAGGCGCTGGGTCGCGGTGTAAGCAGGTTGCACCGTATCGTCAGCATCTGTGCGCCCCAAAGCGAGGCTAACCCCCATGATCGCACCAGTGAGCGCTCCACAGGTTCCGCAGGTGCGGGACATGCCGCTGCAGAAAGCAGTGGCGACCTTGGGGAAGAGATCGGACTCAACGTTTTGCGCCTTGGCTAGTGCAAGCACAACGCTCTCTGCGCAATATAAACCGGATTCAAAAGACTCTTCAGCAGACTTGCGAACATCTGAAATAAACTGCGATTCCATGAGTTGCTCCTGTGAGGTGAGTGAGGGGCTAAGCATGTTTGACGGCGAATGCGCCATATATTTTGCCGGATGCTAGCACGGCGATTTTCCGAAAAAAAGCAGTACTCCGCTCTAAATTTTCCCGCCAAGCGCGTCGAGAACCGACTGTTCCAAATGAGGCGCAAGACAATCCAGCTCGATGATGTCCGGCGTCGAGCGCAGCCAGGTGAGTTGGCGTTTCGCCAACTGGCGCGTGGCGGCGATGCCTTTTTCCATCAGTTCGGCTTCGGTGATCTCGCCTTCGAGATATTCCCAAGCCTGGCGGTAACCGACGCAGCGCATCGAGGTCATGTCGCGGTGCAGTGCATATTTCTGGCGCAGGCCGCGCAGCTCATCCAGCAAACCTTGTTTCATCATGTCCGCAAAGCGCACAGCGATGCGCTGGTGCAGCACGGCGCGGTCGGAAGGGATAAGTGCGATGGGGGCGATGTTGTAGGGCAGCGGGTTCTGTTCCTGATGCTTGATGAGTTCGGACATGGGCTTGCCCGAGACGAGATAGATCTCCATCGCGCGCTGGATGCGCTGCGTGTCGGTGGAGTGCAGGCGCGCGGCGGTCTCGGCATCCACCTCGGCCAGTTTGGCATGCAGGTGTTCGATGCCGTGCTGCGCGATCTCGGCATCGAGTTCGGCGCGCAGTGCGGCATCGGCCTGCGGCAAGGGACTCAGGCCTTCGCGCAGCGCCTTGAAGTACAGCATGGTGCCGCCGACCAGCAGCGGAATCTTGCCGCGCGCGGTGATGTCCGCCATCAGGCGCAGCGCATCGTGGCGGAAGGCTGCGGCGGAGTAGGCTTCGGTCGGATCGATGATGTCGATGAGGTGATGCGGCGCGCGGGCGAGGGTGGCGGCATCCGGCTTGGCGGTGCCGATGTCCATGTCGCGGAACACCAGCGCGGAATCCACGCTGATGAGTTCCACCGGCAGGCGCTGCACCAGTTCCACGGCGACACCGGTCTTGCCGCTGGCGGTGGGGCCCATCAGGAAGATGGCGGGTGGCAATGCACTCATGCCAATTCCTTGTCGCGGGTCTCATGTATCAACAGCGCAGCCAGCACACTGATCGCCGCTGCGACCGAGATATAGCCGCCCACCCAGCTCAGCCCGCCGTGCTGCACCAGTTGCTGCGCGATGTAGGGTGCAAGCGACGCACCGAGGATGCCGCCGAGGTTGTAGGCCGCGCCCGCGCCGGTGTAGCGCACCGCGGTCGGGAACAGTTCCGGCAGCAATGCACCCATCGGCGCGAAGGTCGCGCCCATCAGGAACAGTTCGAGCGACAGGAACGCGGTGATCAGCAGCGGCGAGCCGCTGCCCAGCATCGGCTCCATCAGAAAGCCGGACAGCAATGCCGCGCTGCCCGCAACGAGCAACACCGGACGGCGTCCGTAACGGTCGCCCGCCCAAGCCGAAAGCGGCGTGGCAGCCGCCATGAAGAGAACCGCGATGCACAGCATGCCGAGGAAATCGGGGCGCGCGATGCCGAGCTTGGCGACGCCGTAGCTCAACGAGAACACCGTGGTGATGTAGAACAGCGCGTAGCACACCACCATCAGCAATGCGCCCAGCACCAGCGGTTTCGCGTGGTGGGCGAACAGTTGCGCCAGCGGCAGCTTCACCGGCGCTTGAGTCTTCAATGCCTGGGTGAACACCGGCGTCTCTTCCAGCTTCAGCCGCACGTAGAGGCCGATGATCACCAGCACCGCACTGGCGAGGAACGGGATGCGCCAGCCCCAGGCGCGGAACTCTGCATCGTCGAGCGTATTCGCCAGCAACAGGAAACTGCCGACCGCAAACAGGAAGCCGACGGGAGGCCCAAGCTGCGGGAACATGCCGAACCAGCCGCGCTTGCCCTTGGGCGCATATTCCGCCGCCAGCAAAGCCGCGCCGCCCCATTCGCCACCGAGGCCGATGCCCTGGCCGAAGCGCAGCAGGCACAGCAGCGCAGGCGCCACCCAGCCCACCATCTCGTAACTCGGCAGCACGCCGATCAGCGTGGTGGAGACGCCCATCACCAGCAGCGAGGCCACCAGCGTCGTCTTGCGCCCGATGCGGTCGCCGAAATGGCCGAACAGCAGTGCGCCGAACGGACGCGCGAGGAAGGCGATGCCGAAGGTGAGGAAGGCGTTCAGCGCCTGCACCGCCGGGTCGCTGTTGGGGAAGAACACCGGCCCGATCACCATCGCCACGGCGAGGCCGTAGATGTAGAAATCGTAGAACTCGATGGCGGTGCCGATGAAGGAGGCGAAGGCGATGCGGGTCGTCGAGATGGAAGTAGGTTTATTCAATGGGTTGCTCGTGTGCCGCAATTGGAATTTGATCTAATTAGTTATCTTTTTTTTCATGGCGCATATATTCAGCGATTCCCTCTTTAGGGAAAATTTCCGTCATTTCCGAATCTAGATGCTGATCGACAAAGGCAGTCATCCCATCAAATGTAACAATTTCAACGTGCGAAAGTTGCATGGTGGCACCAGCCGTATTTGCACCCATTCGGTAGCTTTTGTTGATATAACACGAGACACGATCAATTGGGGTGGGGTCGCAGACACGATTGCCATCCTCATCATAGGTCACCATCCATAAGCGTCCATTTGGCACAACAACGAATGGAAAGACCGCTGAGAGATAAGTTTCTTTGTTTTTGTGACCATCCCAGTAAACGTGATTAACCAAATCGGTTGCGGAACTTAAACATTGCCCCCATTTTTCGTACAGTTCCGAATCGTTGGAGGAGATAGTGTTGTCTATTGCTCGTCCCACTTGGACCGTGCTTTTCCCGACGGGCTCATTATTTTTGTAGAGGCTGTGCGAGTCGCGGATATTTAGTATTTTTGCTCTGGACTGAAAGCCAGCAATTGCTATAAAAGAGTCCTGCTTCGGTTCGCTGACGAGTGCGATTTGGTGATGGCTTTCTTGTTCGTGTCGTGGAATGCATGAGATGAGAATTGGGAAGTTCTCACGAATGTTTTTGCATTCGATTGCCATTCGTACTCGCAAATTTCCTGCTTGCGAGTTATTGATCGTTTTGGTTGCTCGGATATCGAATTCACGGGATTTATTGGTTACTGGATCTTCGTAGTGGCCGCCATGCTCGCACTCAATATTGCGTTCCCGCAACATCTTAAGAACAGCGAGCTCAAAACTAAAGTCAGAGTACGAGTCTAGGTATTCAAGAAGATCACTCTTCATGATTTGATCTGACCTAAGTTTAGCCATTGCGAGTCCCCTCCTTATTTTCCGCGCATAAACATCGCATCCAACTCCGCCAGCGTTACCTGGAACCAAGTCGGCCGTCCATGGTTGCACTGGTCGGCGCGTTCGGTCTGTTCCATCTCGCGCAGGATGGCGTTCATCTCGGGCAGGCTCAGTTGCTGGTTGGCGCGCACGGCGGAATGGCAGGCGAGGGTGGCGAGCAGTTCGTTGCGGCGTTCGGTGAGCGCGCGGCTGGCGCCGAAGTCGCGCAGTTCGTGCAGCACTTCGCGCGCGGCGGTTTCGGCATGTGATTGCTTGAGCATGGCGGGCATGGCGCGCACGGCCAGCGTGTTGGTGGAGATCGGGGCGATGTCGAAGCCTAAGCGTTGCAGCGCTTCCTGTTCTTCTTCGGCGGTGGCGATATCGAGCGTTTCGGCGGCGAAGGTGACGGGGATGAGCAGCGGCTGGGTGGGCATCTGCTGCGCGTCGAAGGCGGTCTTCAAGCGTTCGTACACGATGCGTTCGTGCGCGGCGTGCATGTCCACCACGATCAAACCTTGCTGGTTCTGCGCGAGGATGTAGATGCCGGAGAGTTGGCCTAATGCAAAACCCAGCGGGTGGGCATCGTGCTGTGGCGCGGTGTTTTCTTGTTCGCGCACGGCGGCAGATTCTTCCCACAGTTTGTAGGCGGCCTGCGGTTGGGCGGCGCTGAATGACATCGTTTGCTGCTGAGTTGGCGCAAATGTTCTTTTTGATCCCTCTCCCCAGCCCTCTCCCGTAGCGGGAGAGGGAGTGGTCTTGGTGGCGCTCGGGGCGGTTTCCGCCATCGGCGCGCTCAAACCATCCTGCAAGGCATGTAACACGAACTGGTGGATGCCTTGGCTTTCGCGGAAGCGCACTTCGCTCTTGGCCGGGTGCACGTTCACGTCCACCTGTTCCGGCAGCATGTCGAGGAACAGCACGAAGGCGGGGTGGCGCTGGTGGTGCAGGATGTCCTGATAGGCCTGGCGCACGGCGTGCATCAGCACCTTGTCGCGCACGAAGCGGCCGTTGACGAAGAAGTATTGCTCGTCGCGCGTGGAGCGCGAATAGGCGGGCAGGGCGGCGATGCCGTAGAGGTGCAATGCGCCGATCTGGCGTTCGACGGTGACGGCATGCTGGCCGAATTCGGGGCCGAGGATGGCGGTGATGCGTTGTGCCAAGTCATGCTGCGGTAACTGCCATACATTCTTGCCATTGTGCTGCAACGAGAACGCCACATCCGGCCGAGACAGCGCGATGCGCTTGAAGGTCTCTTCGCACCAGGCGAATTCGGTGCTCTCGCTCTTGAGGAACTTGCGCCGCGCCGGGGTGTTGAAATACAGCTCGCGCATCTCGACGCTGGTGCCGTGCGCATGCGCAGCCGGTGCGGCGGCGCTTTGTGTGCCGTCCGCCGTCTCGATCTTCCAGGCATGTGGTGCATCGCTGTGGCGGCTGGTGAGCGTGACCTGCGCCACGGCCGCCATGCTGGCCAATGCCTCGCCACGGAAGCCCATGCTGGATACGCGCTGCAGGTCGTCGAGCGAGGCGATTTTGCTGGTGGCATGGCGCATCAAGGCCAGCGGCAGTTGTTCCTTGGCGATGCCGCCGCCGTTGTCGCGCACGCGCAACAGCTTGATGCCGCCGCCTTCCAGTTGCACCGCGATCTCCGTCGCACCCGCATCCATGCTGTTCTCCAGCAATTCCTTCAGAGCTGAAGCGGGGCGTTCGATCACTTCGCCGGCGGCGATCTGGTTGATGAGAAGGTCGGGGAGTAATTGGATGGAGGACATCGCCGGATTATAGCGGATAGCCAGAGGCGGCTTTTCGTGCAACGACAAAATGTCGCACTTCCTTTGAGGGGTGCGACATTTTGTCGCGCGACAATTTGCCACATTCCCGTGATGCGGAGAGGGCTTTAGTATCGCCCCGTGTTTACAACAGCAATCACGGGGAGTGTATGAATAAGAAATTCGTTGCCATGAGCGCGGTGCCGCTCGTGTTGGCCATGTCGTTTGCAAAAACCGGATACGCCGAAGAAACAGCGGCTACGCCCGCGTCCGCCCCGGTCGCCGCCACATCCGAACCGGCAAGCAATAAAGAACCGATCGGCAAAAACACCAAGACGACAGACAGCGATCAGGACAATCGACTGCTGAAGGAGATGGTCGTCTCGGCCAACAAGGACAAACCCGTGCAGCAGCGCACCGAGCTCGGCAAGCTGACCGTGTACACGCCGGTTTCCGGCGCGGTCGTCAGCAAGGAAGAGATGGAACACTTGCAACTGGTGAACAACCTGCTCGAACTGGGCAAGCGGGTGCCCGGCATCAGCATGGTGCGCAACATGCGTATTCCCGATGGCGGCAAGCAGTACACCGAGAGCCGCATCGATGGCATGCGTTCCACTTCGCTCAATACCTCGGTGATGGACACGATCGAGATGTCGAGTATCGAGCGCATCGACGTGATCACCGGGCCGGCATCGGCGCTGTACGGCAGCGGGGCCTTGGGCGGCACGATCAGTCTGACCAGCCGCCAGCCGCCGGAGAGTTTTGCGGCCAAGCTGTCGCAGGAAGCTGGCAGCTGGGGCTTCAAGCGCACACAGGGGAATGTCGGCACAGCAACGGCAGACGGCCGTTTCGGCTTCATCGTGACCGGCAGCAAGATGGACAACGACGGCTGGCGCAACAACGGTGCGGCAGCCAATGCGAATGCCGCTGCAGAACATAAACATGGCGAAGGGGTGAAGGTGTTCTTCCGGCCTGCGGAAACGACCAAGATCACCGTGGGCTATGACCAGTTGCACTACGACTACCGCTGGGCTGGGCAGTTGCGCATGACGAAGTTCTACCAGGATTGGCGTCAGAGCGAGACGGGTACCTATGGCCAGTCCATCGACGACTACAAGACAAAGTCGGTGCGTCTGCAGCAATTCGTTGGTGAGCGCGGCGAACTGACGATGGCCTTCGGTCAGATCGACGATGCATTCACCAGCAATGGCGGTGCGGGCTCAGGCGGATCGACCAACGTGGTCTGCGATGACGGCGGTGCATTGGCAACTCCGCTGGCGCCGGGCAAGACGGTCAAATGTCGCGCGGTGAATGGCAACAGTCCCGCCGTGACCAACACGCTCAAGGCCGGTACCAACAAGGTTGCGACCAAGCTGGCGATGTACCGGCACGAATTCGATCTCGCCAAATCGACGCTCTATGTCGGGGACGACATATACGAAACCACGGCGGACTCGGCGACCTATAACAACGTGTACAACGCACTACAGGCGCAGTCCGGGCAGTGGGCACAGGGCACGTTGTCGGCAGCGGGTTCGGTGACGGTGCGCAAGGAGAACACTCCGTTCATACATTTCGAGTTCTCGCCGCTGGACAAGGTTCGTGTCCACCTGGGCGAGCGTTTCGGCCGCGTCACCGACCTGGTCGATGATCGAACCGCTGCCAACAAGGATGTGCTGATGACGAAAAAAGGCAACGTCCTCAGGAGCGGCGTCACTTACGAATTCACGCAGGACCATCTGGTCTGGGGCAACCTCGGGCAGACCTTCAATCCGCCGGCGACCTCGACTCTGCTGGATAGCGCGGCCAAGGGTACTGCGGGCAATACCATCGGCACGGTGCTGGAACCCGAGAAGGCGCTGACCAAGGAGATCGGTTTCCGCGGGCGTTTCGAGGAAGTCGGTCTGCAATACGATGTCGCGCTGTATCACACCGCAAACAAGGGATTCAACGTCACCCGCGTCTGTACTGCCGCCGAGGCCACGGCCTTGAACGCGGGCGCGGCATGTAACGTCAACGAGAACGCGGGCCGGCTGACGGCCAAGGGATTGGAATCGATGTTCAGCTGGGCGGCGACCGATTGGCTGGATGTCGGTGCCACTTACACCAACGCCCGCGCGTATTACGACAGCTACAAGACGGCGACCGTGGATTACAGCGGCAATTCCTACCAGGCGATGCCCAGGCACCGGATGAATCTGCGGGTCGCGCTCAAGCCGATGTCCGGAATGCAGGTCGAGCTGGAAGGCGACCACATATCGAGCTACTTCGTGGATACCGCCAATTCCAGCACTTACTCGCGCCCCGATCTGTACAGCCTGCGCACCAGCTACCGCAGCAAGGATTGGTCGTTCTGGCTGCATGTCCTGAACCTGACCAATCAGCAATACGCCACCCGCGTCGGCTATTCGACCATCGCCGGGGTAAGCCAGTTGGCTGCATCCGCAGGGCAGGGCAACAGCGGCAGCTACACGCCGCGCACCTTCCGTGCCGGGGTTTCGTACAGCTTCTGATCGAGTTGTGAAATATTTTCCAAGGATGAACACGATGCGAATGAATGTGATGTGGATAGCGGCATGGGCGATGGCGATGCCATGCGCTCATGCAGGAGAAATCTCGGGGAAGCCGCCGATGGCTGCGGAACATGGCGGACACGATCATGCCGCGATGGGCGGCATGATGAGCAGGGGCGGGATGGGCAAGGCTGCGGCGTGGACCGGCTACCCGATGTTGAAGAGCAGGATGAGCGGCGAGAACCGCGAGCAGATGCTGGTCACGGCGGTGCCGCAGAACATCGTGCCGAATACCATCGATGCTTATTCCAACAACCTGCAGGATGAGAACGCGCATCGCCAACTGCCGCTGGAGATGGCAGGGGCCAAGCTGGACAAGCCAGCCAGCGGCGGTTTCCACTGGCTGTCGGCACGCGAAGAGCAGGGCAACAAAGTGCTGGTCGCATCCACCGTGCATGCGTTCGGCGGGGGCAGCGCCAAGGATCCGACCGAGATGTTCATGCAGCAGAAGCATGAGCTGGAGATCATTCCGCAACCCTATCCGCGCGAACACTCGCGCTATCGTGCGGACGAGAACTGGAAGTTCCTGCTGCGTTTCAACGGCGCACCGTTGCCCAGCCAGAAGCTCGTGCTGGAAACGCAGAATGGGACCAAGGCGGAATGGATGAGCGATGCGCAAGGCATCGTCACGGTGCATCTGCCGGATGACTTCAAAGCGGAAGAGGAACAGAAAGCAGCGGGTGAACACCGTCGCGGTATGCCGCCGGGCTCGGATTTCGTGCTGGCGACCGAGCATGCCGCAGACGGCAAGACCTACCTCACGGCGTTCAACGGAAGTTACGGCAGGAACGCATTCGACAAACGCAGCCTGGCGCTGGGCCTGGGTTTCACCTTGCTGGGCATGCTGGGCGCCGTGCCGTTGCTGCGCAAGCGCAAGACAGAACTGAAGAGCGAGGAGACTGAAAATGCTTAAGACGCTATTCCCGACCTTGGGTAGATTCCGTTTCACCGTGCAGATCGTCATGCTGTTCGTCACGGTCTATGGCGGCGCGTTATTGGGCAATTACGCGGTGGATCGTATTTCGCAAGCCTTGCCTTCGCTGGCCTGTTCCTACGACAAGATGACGAGCGACCACTGCATCCTGATCGTCACGCAGCACCAGTTGCATCACCGCCTCGGCGAAGCGCTGCTCAAGATACAAGACGTGACGCTCAAGGTGTTCGTCCCGACGCTGATCTCGGTGGCGACTTTCTTTGCCTTCTTCTTTTTCCTGAACAAGGCGTTCTGCGGCTGGGTGTGCCCGATGGGCACGGTGCAGGAGCTGCTGTTCCGCATCGGCCGCCGCCTGGGGCGTCCGCTGCAGCGCTTCAATCCGGACAACGTGGGCAAGGTACGTCCCGTGAAGTGGCTGATGCTGCTGGCGCTGGTGCTGGGCCTGCCGCTGCTGGCGGGCATGGGCGTGACGCCGAACGAGGCGGGCGACCCGTATTGCCAGGTATGTCCGTCGCGGCTGGCGACGACGCTGCTGACTGCCGATGCCGAGCAGATCGCCGTGCGCACTTCGACCAGCGTGAATTTCATGCTGGGTGCGGCGGGCAATGCGCTGTTCGGTTTCGTCATCATCGCGGCGCTGGCCGTGCGCCTGCCGTTCTGCCGCATCTGTCCGCTGTTGTCGTGGAATGCGCTGTTCCAGAAACTGTCGCCGATGCGTCTGGTGAAGAAGCAATACGACAAATGCGAGAAGTGCGGCGTGTGCGAAAAAGCCTGCCCGATGGACATCCACGAGATCGGCAGCGAGCACGGCAAGAAGGCATTCCATGAGGATTGCACCTTGTGCGGGCGCTGCGCCGAGTACTGCCCGGACGACGACGTGATCCAGATCAAGTTCTTCGGCATCAGACTGTTCGGTTCTTCGCGCGAGTACTACAAGAAGCGCGTGAAGCTGGAATCGCCAGAGGGCATGCCGAAGAAGCGCGTGATCCCTATCCTCAGCAAGACTGCGCCCTAGCATGGATGATTTTCTGAATCCGGCTTTGCTGCCGCAGCAGACCTCGCTGTTCGCCGTGTGGATGCTCGGCGTGTCCCTCGGGCTGACCGCGTGCACCGCGACCTGCCTGCCGTTCATGGGCACCTGGGTGCTGGGACGCGGCGGCTCGCAGCTGCAGGCGTTGCGCGACACGGGATTGTTCGTGTCGGGACGCATTGGCGCCTATACCTTGCTGGGCGCTGTCGCGGCCAGTGCCGGGACATGGCTGGCGCAAGTGATGCGCGGCGGCACGGGCAACTTCATCATCGGTGCAGCGTCGATCGCGGCTGGTGTCTGGTTGTTGCAGTCTGCCGGGGCGCATGCACCCTGCGGCGTGGCGCGCGGCAAAGAGGCCGCGCCGCCGTTCGTGCTGGGTTTCTCGCTGAGCCTCACGCCCTGTGCCCCGTTGGCTTCGCTGCTGGCAGTGTGTGCGGCGGCAGGCAGCATCCAGTGGGGCATGGCGAGCGGCGTGGCATTCGGATTGGGTGCGGCGCTCACGCCGCTGCTGGTACTATTGCCGTTGATCAGTCTGCTGGGCAAGAACCTGCGCGAAAACCGCGAGTGGATCACGCGCTGGATACGCTGGGGCGCTGCGGCAGTGCTGATCGTGCTTGGGTTGCGCCGCATCTTGCTCGCGCTGTGAAGTCTTCTGAAAATATTTGTCCATGAAAAGATTCGTTGTTGTTGCTGCCGGTTTGTTTTTCATTTCCCATGCATGGGCCGAAGAGGAAAAGACGCTTAAAGAAGTCACGGTCACGGCCAGAGGCGGCGATGTGGCCGAACGCCGGGAATCCACCACGCAGAAGGTCGTGCTGGAGCGCAAGGAGATCGAGAACCTTGGCGTGATGACCATCGGCGAGGTGCTGGGGAAATTGCCCGGCGTCGAGGTGGGGGCGCAGAACAGCGATGGCTCGATGGCGCAACGCGCGCGCGGCATGTCGCGGGACTCGGTGCAGATCCTGGTGGATGGCGAAAGGCCGGCAGGCGGCTCGCGCATCGTGAGTGGCGTCGTGGGACGTCTGCCTGCCGGCGAGCTGGAGCGCGTCGAGATATTGCGCGGTTCCTCGGCCGAGTACGGCGGTGCCGCCTCGCTGACGGTGAACCTGGTGATGAAGAAAGCTTTGCCCAAGCGCTCCACCGCGCTCAAGGCGGCACTGGGAATGAGCGGTTCGAAACCGACCGGGCAATTCACGCTGACGCAGAATGGCGGCGACGGCAATTTTGCCTGGTCGTTGCCGGTCACCCTGAATCTGCATCGCTCCCCCACGCATCGCGAGACCGACCGGCAAGCGACGACGGCGGGTACGCGCAACTTGTGGCAGCAGGACAGCGAGAACGGTCTGTTCACTTTCCGCGAATTCGTCATGTCGCCACGCATGACGTGGAAGGACGGCGGCGACTCGCTGACGGTCTCGCCGCTGTTATTCGACGGCCTCGGCAAACGCAACAGCGACATGACGCAAACCGCCGCCACTCCCGCCACGGGCAGCAATCTGGCATTCAACGGCGACCGCAGCAGCCGCGAAGAGAATCATCGCCGCATGTTGCGCCTGCGCGTGGAAGGCGAGAAGAACATCGAGGGTTCCAAGCTCACGGTGCGGGCGGCATACAACAAGGGGAAGCGCACGGCGGATGTGGTGCGCAACGCACACGATGCCGCGAATCTGCTGACGACTTCCACCGAGCACAGCAGCATCAACGAAACCGAGATCAACATGGCGCTGCGCTTGGACAGGCCGTTCGGCGAGCATCTGCTGGCAGTGGGGCTGGAGCACATCGATCTGCGTCGCGCGGATGATCAAATCTTCACGGGCAACTTTGCTTCCGCCGCCGCCTCGCAGGCGCAAGAGCGCCAGAGCATCGTCTGGGTGCAGGATGACTGGAAGGCGCAGTCTGCCGTCACGCTCACCTACGGCTTGCGCGGTGAAACCATCGCCCTGGATTCCGCGGGTGCTGCGCAACAGCACGGGCGCCTGATGCCTTCGCTGGCTGCCCGTTGGGAGCCGCTGGACAAGTGGGTGATGCGTTCTTCGCTGGGGAGCGGGTTGAAGATGCCCAAGCTGGATGAGATCAGCAACACTACCTCGCCCAGCATCGCCGCCAATACGCCGGTGGAGGCGGACAGGCGCGGCAATCCGAATCTGCGGCCGGAGCGCAGCGTGAACTTCGAGGCGGTGCTGGAGCGTTACCTGGACGGCGATGCGGGCGTGTTCGGGATCAACTTCTATGCGCGCTCCACGCAGGATTTCACCGAGCGCCGTGTGCAGCAGGATGCGGTGAGCGGGCGCTGGATAGACCGTCCCTACAACGAAGGCCGTGCGCGACACTGGGGTTGGGAGATGGACGGCAAGGTGCGCACCGACGGCTTCGGCTGGAAGGGCGCGACCGTGAAAGCGCACCTGACGTTGCCGCACGCCCAGGTGGACGATGCGCGGCTCGGCTTCACCCGCATGGCACGCGACACACCCAAGTATGTGTTCTCGGCCGGGCTGGATGAGAGCCTGCCCAGACTGCAATCGAGCTATGGCATCTCGTTGCAGGTATCCGGGCGCAGCAAGACCGATATTCCGGGCGAGCAACTCAGCTTCACCCAGGCCAGGACGACGCTGGATGCATTCTGGCTGTACAAGCTCGATGCGCAATTCAATCTGCGCCTGAGCGGCCAGAATCTTCTGGCGACCCGCACGGTGCGCGAGACGCTGTTCACCTCCGGCAATCAGACCTGGCAATTGCGCACGGTGGACGGCGGATACCGCACGCTCATGGCGACATTAGAGGGGCGCTGGTAGGATGACGACCTTCGCCATTTCGATGCCCTACATGGTCATGCATTCGCATTTTCCCAACGAACCGGAAAGCTCGCCGTTGGGCGAGCGGTTCGCCGTCGTCGGCATCGTCGTCCTGCTGCACCTGTCGCTGCTCGCCTCCTGGCTGCTGCAGCCGGAAGCGCCTGCGGTGCTGGTCAACGAGATGTCGGTATCCTTCGCCAACATGCAGATGCAGCAGGCGGACATCACGCCACAGCCCAAACCCAAGCCGCGCGAACCCGATCCGCTGCCGGCAGACCAGCCTGCAGTGAAGGAAGAAGCGCAGCCGGTGCAGCAGAGCGCCACGCCGCCCTCGCCGGTGGTGCTGGATGCAGAGCCGGATTACAAGGCCGACTACCTCAACAATCCGCGGCCGCCTTACCCCATGGTGGCGCGGCGCATGGGCTATCACGGCAAGGTGATCCTGAACGTCGAGGTGCTGGCCGAAGGCAAGGCGGGGCAGGTGCTGCTGCAGCAAAGCTGCGGCCACGACATCCTGGACAATGCCGCGTTGCAGACCGTGAAGACCTGGCGCTTCACGCCGGCGCGCCGCTTCGGGCAGCCCGTCACGCAGTGGTTCCTGGTTCCCATCAAATTTTCATTAGAGGATAACGACGCATGAACAATTTGTTTTCCATCAATTCGCCCATCGTCTCCGCGACACTGGTGCTGCTGATCCTGTTGTCCATCGTGACCTGGTCGATCGCGGCCTTCAAGCTGTGGAAGCAGTGGCAAGCGAAGAAACATAATCGCGAATTCAATGAGCGTTTCTGGGCGGTGCGCGAATGGGGTGAGGCAGGGCAGGTGGCGCAAGGCAGCCAGGGCGATATCGCACGTCTGGCGCAGGCCGGGTTCGCCGAGTTGAAGACCTTGGGCGAAGCGCAACCGGATTTGAAGCATTCCGGCGCGCCGCAGGTTGTGCTGGAACGCATGCTGCGCCAGCAGCTGCAGAACATCCAGCGCTACCACGAGCGCGGTCTGGCAGAGTTGGCGACCATCGGCTCGACCGCTCCCTTCGTCGGCCTGTTCGGCACAGTGTGGGGCATCATGCATGCGCTGCAGGACATCGGCAAAACAGGCTCGGCTTCGCTGGATGTGGTGGCGGGGCCGATCGGCGAGGCGTTGATCGCCACCGCCATCGGCATCGCCACCGCCTTGCCTGCGGTGCTGTTCTACAACTTCTATCTGCGCCGCCTGAAAGTGCATGTGACCGACCTGGAGAATTTCGCCCACGACTTCCTGCGCTTGGCGCAGAAGCACGATTACAAGCTGTGAGGTCGCTATGAGCTTCGGGAACTCTTCGCAGGAAGACAACATGATGAGCGAGATCAACGTCACGCCGCTGGTCGATGTGATGCTGGTGCTGCTGGTGGTGTTCATCATCACCGCGCCCCTGCTGGCGCCGCAATCGCTCAAGATCAATCTGCCCAAGACCGACTCGGTGCAGCAGAACGACAAGCCGCAGAAAGTCAGTCTGGTGGTGGATGCACAGGGCAACATCGAGCTGGAGCACATGCACGTGAGCGATGCTGGGTTGGCCGAGATGTTGCACGAACGCGCGGCAGACCCGCAGTTCCAGTTGCAGATCGAAGCCGACAGCGCCGTCCCCTATGGACGGGTGGCGCAGTTGATGGCGCTGGCGCAACACGCCGGGGTCAGCAAACTTTCTTTCATCACGCTCTCCAAGTAAATCTTGGCAGCGCGGGGAATCGTTTTTCGGCAAGGATTAGAATGGGTGCGGAATGTCTGGCCTAATAACAAATTATTTTTGGGATGATCACTGCCCGGAATGTGGTAACCATGTTCCTGTCACTTTTGAAGGATTCGCAAAGTGTAAGGAATGTGGTGCCGAACTCGAAATTGATCGCTTTACTTTCAGGGGTCGTGATCTTGTCATTTTCTTGATCCTGACTTTCGGCGCTTTAGTTCCGATGTCGTTGTCGTTGTCGCTAAGAATTGTTACTGGCGTAGTTCTTGTTGGTGTATGGGTTCATAAGAGCTCCAAGTGGAGAAAAATTCCTCAAAATTAAAGCCAAAGAGGCTAGGCTCGACTAATTCTTTTCCATCACCCTCAGTAAAATAGAAAGTGGTGTGGCAGGAATGATTGAATTACACTGCCGCCGTTTGCAGTTTTATCACCGACTCAAAACTATAACGAGGAGATCAGCATGAATCGCAGAGAACTACTTCTTGGTGCCGCCGCCATGGCAGCCGCAGCGACCGCAGGGCGAGCTTTTGCCGCCGAGCATGAACATATGGGGCATGAGCATCACGCGACATCGTCGCGCAACGACAAGCTGATCGCCGCCGCTTCCGACTGCGTGCTCAAGGCGAACCTGTGTGTGCAGCATTGCATCGTGGCGATGGGGCAGGGCGAGAAGGACCTGGCGGCTTGCGCCCAGTCTTCCAGCCAGACTGCGGACATCTGCACCGCCTTGCAGCAACTGGCTACGGCAGACTCTAAACATTTGCCGCAGCTGGCCAAGGTGGCCATGGACATCTGCAAGGACTGCGCAGAAGAATGCAAGAAGACCGAGAAGCATCCCGAGTGCAAGGCGTGCAAGGAAGCTTGCCTCGCCTGCTATGAGGAATGCAAGAAGATCGCCGCGTAATCTGAGTCTTTGTAACTGAACGGAAAAGGCACGCTCCAGCGTGCCTTTTCCATATGAAGAAGCACAATGGACTGCGGCCGGACAAAAAGCTCGTATATAATCCCCGGATAAATAAATTGCGCCCGGTCAACCGGGCGTTTTGCAGTTAGTGCGTTAATGAGGAGGGCTTCATGCGTATAGGTATTCCTGCGGAGATACACGCAGGCGAAACCCGGGTCGCTGCCACACCGGAAACGGTGAAGAAGTTGCTGGCGACTGGTCATCAAGTGTCGGTACAGACGGGAGCGGGTGCAGGTGCGAGCATTCCCGATGCCGAATATCTGGCTGTTGGCGCGAAGCTGGTCAGTGCGGCGGACATCTATGCACAGTCCGAGATCGTGCTGAAGGTCAGGGCCCCCAATGCCGACGAACTCTCCAAACTGAACAAGGGTACGGTGCTGGTTGGCCTTTTGTCTGCGCATAACGCCGACCAGGTCGCGGCTTATGCCAAACAGGGCATCGCCGCCTTCGCCATGGAAAAACTGCCGCGCACAACGCGCGCGCAAGCCATGGACGTGCTGTCCTCTCAGGCCAACATCGCCGGTTACAAGGCGGTGATCGTGGCGGCCAATCTGTACAAGCGTTTCTTCCCCATGCTGATGACCGCTGCCGGTACGGTGAAGGCCGCGCGCGTGGTGGTGCTGGGTGTCGGTGTGGCGGGCCTGCAGGCCATCGCGACCGCGAAGCGTCTGGGCGCGGTGATCGAAGCCTCCGACGTGCGTCCTGCTGTTAAGGAGCAGGTGGAATCGCTGGGTGCGAAATTCATCGACGTGCCTTATGAGACCGACGAGGAGCGCGAAGCGGCACAGGGTGTGGGCGGTTATGCCAAGCCGATGCCGCAAAGCTGGATGGACAGGCAGAAAGCCGAAGTTGCCAAACGTGTGGCGCTGGCCGATGTGGTCATCACCACGGCCTTGATCCCCGGTCGTCCTGCTCCGGTGCTGGTCACCGAAGAGATGGTCAAATCCATGAAGCCCGGTTCGGTGATCGTGGACCTGGCGGCGGAAGCCGGCGGCAACTGCCCGCTGACCGAGCTGAACAAGACCGTGGTCAAGCATGGCGTGACGCTGGTGGGCGATCCCAATCTGGCGGCCTCGGTGGCAGCGGATGCGTCGGCACTGTACGCGCGCAACCTGCTCAACTTCATCAACCTGTTGTGCGACCCCAAGAACGGCGGCGCCATCAACATCAATCGTGAAGACGACATCATCGCCGGTTCGCTGATCGCGATCGACGGCGCAGTCGTCACCAAGTAAGGAGCTGCAACCATGAGCGGAGTCGATCCTGTAATCCTGAATCTCACCGTGTTCGTGCTGGCGATCTTCGTCGGTTACCACGTGGTGTGGAACGTCACCCCCGCGCTGCACACGCCGCTGATGGCGGTGACCAACGCGGTGTCCGGCATCATCATCGTCGGCGCCATGCTGGCGGCCGGTCCGCAGGAACTGGACGTGGGTACGGTGCTGGGCCTGGTGGCCGTGACGCTGGCCGCAGTCAACGTGTTCGGCGGTTTCCTGGTGACCAAGCGCATGCTGGATATGTTCAAGAAAAAGAGCAAATAAGGAATCACAATGTCAGCCAATTCTGTTGCACTCGCTTATCTGGTCGCGGCCGTCCTGTTCATCCTGACGCTGAAGGGCTTGAGCTCTCCGGTGTCGTCGCGGCGCGGAAACATGTTCGGCATGATCGGTATGGCCATCGCCGTATTGACCACGCTGACCCTGACGCACAACGTGGTGTACATCCTGATCGCCATCGCCGTCGGCGGCACCATCGGCGCGATCGTCGCCCACCGCATCCAGATGACGGCGATGCCGGAACTGGTGGCGGCGATGCACTCGCTGGTCGGCCTCGCTGCAGTGCTGGTCGCCATGTCCGCTTTCAACAATCCGGTCGCCTACGGCATCGCCTTGCCGGGCGAGATGCTGCATTCCAGCAACCGTATCGAGCTGTTCATCGGCACCTTCGTCGGCGCGATCACTTTCACCGGCTCCATCATCGCGTTCCTGAAACTGTCCGGCAGAATGTCGGGCAAGCCGATCCGTTTCGCGGGACAGCATTGGTTGAACCTCGGCCTGGGCATCGTGATGATCGGTTTCGGCGTCGCGTTCTTCCTGAATCCGAACTGGACGCCGTTCCTGATCATGACCGCAATCGCTTTGCTGCTCGGCGTGCTGCTGATCGTGCCCATCGGCGGCGCGGATATGCCGGTGGTCATCTCGATGCTGAACTCCTATTCCGGTTGGGCGGCAGCGGGTATCGGTTTCACCCTGAACAACAACATGCTGATCATCGCCGGCTCGCTGGTGGGCAGCTCCGGTGCGATCCTGTCCTACATCATGTGCAAGGCGATGAATCGCGCCTTCCTCAACGTGATCCTGGGCGGCTTCGGCGGCGGTGAAGGCGCAGCGGCAGACAGCGGCGATGGGGCGCAAAAAACCTATCGCAGCGGCAGCGCGGACGATGCCGCGTTCCTGATGGGCAACGCCGATTCCGTCATCATCGTGCCGGGCTACGGTTTGGCGGTGGCACGTGCACAGCACGCGATCAAGGAGATGTCCGAGGCGCTGACCGCAAAGGGCGTCAAGGTGCGTTACGCCATCCATCCAGTGGCAGGCCGCATGCCGGGACACATGAACGTGCTGCTGGCCGAGGCCGAAGTGCCTTACGACCAGGTGGTGGAGATGGACGAGATCAACAGCGAGTTCGCCGACACCGACGTGGTGCTGGTGATCGGCGCCAACGACGTGGTGAATCCTGCAGCGAAGAACGATCCGAACAGCCCGATCGCGGGCATGCCCATCCTGGATGCCTACAAGGCGCGTACCGTGCTGGTGGTGAAGCGTTCGATGGCTGCCGGTTATGCCGGATTGGATAATGACTTGTTCTATCTGGACAAGACCATGATGGTGTTCGGCGATGCCAAGAAGGTGGTGGAAGACGTCATCAAGGCATTGCATCACTAGACCTTTGTGCAAGGTTTGAATATGCCGCTCTGCACGAGGAGCGATTGGCTGCGCGGAATCCTGCTGGCACTGGCTTACTTCGCAGCTTCGCAACTCGGCCTCAAATTCGCGCAGGTCGGTCACGCCGTTACCCTGTTCTGGCCGCCTTCCGGCATCGCGCTGGCGGCCATTCTGCTGCTCGGCTATCGCTTCCTGCCTGCGGTATTCATCGGGGCTTTTTTCTCCAATCTGACCTCCGGTCTGCCGTTGCTCGCCGTCATCGGCATGGCGGCGGGGGCCACGCTGGAAGCGTGGTTGGGGGCCTATCTGCTCAAGCGCTTCACGCGCTTTAACTACCGACTTTCCGAAGTACGGGACATCTATCGTCTGGTCCTGTATGCCGGTGCCATCAGCACCTTGTCCAGTGCGTTGATCGGCTCGACTTCCTTGCTTGCCGTTGGAGCGATCCCGCCCGATCGCTATCTGCTGACGACACTGTTCTGGTGGATGGGCGATGCACTCGGCATCATTCTGTTTACGCCCGCTGCGCTGTCCTATGCGTTGCACAAGCCGTTGCCGTGGACGCGCGCGCAGATCGGCGAAGCGGTGCTGCTGCTGTTGACGCTGGTGCTACTGAGCATGCTGGTGTTCGGTTACTTTGCGGACATCACCGATCTGATCCAGGCGGGCATGTTCGTGCTGTTTCCCATCATCGTGTGGGCAGCGTTGAGCTTCAACCAGCGTTTTGTCAGCGGCATCCTGATCCTGATGTTCCTGGTCGCAGTCGAGGCCACGTTGCACGGTGTCGGGCCTTTCATCGGTAATGACCTGCGCGGTGCGATCGATCTGTGGCTCTACACCGTTTTCCTGACCGTGCTGGGCGTCAGTGTCTCGGCGCTGAACTATCAGCGCACGCATAGCTTGAAACAGTTGCAGGCCAGCAAGGATGCGCTCAGCCGCGCCCAAGCGGTCGGCAGGGTCGGCAGTTGGCAACTGGATCTGAGCAAGAACCGTCTTGAATGGTCGGATGAGACCTACCGGATATTCGGCATGAAACGCAGCGCCCGGCTTGACTATGAGACGTATCTGGCCCGTGTCTATCCGGAAGATCGCGAGATGGTCGATCGGGCTTGGAAACAGGCGCTGCACGGTGTGCCGTATGACGTCGAGCACCGCATCGTGGTGGATGGCAAGGTCAAATGGGTGCACGAACTGGCGAACCTGGATTTCGACGCGAGCACGCAAAGAGCCCTCTTCGCTATCGGTACGGTGCACGACATCAGCGCGCACAAGGAGGAGGAGGCGGCACTGCGCTTGGCGGCCAGAGTGTTCGAAAGCAGCGGCGAGGCCATCCTGATCACGGATGCGAAGATCCAGGTGGTGGCCGTCAACCATGCCTTCGCCGCGATGACCGGCTACCGCTCGGAAGAAGTGATGGGCAAGAACCCGCGCATCCTGGCGTCGGGGCGGCACGATGCCGCGTTCTATCGCGCCATGTGGGACGACATCAACGAGCATGGCTATTGGCAGGGCGAGATATGGGATAAGCACAAGAGCGGACGCGTCTATCCGAAATGGATGTCGATCACGGCAGTCCGCAACGACAAGGGCGAGCTGGTGAACTACATCTCCATCGCGCGCGATACCACCGAGCAGACCGAGGCGGAAAAGAACATCCATTTCCTGGCGTATTACGACGTGCTGACCGGTTTGCCGAACCGTACGCTGTTGCGCGACCGTTTGGGGCAGATGATTGCCGTCTCGCATCGCGACCGGCAACAGTTCGCGTTGTTATTCATGGATCTGGACCGTTTCAAGTATATCAACGACTCGATGGGGCACTCGGTCGGCGACCGGTTGCTTCAGGCCGTCGCGTTGCGCATTCAGGAGCATGTGCGCGATGAGGACACGGTGGCGCGCATCGGCGGTGACGAGTTCATCGTGCTGTTGCGCGAAACCGGGGAAAGCGGGGCGGCCGTGGTGGCGAAGAAGCTGCTGGAGACGCTGGGCACACCCTATGATCTGGACGGACTGATCATCTCCACCCAGGCGAGTATCGGTATCAGCATCTATCCGGATCATGCGTTCGATGCGGACACGCTCATCAAGAATGCCGACATGGCGATGTATCGCGCCAAGGAAGAGGGGCGCAACAACTATCAGTTCTTCAAGCAGGAGATGAACTTCCGCGTCGATCTGCTGTTCTCCATGGAGAAGGATCTGCGGCTGGCGCTGGAGCGCGGCGAGTTTTTCCTGAATTACCAGCCGCAGCTCGATCTGGCGACGGGAAAGCTGTGCGGCGTCGAGGCCTTGTTGCGCTGGAAACACCCCACGAAAGGGGCAGTCTCGCCGGCCGAGTTCATTCCGGTGGCGGAAGAGACCGGGCAGATAATCGCCATCGGCGAATGGGTGTTGCGTGCCGCCTGCGCGCAGATGGTGGAATGGCGCAAGGCAGGGCTATCCGATATCACCTTGTCGGTGAATCTGTCGATACGCCAATTGCGCCAGCCGACGCTGGGCGAACTGGTCAAGAAGGTGCTCCATGAGTGCGGGCTGGCGCCACAGCATCTGGAGCTGGAGATCACCGAAGGCATCATGATGGGGGACAACCAGATCGCGATGAACTTCCTGAGCGAGATGCACGAGCTGGGGGTGCAGTTGTCCATCGACGATTTCGGTACCGGCTTCTCCAGCCTGAACTACCTGAAGAAGCTGCCGGTGCATAAACTCAAGATCGACCGGTCCTTCGTGTGCGACATCGAGACCGATGAAAGCGATGCCGCCATCATCCGTTCCATCATCAGCCTGGGGCACCGTCTCGACCTGCGCGTGATCGCCGAGGGAGTGGAGACGCAAGAGCAGCTCGACTTCCTGCGCATACGCGGCTGCGACGAGATCCAGGGTTATTTCTACGCGCGTCCGCTGTCGCCGGACGCCTTTGTCGAATTCTTCAGGAACCCGCCGCACCTGATGTAGCCCCATGCTGCCAGTAGCGGGCATGCACCTTGCGATAGCGCTCCAGCCGGAACGTCTGCGCGTCCAGCGTGATGTCGATCGCGCCTTCCTCATCCGAGCGCAATATTTCGCTGCCAGCGCCGCGGTAGCGCTCGACGATCTCTTCCTTGGGATGTCCGAAACGATTGAGATAACCGGATGTGAACAGCGCGTAACGCGGATGTACCGCATCCACGAAGGCCTGTGACGAAGAGCTCTTGCTGCCGTGGTGCGGCACGACCAGTAGCGTGCTGGGCAGCTCGTTCGGATGCAGCATCAACAGGCGTTGCTCGGACAGTCTCTCGATGTCGGCAGTAAGCAAGACGCTGTGCTGTCCGGTGCTGATGCGCAACACGCAACTGCGTTCGTTGTCATGTTCGAAAGTCTTGGCGTCGTGCGTGCCGGCCGGGTTCAGTATCTCGAAGCGCACGCCGTCCCATTCCCAATTCCGGCCGTCGGTGCACGCTTCGGTATGCGCGGCGGACCGCAATTTGGGATGCGTATCCGGCAACGGGGAGATGACGTTCATCACCGGGATCCCGTGCAGGACAGATTCGGTACCGCCGATATGGTCAATGTCGTCATGCGTCAGCACGAGATCGTCCAACTGGAGGATGCCCATGCCGCGCAAAGCGGGGAGCAGGATGCGGTTGCCGCTGTCGGCTTCGCCGGAGAAATCCGGCCCAGTGTCATAGAGCAGGGCGTGATTGCGCGTCTGCACGGCGACCGACAGGCCCTGGCCGACATCGAACACGAGCAGACGCGCGCTGCCTTCGGGCGGGCGGACAGGCGCGACCAGGAACATCGGCAGCAGCAATAAGACACCCAGCCAGCGCATCGGGAAGCCGCGCGGGGCAAGCAGCCACAAGGCGCCGCCGATGCCGGCGAATATCGTCCACGCAGGCGGCGCATGTTGCTCCCACACGGCGTAGGGCAGTTTATCCAGCAGCTCCAGCAGGAACATGCACAGGACCATTGCCTGATGCGCGACGTACAGCATCCACTCGAACGGCGGCAAGGTACCGAGCAGCGTGAGCGGGACCACCACGAAGCTCACCAGCGGGATGGCGAAGGCGTTGGCGATGGGCGAAACCAGCGACAGTTGCTGGAACAGCGCCAGCAATGGCGGGATCAGGCCGATCATCATCGCCCATTGCACCTTGCCGTATTCCAGCAGCCAATGCGATGGGCGCAAGCGATTCGCCGTCACATAGAAGATCAGGGCGACGGCGCCGAATGACAGCCAGAAACCGGGCGACAACACGGCCCACGGGTCGGCCAGCAGCACGACCATCAGCGCTGCGGACAGCAATTGCGAAGGCGACACGTTGCGCGACAACAGCAACATGACGGCGAAGGTCGCCAGCATGTACAAGGTGCGCTGCGCGGGGATCTCGAAACCGGACAACAGCGTATAGAACAGCGCCGCACTCAAGCCGGCCAGCGCGGCAGCCTTGCGTGCGGGGAAGCGCAGCGTGAGCCAGATGCTGCGCCGCCACAGGCCATAGGTGAGGGCGAAGGCGAGGCTGGCCAGCAGCGTGATGTGCAAACCGGAGATGCTCATCAGATGATTGATGCCGGTGCGGGTGAATAACTGCCATTCTTTTTGCGTGATGCCGGATTGGTCGCCGATCGCCAGCGCGGTCAGGATGCCGGTATACGGTGCTTCGCCCAAGGTCTTCTGGAAATGCGTGCGTACCTTCTCGCGCAGGCGCTGCACCAGATAGGCCGGGCTGGAGGTCTGCTCCGAAAGTATCTGGTTGTCACCTTTCGTATATACATAGCCGATGGCGCGAATGTCGCGCTCCAATGCCCATGCCTCGAAATCGAAGTTGTGCGGGTTGCTGGTGCCGTGCGGTTGTTTCAGGCGCACGCTGAGTTGCCAGCGTTCGCCCGCGCCCGGTTCCAGCGGATCGTTGCTGTCGCCGTCATAAGTGGCGAGCTGGATATGCCGCGGCACATGCGCTCCCGGCGTCTGCACGCTTTCCACATCGAAGGTGAAACGCAGGCCGCGTTCGTGCACACGCGGCATCTCGGCAACGATGCCGGTGACCACGATGTTCTTTCCCTGCCATTCGTCAGGCAGGCGATCGGCCAGATGCTGCTGCGCCATCCATGCGGCGTAGGAGTAGCCCAGCAATGCGGCGCAGCCCAGCAACACCGCGCGGCGCGCGAAGATCAGATGCCGTGCCGTTCGCGCGGGGGAGTAACAGCACGAGTGCGGCGATCGGCCAGTAGGCGGGGAGGGCGGGCAATGCGGCTTGCTGTTGCAGATACCACACGCCGAATGCGAAAAACAATGCGAAAGAAACCATAGTGCGTAGCGTACCGCAAAAACATAGAATCCACCTATGCGCAGATTCTTCCGTGAACGATTGCCCGACCATAACAGCATCCGGCGTCATCGCTGGCTGCAGCCGGTGCAACATTGGCTGCACCATCCCAACCTGTGGCATCTGCATCGCCGTTCGGTGGCGGGCGGGGTGGCGATCGGCTTGTTCTGCGGACTGATCCCGGGGCCGTTGCAGATGATCTCTGCCGCACTGCTGGCGATTCTGTTCCGCGTCAATCTGCCCGTGGCCGCTTTCACCACGCTCTATACCAACCCGTTCACCATCGTGCCGTTATACCTGCTGGCGTATGAGATCGGCCTCCGGGTGAGCGGTGCCCCGAGCGGCACTGCGGTGCCTGTCTTCCCGGAATGGCACTGGCACGACTGGTTCGCACAGTTGTGGACGTGGCTGATGGCGCTGGGCAAGCCGCTGTTGATCGGCCTGCCGCTGTTGGCTGTCGGTCTGGCGATCGGCGGCTATGTCGCCGTACGCCTGATCTGGCGCTTGACCGTACTGTGGAAATGGCATAGACGCCATATTCGCTAAACCCAGGAACTTTCCTCAACTATTCGCGTCTGATGTTGCGTCCGGAAGTTGTAAGCCGGATATCGTTTTAACCTAGAGAGGTGTCAGATGAAAAAAGCATATGAAGGTGTGTCAAAGTTCGTTCGTTGGGCGGTAACCGGCGTGGTCGCGTTTATCGTTGCATTGCCAACATTCACATCCGTCGGCTCTTCCATCTAAAATCCCGCGAATGACACGCCCCGGTGCGAAAGTACCGGGGCGTTTTTATTTTGTCCGCGCGGAACAGCGCTTATCCCATTCCACTTCGGCTTGCCTCAGCACATTTTCCATCGGCCTGGATAGCAGGCTGCGCGCTTCCATGTGCGCCATGGAAGTCTCACCCAGAAACAAGGCTTCCAGGTACGAGATGCGGATCGCTTCGTATAGTTCGGCATCGGCCCGGTCGAACAGGTCGGCGACGAGAAGCAGGTGCCGGCGCATGGTGGCGAAATCGTTGCGGACGATGGCGTTTCTCGTGGCGACACGCATGGCGCCGACTTCCAGATGCACGATGCCGAAGTCGCTCTCTTCGATGAGTGCGGCGACCTCGGGCAGATACAGCGTGACTTGTTTCATGAAGTCGGTGCGCTTGAGCAAGGGTTTGCTCTGCTGATGGGCCACCATGCGCCGCAGCGAGGAGAATGTCTTGAAGTCGAGCAGGTGCTCGAAGGGCTGGGCGATACCGTCGGCGACATGCAAATCGTTGCGCGGCAGAGTGTGCGATGGAAAGAGAATCATGGTCGTCGCTCCTGTGGTTAGGATGACGGGCACTCTATCCCCTGCTTGTTACAGGGCGATGACGCCAAGGTTGCAAGATAAATGCAGTTTCAGGCTGGATGCAGCGTGCCGTCCACCAGGCGCAACTGGCGTTGCATCCTGCCCGCGAGTTCGAGGTCGTGGGTGACGATGATGAAGCTGGTGTTGAGCTTGGCGTTGAGTGTCTGCATCAGGTCGAACAGGGCGGAGGCCGAGGCGCGATCCAGGTTGCCGGTGGGCTCGTCGGCCAGCACGCAGGCGGGCTGGGTGACCAAGGCGCGCGCCACGGCGACACGCTGGCGTTCGCCGCCGGAAAGTTCGGCGGGCAGATGGCGCACGCGCTGCGCCAGTCCCACTTGTTCCAGCATGGCAGCCGCTTGCGGATGTGCATCGGCGGGCTTCATGCCGCGTATCAGCAGCGGCATGGCGACGTTCTCCAGCGCGGTGAATTCCGGCAGCAGGTGGTGGAACTGGTAGACGAAGCCGAGCGAGCGGTTGCGCAGTTCGCCGCGCTGCGTCTCGTTCATCGACGAGACATCTTGTCCCAATATGTTCACGCTGCCGCTGCTGATGGTGTCGAGACCGCCGAGCAGATGCAGCAGGGTGCTCTTGCCGGAGCCGGAGGCGCCGACGATGGCGATGCGCTCGCCGCGCGCCACGTCGAGGTTCACGCCGTTCAGTACGGGGACGTTCAGGTCGCCCTGCGCGTAGGTCTTGCGCAGGTCGCGGCAGGAGATGACCATATCATTCATAACTCAGTGCCTCCGCCGGTTGCACTTTGGAAGCGCGCCAGCTCGGGTAGAGCGTGGCGAACAGGCTGATCAGGAAGGACATGCCGGCGACCACGAGCACATCTGCCTTTTGCAGGTCGGACGGCAGTTCGCTGATGTAGTAGAACTCCTTGGACAGGAACTGCACGCCGAACAGGTGTTCGATGAAGGGCACTATCGTGCCGATGTTGAGCGCGAGCAGCACACCGCCGATGACGCCGAGTCCCATGCCGATGAGGCCGATCAGCATGCCCTGCACCATGAAGATCTGCATGATGCTCCTGGGCGATGCGCCCAGCGTGCGCAGGATGGCGATGTCGGCCTGCTTGTCGGTGACCGCCATCACCAGCGTGGAGACGATGTTGAAGGCGGCGACCAGCACGATCAGCGACAGGATGATGAACATCATCTTCTTCTCCATCGCCACCACCGCGAAATAGTTGGCGTTCTGGCGCGTCCAGTCGCTGACGTAAGTGTCGTTCGGGAACTTGTCTTCCAGCTCGTAGGCGACTTGCGGCGCGAGGTCGAGATTGTGCAGGCTGCCGCTGATGCCGCTCACGCTGCTGCCCATGCGGTAGAGTTTTTGCGCATCCTCCAGGTGGATCAAGGCCAGCGCGTTGTCATACGGCGACATGCCGATCTCGAAGATGCCGACCACATGGAATTGCTTCAGGCGCGGCAACATGCCGGCGGGCGTGATCTGTCCTTGCGGCGTGATGAGCAACACGCTGTCGCCGACATGTGCACCGAGCGAACGCGCCAGATCGACGCCGAGCACGATGTTGAATTCGCCCGCGCGCAGGTCGTTCATCGTGCCGCGTTTCATCTTGTCGCCCAGTGCGGTCAGGCGTTGTTCCGCGTCGGGCAGGATGCCGCGCACCATCACGCCTTGCACGCTCTCGTTCAGCGACACCATGCCCTGGCCGCTGACGTAAGGGCGCGGCGGCGCGCACTTCGGGGTGCTTGGCGACGATGTCCAGCACATGCTGCCAATCGTTCAACTGGCCGCTGTCGCTGCTGACCTGCAGATGCGGGGTGACGCCGAGGATGCGGGCGCGGATCTCTTTCTGGAAGCCGTTCATCACCGACAGCACCACGATCAGCGCCATCACGCCCAGGCCGATGCCCAGCATGGAGATCAGCGAGATGAAGGAGATGAAATGGTTGCGGCGCTTGGCGCGGGTGTAACGCAGGCCGATGAAGAGTTCGTAGGGTTGCAAGATGCAAGGCTCGTTTCGATGACGGGCGCTAGTGTGCCATAAGAGGCGTGCTTGCGGGATGGTAAACTGCGGGCATGAAACATCTTCATTTGTTGGTTCCTGATTTATTTCCCCCGCAAGACATCGCCGTCGAAGTGTGCGCGGATCTGCGTTTGCCCGCGCTGGAAAAGATATTGGCGCGCGGCACCGCGAGCGCATCGGGCAGCGCGACCCTGGAAGACTGGCTGTGCGGCGCATTCGCGGCGGACGGCGTGGCGCCGGTGCGTGCGGCTGCGGACGGGTTGGCGACCGAGGATGGCTATTGGTTGTGTGCCGATCCGGCGCATCTGCAATTGCAACATGCGCAGGTGGTGTTGCTGCCTGATGTGGCGCTGGATCAGGCGGAGGCTGATGCGCTGTGCGCCAGTCTGAACGGGCATTTCGCCGGGATGGGATTGAGCTTCCATGCGCCGCAGCCGCAGCGTTGGTATGTGCGTGTGGCAGAATCACTGGAGGTGACGACGCATCCGATGAGCCAGGTGGCGTGGCGCGACGTGAAACCGTTCCAGCCGCAGGGCGCGGATGCCTTGCGCTGGCAGCGTATCACCACGGAGGTGCAGATGCTGCTGCATGCGCATCCCGTGAACCAGGCGCGCGAAGCGCGCGGTGAATTGGCCATCAACAGTCTGTGGCTGTGGGGCGGCGGTCGGGCTGCACAGTTACAAAAGGCATTCGATGCGGTCGGCGGCGACAGGCTGGCTGGCGCATTCGCGCAGGCGGCAGGCGTGCCGCAGGTCGGATCGTTGCAGGCGATGCTGGACGGGAAATGCGAAAGCGGGTTGTGGGTATGCGGTGCGCCGGGCGAGGCACAGCAGTGCGGCGATTATCATGCGTGGCGCGAGGCGGTGCAGCGGTTTGAACAGGAGTGCGCGCAGCCGGTGCTGAAAGCGTTGCGGGCAGGGCGTTTGCGGCGCCTGACGCTGGAGGTCTTGCGGGAGGGCAGTGGGCAACGTTTCGAGCTGACGCGCGGCGATGCATGGAAACTGTGGCGTACCGCGCGCCCCTTGGCATGGTACGCGGTGTAGAATGCCCCATCGGAAAAGGGACTTGAAGCTATGAATTTCTGGAACGAAATGATCGGTTTTTTCTGGGGCGCGGAATCCTTCCCCCTGCTGATCATGGTGCTGGGCATGGCGGTAGTGCTTCTGCACTTCCGCCGCGACGAGCGGGCGAGCCTGATCAATACGGTCGGCTTCTTCCTCGTCTGCCTGTTCGGGCAATTCGTCAGCGGAGTGTTGCATGCACTGGAGTTGGCACGTGCCGCGGCAGTGACGCACGAGGTGTTCGTCATCGGCACCGGGATCGCGGTGATCCGCTTGTGGGGGCAACTGGTGTTCCGCATCGTGCTGCCGGCAGTCAAGCTCACACCGCCGCGCATCACCGAGGACATCTTCGTCATCATCGCGTATGTCGCCTGGTTCATGGTGCGTCTGCGTTATGCCGGTCTCGATCTGGGCAGCATCCTGGCGACGTCGGCGGTGATCACCGCCGTGATCGCCTTTGCCATGCAGGATACGCTGGGCAACATCCTCGGCGGCCTGGCGTTGCAGCTGGACAATTCCATCGAGGTCGGCGACTGGATCAAGGTGGACGACATCTCCGGCAAGGTGGTGGACATCCGCTGGCGTTCCACGCTGGTGGAGACGCGCAACTGGGAGACGGTGGTGTTCCCCAACAGCCAGTTGATGAAGAACAAGTTCCTGGTGCTGGGGCGGCGCACCGACCAGCCGGTGCAATGGCGGCGCTGGGTGTGGTTCAACGTGGGGCTGGATGTCGCGCCGACCCGGGTGGTGAGCGTGGTCGAGGACTCCATCCTGCAGACCGACATCGCCAATGTGGCGAAGAACCCAGCGCCCAGCTGCATCCTGATGGACATGGACAACAAGGGCTATGCGCGTTATGCGCTGCGTTACTGGCTGACCGACCTGACGCAGGACGATCCTACCGATGCCATGTTGCGCTGGCACATCATGACTGCCTTGCAGCGCGCCGGCATCAAGCTGGCGATGGAAGAGCGCAGCATCCACATCACCAAAGAGAACGAAAAATACGAGGAGGTGGTGCATCAGCGCGAAGTGTTGCTGCGCATCAAGACCTTGCGCCGTGTCGAGCTGTTCTCGCAATTGACCGATGCCGAGCTGAGAGAATTGGCGGAACGTCTGCGCTATTCGCCGTTTGCCAAGGGCAACATCATCACCAGGCAAGGTGATGAGAAATCGCACTGGCTGTACATCATCATCAACGGCGAGGCCGAGGTCTTTGTCGACCTGCCGAACGGCAAGCGGCGTAACGTGCGCACCTTGGAGCGCGGGAACTTCTTCGGCGAGATGGGGCTGCTGACCGGTGCGCCGCGTTCGGCCTCGGTCATCGCCAAGACCGACGTGGAGTGCTACCGCATCGACAAGGATGTGGTGGAGGAGTTGCTGCATGCGCGCCCGGGCATCGCCGAGGAGATATCGCATATCCTCGTCACGCGCCGGGCCGAGCTGGATACCGCGCTGCAGAATCTGGATGCGACCGGAGGGCATAAAGACCTGTCGCAGCAGCGCAACGAGATACTTTCCACGATCAAGCGCTTCTTTTCGCTGGGTTGAACGAAGAGTGCAAATTGGGGACTTAATTCGCGCGGCCGATTCCTGTATCATGCGCCCCCAGACAACCCGGATATAGTGCAGATGAAAGTTACCTTCCTGGATTTCGAGCAGCAGGTCTCCGAGCTGGAGAACAAGATCGAGCAGTTGCGTTACGTGCAGGACGATTCCGCACTCGACATTTCCGATGAGATCGGCAGGCTGCAAAAGAAGAGCCAATCTCTGACCAAGGATATCTACGCCAAGCTTACGCCGTGGCAGATCTCGCAGGTGTCGCGCCATCCGCAACGCCCCTACACGCTGGACTACATCCAGCACCTGTTTACCGATTTTGAAGAACTGCACGGCGACCGCAACTATGCGGACGACGCTGCCATCGTGGGCGGCTTGGCGCGTTTCAACGGCCAGAGCGTGATGGTCATCGGCCATCAAAAAGGCCGCGATACCAAAGAACGCCAGTACCGCAATTTCGGCATGCCGCGTCCGGAAGGTTATCGCAAGGCGATGCGTCTGATGCGTCTGGCCGAAAAGTTCGGTATCCCCATCATGACTTTCATCGACACGCCCGGTGCCTATCCCGGCGTGGGCGCGGAAGAGCGCGGACAGTCCGAAGCGATCGGCAAGAACCTGTATGTGATGGCGGAACTGCGCGTGCCCATCATCTGCACCATCATCGGCGAAGGCGGTTCCGGCGGTGCCTTGGCTATCGCGGTGGGCGATGCCATGCTGATGCTGCAATACGCCACTTACTCCGTCATCTCGCCGGAAGGTTGCGCCTCCATCCTGTGGAAGAGTGCGGCCAAGGCGTCCGAAGCGGCCGAGACCTTGGGCATCACTGCCACACGCCTGAAGACCCTGGGGCTGGTCGACAAGATCGTCAGCGAGCCATTGGGCGGCGCGCATCGCGACTATGCTGCGATGATGCAGACCATGAAGAAGGCTTTGCAAGAGACGCTCAAGCAAGTGCAATCTCAAACCACCAATGAGATGTTGCAAGCGCGCTTCGGTCGCTTGATGAGCTATGGCAAGTTCAAGGAAATCGAACTTAGTTGATACCGTTGCGGCGCGTCTCGCGCCGCTTCTTCCCAAGCATAGTCACCTCCTCGTCGGCTTGAGCGGCGGAATGGATTCCGTCGTGCTGCTGCACTTGCTGCATACCCTTGCGCCGCGCTTCGAATGGCGCCTCTCCGCGTTGCATGTCCATCACGGCATCAGTCCGAACGCTGATGCCTGGGCGGATTTTTGTACAGACCTCTGTGCGCGACACGGCATCCAGCTGCATATCGAGCAGGTGGACATCAACCCGCTGCGGGATACACACGGCCTTGAAGCGGCTGCGCGCAAGCTGCGTCATGCGGCCTTTGCCAAACAATCCTGTGATTTCGTCGCGCTGGCGCATCATGCCGATGATCAAGCGGAAACCCTGTTGTTGCAGCTGCTGCGCGGTGCGGGGGTCAAGGGGGGGGCGGCGATGCCGCTCACCAAGTGCGAGGCGCAACATGCAGTCGTGCGACCGCTGCTCGAAATCCCGCGTTCCGATCTGCATGCCTATGCGCGACTTCATGATTTGCGCTGGATCGAGGACGAGAGCAATGCCGACGACAGCTATCCGCGCAACTTTTTGCGCCATCGTCTGCTGCCTGTACTTGAACAACGCTTTCCCTCCTATCGCGAAACCCTGAACCGCAGCGCGCAGCATTTTGCGGAAAGCAGCGAGCTGCTCGATGAGCTGGCGCAGGCGGATGGGGCGCAAGCGTTGGGCGAAGGGCGGTTGCAGGTCGGTGCGTTGCGGGTGTTGTCGCGGCAACGCGCAAAGAATCTGCTGCGCTATTTTTTGCACACACAGGGCGCCCCCATGCCGCAAGCCGTGCAGCTGGATGACATGTTGCGGCAGTTGTGCGAGGCACGTGAGGACGCGGCGGTGTGTGTCGAGTTCGGCGATTGGCAGGTACGACGCTATCAAGACAAGGTTTATGCGCTACCTGCACTGGGCGAGTTCGATCCTGATCTGGTGTTGTCATGGAGCGGACAGGCGGAATTGGAGTGGATTCCTTTGGGCGACCGTTTGTACTTTCGGAAAGCAGTGGGGCAGGGCATCAGTTTGGCAAAGCTGCAGCATGCCCCGGTGACACTGCGTTTGCGTAGCGGCGGTGAGACATTGCGCCCGCATCCCACCGCCGCGACGCGCAGCCTGAAGAACCTGATGCAAGAAAATCACATTCCGCCATGGCAACGCGAACGCTTGCCGTTGCTGTTTTGCGGCGACGCTCTGGCGTGTGTGGTGGGAGTGGCTATCCATGCCGATTTCCAGACATCGCAAGGTGAGGAAGGCCTGTTGGTGTCCTGCAAATAGTTAGGCTATGGTGCCCCCGACAAGAAGTAGTGGTACTGCAGGCCATGTCCGACTGGGTGCTGGCGCAGCACCTTGATCCCTGGCTGTTCCTGCCGGTGGTCAATCTGGTCTTGCTTGCGGTGGGGCAATTCATGAGCCCGGCTCCATCTATGTGCCCGCCATCAGCCTGTGGTTGCCTACGCTAGTCGTTGATTGGATACGCCGCCGCCCTGCGACAGGGCGGCCAAAGCCTGCTAGAATCGCGCCCTCAGAATTTTCTGATTCACAATAATCATTTGGAGAGAAGCATGGCTGTCGAACGTACCCTTTCTATCATCAAACCCGATGCCGTGGCGAAGAACGTCATCGGTCAGATCTACACTCGTTTCGAGAACGCCGGCCTGAAGATCGTGGCTGCACGCATGGTGCAATTGTCGCGTGCCGAAGCGGAAGGTTTCTACGCTGTGCACAAGGCACGTCCTTTCTTCAACGACCTGGTCAATTTCATGATCTCCGGCCCGGTGATGATCCAGGCTCTGGAAGGCGAAGGCGCCATCCTGAAGAACCGTGATCTGATGGGCGCGACCGATCCAAAGAAGGCAGAGAAGGGCACCATCCGCGCCGATTTCGCCGACAGCATCGACGCCAATGCAGTGCACGGCTCCGACGCTGCAGAAACTGCTGCAGTAGAGATCGCCTACTTCTTCCCGGCACTGAACGTCTACTCGCGCTAAGCGACAAGCGATGAAGCAAAACCTCCTCGATTTTGAACCGGCAGCAATGACCGCCTGGTTTGCGGAACAGGGCGAAAAGCCGTTCCGCGCCAGGCAGGTGCTGCGCTGGATCTACAAAAACGGGGAGTCCGATTTCGATGCGATGAGCGATCTGGCGATCTCTCTTCGCGAAAAACTGAAGCAGATCGCCTGCATCCAGACACCCAAGGTGATGCGCGAGGAGTTGGCCTCCGACGGTACGCGCAAATGGCTGCTGGATGTGGGCACGGGGAATGCGGTGGAGACCGTGTACATCCCGGAAGAAGACCGGGGGACGCTGTGTGTTTCGACCCAGGCCGGATGCGCACTGGATTGCGCGTTCTGTTCCACCGGCAAGCAGGGATTCAACCGCAACCTGTCGACCGCCGAGATCATCGGCCAGGTGTGGTGGGCGAACCACGAGCTAGGCCGGAACGCTGACGGCAACTGGCCGATCACCAACGTGGTGCTGATGGGTATGGGCGAGCCGCTGCTGAATTTCGACAACTCAGTGAGTGCCTTGCGCTTGATGCTGGACGATAACGCCTATGGCCTGTCGCGCCGCCGCGTGACGGTGTCCACTTCCGGCGTGGTGCCGGCGATGGACCGTCTGCGCGACGAATGCCCTGTAGCCTTGGCGATCTCGCTGCACGCCCCGAACGACGAGCTGCGCAACGTGCTGGTGCCGATCAACCAGAAATATCCGCTGCGCGAGTTGATGGCAGCCTGCCAACGCTATCTGGAGAAGGCGCCGCGCGATTTCGTCACCTTCGAATATGTGATGCTGGCCGGCGTGAACGACAGCGTCCAGCATGCGCGCGAACTGATCGAACTGGTGCACGATGTGCCGTGCAAGTTCAACCTGATCCCGTTCAATCCCTTCCCACAAGCGCCGTACCAACGTTCTGATATGGAAGTTGTGAAGCGTTTCCGCGATGTGCTGATGCAGTCCAATATTGTGACCACCATCCGCAAGGTACGCGGCGACGACATCGCAGCAGCCTGCGGGCAATTGGCGGGACAGGTGCAGGACAAGACGAAACGAACACATCGATTGGTGGAGGCGAGTCAATGAAGTTATGCAAACTGATTCTCATCGTGTCCTTGTTGGCAGGGTGTGCATCCTCGGGCGGTGGCTCTGAGGGGACTCCGGCAATGGACACGACGCGTGCACAATCAATCGCCAGGATACATACCGAGCTGGCTGCGGCTTACTATGAACGAAAACAATATGCGGTTGCCCTGCAGGAAGTCGCAGTGGCGTTGCAGGCGGATGCGGGCTATGCCCCGGCCTACACCGTACGCGCATTGGTGCGTATGGCGCTGCGTGAAGACGACCAGTCCGATGCGGATTTTCGCCGCAGCCTGCAACTGGACAGCATGAATTCAGAGACGCATAACAATTATGGCTGGTTCTTGTGCCAGCGCGGGCGCACAAAGGAATCCATAAAGCAGTTCCAGGAGGCGTTGAAGAATCCGCTGTACACCACCCCCGAGATGGCTTACGTGAACTTGGGGGTGTGTTCCAAAAAGGCGGGTCAAATGCGGGAAGCTGAAAGCAACCTGCAGCGCGCCCTGGTCATGCGTCCCGGCATGCCGGAGGCGTTGTATGGCTTGGCGGACTGGAGTTATGACAGCGGCGACTATGCCGGAGCGAAATCTTATTTCTTGCGCTTTTCGCAGACATCCCTCGAGCTGACTGCAGAGCAGCTGTGGCTGGCGGTGCGTATCGAGCGCAAGATGCATGACCGCAATGCCGAGGCAAGCTATGCTCTGCAACTGCGCAAACGTTACCCCGATTCCCGGGAGACCCAACTGCTTTCGCAAGGTGAATGATGGATAACTCTGAAGTCGTCGCTAATGTAGGAAAAGAACTTCCCCCGCAACAGCCCAAGCTCAATGTCGGTTTGGTGATGCGCGAGGCACGCGAGCGTTTGGGGATGAGCGTGAACGATGTTGCCGAGCGGATCAAATTCGCTCCGCGGCAGGTGGAGGCACTGGAATCGAATGATTTTGCGCACCTGCCGCAGACTACCTTCCTGCGCGGTTTCGTGCGCAGTTATGCGCGCATGCTGCAGCTGGATGAGGAGGCCTTGCTTGCTTCACTGCCTGCGGCGGAGCAGCACAACAAACAAGTCGTTGCCAAAGCGAGCCGGGTGGACGTGCCTTTCCCCGCGGCTCAATTGCTGCGGCGTATCAATGTGCAATGGTTGGCTGGTGCTCTGGGTGTGGCGCTGTTGCTCGGATTGTTTGTGTGGTTGCACGAAGATGCCCCCATGACCAAACCGGATGCCTTGGTTGTCGAGCCGGTCGCTTTGCCGGCCGCCGAACCAGCAGCTGTTTCTGCGGTACCAGCAGCACCAGCCGTTGAACCCGCAAAAACGCCTGAGCCGGCCAAGGTCGTCGAAACGAAGAAAGCGGTCGTCGAAGCAAAGAAACCGACCGAACACAAAAAGCCGATAGAGCAAAGTAAGCCGATCGAACCTGCGCAGCCCGTTGTAGCGCCCAAGCCGGAGGCGGAGTCGGCAGTAGAGCCGATGGAGACTGAAAAACCAGCGGTTGCGCTGGAGGTGCTCAAACGTCGCCCGCTTCACTTTGTGTTTGAACATGATGCATGGGCGGAAGTGAAAGACGTCAACGGCGCCGTTCTGCTATCGAGGATGAACCGGCAAGGTAGCGAAAAATGGATAGGTGGTCCGCGGCGCGCGCCCTATGATGTATCCATCTCGCGTCCGGGCAATGTGAAGCTGTATTACAAGGGCCGGGAAATCGATCTTTCAGCTTACGCGTCGATGGAAGTTGCGCACCTGAAGGTGGAGTGAGGTCAATGAGTCATTCTTCCATCTTGCGTCGCCAGACGCAGCGTGTGCATGTTGGTGCTATCGTCATCGGCGGCGGAGCGCCTGTTGTGGTGCAATCCATGACCAACACCGATACCGTCGATGCGGAAGGCACGGCGCGCCAAGTGTATGAGCTGGCACAGGCCGGTTCCGAGTTGGTGCGCATCACCGTCAATACTTCCGAGGCGGCCATGCAAGTGCCGCGCATCCGCAAGATGCTGGACGACATGGGCTGCGATGTGCCGCTGATCGGCGATTTTCACTATAACGGCCATCGCCTGCTCACCGAGTATCCCGAGTGCGCGCAGGCGCTGGCGAAATACCGCATCAATCCTGGCAACGTGGGCAAGAACCGCAAGGGCGAAGACCAGTTCGCGATGATGATCGCGGTGGCCAAACAATACGACAAGCCGGTGCGCATCGGCGTCAACTGGGGCAGCCTGGACCAAGATCTGGTGGTGCGTCTGATGGACGAGAACGCCAAACTGGCGCAGCCGAAGGAAGTTTCCGAGGTGACGCGCGAGGCGCTGATAGTGTCCGCTTTGGACAGCGCGAAACGTGCCGAAGAACTCGGACTGCCGCATGACCGCATCGTGCTCTCCTGCAAGGTGAGTGAAGTGCAGGACCTGATTGCGGTGTATCGGGAGCTGGCGCAGCGTTGCGATTATCCGCTGCATCTGGGGCTGACCGAAGCGGGTATGGGATCGAAAGGCATCGTCGCATCCACTGCCGCGCTGGCGGTTCTGTTGCAGCAGGGTATCGGCGATACCATCCGTATTTCCTTGACCCCGGCACCCGGCGGGGCGCGTACCGAAGAAGTGGTGGTGGCGCAGGAGATCCTGCAGACCATGGGCTTGCGTTCCTTCGCGCCGCTGGTCACCGCCTGCCCCGGTTGCGGTCGCACCACCAGCACGGTGTTCCAGGAACTGGCGCAGAGCATCCAGGCTTATCTCCGTGCGCGGATGCCGGTATGGCGCGAGCAATACGTCGGCGTGGAAGAGATGACGGTCGCGGTGATGGGATGCATCGTCAACGGTCCCGGGGAAAGCAAACTGGCCAATATCGGCATCAGCCTGCCGGGTACGGGCGAATCGCCTGCTGCACCGGTGTACGTGGATGGCGAGAAGACCGTCACTTTGCGCGGCGACAACATCGCGGCAGAGTTTCAGCAGATCGTGGACGACTACGTGGCAAGGACATATGCCAAGCGCGAGGCGGGTGACAAACCGGCCAAGCGTATCGAGATCAAAGCAGTTTGAGTGAGTAGATGAGCAATCCGACATTACAAGCCGTGCGCGGCATGAACGACATCCTGCCGGAAGAGGCGCAATTGTGGCTGTGGTTCGAGGACACGGTGCGCGAGTGGCTGGAGGCTTACGGCTATCGCAACATCCGCATGCCGCTGGTGGAGCCGACCGCACTGTTCAAGCGTGCCATCGGCGAAGTCACCGACATCGTCGAAAAAGAGATGTATAGCTTCGAGGACAGCCTCAACGGCGACCATTTGACGTTGCGTCCGGAAGGTACTGCTTCCTGCGTGCGTGCGGTGCTGCAGCACAATCTGTTGTATAACGCGCCGCAGCGTTTGTATTACAACGGTCCGATGTTCCGCCACGAGCGCCCGCAGAAGGGGCGCTATCGCCAGTTCCACCAGATCGGTGTGGAAGCGCTGGGCTTTGCCGGGCCGGACATCGACGCCGAGCAGATCGTGATGTGCGCGCGGCTGTGGAAGAAATTGGGCATCCGCGACGTGGCGCTGCAGATCAATACCCTGGGCGATACGGCTGCGCGGCAGCGCCACCGTGAAAAGCTGATTGCATATTTCGAGCAGCACAAGGATGTGCTGGATGCGGACGCGCAGCGCCGTTTGTACAGCAATCCATTGCGCATCCTCGATACCAAGAATCCGGCGATGCAGGAACTGGTGAGTGCGGCACCGAAGCTGATGGATGAGCTGGAAGAAGATGCCATCAAGCATTTCGAGGCAGTGCAGGCGATCTTGCAGCAACACGGCATCGCCTTCGAGATCAACCCGCGCCTGGTGCGCGGACTGGATTACTACAACCGCACCGTGTTCGAGTGGGTCACCACGCGTCTCGGTGCGCAGGGCACGATCTGCGCCGGCGGCCGTTTCGACGGGCTGATCGAGCAGATCGGCGGCAAGCCCGCGCCGGCCTGCGGCTTCGCCATGGGCGTGGAGCGTCTGCTGGCCTTGCTGCAGGAAGATGGTATGCAGAATCCGGCTGCGCCGCTCGACGTGTACGTGGTGCATCAGGGCGAGCAGGCTCAGAATCTGGCCTGGCGCGTGGCGGAAAAATTGCGCGATGATGGGCTGCGCGTGCTGCTGCATTGCGGCGGCGGCAGTTTCAAATCGCAGATGAAGAAGGCGGATGGCAGCGCGGCGGCATGCGCGGCTATCATCGGTGATGACGAAGTGGCGGCGAACGCCGTCATGCTCAAACCGTTGCGCGGCGGCGGAGAGCAGCAGCGCGTTGGACTGGAAGAGTTGCAGCAAAAGATTCGTGAATTGATCAAGTGAGGAAATGAAAATGTCTAATTTGGATTTGCATGAACAGGAACAGGTGGAAGCGATCAAGGCCTGGTGGAAAGAGAACGGCAAGTGGGTGATCGGCGTACTGGTGGTCGGTTTGCTCGGTTTTGCGGGCATGCAATTCTGGAAGAGCCATCAGGCCAGCCAGGCTGCCGAAGCGGCCAAGCTGTATGCGGAAGTGATGAAGCAGGCTGCCACCAACGATGCCAAACGCATCGGCGATGCGGCGGATGCGCTGGTCAGCCGTTACGGCAGCAGTGCTTATGCGCCGCGTGCGCAACTGCTGGCAGCACAGGCCAGCTTGCAGGCCAAGGATGTCGCGCATGCCAAGGTGCAGTTGCAGTGGGTGATCGAGCATGCGAGCGAAACCGGCCTGCAAGACACGGCACGCTTGAAACTGGCCAGCGTGTTGCTGGATGAGAAGAAATACGATGAGGCGCTCAAGCAACTCGATGCGGCGCATCCGGAATCCTTCACCGGGCTGTATGCCGATCTTAAAGGCGACGTGTTGAGCGCGCAGGGCAAGGTCGCCGAGGCTCGTGCAGCCTATCAGCAAGCCTATGACAAGACCGATGCGAAGAGCGTGTATCGCAATCTGATCCAGTTGAAGATGGATGGGTTGGGCAGCAAATGAAGCTGAGCAGACATCTCGTCGTCGCGTTGCTGCCCCTGGCGCTGGCCGCGTGCAGCAGCGACAAGCCGGGTATCAAACCCGCCCAGCTGGTCGATTTCAAACCGGCTGCCAAAGTCGAAGTGCGCTGGAATGTCGATGTCGGTGATGCGGGACAGAGCGTGTTGGTCCCGGCCGTGACCCGCGAGGCGGTGTTTGCTGCAAATGCGAAGGGCAGGGTGTACCGCCTCGATCGCAACACCGGCAAACAGATATGGCGCATCGACAGCGGCTTTACTATCTCCGGCGGCGTCGGTGCAGGTGAAGGGCTGGTGCTGGTCGGTGGCGAGAAAGGCGAGTTGGCTGCCTATGATGAGGATAGCGGCAAGCTGCAATGGCAGGTCAAGGTGTCCAGCGATGTGCTGAGTGCGCCGAAGATTGCCGACGGCATCGTGGTGGTGCGCACCGGCAATCAGCGCATCACCGGGTTGAGCGCGAAAGACGGCAGCCGTCTGTGGCTATACGAACGCGCTACGCCGACGCTGATCGTGCGCAGCCACGCCGGCGTAGTGATCCGCAACGGCTTGGTCTTTGCGGGGTTCGCTGCCGGCAAGTTGGCGGCGATCAAGCTGAACAACGGTGTGGTGGCATGGGAATCGTCGGTTTCGCAGCCGCGCGGCAACACCGAGCTGGAGCGCATCAGCGACATCACCAGCCTGCCGGTGGTGGACGATGCGCAAGTGTGTGCGGTGGCTTTCCAGGGGCGTCTGGCCTGCTTCGATGCGGCGCAGGGTGGGGCGCTGTGGACGCGCGATGTGTCCAGCGACAAGGGCTTGGCGTTGTCAGGCAAGAGCCTTTATTTGACCGATACCGACAGCAATGTGCTGGCGCTGGACAAGAGCAGCGGCGCTTCATTGTGGAAGAACGAGCAACTCTCGTTGCGTCAGGCGACAGCGGTGTATCCGCTGGACGATTATTTGCTGCTGGGCGATTACGAAGGCTACCTGCACGTGCTGAAGAGCGAGGACGGCAGCTTGGTTGCGCGCCGCAAGACCGACGGCAGTGCTATTCCAGCTGCGCCGATCACTTTGGGTGATGGCGCTTTGATCCAGACCAGCGATGGCGAGCTGTATTCCATCGCTATCCACTAGAAGAAAATGCTACCTACACTCGTACTCGTCGGCCGCCCCAACGTCGGAAAATCCACGTTGTTCAACCGCCTCACGCGCAGCCGCGACGCGCTGGTGGCTGATTTGCCCGGTCTGACGCGCGACCGCCACTACGGCCGCGGGCGTGTCGGCGAACGCCCCTATCTGGTGGTGGATACCGGCGGCCTGGAGCCGGTCGCCAAGGAAGGCATCCTGCATGAGATGGCCAAGCAGACGCGGCAGGCCGTGGACGAGGCCGATCTCGTGCTGTTCATTGTCGATGGACGCGACGGACTGACGCCGCAAGACCGCATCATCGCCACGCAGCTGCGCAAGACCGGGCGGCCGGTCTTGTTGCTGGTGAACAAGGCTGAGGGCATGCAGCGTGAGCGCGTTACCACTGATTTCCATGAGCTAGGCTTGGGCGTGCCCATCCCGATCTCCTCGGCACATGGCGATAACGTCGCCGAGATGATCGAAGTTGCGCTGGATGAACTGCCTGCTTTTGAAGCTGAAACCGAAGAAAAATCAGATCACCCCAAGCTGGCCATCGTCGGGCGTCCCAACGTGGGCAAATCGACGCTGGTCAACGCCATCCTTGGCGAAGAGCGGGTCATCGCCTTCGACCAGCCGGGTACCACGCGCGATTCGATCTACATCGATTTCGAGCGCGGTGGCAAGCAGTACACCATCATCGACACTGCGGGTGTGCGCCGTCGCGGCAAGATCGACGAGGCCATCGAGAAGTTCTCGGTGGTAAAGACGTTGCAGGCCGTCGAGGATGCCAACGTGGTGGTGCTGGTGGTGGATGCGCGCGACCAGATCACCGAGCAGGATGCGCACCTCGCCGACTTCGTGCTGCAGGCCGGCCGGGCGCTGGTGCTGGCGGTGAACAAGTGGGACGGTCTGGACGAATACAAGCGCGATACGGCCAAGCGCGATATCGAGCGCAAGCTGCATTTCCTGAGTTTCGCCAAGCAGCACTTCATCTCTGCGCTGAACGGCACCGGCGTGGATGCGCTGCTGAAATCGGTGAATCAGGCCTACACCGCAGCGATGGCCAAACTGCCTACGCCGCAACTCACCCGCGTGCTGGAAGAGGCCTTGCAAAAACAGCAGCCGCCACGATCTGGTTCATACCGTCCCAAGATGCGCTATGCCCACCAGGGCGGCAGCAATCCGCCGCTCATCATCATCCATGGCAGTGCGTTGGATAAGGTGCCGGACAGCTACACGCGCTACCTGGAGAAGGTCTTTTGCGATGCCTTCAAGCTGCAAGGCACGCCGTTGCGCATCGAATACAAATCCGGCAAGAATCCATTCGCCGAGAAGAAACATGTGCTCACCGAGAGTGAGCAACGCGCAGCGCATCGCGCCCGCATCAGGGGGCGCAGGCTGTACGGCTGAATGGCATTTATGTCATCATTCTGCCGGTAAGGTTTTATTGGAATAGTTAAGCATGAGCCACTCGAGTAACGAAATGAGCAGTTTTCTGGCGGAACTGGCAGGCGAGGCGACGCAAAAGCTTGAAGCGCAACGCGCTAAACAGCAGGATCATCAGGCGATGATGCAAAGCGTGAATGCCGCTCTGGAGCGCACATTCCAGTTCTTCAATTTATTGACTAAACATCTGAATGCGCTCGAGCCGGAGATTTCCCGCGTTTACGTTTTGGATGGCAAGGCCCAATTTTCGCCATTGAAATGGAAAAGCGGGATGGTCGAGTATCGCAAGCAGGGTTTGGCGGACAATGCGTTGCTGGATTACGTGTTTTTTCAAGTGAAGCTGACTGTGCCTGAGCAAGTCGCCGTCACCCGGCGCTGGGAATTGTTCGATGAATTAAAAAAAGACCTGCAGGCGTTCGGGCTGAAGCCCAAGGAAGATTTGCACGATATGTGGCGAAATCGTACCCCAAAGGCCACCTTCCAGATCAATTTGGAGCCAGAGTTTTTGATTCGTATGCATTTCCAGGCCGATTACACAGGTGGCAGCATTGAGCTTGGTTGTAACAATCTCGACGGCTTTGGCGCGATGAAAGGCAGGTTAGCCCCTGAACTGCTACAAACCAATTTGTTCGACGAAATCGGTCGTTTCATGATGGGGCGTACCAATGTGCTCCCGCCAAAATTGGAGCTTACGCGAGATATGTCGAGGAATCTGTAAGCCGGTTCGGAAATTGCCAAGTTCAAGTATTTCCCGGTTAGAGCGAGAGCGGGATGGTCAACAACGCCTTTGCGCTCTTCCGTAGCGACGGGTTTTCCAGTACAGTAACCGCCCCAAGAACTACAAGAGCGGACATCATGAGTGCAAAAGGGCAACAATTACAAGACCCGTTCCTGAACGCGCTGCGTAAGGAACATGTGCAGGTCGCCATTTACCTGGTCAACGGTATCAAGCTGCAAGGCCAGGTCGAATCGTTCGATCAATACGTGGTGCTGCTGAAGAACACCGTCACCCAGATGGTTTATAAGCATGCCATCTCCACCATCGTTCCTGCGCGCGCCGTCACCATTCCGTTCGACGCAGAATAATGCTCGAGTCAACGACTGCCCCCAATACGGCGGTATTGGTCAGTCTCGATTTCGGCGCACCGGATTACGCAGAAAGTTTGGAAGAGTTACGTTTGCTGGCAGAAAGTGCCGGTGTACGTACGCTCGCGCTGGTGGAAGGCAAGCGGCAACGCCCCGATGCTTCCACGTTCGCGGGTAGCGGCAAGGTGGATGAGATCGCTGCCTTGGTGGAAGAGTTGGAAGCGCCGCTGGTCATTTTCAATCACGACTTGTCTCCCGCGCAGATGCGCAACCTGACCGCCAAAATTCAGACGCGGGTGATCGACCGTACCATGCTGATCCTGGACATCTTCGCGCTGCGTGCGCAGAGCCATGAAGGCAAGGTGCAGGTGGAATTGGCGCAGCTCAAGTATCTTTCCACGCGTCTGGTCGGCATGAACATGGACATGGGGCAGCAGAAATTCGCTGTCGGCGCACGCGGCCCCGGTGAGACTCAGCTCGAGTTGGACAGGCGCAAGCTGGATAGGCGCGTGCATCTGCTTAACGAGCGCTTGAAACAGCTCAAACGGCATCGCGAACTGCAGCGCAAGGCGCGCAATCGTTCCGATGTGATGTCAGTCTCCATTGTCGGCTATACCAACGCGGGGAAATCCACGCTGTTCAACCGCCTGACCAATGCCAACGTGTATGTCGCCAACCAGTTGTTCGCCACGCTGGATACCACGGCGCGCAAGATATTCCTGGAAGGTGACAGTCACCGGCAAGTGGTGCTGTCCGATACCGTGGGTTTCATCCGCCATCTGCCGCACGGCTTGGTGGCGGCTTTCCGCAGTACTCTGGAAGAAACGGCGCTGGCCGATTTGCTGCTGCATGTGGTGGATGTGAACAGCCCCGAACGGCATGACCAGGTGGCCGAAGTGAACAAGGTCCTGGCGGAGATCGGGGCGCAGCAAATCCCGCAAATTGTGGTCTACAACAAGATCGACTTGCAGGGCCTGGAAGCAGGCGTGAAGCGCGACGAATATGGTAAAATCGCCAGCATTCACCTGAGCGCAAAAACAGGCGCCGGTTTGGCAGAATTGCGAGCCGCACTGGCCGAAGTGCGCGATGCGCCGGTATCTGAGGCGCAGGTGGAAGAGTGGCATCCCCTGAATGACAACTGAGTTGACCAAAAGGTAAACAGACTATGGGACTAAACGACCCACAATGGGGTAACAAGAACAGCGGCGGCCCTCCCGATCTCGAGGAGGTGATGCGCAAGTTTAACCGCAAGATCGAATCTCTGTTCGGCAAGTCCGGCGGCGGAGCGCCCAAGGGCGGCAGCAATGCCCCCGGCGGGATGGGCGGCGGCATCGGCTTGATCGTGCTGATCGTGGCGCTGATCTGGATCGCCAGCGGATTCTACATCGTCGATGCAAGCCAGCGCGGCGTTGTGTTGCGTTTCGGCAAACAAGTGGAGATCACGGAAGCAGGACCTCGCTGGCACTTGCCATATCCTATCGAGACAGTGGAAGTGGTCAACCTGAGCCAGGTGCGCACGGTCGAGGTCGGCTATCGTGATAACGAGAAGAACAAGATGCTGAAAGAGTCGTTGATGCTGACGGACGACGAAAACATCATCGACATCCAGTTTGCGGTGCAGTATTTCCTGAAAGATCCAGCCGAATATCTGTTCAACAATCGCATGTTCGATGACAAGGAAACCGTACGTCAGGTTGCCGAGACCGCAATTCGCGAGGTGGTGGGCAGAAGCAAGATGGACTTCGTGTTGTATGAAGGGCGCGAGCAGGTCGCTGCTTCGACCACCAAATTGATCCAGGACATCCTCGATCGCTATAAGGCCGGCATCATCGTCAGCAAAGTCACCATGCGCAATGCGCAACCGCCCGAACAAGTGCAGGCAGCCTTCGACGATGCGGTAAAAGCAAGCCAGGACAGAGAGCGCCAGAAAAATGAAGGCCAGGCTTATGCCAACGACGTGGTGCCCAGAGCCAAGGGCGCGGCAGCTCGTTTGATGCAGGAGGCGGATGGTTACAAACAACGCGTAATCGCCAATGCCGAGGGCGATGCCAGCCGCTTCAAGCAGATTGTGGTCGAATATGAAAAGGCGCCGCAAGTGACGCGCGAGCGCATGTATCAGGACATGAAACAGCAGATATTGACCAGCACCAGCAAGGTATTGGTGGATCAAAAGAGCGGCGGGCGGCAACTTGTTGTATCTGCCCTTGGATAAGTTGATCCAGAGCACCAATCCGGGTGCAGAGCCGGCCTACAAGCCAACGGAACAGTTGACGCCGGAGACTGCTCCCGCGCCCGCGCCGCGTGTGCGCGAATCGATGCTCGGTCGTGACAGGGAGGCTCGCTGATGAAACTGAACACTACTAATTTCCTGGTCGCTGGCGTGGTCGTATTGATTCTGGCCAGCATGAGCATCTTCATTGTTGACCAGCGTCAGACAGCCATCGTGTTCCAGCTTGGTGAAATGAAGCGTGTGGAGACGACGCCGGGAATCAAGTTGAAAGTGCCGCTTTGGCAGAACGTGCGCTTCTTTGATTCGCGCATTCTGACGCTGGATAGCGATGATCCAGAACGTTTCATCACTGCCGAGAAGAAGAACGTGCTGGTGGATTCTTTCATCAAATGGCGCATTGTCGATGTGAAGCAGTATTACATCAGCGTGAGCGGTGATGAGGCGCGTGCGCAAACCCGTTTGACACAGACTGTGAATTCGACGCTGCGCGAAGAGTTCGGCAAACGCACCATTCATGAAGTGGTTTCCGGCCAGCGCGAGGAACTGATGCGCGTGGTGCAGGAAAAGGCCGACGTGGATGCGCGCAAGATCGGTGTCGAGGTGCTGGATGTGCGCCTGAAACGAGTGGACTTCCCTAATACGATCAGCGATTCCATCTACAGCCGGATGGAAGCGGAACGTAAGCGCGTAGCCAACGAACTGCGTGCGACGGGTAATGCCGAGAGCGAAAAGATTCGCGCCGATGCCGACAGGCAGCGCGAAGTGATTCTGGCGCAGGCCTATCGCGATGCGCAGAAGATCAAGGGCGAGGGTGATGCCAGAGCATCATCGCTATATGCCGGCGCATTCGGTCGCAATCCCGAGTTCTATGCCTTCTATCGCAGCCTGGATGTCTACAAACAGGGCTTCAAGAACAAGAGTGACGTGATGGTGCTGGATGCGGGGTCGCCGTTCTTCAAATACCTGAAGGGGTCTGGCAGGGACGGCAAATAGAAGCGCATGAGCGACTATTGGCTGGCTGCAATGGGACTGATGCTGGTGTTGGAGGGGATCATGCCGTTCCTGTTCCCCTCTGCGTGGCGCGATACGTTGCGCAAGGTGGCGCAATTTCAAGATGGACAAGCTCGTTTCATCGGGTTGTCGCTGATGTTGAGCGGGCTGTTGCTGATTTACTGGATTAAATAATGAATTGGTTGTTGCCGGAATATATCCAAGACATGCTGCCGGACGAGGCTTGGCGCATCGAAAGCATGCGTCGCGATGTGCTGGAACTGTTGCGCCGCTCCGGTTATCAGTTGGTTTCTCCCCCTTTGTTGGAATATGCCGAATCGCTGCTCATCAACGACAGCGCCGACATGGACCTGCGCAGCTTTAAACTGGTCGATCAACTGAGCGGCCGAACCTTGGCACTGCGTGCCGATATTACGCCGCAAGTGGCACGCATCGATGCGCACCTGCTCAATCGCCAAGGTGTGACACGCCTGTGTTATGCAGGCAGCGTGTTGCATACCCAACCATCGGGCTTGATGCGTACCCGCGAGCCGTTGCAGATCGGTGCCGAACTGTATGGACATGGCGGCATCGAGAGCGATCTGGAAGTGCAGCGTCTGATGTTGCAAGCGTTGAAATTGATGGGTGTCGATGGCGTGCACCTCGATCTCGGCCATGTCGGGGTGTTCCGCGCGCTGGTGCGCGGCGCCAACATCTCGCATGAGTTGGAAGCGGAATTGTTCAGTGCCTTGCAACGCAAGGACGTGCCGGCTTTGCGTACTTTGGTGTCTGACCTGCCACAGGATGTGCAAACTGCCTTGTTGGCTTTGCCGCAACTCTACGGCGGGGTGGATGTGATCGCGCGTGCACGTGCGTCCTTGCCAGCCAACCCGGAAGTGACGCTGGCCTTGAATGAGCTGGAACAGGCTGCTGCGCATCTCAAGACTTTGGCGCAAGACATCGGTATCGATCTGGCGGAACTCCGCGGTTATCACTATCACAGCGGTATGGTGTTCGCGGCTTACCATGCGGGCAGCCACGATGCCATCGCCTTGGGCGGGCGTTACGACGATGTGGGCAAGGCGTTCGGACGCGCCCGCCCGGCAACGGGTTTCAGTATGGACTTGCGCCAGTTGCACGGTCTGTTGGCGAAGCAGGCCCAACCGCAAGCGATCCACGCGCCTTATAAGCAGGATGCCGGATTGGATGCGGCGATCGCAAAACTGCGCGAGCAGGGCGAGATCGTTGTCGTCGATCTGCTGGGCAAGGCCGAGTATCACGCCGAACTGAACTGCGACCGCGAACTGGTATTGCGCGACGGCAAGTGGGTCGTCGTCGAAATGAAAAATTGAAGCTTGGATCTAGGAACGAGAGATGTCTAAAAACGTAGTAGTGATCGGGACCCAATGGGGTGATGAAGGCAAAGGCAAGGTCGTCGATTGGCTGACCGACCATGCACAGGGCGTGGTGCGCTTCCAGGGCGGGCACAATGCGGGCCATACGCTGGTCATCGGCGGCGAGAAGACCGTGCTGCACCTCATTCCCTCTGGCATCCTGCGCAGCAACGTGATCTGCTACATCGGCAACGGCGTGGTGGTGTCGCCTGCCGCCTTGCTCAAGGAGATGGATAAACTGGCGGCTGCCGGTGTGCAGGTCTATGAGCGCTTGCGCATATCCGAAGCGTGTCCGCTGATCCTGCCGTATCACGAGGCGATCGATAAAGCACGTGAAGCGGCCAAGGGAGCGGCCAAGATCGGCACCACTGGGCGCGGCATCGGCCCGGCCTACGAAGACAAGGTGGCGCGTCGCGCCATCCGTCTGCAAGACCTGTTCCATCGCGAACGTTTCGCCGCCAAGCTGGGCGAAGTGCTGGATTACCACAACTTCGTGCTGAAGAACTATTTCAACGCACCGACGGTGGATTTCCAGCAGACGCTGGACGAGGCGCTGGCCTTGGCTGAACGCCTCAAGCCGCTGGTGCTGGACGTGCCGCGTGCCTTGTACGAGGCCAACAAGGCTGGACAGAACCTGCTGTTCGAAGGCGCGCAGGGCACGTTGCTGGATATCGACCACGGCACCTACCCGTTCGTGACCTCCAGTAACTGCATCTCCGGCGCAGCCTGTGCCGGCAGCGGCGTCGGCCCGCAGAGCCTGCATTATGTGCTGGGTATCACCAAGGCCTACACTACGCGGGTCGGCTCCGGCCCGTTCCCCACCGAGCTGTATGATGCCGTGGAGAAGCAGGACCCGATCGGCAAGATGCTGGCAGAGAAGGGGCACGAGTTCGGTTCCACCACCGGACGCGCGCGCCGCTGTGGCTGGTTCGATGCGGCAGCCTTGAAGCGTTCCATCCAGATCAACGGCGTGTCCGGCTTATGTGTGACCAAGCTGGACGTGATGGACGGCATGGAGAAGGTGCGCATCGGCGTGGGCTACAAGATCGACGGCCAGTTCAGCGACATCCTGCCGGTCGGTGCGGAATCGCTGGTCGGTTGCGAACCTGTGTACGAAGACATGCCGGGCTGGAGCGCCAGCACGGTGGGGGTCAAGCGTTATGAAGAATTGCCGGTCGAGGCCCGCAATTATCTGCAGCGCATCGCGGAGATCTGTGAAGTGCCGGTGGATATGGTTTCCACCGGTCCGGATCGTGACGAGACCATCGTGTTGCGTCACCCGTTCGAGGTCTGAGCGAGTGGGGCAGACGAAAAACCTGAGCACGCACCGCAGTACGGGTGCGTGTTTTAATTTGATAGGAAATAGCGAAAATAAAAATGGCCCGCTTGCGCGAGCCATTGTTTATATTGGTGCCCAGAAGAGGACTCGAACCTCCACAGTGTTGCCACCGCTAGGACCTGAACCTAGTGCGTCTACCAATTCCGCCATCTGGGCAATGCTTCGAGGGTGCGCACTTTAATAGTTAGAGGAATTTGTGTCAATGACAAAGAAGAAAAAAAACATCCGTGAACTTGATCCATTTCTGGAACGCGAACGCGAACAGTATGAACACCCGCTGCCGAGCCGCGAATATATCCTGCAGATATTGGCGGAAAAGGGTGTGCCGGTCGAGCAGGACGAGTTATGCAGCCTGCTACTGATCGAGCACCATGAGGAGGAGCTGTTCACCCGCCGCCTGCGCGCCATGGAGCGCGACGGCCAGATCATGCGCAACCGCAAGCGCGCCATCTGCGTGGTGGACAAGCTCGACCTGATTAAGGGCAAGGTGCAGGGACATCCCGACGGTTTCGGTTTCCTGATTCCGGAAGACGGCAGTGCCGATCTGGTATTGAGCGAAAAAGAAATGCACAAGGCACTGCACGGCGACACGGTGATGGCGCGTATCGGCGGGGAGGACAGGCGCGGCCGGCGCGAAGCCAAGATCGTCGAGGTGCTGGAATCGGCCAATACGCGTGTGGTCGGTCGTCTGTACGAAGAGCACGGCATCCAGTTCGTGGTGGCCGAGAACCGCCGCATCAGCCAGGACATCCTGGTGGCACCGGGGCAGTCCGGCGGAGCCAGGGCGGGGCAGGTGGTGATCCTGGAGATCATGCAGCAGCCATCCAAACACGCGCAGCCCATCGGCCGTATCGTCGAGGTGCTGGGCAACTATGCCGACCCCGGCATGGAGATCGAGATCGCCTTGCGCAAGCACGACCTGCCCAACGAATTCCCGCATGACGCCAAACGCCAGGCCGAAGCGTTCTCCCCCGAAGTGAAGCCGGCCGATTACACCGGACGCGAGAGCGTGGCCCAGTTGCCGCTGGTGACCATTGACGGCGAGACCGCGCGCGATTTCGATGATGCGGTGTATTGCGAACCGAATGGCAAGGGCTTCCGCCTGGTGGTGGCTATCGCCGATGTGAGTTCCTACGTGCAGTCCGGCGACGCGCTGGACAAGGAAGCCATCAATCGCGGCAACTCGGTGTATTTCCCGCGCCGCGTGATCCCCATGTTGCCGGAAGAGTTGTCCAACGGCTTGTGTTCGCTCAATCCCAACGTCGAGCGCCTGTGCATGGTGTGCGATATGCAGATATCCGCCTCCGGCGAGATCCAGAAGCATCGCTTCTATCCTTCGGTGATGTTCTCGCATGCGCGCCTGACCTACACGCAGGTCGCCGACATGCTGGCCGATCCACAGGGCGAGAATGCACAGAAATACGCTGAAGTGCTGCCGCACATCCACAACCTGTACAAGCTGTTCCAGACTCTGCTGCAGGCGCGCGAGAAGCGCGGTGCCATCGACTTCGAGACGGTCGAGACGCAGATGATCTTCAACGACCAAGGCAAGATCGAGAAGATCGTGCCGGTGATCCGCAACGACGCGCACAAGCTGATCGAGGAATGCATGCTGGCGGCCAACGTCTGTGCGGCGGCCTTCCTGAAAGAGCATGAACATCCGGTGCTGTACCGCATCCACGAGGGCCCGACGCCGGAGAAGCTGGAAGCGGTGCGCGAATTCTTCAAGGAGTTCGGCCTGCAACTGGGCGGCGGCGACGATCCGCAAGCGGCAGACTATTCCAAGCTGCTCAAGCAGATCAAAGGCCGTCCCGATGCGGGGCTGCTGCAGACCGTGATGCTGCGTTCCCTGCGCCAGGCCGTATATGCGCCGGAAAACACCGGGCACTTCGGTCTTGGCTACGAGGCTTATGCGCACTTCACCTCGCCGATCCGCCGCTATCCCGACCTGCTGGTGCACCGTGCCATCAAGGCGGTGTTGCAAGGCAAACAGTACAAGCCGCAACTCAAGTGGGCGGAACTGGGCGTGCATTGCTCGATGACCGAGCGCCGCGCCGACGATGCCACGCGTGACGTGGAAGCCTGGCTCAAGTGTTTCTACATGCGCGACCATCTGGGCAGCGTGTTCGAAGGCAGCATCTCATCGGTCACCGGCTTCGGCCTGTTCGTGGCGCTGGACGACCTCTATGTCGAGGGTTTGGTGCATGTGTCCGAACTCGGGGCGGATTATTATCACTTCGATCCGGCCAAGCACCAGATGCTGGGCGAGCGTACCGGCAAGCGTTACCGTCTCGGCGACCGCGTGCGCGTGAAGGTGGTGCGGGTGGATATGGAAAGCACCAAGATCGACTTCGTGCTGGAAAGCGTGGAGAGCGAAGATACGCCGCAGATCAATGCGGGGGCATGGGGTGCGGCGCCGCCCAAGAAGGCGAAATCTGAAAAATCCGGAAAGGCGGGCAAACGTCATGGCTGAGTCGCGCATCATCCACGGCTTCCATGCGGTCACCGCCCGTATCCGCCAGAACGCAGACAGCGTGCTGGAAGTGTTTGTCGACACCCAGCGCAAAGATCCGCGCGCGCGCGATCTGCTCAAGCTGGCCGAGAGCAATGGCCTGCGCATCATCCAGGTGGACGGCAAGAGGCTCGACGGTATGGCCGGCAGCACCCGTCACCAGGGCGTTGCGGCACGGGTGAATGCGGCGCAGAAAGTGCAGCATCTGGACGATGTGCTGGACACGCTCACCGAACCGGCGTTGCTGCTGGTGCTGGACGGCGTGCAGGACCCGCACAATCTGGGCGCCTGCCTGCGCAGTGCAGATGCCTTCGGTGTGCACGCGGTGATCGCGCCCAAGGACCGGGCAGTGGGTATCAACGCCACGGTGGAGAAGGTCGCCTGCGGTGCGGCACAGACCGTGCCCTACATCACTGTCACCAACCTGGCGCGTACCTTGCGCGAGTTGCAGGAGCGCGATATCTGGGTCATCGGTATGGATGGCGAAGCGGAGACTAACCTGTATGATGTGCAGCATACAGGTGCAGTGGCTTGGGTGCTCGGAGCGGAAGGTGAAGGCATGCGCCGCTTGACCCGCGAGACCTGCGATCAGCTGGTGCGCATCCCGATGCAGGGCAGCGTGGAAAGTCTGAATGTATCGGTGAGTACCGGGGTATGTTTATACGAAGCAAGAAGGCAGAGGGCAGTTAGCAAATGATATAGGAGGGACTGAAGGTGATGCAGAAGTTCGATTTTTCGATCCTGACGCGCGACGGACAAAAGGTGGAAAGCATTGTTATCGCCGGGCGCGACGAGGCTGAAGCGGAACGCAAGTTGCGGCAGATGTATCGCTATTGCGAAATAGTGAGTTGCAATGCCAAGGATGCAGGGGATGGAAGAAACCAGCAGATCATGTCGGTCGAGGACATCCTTTCGCTGATCTCCAAGTGATTCAGGCTGGCTTCACTCGATAAAGCCGTCGGCCAGCAACTCCTTCAGCAGATCATCATAATCTTGCGCGCCACGGCTCTCGGGCGCATGCTCAAACACTGTTTTATTCAATGCCGGGCTCTCGGCCAGACTGACGTTTTCCGAAATGCGTGTGCGGCAGACATCGGCGCCAAAGTGCTCTTCCACCAGTTTTAATACATCCCAGGCCATGCGCCGCCGTCCATCGAAGCGGGTGAGCAGGTAGCGGCGGTTGACGCGGCGCTTGAGCACTTGCTCCAGTGCGTTCAAAGTCTTCTCGATCTGAAGCGCGCCTTTGGTGGATAGGTGATCGGCAGAGATCGGCACGATCAGGCCGTTGCAGGCAAAGATCGCGTTCAGCGATAGCACGCCGACCATCGGGTTGCAATCGATCACCACCGGATTTTCCTTGCCGCCGAAGTGCTCGATCTGCAAGGCACTATTGAGCTTGTTCACTACGTTGTAGCCCTTGCCATATAGCGCATCTACTTTGGAAAGTTCGGTGTGTGCGGGGATCACCTTGATGGTACTGGACGACTCTTGCACCAGCTGGCGCAAGGGACGGTTGTTCTGGAACAAACTCAGCACCGTATCTGCGCCGGACTTTGCGGTGACATTGGCGATGGAGCTAAGCTGCGCTTGCGGATCGAGATCGATACCGTATGCCTCGCGTCCGATGCGCGACAAGGCGGCAGCGAGATTGACGGCGGTAGTGGTCTTGCCTACCCCGCCCTTTTGATTGAAAACGGCGATGATGCTCATACGTTCATGATTCTAGCCGAAATCTCCGCGGCATAAGGGGTGATGAGACTGGAGAGGGCGCTCAGCCCGGAATGGGCTGAGCCGGAAGGGTGTATCAGTTGCGTTTGTAGACGATTTGCTTGGTGTCGCCTTCGCAAGTTCCGACTACTTTACCGGTGGCCACTTTGGCAGGAGCGGCTGCGGCACCGGATGCGGCAGCTGGCGCGGCAGCTGCTTGTTCAACGGGGACGATGTCCAGCGTGTAGGAAGTTACACCTTTGGTTTGCAGCTTGGCATCGATCTGCGATTTGAGGTCGTCGCACGTAGCCATTGCGGAAACAGAGAAGCCGAGCAGACAAGCAGCGAGAAGCAATTTACGCATATACAACTCCTTTTTAGATTGATGGAAACGACATCTGCCACAACAAGCACCTTCGGGTCTACAGCAGACCGTTCAGCGCAACAACTCTTCGATCTTGCGGTTCGCGCCTTGGAGTTTTTTGAACAGGGCTAGCAGCAGCGCCTTATCCAGATAAGCCTTGGCATCGCCGCGCAAACGATCGACCCCGTCCTTTTGGATTTCCGCCGCAATCACCTGACCATCGGCAATGACGGTCGCCGAGCGCGACATGTTCTCGTTCGCGAAGAACATCCCTTCGCCGATGCATTCGCCGCTGCGTATCGTGCCGACGAGTTTTTTGTTGTAATAGGCCGTCGCTGTCCCGAACAAGATGACGTAAAAGGTATTCATGTCGTCCCCCTCGGAAGTGAGGCGGTCACCTGCCGCGAAGGTCCGGATTTCGGCTTGCTCCGAGACCGGAGTCAGCCATTCACTGGGGATGGGGTCGAAGAAAGAGCACTTGCGCAGCTCGTAGAAACGGTCGGTGGAAACCTCGTCGAGGCGTTTGGTGAAACTGGCGAGACTGGCTTGGATGGCGTCTAACTCGTTCATTTTCCCTCCCTGGGCTGGTCAATTCAATGACACGATCCGGCGAACAGTGCGCAACTTACCACAAGCCGCGAAGAATGTGTTGTGTCGCGCGTTTCAGCTAAACTCGCTCCTATGAATCCGATCCCAGAATGGAACAAAACGGCGCTGCTCGGCATGCTTTCTTTTGCCCCGTTGCACGCGATCATTTCCCGGCTTGAGGGAGGCGACTTCCCGACCCTGCAAGATTGCAACACGCTGCTCGCTGCGCTGCGACCGGGCATCACCGTGCAAAGCGGGCAGCCTTTACGTTTTGTGCCGCAGGAATATGGCAAGTTGCCATTCGAGGCGCAGTACGAACCGCGTTGCTACCTGAAAGGCGAAGTCCCGACGCGAGCCAACAACTGGCACGACTTGCTCAATGCGCTGGTGTGGTTCACCTTCCCCAAGGCCAAGGCCGCTATCAATGAGCGCCATTACCAGGCGCTGACTGCAGAGCTTGATACTGGAAAAACAAGCCAACGCGGGGTAGTGCGCGATACCAGCACGCTACTAGATGAGTCCGGCGTCATCGTGGCTTGTGCGAATCCGGAACTGTCCTCATTGCTGCGTAACTTCCAATGGAAAGAATTGTTTTGGCAACGGCGTGAACTGGTGCAGTCCAGCATGGGTTTCTATGTGTTTGGTCACGGCCTGTACGAAAAAGCGTTGCACCCATACATCGGCATGACCGGACAAGGATTGATATTGCCGGTGGAACAGGCTTTCTTTTTGTTGCCCCGGGCGCAACAAATGGCGCATCTGGATGCGCTGCTGGCAGACTATCTATCCGCAGCGGAGCATTGTCGCAGTACCAGGGAGCTGATGCCGGTTCCCTTGCTCGGTGTGCCGGGCTGGGCAGCGGAGAATGAAGAAGAAACGTATTACGACGATACCGGATATTTCAGATCGGGCAGGCATGGGCGCTCGGCAAATTAGCGGATCATTTTTCGGGCTGTGTGGTCGGTATGCAGCTGGTGTTCGTCCGAGTCGGATCACCAGCATGCGGTTAATCACTTTGCCGACTCCGCCAGATAGGCTTTTATCGCGGCAACCGCCTGGCTCAGCTTGCTAGCTGTCTCCCCGATCAATTGCGGATATTCCTGGATGCTCTCCGCCATGATCGCCTGTTCCAGCTGGCTGGCGGATTCCGCCAAGAAATCAGCGCCGACTGATGCCGCGACTCCCTTCAGCGTATGCGCCAAACGTTCCGCGGTCGCGCGGTCATTGACGGAGAGCGCGTCCTGTATGGACTGCATCGCCTGCCCCTGGCTGGGAATAAACCTGGCTAGCATGGCCAGGTAAAGGTCCTTCCCACCCATTCTGGCCATGGCCTTGTCCGTATGCAGGACGGATGGCGCATCGCTCGGATACTGAACCTCTGCCGCGGCTGGCACGACTGGAGGCTCAGCGCGATGGGTCCAGCGGGCGAGAGTGGCGTACAACGTCTGGTAGTGCAGTGGCTTGGAAAGATAATCGTTCATGCCGGCAGCAAGGCAGCTTTCGCGATCGCCTGTCATGGCATTGGCCGTCATCGCGATGATGGGCAGGTCGGCCAGCGCCGGATTTTTCCGGATGTGGCGCGTTGCCTCGAGGCCATCCATTTTCGGCATCTGCATATCCATCAGCACCGCATCGAAGTGTTCTTGCTGTAGTGCCTGCAATGCTTCGCTTCCATCGTCGGCGATGCCGACTTCTATGCCGGCGCGCACCAGCATGGTGTTGGCCAATTGCTGATTGAATTTGTTGTCTTCCACCAGCAATACATGCAAGCCGCTCAGGTCTGTTTGCGGCTCGTTCGGTGGCGCAGGAGGAGGCAATTTGCACTGATCATAACTGCACGCCATGATCGCATCCAACAATCCGGATGGTGTGACGGGTTTGTTGATCACTGCGTCCAGCAGCTTTGCCGCCCCGGAAACATTGATCATCTCGGTGTGTTTGTGGCCGGAAAGATAGATGACCTTCGGTCGTTGCTGCAGTTGCAGTTCCTGTTTGATGCGTTTCGCCATTTTTAATCCGCTCGTGCCGGACATGCTCCAATCCAGTATCACGCAAGCGAACGGCTGCCCGTCTTTATCGGCATGTTCGATCGCAGCCAGCCCTTCGAGACTGTCGGACGCCTGCATCGCCTCGATGCCGAATGACTTAAGAATGGACAACATCACGTGGCGTGCGCTGTCGTTGTCATCCACCACCAACACCTTGAGCCCGCTCAGATCCGGAGCATTGGCCGCTTCCTCGGGCAAGAAAGTGAAGGGAATATCGAATGTGAAAAGACTGCCTTTCCCCGGCGTGCTTTCCACCCAAATTTTTCCGCCCATCAACTCCACGAGGCGTTTGGAAATGGCCAGCCCCAATCCGGTGCCGCCGTATTTCCTTGTAGTGGAAACATCCGCTTGGCTGAAAGATTGGAAGAGTTTCTCGATTTGTTCTGGCGTCATGCCGATGCCGGTATCACTTACCGTAAAGCGCAGCACGACCTGACCGTAGTTTTCGCCCTGGCTGGGGGTGTGGTGTTGCATCCTGATCTGGATCGTGATTTCGCCCGCCTCGGTGAACTTCACTGCATTGTTGGCAAGATTGTTCAGTACCTGTCCCAGGCGCAATGAATCGCCGACCAACACATGTGGAATCCCGTACTCCTCGTCGATCAGGAACTCCAGGCGTTTTTCCTCGGCGCGAATGCTGCTCACGGCGGCTACGCCCCGCAGCACGGTATCCAGATTGAAAGGGACTTTTTCCATATCCAGCTTGCCGGATTCGATCTTGGAAAAATCCAGTATGTCGTTGATGATGCCCAGCAGCGAGTTGGCCGAGAGGGAGACCTTTTCCAGATAATCACGTTGCACGGACGTCAGTTGGGTTTCCAGGCACAGGTCCGAGAAACCGATGATCGCATTCATCGGGGTGCGGATCTCGTGGCTCATATTGGCGAGGAAATAGCTCTTGGCCTGGCTGGCCAGTTCCGCGTCGTACTTGGCGGCGATAAGCTCCTGCTGGATACGATTGCGCCGCGTGATGTCGCGCACCATGCAGGTGAAATGGCGCTGTCCGCCCAGCCGCATTTCGCTTACTGCCAACTCCAATGGAAAGGTGCTGCCATCCTTGTGCCGTCCCGCGATCTCTCGCTCGCCGGTGCTCCCGTCTTTGTCTACGCGCGACAAATAGTCGTCCTGCAGCCAGTGAACAAATTCCGGCATCAACAAGCTGATATTTTGTCCAACGACCTCGTCGGCGGAATAGCCGAAAATGCGTTCGGCATTGGCGGCAAATTCTTCGATGTTGCCGTTCTCGCTGAAGGTGATGATGCCGTCCGCGATGGTGTGCAGTATCGCGTACATGCGTGCCTCGGTGTCGCGCAAAGCCAGTTGCTTGGCGTATTCTGTGGCGGCGATACTTAGATCCTGCTGGGCCTTTAGTTTGGAATAGCGCATCTTGGTGAAATACCAGCAACCGACCAGCAGCAACAGCAACATTCCTGCCGAGTAAAACGCGGAAGATCGCATCACTTTGGAATTCAATTCCCAAATTTTGTTTTTGGGAACATACGAAACCACTTTCCAGAAATATTTGTCCGGGTCGACACTGGTCCGTATCGGATTACTGAAATTGGTCTGCGAATTCTTGTGTGACTTCAGCGGGTAGACTGTTTCAAAGCTCCACAGTCCGCTGCTTTCCTCGAATTGGCCGTACTCCGTGGCCGCTATTTTTTTCCATACCGCGGGGAATCTCGCGCCAAGTGTCTTGGGCTTGTCGAACATGAACCCCCATTCGTCGTTCGGAGCACTGCTCTTCAACCAATAGCCTTCGCTGTTTAACAGCATGCTCTGGCTTTTGGAAACCTCGTTGCCGGCACTTATTCTGGCCAATAGTTCATTGGCGGCAACGGTGACCACCAATACCCCGCGGCGGCGTGCATGGTCATCAAAAATCGGGGTGGCAATGCGGATGATGGGGCGGTAGGGGGTAATGACTATTTTGTTTTCGAACTCAAGCTGCATTGGGGATACATACACTTTCCCCGGCGCGAGGCTGACGCTGCCGGTGAAGTAGAAGCGGTCGCTCTTATTTTCCAGTTTATCTGGCTCTGTGATGCTGATATGGCCGTCGAGATTGTTAATTCTCAGCATCTCCCGGCCACTCTCGTTTATCAGGCGCAGCTTGGAATAAGTCGGATGTGTCAGGCAGAACAGAATATAGTCCCGGTGCAAATTCTCCATGCCAGTGCGGGTGATTTTGTGCGCCGTGGTTAACGAGGGAATAGTTGCGAGGTAAAGCACATCCTGGACGCTGGCGTCCAAAGAACGTTCGATGGCCCGCCCCCCGGATACCACGTTTAGAGAACCATCCGCTTTGAGAATGGCTATCTGATCATCTACTGTCTGTTTGAAAAGATAGACTGCTGCCAGAATAATTAGAAGGGCCAGGGGAAGAAACAGCATGAGGAAGCTTCGGCGAAACTGATGGGACATGTGGATGCCTTTCAAGCGGATAGCCAAATCTTTGCCAGACAGCTGAATTTTCCAGACTCAACTGTCGGTTCCACCATGGTCGAAATCAGCGTCTGGCCAATTTGTCTGATCCCCACATGAAATCCCGCAATTGCTGCAATTCGGCCGACTTGTCACCGGCACTCTTCAGCAGCTTGGTATTTTCACTCCGCAAGTATTCCTGCATGAATTTGATTTTGAGGTGCGTTCTGACCCGCGCAGCGACGATAGGCGCGCTGATGGGTTTATGAATGAAGTCCGATGCGCCCACGGAAAATCCCAGTTCTTCGTCCCGGATCTCATTTTTTGCGGTTATAAAAATAACCGGCACATGCATGGTCGACGTGTCCTTCTTGAGTTGACGACAGACTTCAAAGCCGTCCATGTGCGGCATCATCACGTCGATCAAAATCAAATCGGGCGGGTTGGCGAAGGCAAGCTCAAGCGCCTCCGGGCCATTGCTGGCTTTCTGTATGGTGTAATTCTTGTTCAGCACCTCATCCAGCAAGCTCAAATTGAACGGCTCGTCGTCTATCACCAGGATCGTTGGACGTTTGGTTGAAACTGACATGGCCTCTCCTTTCATTGGTTAGTCATCCCACTCTGGCTATTCGTAGTGGAGAATGACGAGGGTGCCGTATCGTTTTCAGTATCGCAGTGGGGTAGTAGACTGCATTCCACGCAAAACGATATTGCATCTAAGCAACCGGGTGATTCCGCGCGACACATCAGTTGTTACGACACCCCGCCAAATCCCCGAGGTACCGCCACGTGAGAAAATACTACCCTTGCGTTGCCTCAAAGCAATGGGGTAAGGACCTACCTTGGCCTGGCGATTGTATGAAGGGGCGATCGGGCATAAGAAGGGCAGCTGCGCAGAATTGCGGATACGCGAAAATTTCACACGATTCTGATTGCCGATAATCGCGATTAGGAACTAAACTTGTGTGGCGTTTAAAGATGACTGCAGTAAATTGTGAACCAATCCTTGTTCGTAGAAGCAACAAATCGATAGGAAAAAGCGCGCACCTGCACTGCACAGAACGTATCGGTTCAAGTGGCGAGGATGATTTCATCCGCCATTGCACAACGGATCCCATATGGTCGGCGCAAAGAAAACAGGAGCATCGTGAAGACCAACTTTCACTCGGGGGATGCAGCATGAAAAATGCTATTTTGTTGTCGGTCCTGCTGCTGTCTGCCTGTGCGACCCATCCGCCTGTGGGCGGCGCGACCGATGCGGAGCAAGCACATCGCCCAAGCGCTTCCGTACCCGCGGTGCCTCAGAAATCCGCTCCCGCCGAGATGCCGCAACCGGCCTCCGGTGTTCCGGGCGATATGCCTCCCAAGAAGCCCAAACATAACGTCGAGGAAGATTGAATACTTCGATGCGCGGATATTTCCGAAACCCGATCCGTTTTTGTTAACTCTGTATCACCAGCTCGGCACAGCGCAGGCCGCTTTGCACAGCGCCTTCCAGCGTGGCGGGGTAATTGCCTGCAGTGTAGTCGCCTGCCAGCAGCAGGTTTGGCAGGGAAGTCTGTTGATCAGGGCGTTGCAGCTTGGGTGCGCAGCAGAAAGTGGCGCGCTTCTCGGCGATAACTCTGAACCATCCCGGTTGTTCGGCGATGCCGAATTCATCGCACAGTTCGGCGATGACCTTGTGCGCCAGTTCTTCCTGACTTAATTCCTGGTGGATGCCTTCCGCGCTGATGACGGCGGCAAGCAATCCGTGTTGCCCGGATATCTGCCCTTTGTCGAACAGCCATTGGCTGAAGCGCTGGTGCAGGCCGATCATCGGGTGGGGCAAGCGCACAGGTGCCGGGTATTGCAGGTAAACCGTGTAGATCGGCTGCTGTTCCAGGCCGTTGATCTGGGCGACAGTATCCTTGAGTTCAGCGATAGGGCGCAGCAATTGCGCGGCGACAGTGGGCGACGCGGCGCAGACGACGTGGCTGAAGGTTTGCATTCCCGCTGCAGTGACAAGTTCGAATTTGCCATTTTTCGGGACAATGGTTTCCACGCCGCAGGAGGTGCACACCTTGCCGCCGTGTTGTTCGACGTAACCTGCCGCACGCTGCGGAAACAGCGCAGTGAAGTCGATGCGCGGCAGCAGCATGTCGCTGTCGGCGCGCGTTCTGTTCAAAGAGTCGCGCAACACGTTCAGCAGCACCTGCGCAGAAGCCTTATGCATAGGCGTGTTCAGGGCGGCGATGCACAGCGGTTCCCACAGTTTCAGTGTCAGGTCGGCATCTTGGTCGTATTGGGCAAGCAGTTCGGCGACCGTCATGTCGTTGGGCAAGCGGAAACCCATGCGGCGCAGCGTGAGCATGAAACGCGCAGCTTTCATGCGCTCGCCCCAGGTCAGGCCCTGTGCCTTGAGCAGTGCAACCAACAGGTGAAGCGGGGCGGGCAGGCGCGGCGCTCTGAGCGAAAACTGGTCGTGCAGGTCGAGCTGCAGCGGCAAGCGCAAAAAATCCTGTTCGGTATTGCCGCCGACTTGTTCAATGAGACGCAGGGTCTCGCGGTAGCAGCCGAGCAGCAGGTGCTGTCCGTTGTCGAGTTGCGTGTCGTTGTGCAACACACCACGCGCACGGCCGCCGAGTTGCCTAGCGCTTTCGAACACGGTGACGGGAACGCCGTGTGCAGCCAGTTCGACAGCGGCAGCCATGCCCGCATAGCCGCCGCCGATGATGGCAGGATTCATCTTTAGTTCAGCAACCACGTCTTGAAAGCCAACCACAGCTTATAGGTCGGTGTGAGCGAGACACGTTCCTTCAGAACATGGCAGCCGCTGGCGACCACCTCGTTCAGTACGGCGCGATAGATCGCAGCCATGATGAGACCGGTGCGTTGTGCCTTGCGATCCACAGCGGGCAGGTGGTCCAGGGCCTGCTGGTAATAGCGTTGCGCACGTTCGATCTGGAACGCCATCAGCTTCTGGAAATTCTCGGTCTCGCGTCCGTTGAGGATATCCGCGGCGGTGACACCGAACTGCTGCATCTCGTCCATCGGCAGGTAGATGCGGTTGCGCCGCGCGTCTTCTCCCACATCACGGATGATGTTGGTGAGCTGGAAGGCGATGCCGAGGTCGTGCGCGTATTTCAGCGTCTGGCGGTCGGTATAGCCGAAGATCTCCACAGACAGCAGGCCGACCACCGAGGCGACACGGTAGCAGTAGAGCTGCAGTGACTTGAAATCGGCATAGCGCGGCTGGTCGAGGTCCATCCCCATGCCGTCGATGATCTCCAGCAGGTGTTCCTGCGCCATATTGAATTGTTTGACGATCGGAACCAGCGCCTGGGTGACCGGGTGCTGCGGCGTCCCGCCATAGATGGCCGCGACCTCGTTGCGCCACCAGTTGAGCGTAGTACGCGCCACGTTGGCATCCGTGCATTCGTCCACCACATCGTCCACCTCGCGGCAGAAGGCATACAGTGCGGTGATGGCGCGGCGCTTGTCTTTAGGCAGGAAGCGAAAGCTGTTGTAGAAGCTGGAGCCGCTGGCGGCCGCCTTGTCTTGGCAATATTCGTCAGGAGTCATATCAGAAACGTAATGGTGCACTTTTCGCCAGCATGATAACCCAGTCGAACGGGCGCAATACCGGACGCCGATTGAACATGTCATATTCGGCAGCTTCCAGCTTGTCGAGGATACGCAGGCCGCCCGCGATGATCATGCGCATCTCCAGTCCGATGCGTCCGGTCAGGATCGAACCGAGCGGCGCGCCTTGCAGCATTAGCGCGCGGGCACGATCCACTTCGAATTTCATCAATGCGCGCCAGTGGTCATCGCTGAAGCCTTGTGCGATTTGTGTTTCGGTGACACCGAAACGCGCCATGTCGTCCTGCGGCAGATAGACCCGGCCGATGTTCCAGTCCTTGGTCACGTCCTGCCAGAAGTTGATGAGTTGCAGCGAAGTGCAGATGGCGTCGGAATAGGCGAGGTTGACCGGTGTGGCTTCTTCGTACAGATGGAGCAACAGGTTGCCCACGGGGTTGGCTGAGCGGCGGCAATAGTCCTGCAGCTCATCGTAGTCGGCGTAGCGTTTCTTCACCACGTCCTGCGAGAAGGCATCGAGCAGGTCGTGGAAAGGCTGTAAGGGCAGGGAATGCGCCTTGATTTCAGCAGCCAGATGTTTGAATAACGGCAGCAGCGGCGTTTCATCTGCCTCGATGTGCATCAACTCGTCGCGGAAGTCGTCGAGCTGCTGCAGGCGTTCTTCGTTGGGTAACTCCCCCTCGTCGGCGATGTCGTCCGCCGCGCGTGCAAAGTGGTAAATCGCCGCCACCGGCTTGCGCAGCCGCTTGGGCATGAGAATGGAGGCGACAGGGAAGTTCTCGTAATGATCAACCGACATTACACAAGATCATTCCGGTGCAGCATGAATACATATTCGTCGCCAGCACTCACGTCCAGCCAGGTGAAGGGCAGGTCGGGGAAGGCGGCTTCGAGCGCGTCGCGGTTGTGGCCGATCTCGACGACGAGGATGCCGTTGCTGCTGAGGTGTTCCGCCGCGTGCTCGAGGATGACGCGCGTGGCATCCAATCCATCCGTGCCGCTGCCCAGTGCCAATTGGGGTTCGTGCTTGTATTCCTGCGGCAGCGCGGCGACCGAGGGCGCATCGACATAGGGCGGGTTGCTGATGATGAGGTCGTATTTCTTGCCTTGGAGCTGGGCAAACAGGTCGGATTCGATCAGCGAGATGCGATCTTCCATATCGTAATCGGTCACGTTGTACTGGGCGACATCCAGGGCATCGGCGGACACGTCGACGGCGTCGACATGGGCATTGGGGAATGCATGCGCAGCCAGGATGGCAAGGCAACCGCTGCCGGTGCACATGTCCAGCACGTTGCCGATGCGCTCGGCATCGCCGATCCACGGCGCAAGTTGTTCGCGCAGCAGTTCGGCTATGAAGGAGCGCGGCACGATGACGCGCTCATCCACGTAGAAAGACAGCTCGCCGAGCCATGCCTCATTGGTCAGGTAGGCGGCGGGGATGCGTTGTTCGACGCGCCGCTCGATGATGTCCAGCACGTCGTACAGCTCGGATTGCGTCAGTCTGGCGTCGAGGAACGGCTCCAGACGGTCCAGCGGCAGATGCAGCGTGTGCAGAATGAGATAGGCCGCCTCGTCATAGGCATTCTCGCTGCCATGGCCAAAGGACAGCTCGGCCTCGTTGAAGCGGCTGACTGCGAAGCGCAGGCAATCGCGTACTGCCTTGAGCGAGGCGCTTGCCTCGGAATAGTGATTGATGTCCATTTAATTTATCCCTTCGTCGCAACTGCCACTGCTGTCGTTTTTGACCAGTAGACTGACCAAAGTTAATCGGTATATCTCGGATAACGCGTCCAGATCTTCTACTGCCACGCATTCGTTGAGCTTGTGGATGGTCGCATTCAGCGGTCCCAGCTCGATCACCTGCGGGCAGATGTCGGCGATGAAACGACCATCCGAAGTGCCGCCGCTGGTCGAGAGTTCTGTATCGATACCTTGCACCTGCTTGATCGCAGCGGATACCGCATCGACCAGATCGCCGCGCGGCGTGAGGTAAGGCTTGCCGGAAGATTTCTCCCATTGCAGGTCATACTCCAGCTTATGCTTGTCGAGGATGGCGTGGACGCGCTGCTTCAGGCTGTCCACCGTGCTGGCGGTGGAATGGCGGAAGTTGAACAGGATGTCCACGGTGCCTGGCACCACATTGGTGGCGCCGGTGCCGCCGTGGATGTTGGAGATCTGCCAGGAAGTCGGCGGGAAATATTCGTTGCCCTTGTCCCATTCGGTCGCGGCCAGTTCGGCGATGGCGGGTGCCGCCAGATGGATCGGGTTCTTCACCAAGTGCGGATAGGCGATGTGGCCTTGTATACCTTTCACGGTGAGCGTGCCGGACAGCGAGCCGCGCCGGCCGTTCTTGATGGTGTCGCCGGTCTTGGACACCGATGTGGGCTCGCCCACGATGCAGTAATCCAGTTTTTCGTTCCGTTGCTGCAAGGCTTCGACCACACGCACCGTGCCGTCTACCGCTATGCCTTCTTCATCGGAAGTGAGCAGCAGTGCGACGGAGCCGCGATGCTGCGGATGTTCGGCGACAAAGAGTTCGACTGCGGTGATGAATGCCGCGATCGATCCTTTCATATCCGCCGCACCGCGCCCGTACAACATGCCGTCGCGCACGGTGGGGGTGAACGGGGCGCTGTCCCACCGATCCACCGGGCCGGTGGGCACGACATCGGTGTGTCCGGCGAAGCAGACGACGGGCGAAGCTGTGCCGCGCCGCGCCCACAGGTTGTCCACTTCGCCGTGGCGCATCTTGTCCAGGTTGAAACCGAGCGGTGCAAGGCGTGTGCCGATGATGTCGAGACAGCCATCATCCTGCGGGGTGAGCGATTGGCGGGCGATGAGTTGTTTGGCTAGATCGAGAGTGTTGCTCATTTTGTATGGTTCAAAAATCCAGGTTTTCGTAATCGGTTGCGTTGAATCCGGTCGCCAGCACTTTGCCGTTGCGTTCCAGCACCGGACGTTTGATGACATTGGGTTTTTCCAGCATCAGTGCCAGGGCGGAGGCATCGTCCTTGATGGAAGCTTTGACCGCATCCGGCAGCTGTCCCCAGGTCGGCCCGGTCTTTTTCAGCAGCTTTTGCCAGCCGACCTGCTTGAGCCAGTCGGAGAGCAGGGCTTGTGTGACAGGCTGCTTTTTGAAATCGTGGAATTCATAGCTCACGCCATGTTCATCCAGCCAGACGCGGGCCTTCTTCACCGTGCCGCAGTTGGGAATGCCGTACAAGCGCATCAGGAATGTGAACCGGGCACTTCGATGTTGAGCTTGATGCCTGCGAAATCGGCAGCGGGCGCGGCAGGCGAACCGGCCGGGTTCGCGTTCGGGTCATAGGCCTTGACCTTGCTGGTCTGCGAATAGTCGATCAGCGAAGACAGGTTGCTGGCCGAGTCGGCATTGCGCAATGCTTCCTCTTTGCTGATCTGCCCGGACTTGAACAGCTTGTATAGCGCTTGCTCAAAGGTCTGCGATCCGGGCGAGACGCTTTGCTCGATGGCGTCGCGGATCTGGTCGATCTGGTCGCTTTTGATGAGTTCGGCGATGAGTGCTGAGTTCAACAACACCTCCACAGCAGGGACCAGTTTGCCTTGTGTGTTGCGGATCAGGCGCTGCGAAATAACGGCACGCAGGCAGAGCGACAGGTCGGACAGGATGCTGGGGCGCGCATCGTACGGGAAGAAGTTCACGATGCGGTTGAGCGCATGGTAGCTGTTGTTGGCGTGCAGCGTGGACAGGCACAAGTGACCGGTCTGCGCGAAGATCAACGCGTGCTTCAGCGTATCGCGGTCACGCACTTCGCCGATCATCAGCACGTCCGGTGCTTCGCGCATCGCGCTCACCAATGCGGCACCGTAGTCGGCCGTATCGGTGCCGACCTCGCGCTGGTTCACGATCGACTTGTTGTGCCGGAACATGTATTCCAGCGGGTCTTCGATGGTGAGAATGTGTCCGCTCTTGGTCTCGTTGCGATGCTGGATCATGGCGGCCAGCGTGGTGGATTTTCCGGAACCGGTAGCGCCGACCATCAGCACCAGCCCGCGCTTTTCCATGACGAGTTCCTTCAGCACCAGCGGCAGATGCAGCTCTTCCACGTTAAGCACGTTGCCGCGCACATAGCGGATCACCACGGCGACGCTGCTACGTTGACGGAACACGTTGACGCGGAAGTTGCCGATGCCGGGCACACGGAACGAGAAGTTCATCTCCATGTGCAACTCGAATTCGGTGATCTGCTGCTCGGTCATCATCTCGTAGGCGATACGTTTGACCGTTTCCTCGTCGAGTATCTGCGCATTCACCGGCATGGAAACGCCGTCGATCTTGATGTTGATCGGGGCGCCGACCGATAGGAACAGGTCGGAGGCTTGCTTGTCGGCAGCGAGTTGCAGCAGCGGGGTAATGATCATCTGTATCTCCTGAACGAGAATTCGATACCGTTTGCGAGAAGTTTAAATACCGCGCAACAATTCGTTGATGCCGGTCTTGCCCAAAGTCTTGGCATCCACCTTCTTCACGATCACCGCGCAGTACAGGCTGTACTTGCCGTCCTTGGAAGGCATGCTGCCACTGACCACCACCGAACCGGCCGGTACGCGGCCGAAGTGGATCTCGCCGGTCTCGCGGTCGAGGATCTTGGTGCTCTGGCCGATGAACACGCCCATCGAGATCACCGAACCTTCTTCCACGATCACGCCTTCCACGACTTCGGAGCGTGCGCCGATGAAGCAGTTGTCTTCGATGATAGTAGGGTTGGCCTGTACCGGCTCCAGCACGCCGCCGATGCCGACGCCGCCGCTCAAGTGCACATTCTTGCCGATCTGCGCGCAGGAGCCGACGGTGGCCCAGGTGTCGACCATGGTGCCTTCATCCACGTAGCCGCCGATGTTCACGTAGGAAGGCATCAGCACCACGTTCTTCGCGATGTAGGAACCGCGGCGCGCTGCAGCCGGAGGCACCACGCGGAAGCCACCTTCGCGGAATTCCTTGGAGTTGTAGTCGGCGAACTTGGAGGGCACCTTGTCGAAGTAGTTGGTGAAGCCGCCCTTGATGAAGGCGTTGTCTTCGATGCGGAACGACAGCAGCACGGCCTTCTTGATCCACTGGTGGGTGACCCACGCGCCATTGATTTTCTCTGCCACGCGCAGCTTGCCCTGGTCGAGATATTCGATGACGGTGTTGATGGCTTCCTTCAGCTGTGCGTCCACGTTGCGCGGAGTGATGTCGGCACGGCGTTCAAAGGCTTCTTCGATGATGGCTTGCAATTGCGGCATGGTGATTCCTATTTGAGTTTTAAAGTGAATTCGGCGATGCGTCTTGCGGCTTCCAGCGTCTCGTCCAGATTGGCGACCAGCGCCAGTCGGATGAAATTCGCACCGGGGTTGATCCCGTGCGCTTCGCGGGCCAGGAAGCTGCCGGGCAACACGGAGACATTATAGTCGCGGTGCAGTTGTTGCGCGAAGGTAGTATCGGCGATGGGCGTCCTGAGCCACAGATAGAAACCGGCATCCGGCCTGGACACGGGCAACACCGGGGCGAGCAGGGCGATGACTTTGCCGAACTTCTCCGCGTACAGGTGGCGGTTCTCGGCGACATGCGCTTCGTCGTTCCAGGCGGCGATGGTCGCAGTCTGGATCGCCGGGTTCATCGCGCAACCGTGATAGGTGCGATACAGCGCGAACTTCTCCAGAATCCTGGCGTCGCCTGCGACGAAACCCGAGCGCATGCCCGGTACGTTGGAGCGCTTGGACAGGCTGGAGAACACCACGAGGTTCCGGTAGTCGCTGCGTCCCAGTTGCTGTGCGGCTTGCAGCGCGCCCAGCGGTTTGTCCGCGCCGAAATAGATCTCGGAATAACACTCGTCCGCGGCGATGACGAAACCGTGGCGGTCACTCATCTCGAATAGCGTCTTCCACTCTGCCAGAGGCATCACGCGTCCGTTCGGGTTGCCCGGCGAACAAACATAGATGAGCTGGGTGCGTTGCCAGACCGTTTCCGGCAGTTGTGCGAAATTCAGCGCGTAGTCGTCTTCCGGCAAGGTATTGAGGAAGTGGGGCGTAGCCCCCGCCAGAAAGGCTGCGCCTTCATAGATCTGATAGAACGGGTTGGGGCAGACCACGACCGGCTCAGGTCTGCTGCGGTCGATCACCGCTTGGGCGAAGGCAAACAGCGCCTCGCGGCTGCCGTTCACCGGCAATATCTGTGTCTTCGCATCCGGTGTCGGGATGCCATAACGTCTTGCCAGCCAGTTGGCGATGGCAGCACGCAGCGCGTCACTGCCGATGGTTGTGGGATAATTCGCCAGTCCGTCGAGACCCGCGACCAATGCGTCCTTGATGAATTGCGGCGTAGCGTGTTTGGGCTCGCCGATATGCAGGCTGATCGGTTTGAAAGCGGCATTCGGCGTGACTTCGCCGAACAGCTTGGCGAGTTTCTGGAAAGGATAGGGTTGTAGCTTGTCTAGATCACGATTCATCGCGGTTTCACAAGGTGCTGAAAATCAGCGCGCATTATAAGGGTCGGACTAGTGCCATCAAAACAAAATGTGATGCCGATCGCAGGAGTGTTGAGCGGAGCCCTGGTGTGGGGGCTGATTTGGTATCCCTACAGGCTGCTGCAGGATGCGGGCGTGTCTGGTGCGCTGGCGACGTTCATCACCTATGCGCTGGCGATGCTGTGCGGCGCGTTCATGCTGCCGCGCGTGTGGCGCGAGCGCGCCACTTTCGGAAGATGGGGGTTGCTGCTGGTGCTGAGCGCGGGCTGGGCCAACTTCGGTTATGTGCTGGGGATGCTGCACGGCGAAGTGATGCGCGTGCTGCTGCTGTTCTACCTGGCCCCGGTGTGGACCGTGCTGTTCTCCTTTTGGTTGCTGGGCGAGCGGCTCAACCGTTATGGCTACTCCGTGGTTGCCCTGTCACTGGGCGGAGCCATGATCATGTTGTGGGAACCCAGTCTGGACTTGCCTTTACCGCAAAACATTTCCGAGTGGCTGGGGCTGTCGGCTGGTATGGGGTTCGCGCTATCCAATGTCACTTCGCGTCGTGCCGCCCATCTTTCTGTAGCAGCCAAGTCTTTCAGCGTGTGGCTGGGGACGGCTGCGCTGACCTTGCCTTTCCTGTTGTGGCAGGGCGGGATAGCAGGGCAGGTTTCTGCGATCGAAACCCACTCCTGGTTGATGTTGGTGCTGCTGGGGATCGTGCTCTGTGCCGTTTCCTTCGCCGTGCAATACGGCGTGACGCATCTTCCGGCCAACCGCGCGGTGGTGTTGTTCCTGTTTGAATTGGTGGTCGCTGCCATTTCCTCCTATTTCATCGCGGGCGAAGCGATGGAAATACGCGACTGGATTGGTGCGGTACTCATCGTTTCCGCCAGTTTTCTTTCGGGGAAATTGTGTTCGGACAAGGGCGTGGGTTAGACTGCGTCCGGTTCTGAAGCAGTGACTTTGAAAGGTTGCGCGATGCGAGGATTCACCGAACACAAGAAAAAACCGACGCCTGCAGAGATTGATGCCCTGTTCAACAACGACGATCCGAAGCTCGTCTGGGAGAATGCGACAGACATCATCCGGCGCATGAATCCCGATTACGATTTCACTCTTGTCCGCTCCGTCTATGAGGATGTCCTGCGTCTGTTCCGTGGCGATTATCCCGGTTACAGTCCTATCAAGACGCTGTATCACGACCTGTCGCATACGCTCGAAGTCTTGCTGTGCGGCGTGCGGCTGATGCACGGTGTGCACGTCTCGGGCGATCATTTGACGGATGAAGAGATCACCCTGATCCTGCTCGCTATGCTGATGCATGACGTCGGCTATGCGCAACGCAAGGGCGAAGAGAGCGGAACCGGCGCACAGTACACGCAGACGCACGTGCAGCGCGGCGTCGAGTTCATGCGGCAGTATTTCATCGAGCGCAAACTGTCCGCGGAACTCGCGGTCGCAATGGAAGCCATGATTCTGGGCACTGAACACAATCGTCCGTTCGAACAGATCTGCTTCAGGGACGACAGGACGCGCATGCTGGGCTGCATCGTCGCGACCGCCGATATCACCGGACAGATGGCGGACCGGATCTATCTGGAAAAACTCTTGTTCCTGTATCTGGAGTTCAGGGAAGCCAAGTTCGGCAGCTATCAGAGCATGTACGACCTGCTGTGCCAGACCAACAGTTTTTACGAAACGATACGTGAGAAGCTCGATGGGGCACTGGGCGGCATCTACAACAAATTCGTGTTCCACTTCAGGGATACGATGGGCGTCGACAGCAACTACTATCTGGAATCGATCGAAAAGAACATGGCCTATCTGGCGAAGATCGTTGCGCACAGCGAGGAAGAGCTTTTCACCATGCTCAAGCGCCATGGCGTCGCGGAAAAATCGCGCAAGCTGGCACGTTCAAACTGACGATGTCCAGGCTCATCGCCTTTTCCAGGGCCGTCAGCACTCCTGCCTATGACCACCCCAAGCCGGAACGCCTGGTGCAGGGAGATCTCTTGCGCACCACGTGTGAGTATTACGCCAATCCCAGCGGCGAAATATCCAGCGGTGTGTGGTCATGTGAGGTGGGGGCGTGGCGCATCGCGTTCGACGAACGCAGCGACGAATATTTCAACGTGCTGGAAGGACGCATCCGCATCACAGATGCGGAAGGCAGTGCCTATGAATTCGGACACGGCGAAGCCTGTGTGATTCCGGCAGGCTTCACCGGTACCTTCGAAGTGCTGGAGCCGGTGAAAAAACACTACGTGGTGATCAAGCGCAAGCCTTGATCGCGGGCATCACGCCACCGTCACTTTGGTGTCCAGATACACATCCTGGATCGCATTCAATAACGCCACGCCATCCTGCATCGGTTTCTGGAACGCCTTGCGCCCGGAGATCAGACCCATGCCGCCCGCACGCTTGTTGATGACCGCGGTGCGCACGGCCTGTTGCAGGTCGTTCTTGCCCGATTCACCGCCGGAGTTGATCATGCCGACGCGCCCCATGTAGCAGTTCGCCACCTGGTAGCGCACCAGGTCGATGGGATGGTCGGTGGTCAGTTCGCTGTACACCTTGGGGCTGGTCTTGCCGAACTTGATGGCGTTGTAGCCGCCGTTGTTCTCGGCCATCTTCTGTTTGACGATGTCGGCATTGATGGTGACGGCAAGGTGGTTGGCTTGTCCGGTGAGGTCGGCGGCCACGTGGTAGTCCTTGTCGGCGGTCTTGAACGCCGGGTTGCGCAGATAGGCCCAGAGGATGGTCGCCATGCCCAGGTCGTGTGCATGCTCGAATGCGTCGGAGATCTCCTGTATCTGGCGGCGCGAATGTTCGGAGCCATAGAAGATCGTTGCCCCGACCGCTACCGCGCCCATGTCGAATGCCTGATCCACGCTGGCGAACAGGGTCTGGTCATAGATGTTGGGATAGGTCAGCATCTCGTTGTGGTTGATCTTCACGATGAACGGGATCTTGTGCGCGTAGCGGCGCGCTACCGAGCCCAGCACGCCGAGGGTGGAGGCCACGCCGTTGCAGCCGCCTTCGATGGCGAGCCTGACGATGTTCTCCGGGTCGAAATATTGTGGATTGGGCGCGAACGAGGCGCCGCCGGAATGTTCCACTCCCTGGTCCACCGGCAGCAGCGACAGGTAGCCGGTATTGGCGAGTCGTCCGTGACCGTACAGGGCTTGCAGGCTGCGCAGCACGCCGGGCTTGCGGTCCTTCATCGCCACCACGCGATCTACGTAATCCGGTCCTGGCACATGCAAGGATTCCTTGGGGATCCCGACACAACGGTGCTTCAACAGATGCTCAGCTTCTTCTCCCAGCAATTGCACGATGTTCGTCATGATTTCGCTCCTCGGATGGACAGAATGGCGAAGTCATCTTACTCCTCTGTGTATAATTTTGTTTGGTTCAACTTATCCTCTGACTAGCCATGAAACAGCTCACCATCGGTACACCCCTCAGTCCCTCCGCCACCAAAGTCATGCTGCTTGGCAGCGGCGAACTCGGCAAGGAGGTCCTCATCGCGCTGCAGCGCCTCGGCGTGGAGACCATCGCCGTGGACCGCTACGCCGATGCGCCTGGCCACCAGGTGGCGCACCGCGCCCATGTCATCAACATGGCGGATGGCGCAGCATTGCGCGCGCTGATCGAGCAGGAGAAGCCTGATTTCATCGTGCCGGAGATCGAGGCCATCGCTACCGATATGCTGGTGCAGATCGAGAAGGAAGGATTGGCACGCGTTATTCCGACGGCTCGTGCCACGCAGCTCACCATGAACCGCGAAGGCATCCGCCGCCTTGCTGCCGAGACGCTGGGCTTGCCTACCTCGCCCTACAAGTTCGCCGACAGCCTGCAAGAGTTGCAGGCCGCAATCGACGGCGGCATCGGCTATCCCTGCATCGTCAAGCCGGTGATGTCGTCTTCCGGCAAGGGGCAATCCAAACTGGACGGCCCGGCTGACGTGAAGAACGCATGGGACTATGCCGCCAGCGGTTCGCGCGTGAACCAGGGCAGGGTGATCGTGGAAGGGTTCATCGACTTCGACTACGAGATCACCCAGCTCACCGTGCGCACCGTCGGTGCAGACGGCAAGATCGAGACGCACTTCTGCGAGCCCATCGGCCACGTACAGGTGCACGGCGACTATGTCGAGAGCTGGCAGCCGATGGCGATGACACCGGTCGCCTTGCAGCGCTCGCGCGACATTGCCAAGAAAGTGACTGACGATCTGGGCGGGCAGGGTATTTTCGGCGTCGAGCTGTTCGTGAAGGGGGACATGGTGTGGTTCAGCGAAGTCAGCCCGCGCCCGCACGACACCGGCATGGTCACTATGTGCAGCCAGCGTTTCAACGAATTCGAACTGCATGCCCGCGCCATCCTCGGGCTGCCTGTCGATGCCGCGCTGCGTGCTCCCGGCGCCTCGGCAGTGGTCTACGGCCAACTGGACGAAAAAGGCATCGCGTTCACGGGCGTGGACGAAGCGTTGCGCGTGCCGGAATCCGACATCCGTCTGTTCGGCAAACCGGAATCGTTCAAGAAACGCCGCATGGGTGTGGCGCTGGCTACTGGCCGCGATACAGACGAGGCGAGGGCGCGTGCCAAGCTGGCAGCAAGCAAGGTTGTGCCTGTCAAAGCTTAATGATCACCGGCATCCACCACGTTACCTTCTTGACGGGCGATCTGATCAAAGCGCGTGCCTTCTATGAACGCGTGCTGGGTTTGTGCCTTGATCCAAATCGTCCGCAGATGAGCTTCGACGGTGTGTGGTATGACATCGCGCCGGACCAGCAGATACACCTGATGTTGCTGCCTGATCCGGAAACGGGGCTGCAACGCCCAGCGCATGGCGGACGTGATCGCCACGTTGCATTGTGTGTGCAGGATTTGTCGCAATTGAAAACACGATTGGATGCTGCCGGTGTGGCCTACACGCAAAGCCGATCCGGTCGCCGTGCCTTGTTCTGCCGCGATCCGGATCAGAACGCGCTGGAGTTCATCGAGGTCGTTGTGTGATACAGCAAGCCGTACATGACACTGGCATCAGCCCGAAGGCGTGGTATCAGGCAGCTTGCGAGAAATCAGGTTTTGTTTGCGACATGCGGCAAAGCGCGGCCATCGATGAGCTGGAAGCGCTGTGGCAGCAACTGGTCGAGTTCAAAGCCAGGCGCAACCAGTTCCTCGGACGCAGCCTGCTCAGCCCGGATGTGCCCAAAGGTTTGTACATCTGGGGCGGAGTGGGACGCGGCAAGACTTTTCTGATGGACGCGTTTTACCATTGTCTGCCCTACCGTCGTAAACGCCGCATCCATTTCCACAACTTCATGGTGGAGGTGCATCACGAGATGAAGCGGCTCGCGCATGAGCGCGATCCATTGATGGCTCTGGCCGGCAATATCGAGCGTTCCACCCGTGTGCTGTGTCTGGATGAGTTCCATGTGGACGACATCGCCGATGCGATGATCCTCGGACGTTTGCTGGAGGCGTTGTTGCAGCGCGGCGTGGTGCTGCTCACTACCTCGAACTTCCCGCCGGATGGCCTGTATCCACACGGTCTGCAACGGCAGAATTTCTTGCCGGCCATCGCCTTGCTCAAGCGCGAGTTGAAAGTGCTGCATCTCGACAGCGATACCGACTACCGCATGCTGCAAATGGAGCGCGATCCGCTCTTTATGTTGTCGGCAGATGCTGCGACTGAGAGGCACATGCAGTCGTTGTTCCAGCGCCTCACGGCTGGCATGCATGCCGATGCCGATTCGATCCAGGTGCGGCAGATCAAGATACCAGTCAGGCGCGTTGCACGTGAAGTCGTCTGGTTCGATTTTAAGGAACTGTGCGGCGGCAATCATGACCAGGCCGACTATCTGGAGATCGCCCATCGCTATCCGATGGTCTTTGTATCCGGGATATCGAAGATGACTGCCGAGAATGCTGCGGAAGCCCGGCGCTTTACTTGGCTGATCGACGTGTTATACGACAACCACGTCAAACTGGTGGCGTCATTCGAGGTTGCACAGGATCTACTGTACGGAGAGGCGCGACACGATAGCGAAACGCAGCGCATCGCCAGCCGCCTGATCGAGATGCAAACCCGGCATTATTTGGAACTGCCGCATCGCAGCCGTGGCGTGACCCTCACCGGGCAGGGGCAGAGTTCGATATAAACCGGGATGCAACAACACAGTCGCGCAATGATCCGAACTAGATGAAGTGCAGAAAATCAAGAGGTGCTAAAACACTCCTGACCGGCAATCGTGAGCGCGACTCGGCCTATATCAATGCAGTTTGACAACACAAGTACATCTGCCGGGCAGCTAAGCATGCAGTAATCGCCGCCGATACTTTGTCGGCACTATAGCCAATCTCCATAAAGGAATTTGCGCATGGTCATAGACATCTCATCCTTCTTGACCTCTTCATTAGCTTCTTTTTGCAGCTGTATGCGTTTTGGAAATAAACTCACAACAAAGAAAATTGCCGCAATTACAAAAACAACAATATATACCTCAAACATTTCCTTCTTCCTTGTAAAGAATTTCGTTTCCGAAACGATCGCTAAAAGGCAGTCCAATTCCCGCGCACTGCGAATACTCATCAATCACGTCTTTGGGGTATTCGATTTTATTTCCATTACGATCTTTTTCCGGAAGCTTGTTCAAACAAGCCGCTGTTCCTCCAGCCTGTTTCTTCATAAAAGCTTTGTGGCGTTCGTTTTCGCGAGACATTTCTGAAGCCATATACTCTCTCGGTGTCATTCCATTTGTTCCACGAAGTTCAGCGGATGCGGAATACGCGCGCGCGTTGATTTGAGCTGTTTGGCTGTCATGGAAAGTTAGAACGGCGCCAACCCCGGAGATTGCCATAACCGACGCTGCGATTATTTTTGTTTTCATCTTTACCCCCTCTTTCTCTACCTGCTCACCAGATTTACTATACTGATAGGACCATGTCGCGCAATGATGCGCGACGGGAATTTACGAACCGTTCTGCAACCTTGTGTCGTAAGTGACCTGGCATGCCGCATTGGCTGCTTCCAGTGTCTTTGCAGCTTCGTCTTGTGCGGCTTGAGGGATGGTGAATTGGCCCGGCTTGCGGCGCACGGGTTTCCGATTCTGTGTGAGGAAATCTTCTTTCGCTTTTTCCGCGGTTGCCTTGCAGGTGGTCAGATCGGCAAGGATCAGGGCTTCGAATTTCGCTTTCTCTTCTGCCAATGCTTTGGCTTTCGCCAGTGCTTGAGCGCGTGCCTGTTCTATCGACCTGCGCAAGTCTTCAGCTTCCTGCATTTCCTGCTTGTTCCGGTAATCCAGATAGAACCACCCCCCGCCTGCAAGCACGATGAGCACAACAGCGATAATCTTTTTCAACATGTCCCACTCCCTGTAAGTTATTTTTATACGCAGGCGTATGATAAACCAATTCAAGCAGTTGCAGCATGTCTGAGGCTGGTCAAAATCCAAGCTATGCCTTCGGAGGGAGGAAGTCGTCGGTTATGACAATTCCCTTGGTTATTGCGCCCTCGCTTGTGGGTTTAAGTACAGGCGTCACGGCGCCGGATTCGGATACAGCCTGTGCACCGCCTCGATCTTCTCCAGCACCTCGTGCGGTAGCGTCACCTCCGCACTATCCAGATTCTCTTTCAGTTGCTCCAGAGTCGTTGCACCAAGGATCACGCTCCTGGTGAACCAGCGCGTTCTGGCAAAGGCGAGGGCCAGTGTCGCGGGAGTGAGCCCGGCTTCCTGGGCGATGCGCATATATTCTTTGGTGGCGGGCGGTACGTTGACTTTGGCGTAGCGTTGGCCGAAGTTGGGGAAGAGGGTGATGCGACCATGCGCATTTGGGTCGGTGACGTATTTGCCGGTGAGCCAGCCGAAGGCCAGCGGGCTGTAGGCGAGCAGGCCGACTTGGGCATGATGGCAGACCTCGGCGAGGCCGCTTTCGTAGGTGCGATTCATCAGGTGGTAGGCGTTCTGCACGCTGACGATCTTGGGCAAACCGAGTTGTTCGGCGCAGCGCACGAATTCGGCAACGCCCCACGGCGTCTCGTTGCTCAAGCCGATGTGGCGCACCTTGCCGGCTTTGATCACCTCCGCCAGCACTTGCAGTTGTTCGGCGATGGGCGTGGTTTCGCGTTCTTGTGTGACGTCGTAGCTGGTGGCGCCGAACATCGGCACGTAGCGATCCGGCCAGTGGATCTGGTACAAGTCCACGTAGTCGGTCTGCAAGCGGCGCAGGCTACCGTCGATGGCGGCGGTGATGTGTTCGCGGTTGATGCGCGGGGTGCCGCGTATCCAGGAAAAGCCGCGCGCGGGGCCGGCGATCTTGGTGGCGACGATGAGTTTGTCGCGCTGTTGCTGCTTGAGCCAGGTTCCGATGTAACTTTCGGTGCGGTGCACGGTTTCGGCGCGCGGGGCGACGGGGTACATCTCTGCGGTGTCGATGAAGTTGACCCCGCGCGCGATGGCGTAGTCCAATTGCGCATGGGCTTCGGCTTCGCTGTTCTGTTCGCCGAAGGTCATGGTGCCGAGTCCCAAGGCGGATATGTTCAAATCGCTGCTGCCCAGTTGTCTGTATTCCATGTCGGTCTCAAGGGATTCGATACGGTTATTTTAATCGTTTCGTCGTGCTAGCATTTGTCCATGATGATGCCTGTCCTGTTCCTTTCGCATGGTGCTCCCTCATTGCCGCTCGAAGCGGGCGAGACGGGTGCGACCTGGAAAAAGCTTGGCGCGCAACTCTCCAAACCAACGGCCATCCTGGTGATCTCTGCGCATTGGGAGACGTCTGTCCCGACCATCAGCCGCGCGGTGCAACCCGAGACCATTCACGATTTCAGCGGGTTCCCCGAAGAACTCTATCGCTTGCAGTATCCCGCGCCCGGCGCGCCGCAGATGGCGGAAGCGGCGGCACAGGCATTGCAGCAAGCCGGCATTCCGGTGTCGCTGGATGACAGGCGCGGCCTCGATCACGGCGCATGGGTGCCGTTAAGCATGATGTTTCCGCAAGCGGATATTCCTGTCGCACAGCTTTCGTTGCAGCCGGAACGCGATCCGGCGTGGCATCTGGCGCTGGGGCGCGCATTGCGGCCGTTGCGCGAACAGGGCGTGCTGATTGTAGGCAGCGGCGCGATCACACATAACCTGCGCGCTGTCTTCAGGCATCCGCAGGGCGAACCGGCACCGCAGTGGGTGACCGAATTCCGCGATTGGATCGCAAGCAAGATCGAAGCGGGCGACCTGGATGCGCTCTGCGCCTACCGCACGCTTGCGCCGCATGCCGTGCAGAACCATCCCACCGACGAGCATCTGTTGCCGTTGTTCGTGGCGCTGGGGGCGGCATCGAAGGTGGATGATGCAAAACACTTGAATCCTGTGATGACCTTTGGCTTGCTGGCAATGGATGCCTGGCTGTTCGACAGCGTAGGGTAAAGAGTCCGCGGCGGATGCCGCTAATATGTATACGCTGGTATGTGAATCGTTGGGAGACGGCATGAGCGAGGCAAGCATGATGCATTACCTGCCGCAGGTGGAGGAGGCAGCCATCGAGCGGAAACTGCTGGAACTGCAGGTGCTTTACCCCAAGCTGGGCGTGTGTGCGTTGCTGCCGGAGGCCGAAAAAGAACAGGTCGCCGTGTTGCAGGCGGCTTGCGCGCGGATCGACGTACCGTTGGTCGGCGGCATCTTTCCGGCACTGGTAAAAGACGGACATTTCCTGACGAGCGGAGTGTGGCTGTTGTGCTTCAAAGTGATGCCATATTTCGCGCTGCACGATAATTTGCCGACAGATGACGCAGAAGCGGATATGACGGCGGAGAAGATCGCCAACGACATCCGCGCTCAAATCGACCAGGTGCCGGACATGACGCTGTTCATGCTGTTCGATGCCATGGTGCCGAACATCGGTACGTTGCTCGACGATCTGTATCTGCATTTGGCGAACCGGGTCCACTATGCGGGGAATGCAGGGAGCGAAACCTTCCAGCCGATGCCATGTTTGTTCGACGGAAAGCGCTTGGCGCAGAACGGGGTGCTGTTGCTGTTGCTGGCGCCGCACAAGGGGGCGATCCTGGAGCATGGCTACCATGTCAACCCGCACACTTCCTATGCGACCTCGACCAATGGCAACTGCATCTCGCAGATCGATTGGCAACCCGCTTTCAATGTGTATCAGGAGCTGGTGCGCGAACATTACGGCGAAGAAGTCACGGCGGAGAATTTCTACCAATATGGCGTCCATTTTCCGTTCGGCATCGTGCGCGCGAACCATCATGTGCTGGTGCGCATCCCGGTCATGCTGGACGACGACGGATCGCTGTTCTGCGTGGGTGAGGTGCCGGCCAACTCGGTGTTGACCCTGCTCAAGGCACCGACCGTGCGCTCGGTCGAGACATTGCATAACCTGAACGAAGGACTCAAGGCGCTGAACGGGGACATCGAGGATGCGGAGTTGCTACTGTTCTATTGTGCGGGGCGGCGCATGCATCTCGGGGTCGAGATGGCGACCACCGAAATGGAAGCATTCACCGGGTTGACCCACACCAAGCAGGTGGCAGGGGCGCTCTCGCTCGGCGAGATCGGCGGCTCGACCGTGCAGGGCTATCCGCTGTTCCACAATGCCACCTTGGTCGCTTTGCGCTGGTAATGGAACGCGAAGATATTCTGCCGGTACTGTATGACCTCGCTGTCACCATCGGCAGCGAGGTCAGTGTCAAACCGCTTCTCACGCGCACGCTGCAACGTCTGCTTTATCACACCTCGTTTTCAGCAGGGTTCATCTGTCTGGATGTGCCTCCGTGCGAGGGAGACGACGGTCAGGTCGAGGTGCGTCTGGACGCGGTGGTCGGCGACTTCGACCTGGTCGGCGTGCTCGGCAAAAAGATCGTCTTGCCGTGCGAGTTGATCTGCCATGCGGCCGGACGCAAGGCTGAGCAAGCGGCACTGTTGTCGGCGCTGCGTTGTACGCAAACGCAGTACAAGGCTTATCTCCGGCTGCCCATCAACGGTTGCGGTGTGATCGTATTGCTCGCTGCCGAGATACCCGAAACCAATCTGCCGCTGACGACGATGCTGCAGCCGGTGCTGGCGCATCTGGCCAAAGCCATTGTGCTGTGCCGCAACAACGATGCTTATACCAGCGGCCTGGTCGCCCAGCGCGACTTGCTGGAAAAGGTGTTCGACAGCAGTTATTCCGGCGTGATGATTACCGATGCCAAAGCGAACATCGTCGAGGTCAATCCGGCGTTCACCCGCATCACCGGCTATTCGTCGGAAGAGGTGGTCGGCAAGAATCCGCACCTGTTGGCTTCGGGGCGGCACGACCCGGACTTTTATAGTGAATTGTGGAGCGATCTGGAAAACAACGGACACTGGGAAGGCGAAATATGGAATCGCCGCAAGAACGGCGAGGTGTATCCGAGCTGGTTGAATATCAATCAGGTGCACGACAAGGCCGGCACGCTGCTCTATTACGTCGGCATGTTCTCGGATATCACCAAACGCAAACAGGCCGAGGCGCAGATACATCAACTGGCCTTCTACGATCCCTTGACCGAACTCCCCAATCGTCGTTTGCTGATCGAGCGCCTGCAGCAGGCTTTCTCGTCGGGCACTCGCAGCGGGCAGCATGGGGCGGTGCTGTTCATCGACCTGGATAATTTCAAGACGCTTAACGATACCAAAGGACACGATATCGGCGATCAGTTGCTAGCGGAGGTGGCCAAACGGCTCAATATCTGCGTGCGCGATGGCGATACCGTGGCCCGCCTGGGGGGGGACGAGTTCGTGGTGGTGCTGGAATCGTTGAGTACGGTCTCGGACGAGGCCGCTGCACAAGCCGACCTGGTTGCCGAAAAGATACGCGAGGTCCTGAGTCAGCCTTATCAATTGGCCAACCATAGCCACTACACCACGCCGAGTATCGGAGTCGTGTTGTTCCGGGGGCATCAGCAAAGTCTGGACGATGTGCTGAAACACGCCGATACCGCGATGTACCAAGCCAAGACCGCCGGACGCAATTCCATTCGTTTCTACGACCCGGTGATGCAAGCGGCCATCGAAGCCCGTGCCATTCTCGAGGAAGAATTGCGCTATGCGCTCGAACGGCAACAGTTCTGCCTGCATTATCAGGTACAGAGAGACAGCCTGTATCGCGCACTCGGGGCGGAGGTGCTCATACGCTGGCAACATCCCGAGCGAGGCTTGATCTCTCCGGCACAATTCATCCCACTGGCCGAGGAGTCCGGACTTATCGCCCCCCTTGGGTTGTGGGTCTTGCAGACGGCATGTGCCCAGCTCAGGTTGTGGCAGGGCGATGTGCTGGCACGTGACCTGACGCTGGCGGTGAATGTTAGTGCCAAACAGTTCCGCAGCCAGGATTTTGTCGCGCAAGTGCAGCGCACGCTGCAGGAGACAGGTGCGAAACCGGCGCAGCTCAAACTCGAATTGACGGAAACTATCGTGCTGGAGAACGTCGAGGACACCATCGCCAAGATGCGCGAACTGAAGTTGCTGGGCGTGAGTTTCTCGATGGATGACTTCGGCACGGGCTATTCATCGCTGCAATATCTCAAACGTTTGCCGCTGGATCAGATCAAGATCGACCAGTCCTTCGTGCGCGACATCGCCAGCGATCCCAACGATGCGGCCATCGTGCAGACCATCATCGCGATGAGCGAGGTGCTGGGCTTGAACGTCATCGCGGAAGGCGTGGAGACCGAGGCGCAGCGCGAGTTTCTCGATCTGCGCGGTTGCCACGCCTTTCAGGGCTACCTGTTCGGCAGGCCGGTGCCGCTGGCCGAGTTCGAAAAATTACTGCGTACGAGCTAGCCGCGCGTATTGGACTGGGTCGAGAACTGCGTCAGATCGACCAGCGGCGCGGGTTGCCAGCCGGATTTGCGGTGTTCGGCCACCACGTTGGTGAAGATGCCGCCGCGCACGTAGAACTTGGCGGTGAGGCGCATGAAACGCGGTTGGGTGGCGGCGACCAGGTCGTCCAGCACGCGGTTGGTCACATCCTCGTGGAAATGCCCTTCGTTGCGGAATGACCAGATATAGAGCTTCAGGCTCTTCAGTTCCACGCATTTCTCGTCGGCGATGTAATCCAGGATCAGCGTGGCGAAATCCGGCTGCCCGGTCTTGGGGCATAGGCAGGTGAATTCCGGTATCTCCATGTGGATGTGGTAATCGCGCTTGGGCTGCGGGTTGGGAAAAGTCTCTAATGCCTTAGTGGGTTGGGTGGTCATTTGGTGAGGTGCTCGGGTTCAGTTAGAATGCCGCGCATTATATCGTCAATGACCGAATCAAATTGCGTCTTGCTCATATCAAGTTAGCCGGTTTCAAGTCCTTCGTTGATCCCACCAACATCGCGCTGCCCGGGCAGCTGGTAGGTATCGTCGGTCCCAACGGTTGTGGCAAATCCAACGTCATCGACGCCTTGCGCTGGGTGCTGGGCGAGTCCCGTGCCTCGGCCTTGCGCGGCGAATCCATGCAGGACGTCATCTTCAACGGCTCCGGCAACCGCAAGCCGGTGGCCCGCGCCAGCGTCGAACTGGTGTTCGACAACTCTTTGGGCAAGGTTGGCGGCCAGTGGGCGACCTACGCCGAGATCTCCATCAAGCGCGTGCTGCAGCGCGACGGCGATTCCAGCTACTACATCAACAACCAGAACGTCCGGCGCAAGGACATCACCGACATCTTCCTCGGTACCGGCGTCGGCGCGCGCGCCTATGCCATCATCGAGCAGGGCATGATCTCGCGCATCATCGAGGCTAAGCCCGAAGAGTTGCGCGTGTTCCTGGAAGAGGCGGCGGGTGTCTCCAAATACCGCGACCGCCGCCGCGAGACCGAACTCCGCTTGGGCGACACCCGCGACAACCTGCTGCGCGTCTCCGACATCCTGCAAGAGCTCGACAAACAACTGGTGCATCTGGGCGGGCAGGCCGAAGTGGCCAAGACCTACCGCGAGCTGGAAGCTCGACGCGAGACCACGCAGCGTCTGCTGTGGCTGGTGAACAAACAGGAAGCCGAAGCGCGCCGCGCGCGTTTCGCGCAACAGGTCGAGAAGACCAAGAACGATCTGGAAGCCGAGATCGCCAAGCTGCGCGAAGTGGAAAGCAAGCTGGAAGGCGCGCGCAGCGAGCATTTCGGCTTGTCCGATGCGCTGCATGCCAAGCAGGGCGACCTGTATGCCACCAACGCCGAAGTGGCGCGGCTGGAACAGCAGATCACTTTCCTGGTCGAGCAACGCAACCGCTTGTCGCAACAGATACAGAACGGCGAACGCCAGATCGCGCAGCAGCAGACGCAGTTGCAGGGACTGCGTACCTTGCAGACGCACTGGCAACAGCAACAGCAGGATGCCGCCGTGCGCCTGTCGGTGTGCGAGAACCGTGCCGAGACCGAGGCGGAGAACCTGCCGCAGGTCGAGGAGGCGGCGCGCTTGGCGCAGGAACGTTACAACGGCGTGCAGCGCGAACAGATGCTGATCCAGCAACAGCTGCAGCTGGCCGAGACGCAGCGCGGACACATTCAGGGCAACGTGCAGCAACTGGACAGCCGCCGTTCGCGCCTGATGCTGGAGCGCGACAACCTGCCGCAACCCGATCTCGAAGCGCTGGAACAGGCACAGCAGCAATTGGCCGAGATGCAGATGGAGCAGGAGGCGCAACAGCAGCAGTTGGCGGAATTGCAGGAGCGCTTGCCGCTGGCCGATGCGGAACGCCGCCAGCAACGCGATGCGGTGCAGGATCTGGAACGGCAGTTGGCGCAGACGGAAGCGCGCCTCAATGCGCTGAAGCAGTTGCAGGCGCAACTGGACAACGACAAGAACCTGAAGGCCTGGCTGGCGCAGCATCAGCTGGATGGCGCGCCGCGCCTGTGGCAATCCATCAGCATCGAGCAGGGCTGGGAGGACGCGCTGGAAGCCGTGTTGCGCGAACGCATCAACGCACTGGCGTTGCCGCGCCTGGAAGATGCGGCAAGCTGGAGCGATGCGCCGCCCGCCAAATTGGCAGTGTATGCGGCAGACGGTGCGCGCAGCGCAGCGTCCGCAGTGCAAGCCGGGCTGACGCCGTTGGCAAACTATGTGCGGTGTCAGGATGCACAAGCGACGACAGTGGTGAACGATTGGCTGTCCGGCGTGTATGCGGTAGGCAGCCTGAACGAAGCCATGAGTCTGCGCGGCAACTTGGGCGCGGGAGCGTGGCTGGTGACCCAGCAAGGCCATCTGGTCGGCGCGCACAGCGTGTTGTTCCATGCGCCGGACAGCCAGTTGCATGGTGTGTTGGCACGCCAGCGCGAGATCGAACAATTGCAGGAAGAGGCGCAGCAGCGCATCGATGCGGCAGAGCAGGGCAAGCAGCGGGCGGCACAGGCAGAGGAGACATATCGCGCCGTCGAGTCGCGCATCGCGCCGCTGCGTTCTTCCGTCAATGACTTGCAGCAACGTCAGCACAGCGCTCAGGTGCAGATACTCAAACTGTCGCAAGCGAACGAGCGTACGCAGGAGCGTAACGCACAGATCGCGCAGGAGCTGCAGGAAATGGCGGACCGCGTCGCCAATGAGCAACGCCAGCTGCAGGAGATATCCGAGCGCATGGCGATCCTGCACGAGCAGTTGGCAGTGCAGCAAGATGCTGGAGAGGAGGCGCGACAGCAGTCCTCAATGCAGGAGTCGGTGTTGCGCGAGCAGCGCGAACGTTCGCAAAAGGCGCAGCACGAGTTGCAGGAAGCGCGCTTCTTCGCCAAGACTTGCGCCGAGAAGATCGCCGACCTTGAGCAAAACGTGCAGCACAATACGTTGACGCTGGCGCAGCTGGAAGAGGCGCTAACGCACAGTCGCAACGAGCAGGCGAACATGAGCGACGGCGATGCGCAACAGCAGTTGCAGGATGCGTTGCAGCAACGTCAGGTACACGAGCAGGTCTTGGCGGAAGCGCGCAATACCCTGGAGCATGCCACGCTGAACCTGAACCGGATGGAGCAGGAGCGCATGGCCTGCGAGCAGAAGCTGCATCCGTTGCGCGAGAAGGTGAGCGAGATCACCCTGAAAGAACAGGAAGCACGGTTGCAGTTCGAGCAATGGGCGGAGCAACTGCAAGGCGTGGACGAAGAGCCATTGCTGCCGCTGATCGAAGGGGCCAAGGCGGGCGGCCTGCAGAACGAGTTGACGCGTTTGGCCAACGAGATCACCGCGCTGGGCGCAGTGAACCTGGCGGCGCTGGAAGAGTTGCAGTCGGCGCAGGAGCGCAAGACTTATCTGGATGCTCAGGCGAAAGATTTGAACGAGGCGATCGAGACGCTGGAAGACGCGATCCGTCGCATCGACAAGGAATCACGCGATCTGCTGATGGCGACTTATGAGGAAGTGAATCGCCATCTCTCCGAGCTGTTCCCAATATTGTTCGGTGGCGGCGACGCGAAGCTGGTGCTGACCGGCGAGGAGATCCTCGATAGCGGGGTGCAAGTGATGGCGCATCCGCCCGGCAAGAAGAACGCCTCAATTCACCTGCTCTCGGGCGGGGAAAAGGCGCTCACCGCGATCGCGCTGGTTTTTTCGATGTTCCAGCTCAACCCAGCCCCGTTCTGCGTGCTGGACGAGGTGGATGCGCCGCTGGATGACTCCAATACCGAGCGCCTGTGCAAGTTGATCCAGAAGATGTCGGACCGGACTCAGTTCGTTTATATCAGCCACAACAAGATCACCATGGAAATGGCGCACCAGCTGGTCGGCGTGACCATGCAGGAGCGCGGCGTTTCCAAGGTGGTGTCGGTGGATATCGAGGAAGCGTTGAAGCTGCGCGAGGATAGCGGCGGCAAAGCCGCTATCACGGCCTAGTTGCAGTTTTCGGTGATGGACTTGCGCGCCTCGGCAAGGCGTTGTTCGCGTGTCGCGTCGTCCATGAAAGTGCGTTCGCCGTTGGCGTCATAAGTGACGACGCGCGCGCTTTCCTCCAGTGTCCGCGCGTTCTCGCGGGCGGTTGCGCAGTTTTGTTTTTTGGTGTCAGCCTCGGCCGCTTGCCGCGTTTTCTTTTGCGCAGTTTCTTCTTTTTCCTGTTTGGATTTCTTCAGCTCGGCTTCGCGCTCCACATAACTCTTGGGCGAGTAGCTGGCCGGGGCTTCGGCCTGGCCTTTGCCGGAGATGTTGCGCACGCTCTCCGACGTTGTTACCCCGGGAGGGACGCTGTCCGAATACTGTACTTTGCCGTCCGCATCTACCCATTTATGCAGCCCGGCGTAGGCATTGGGGGCGAGCAAAGACAATATGACAATCGCAAAATAAGGTTTCATGGCTTTCTCCGGACGATGACGGATGTGAAACTAGCTGTTAATTTGTCCCGCGTCAATTTATGATAGCGCCCGAGTTTTACATGCCGTCTGCCGCAAGGGACGAAAACGACAACAGGACTTGGTGAGAACCGGAGATGTCAGATATGCAACTGCCAGCAGGTATCAATCAGGATTTCTTTCTGGTAGACAAGAACCAGGATTTGGTACTTCGGCTATTCCGTTCGTATTACCGGGCGCACCAGAATTCGGGGAAATTGTTCGAAGAGTTTCCGGACTTTTTCCTGGTCAAACCCATCGTGCTCAAGGATGCCGACCTGGTGACGCGTGCTTCCGACAAGCTGATACTCGACGATTGCATCCATCGTGCGCAAGAGCGGCAGGGGTATATCGGCGTCAGCAAGCGGAAGAATCCCAAGCTGAAATATTACTGGCTGGAATTGACCGTATTGCCTTTCGTGCTGGGTGACTCGGTGACAGAGAACAACAAAAACGAGTTCTTCTATGTGCTGAGTCATTTCATCGAATACACCAAACAACACCCCAAAACCTATGGGGATATCACTGCCGAGATAGACTCCGACAAGGATCTGGCTTTGATGCTAAAGGAGATCAACAAGCAGGGCGATAACCTGAAAGCGTTACTGCCTGTGTATTCGCAAGAGCAACTGGTGCGGTTCAACTCGAACTGGCCGATCAGCGAAGTGAACAAGCTGCTCATGACGCTCAAGGACAATGACCAGAGCTGGTGCGATGTCTTCTTTGAATACCTGATCTACGTGATGGGCAGGAAGGGTAAGTAAAGGAAGGTAATCGTGATGCGGCCTCTGCGCAAGTTTTGATATAATGCGCGCTTTGCAGAGGAAGGTTCCCATGCGTATCACACAAAAAGCCCTCACCTTCGACGACGTACTGCTGCTTCCAGCGCATTCCAACGTCTTGCCGCGCGATGTCAGTTTGCGCACCCAACTAACCCGCAACATCACCCTGAACATCCCTTTGTTGTCCGCGGCGATGGATACCGTCACCGAGGCGCGCCTGGCGATCGCTCTGGCGCAAGAGGGCGGCATCGGCATCGTGCACAAGAACATGACCGCCAAAGAACAGGCAGCCCATGTCTCCAAGGTCAAGCGTTTCGAGAGCGGCGTGGTGAAGGATCCCATCACCATCGCGCCAAACATGACCGTGCGCGATGTGCTCAACCTGACCCGTCAGCACAAAATCTCGGGCTTGCCGGTGCTGCAGGGCAAGCAGCTGGTCGGTATCGTGACCAACCGCGACCTGCGTTTCGAAAGCAATCTCGACCAGTCCATCACCAACATCATGACGCCGCGCGAGCGACTCATCGTCGTCAAAGAGAACGCCAACCGCGACGAAGCGCGTAACCTGATGCACAAGCACCGCATCGAACGCGTGCTGGTGGTGAACGATGCGTTCGAACTGTGCGGCCTTATCACGGTGAAAGACATCCTGAAATCCAGTGAACATCCCTTGGCCTGCAAGGACGGTTTCGGTCGTTTGCGCGTCGGTGCCGCAGTCGGGGTGGGCGAGGGTACGGAAGAGCGCGTCGAATTGCTGGTCGAAGCCGGCGTGGATGTGCTGGTGGTCGATACCGCGCACGGTCATTCACAGGGCGTGTTGAGCCGTGTGCAATGGGTCAAGAAGAATTTCCCCCAAGTCGATGTGATCGGCGGCAACATCGCCACCGCGACGGCGGCCAAGGCTCTGGTCGATCACGGCGCGGATGGCGTCAAGGTGGGTATCGGCCCCGGTTCCATCTGCACCACGCGCATGGTGGCGGGTGTCGGCGTGCCGCAGATCTCGGCGATCGCCAACGTGGCCGATGCGCTGGCCGATACCGATGTGCCATTGATCGCCGACGGCGGAGTGCGTTTCTCCGGCGATATCTCCAAGGCCATCGCGGCCGGTGCGCATGCGGTGATGCTGGGCGGCCTGTTCGCGGGCACCGAAGAAGCGCCGGGCGAGATCGAGTTGTACCAAGGGCGTTCCTACAAATCCTATCGCGGCATGGGCAGCCTGGGCGCGATGCAGCAGGGTTCCAGCGACCGCTACTTCCAGGACAACGTGGCCAATCAGGACAAGCTGGTGCCGGAAGGCGTGGAAGGCCGTGTACCTTATAAAGGCAGTGCGTTGGCGGTGATCCACCAGTTGCTCGGCGGCTTGCGCGCCAGCATGGGTTACCTCGGCTGTCCGGACATCGCGACCGTGCATGCCAAAGCGGAATTTGTCGAGATCACCTCGGCCGGTATCCGCGAATCGCACGTGCATGACGTGCAGATCACCAAAGAAGCACCGAACTACCACATCGAATAACACGGCGGCATGGAGCAGGGGGAAGAGAGAAGGGCAGCTACCGCGACCACTCTTCCCCCTTTTTTATTCTCCTTTTACGGTTCTTAACATGCATAAAAAAATCCTCATCCTCGACTTCGGTTCCCAGTACACCCAACTCATCGCACGCCGTGTGCGCGAGACACAAGTCTATTGCGAGCTGCACCCGTGGGATATGACCGAGGCGGAGATTCGCGCTTTCAATCCGGCCGCGGTCATTCTTTCCGGTGGCCCGAATTCGGTTTATGAAGAGGAGACGCCGAAAGCACCGCAGGTCGTGTTTGAACTGGGCGTGCCGGTACTGGGCATCTGCTACGGCATGCAGACCATGGCGGCGCAACTGGGCGGCAAGGTCGAGAGCGGCAAGGTGCGTGAGTTCGGTTATGCGCAGATTCGCGCGCAGGGACATTCCAAACTGTTCGACGGCATCCAGGACAAGAGCGATGAGGCGGGTCATGGCCTGCTCGATGTGTGGATGAGCCACGGCGACAAAGTGACGGCATTGCCGCCCGGCTTCTCGGTCATCGCTGCCAACGAGGCCACACCGTTCGCCGCCATGGCGGATGAGTCGCGCCGCTTTTACGCGGTGCAGTTCCATCCGGAAGTCACCCATACCTACCAGGGCAAAGCCATCCTGGCCCGCTTCGTGCACGACATCTGCGGTTGCGGACAGGACTGGAACATGCCGGACTACATCGATGAAGCGGTGGCGAAGATCCGCGCGCAAGTGGGCAAGGAAGAAGTCATCCTCGGTTTGTCCGGCGGTGTGGATTCCTCCGTGGCAGCCGCGCTCATTCATCGCGCCATCGGGGACCAGCTTACCTGCGTGTTCGTGGACAACGGCTTGCTGCGCCTGAACGAAGGCGCCCAGGTGATGGAGACCTTCGGCAAGAATCTGAAGATGAAGATCGTGCATGTGGATGCCAGCGGCGAGTTCATGAAGCACCTGGCAGGCGTGACCGATCCCGAGCAGAAGCGCAAGATCATCGGCCGCGAGTTCGTCGAAGTGTTCCAGCGCGAATCGGCCAAACTGAAGCAGGCCAAGTGGTTGGCGCAGGGCACCATCTACCCGGACGTGATCGAATCCGCCGGAGCCAAGACCAAAAAAGCGCACACCATCAAGTCGCACCACAACGTCGGTGGCCTGCCGGAATCCATGCACCTCAAGCTGCTGGAGCCGTTGCGTGAGCTGTTCAAGGATGAAGTGCGCGAACTCGGTGTGGCGCTGGGCCTGCCCGCAGACATGGTGTATCGCCATCCATTCCCCGGCCCCGGCTTGGGTGTGCGCATCCTGGGCGAAGTGAAGCGCGAATATGCCGAACTGCTGCGCCGCGCCGATGCCATCTTCATCGAAGAGCTGCGCAACACCAAAGACGCCAGCGGCAAGAGCTGGTATGACCTTACCAGCCAGGCCTTCACCGTGTTCCTGCCGGTAAAATCGGTCGGCGTGATGGGTGACGGCCGCACCTACGAATGGGTCGTATCCTTGCGTGCCGTACAGACTCAGGACTTCATGACCGCGCACTGGGCGCACCTGCCCTATGACTTACTGGGCAAGGTATCCAACCGCATCATCAATGAAGTGCGGGGTATCAACCGCGTGGTGTACGACATTTCAGGCAAGCCGCCCGCGACCATCGAGTGGGAATAATGCCCCACGGAGATTAATGCTGTTTCGACAGTCACATATCTGTGAAATGTGCGAAGTAGTGCAAATCCCACAATTCTTTTGCTAGAATCCGCGTCCGCTGGAGGAGGTCGTATAAATAATTATTCGCCACGGATGCTTTAAGACAGGCATTCGAAAAGCGTGCGAAGTTGCAATTCACATCGAGCATTAGACTCGTCGGTTGTAGCTTGACCCAATAGGTCTGTAGCACGAGCGAGATTCGTACCCTAAAGGGGGGGTTATGGATTTCAGCTTCCATGCTGTCCGTTTTTTTGCGCGCTTTTATTCAAAACGATGGTCAATCGCACAAGCGATTCCATTTTCATTTGTAAATGCCACTTCCCATTTGATTGGTTTGCCGAGTGCTGTGTTGGTACTGGGACTGGCTTTCGATCAGGCCGCCTTTGCAGTTGGAGATCCGATCAAAGGTGCTGCCAATTGGGACTACCTATGCAACCATTGTCATGGTGCGCCGCAGCCCAATAATCCAGCTGCATTCAGGGCATATGGCACGACCGCCAATCCCTTGTCGCTGTACGCAAGCAATCCCAGCGCGATCACCAAGGCAACCAATGCTGGTTACACGATTCCCAACGGCAATACGAACGATGATTATGAGCCGGGAACGAGCACGGCAATCCCGATGGGTTCTTTTGCGGGCATGGGAGAAAAGCGTATGGGAGTGGGAGAAGTTCCGACTCAGTACGCAATCGACATTTCAGCCTATCTGGCATCCTATTTCGCGGTACCGGGCGCACCCGTTATCGGTCCTGTTCAAGCCGGAAATTCGCAGGCAACCGTCAGTTTCACAGCGCCAAAAAGCGAACTGGCCATCGCAACATATACAGTAACGGCTAACCCGGGAGGGCTTTCGGCGACTGGTTCTGCCAGTCCAATTACCGTACAGGGTTTGAGCAACGGCGCGGCCTATACCTTTTCAGTAACCGCAACAAGCAATGCCGGGACGGGCAAGCCATCATCCGCAAGTAATGCAGTCATACCTGGTGCGACTACTCAGACAGCTGCAGTTGTTTCCTCTCCTGCAATTGCCGCGGTGGCCAAACAAAATTTGTCGGTTTCAGGCAGTTCAGTTAATGCGCCAGCAACTATTAAATCTGTCCAAACCAAAAATATTGCTGCTTTCCCATCCTCGCTTTCAGCACCAACCATAGTGGCAGCCAAGCCGGGAAGTACAGAAGTCAGAGTGTATTTCACGATCCCGCAGGATTCTGCGGCTCTCATATCCGGCTATACGGTGGTTGCTTATTCGGCTGGTGTAGCGACTGCGATGAAGGCTACCGGCACGAGTAGTCCAATTACAGTGAAAGGGCTGACCAATGGCACGGACTATACTTTTTTCGTTATAGCCAACAGCAAGTCGGGCACGAAAGTGACTTCGGATGCTAGCAATATCGTTACGCCACTGAGCATACTGGGAAATTAGTCGTATCTCGAATCGATGACTGCACTGTATTAAGCGCGAGCAAGAATTTACGCCCAAGGGGGGCAAATGTATTCGGAAGGCCTTATTAAAAAACAAATAACGATCATGCGGACAATTCATTTTCCGTTTGGTAAGACGATTTCTAAACTGGCAAGTGCGTTGAGTATTGTGTTGATGTTTGGTTTATTACCTGCATCGGCATCAATGGCAGCGGCTTTGGTTAACCATACAGTCGGTAATCCGGCCATAGGTGCGAGTTATTGGATAACAGCAAAGGTATCTGGCGGGGGCGGGTGTGGGTCGGCAAGTTGCCATTTGGCCGCCGCTCCCAGCGATGCGTCCTTTTCAGCAGCCACAGCGCTGAATGTGAATTTCGCCTTGTGTAACACTGCTGGAAATGCGGCGTGTCCTAACCATCCTCTGTCCTATTATGCGAATGTCCCGGCTGCGATGACTGCGGCGATGACAGTCGTTGGTGGGGCAGGTACCGGAGACATGTCGGCATTGACCAACGAACCAAATGCGGTCAATAACCAAAACGATCTTTCCGCCTATTTCGCATCGTTGTTCACCCCAGCCATCACCCATAACCAGGCGACAACAGTGTCCTCCGGGGCGGCGTACAACGGTTCGATATTGCCGGTTACGGGTCAGGATTATCTGGTCACGACGACGACCTACGGCATAACGCCAGCCGGCTCCGGTATGTTGGTGGCAGCAGCAACCGGGATCATCAGCGGCACTGCCCCCGTGGTGACGACACCAACGACGTACTCCATCACACTGAGCGCGACCAATAGCGGAGCTATATACCCGACAGCCACACCAACGGGCACAGTTCTGCTTTCCTTGAAAGTACTGGGAAAGCAGACCATCAGTTTCGGCACTCTCCCGACGATGACCTTTGGCGGGGCGACAGGTACCCTCACTGCCACAGGCGGCACTTCGGGAAATGCAGTCACCTTCACCAGTCAGACTACGGGCGTATGTACGGTATCGGGAACCAACGGCGCCACGCTGACCGCAGTTGCGGCGGGCACTTGTACCATCGCGGCGAATCAGGCGGGCACTGCGGGCAGCTATGATGCGGCTGCACAAGTGACGCAGAACATCACGGTCAGTCCGGCCAGTCAGACCATTGCCTTTGGTACGCTGCCGACGATGACGTTCGGAGGAGCGACAGGTGCGCTCTTGGCTACAGGCGGTGGATCTGGCAATGCGGTAACTTTCACCAGCCAGACCACCGGCGTATGCACGGTGTCAGGAACCAACGGTGCAACACTGACCGCTGTGACTGCAGGTACTTGCATAATCGCCGCGAACCAGACGGGCAACACCAATTACAGCGCAGCCACGCAGGTAACGCAGAACATCGCGGTCAACCTGGCGAGCCAAGTCATCAGCTTCGGTACATTGCCGACGATGACATACGGAGGAGGCACTGGCACAGTGTTGGCCACGGGGGGCGGGTCCGGCAATGCGGTCACTTTCACCAGCCAGACTACAGGCGTTTGTACCGTATCGGGAACCAACGGCGCAACCCTGACTGCCGTGACCGCAGGCACATGCACCATTGCCGCCAATCAGCTGGGCAATGCCAACTACAACGCGGCCACGCAGACGTTACAGAACATCACGGTCAGTCCGGCGACACAAACCATCAGTTTTGGCGTGGCACCCAATGTATTGGTCGGTGCGACTGGCACGGTGAGTGCGACGGGAGGCGCTTCTGGCAATGCGGTCACCTTCACTAGCCAGACCACGGGCGTTTGTACGGTCTCCGGAACCAACGGCAGCACGGTGACTGGGGTCACTGCGGGCACGTGCATCATTGCGGCCAATCAGTTGGGCAATACCAACTACAGTGCAGCCGTCCAGACTACACAGAACATTGCGATCGGCCTTAACCCGCAAACGATTACGTTCGGCACCGCGCCAACGATGACATTCGGCGGCGGTGCTGCAACGGTGAGCGCGACAGGCGGGGCATCGGGCAATGCGGTCACATTCAGCGTTCCCGTCACCACCACGATCTGTTCCGTTGCGGGCAATACGGTCACGGCGCTTGCCGCAGGCACTTGTACGGTACAAGCCAATCAGGCGGGTAATGCCAGCTATGCTGCTGCTACTCAAACTCAGAACATCAACATTGGCAAGGCAAGCCAAACCCTGAGTTTTGTAACTGTTCCAACTGTGGTCGTGGGCGGGACAGGGACGATAAGCGCGACAGGCGGTGCATCCGGCAGCGCAGTCACCTTCAGCAGCCAGACCGCGGCCGTGTGCACCGTGTCGGGAACCAACGGCAGCACTGTGACGGGCGTCACCACCGGCACCTGCATGATCGCCGCCAATCAGGCCGGCAATGGCAACTACAACGCGGCGACGCAGGTGACCCAGAGCTTTAGTGTCGGCAAAGGCAGTCAGACCATCGCGTTTGGAGCGGCACCGGCGATCCTGTATGGCGGCTCGGGATCGGTCACCGCCACAGCCACTTCCGGCGGCCCCATCACCTACAGCAGCCTGACTTCCTCAGTCTGCAGCATCAGCGGGAATGTCGTGTCGGCGCTCAACGCGGGCACCTGCACCATCGCGGCCAGCCAGGCTGGAGATACGAATTACAACCCCGCGACGCAGGCGACACAGAGCTTCAGCATCGGCCAGGTCGGACAGACCATCAGCTTCGGTGCCGCCCCCACGCTGGCGGCAGGCGGAACCGGCAGCGTGAGCGCGACAGGCGGTGCATCGGGCAGTACGGTCACCTTCAGTTCGCTCACCACGGGTATCTGTTCTGTCAGCGGCACGACGGTCAGGGGCCTTGCCATCGGTACTTGTACCATCGCAGCGAATCAAGCGGGCACTGCCAACTACGGCGCCGCGGCACAGGTGACGCAGAACATCGCGGTCGGCCAGGGTAGCCAGACCATCACCTTCGGCGCTGCGCCCTCGTTAGCGGTGGGCGGGACAGCGACGGTCAGCGTGACGGGCGGGGGTTCGACCAGCCCCTTGGTCCTCACCAGCACCACGCTCACTATCTGTACCGTTTCAGGTACTACGGTGACAGGCGTCAGCACGGGCAATTGCACCATCGCGGCGAATCAGGCGGCCGACGCCAACTATGCCGCCGCTTCGCAAGTGACGCAGAGCATCGCGGTGGTCAATTTGCCGCCCAACGTCGCAGCGGCAAGCATGAGCACGCCGCTGAACACGGCGGTGACGCTCGATCTGGCGCCACACATCACCGGCTTTGGCATCACCGGTGTCAGCATTTCCGCTCAGGCAGCGCACGGCACGGTAGGCGTGTCCGGCACCAAGGTGACTTTCACGCCACACAAGGATTATTTCGGCGCGGATACTTTTTCGTACAAGGCGTACGCAGCCGGCGGGCTGGTTTCGACGAGCGCGGCAACGGTGAGCGTCACCATCAGCGGACGTCCCGACCCGCTGAAGGACGCCCGCGTGACCGGTCTGGTCAACATCCAGACAGCCGCGGTGAAACGGTTCGGTATGGCGCAGGTGTTCAACTTCCAGCAACGCCTGGAATCTCGCCACCATGCGGTGTACGCGCCGTTGCCGATCGGCTCGCCGGGAGAATCCAACAGTTCGCCGGCGCCGGTCGGCGGGGCGCTGCCGCAGCAGGGCTCGAACTATTTCAATAGCTGGCAGTCCGGCACGGCGCTGTCCTATGCAAACAACCCGAACACCTTGCTGCATGCTGCATCCGGCAACGGCAGCAATGCGCCAACGACACCGCTGTTCGGCACGATGATGAGCATGGTGACGAGCGCATTGACCAGTTCGACGCTCAATCTGGGGACGCTTTCCAATGCCGTCGGCGCCGCATCGGCTGACGACTCGTTCAGCCGTCTCGAGCTCTGGGCGGCCGGTAACCTGCGCTTCGGTACGCGCTCGCAGTCCGGAGTCGATACGCAGTTCACCACGGACGGCATCAGCGTCGGCGTGGATAAACGCCTTGACCGCAAGCTGACCCTAGGCATGGGGATGGGCTATGCGCGCGACAAGAGCAGCATCGGTACGGATGGAACGAACAGCACATCCAGCGGCAACAGCGTGGCCGGCTATGCAAGCTACCAGATGGATACGGGCGCATTCCTCGACGGCCTTCTGGGATATGGCAAAGTGAATTTCGACACTAACCGTTACGTTGCCGCAGTGAATGATTTCGCCCGCGCTTCCCGTACCGGTGACCAGATCTTCGGTTCGATGTCGTTCGGCTACGAGTTCCGCAAGGAAGCGCTGCTGTGGTCGCCATATGGTCGCTATGACTTCTCCTATGACCGCCTGAACCAGGGGACGGAGAGCGGGGCGGGGGCCAATGCGTTGACCTATGCCAGCCAGAACATGCGCACTTCGCACCTCTCGTTAGGCATGCGCGCGCAGTCGGCGCACCAAGCCAGCTTCGGCGTGGTGCAGCCGCATGTGCGCGTCGAGTATCAGCGCGGTCTGGAAACCAGCGGCCAGACATCGGTTGCGTATGCCGACTTGCCGGGTGTGCTCTATGCGGTGGCGGGAACTTCGCAGAACACCAACGCAGTCGTTCTCGGGTTGGGCAGTGACTTCCTGCTCAGCGATACGCTGAAGATGGCGCTCGACTATCAGCGCCTGCGCTCGGGCGGATTCGAGAACTATCAGTCGATCAACTTCCGTCTGACCAAGGACATCAACGGCAAGAACGATCTGGCGGACTTGCTGGCGGAGAGCTACGAGTCTTCCCTGGAGTATCCATCCGGCCTGATGGTCGCCGCCGGCTTCGCCTATGACGACAACGTCAGCCGGGCCAGTGCGGCGCTCGACAAGCTGTCCGATACCATCTACAGCCTGACCATGAACAAGGGCAAGTCCATCCCCCTCACTAAGCACAGCAGACTGACGGTGAGCGGATTCCTGGATATCGAGAAGTTCCGTACCTATTCCGGGCTGGGGCATGTCTCCGGCGGGATGCAGGGCGAGTACATGTATCGCGACTCGGGCGAGTTCGGCTCTCCCACCTTCGGCATCTTCGCGCGCTATACGGCGGACGAATACGAATCGGCATTGCGCGACGGTTCGCATTACTCCGCCGGCGTGACTCTGCGCAAGCCGCTGACTGACCGCGTCAATCTGTTTGCGGCGGTGGCGAACAACGTGCGCACGGGCAAGAGCGACGTGTTCAACACGCACGACATCTCCGGGCGCATGAACCTGGATTACGCGCTGGCAACGGGCAAGACGCTCTATCTGACGGGCGAATACCGCAAGGGGGACATCGTCTCTTCCGGGCGGCCCTCGCTCGCGATACTGGATGTCTCCACTGTGTTCGTGCGCGACGACGTGTTCAATGCAGAAGGCTTCTTCTCTTACCGCATGAAGGGCCAGACCGCGCTGATGACGATAGGCTACAACCATTCGTTCGGCACCAAGGACTCGGTGGACTTCGCTTGGCGCCATGTGGAGGCAACGCCGGACATGACGCCTGCGTATGCTTCACCGATGCGCTATATCGATAACCTGCTCTCCATCAATTATCTGATGGCTTTCTAGGGGATGACAGTGAACTTCAGAAACTTCCAGGCCGGCATCAGCACGCTATTCCAGGTGGCGGTCATCTCCATCATCCTGACGCTCATGCTGGCCTCCTGTGGTGGCGGCGGCAATCCCGGTGACATCTATTCTTCCGCACCGCCTGCTGCGCCGGGCGCCGTGACGGGGCCGGATAGCTTCCTGCTGTACCCCAATCCGCAGAGTTCGCCGGCGATCGATTCGCTTGCCTATGCGCAGGCGTATTACGCGGCCATCGACCCGACCAATGCCAAGGACACGCTGGCAAAGTGGAAGGCGGCGAACGGTTTCGGCAGCGGCACGGGTTCCGAGGTGCAGGCCGTGTTCGGCGACGTGCGTGACCTGGGCTACGGGCGCTATGTCATCGCGCGCAAGAACACCGACGGCACCATCGCGTTTCTGGTGGACAACTATCTGGTGTGGACGGCGGCGGGGTACGGCTATTCCAGCCTGAACCTGGATGCGGCAGTGGCGCACGACCAACGCTGGTACATCGGAACCAACGCGATCGAAGTCAGCCCAGGTCCCAACGGTGGGGCGCCTTTTGCCAAGTTCTTCACCTTCGATCCGGCCACCGGCGCGCGACTATTAGCTGCCAATCTGGATGGCCGCGGGAGCAAGGCGATGCCGGGCATCTGCGCCAACTGCCACGGCGGACGCGGCGATCCTTTGACGCCAGCGGATGCATCGGGCAACCAATTGTTCTCTAAAGTGGGTCAGGGAGCGCGCGGCGATCTGAAAGCCAAGTTGCATTTCTTCGAACCGGATACCTTCAGCTTTTCCGCGCTGCCCGGCTACACTCGAGCAGATCAGGAAGCGAAGATCAAGACGATGAATCAATGGGCGCTATGTTCCTATCCATTGCCTGCTTCGACGGTGGTGCCCACCGGATATGCAGAGGATACATGCCGGGTTGTTGCAGCACCCAGCGACTGGCAGGGTGAGGCTGCCGATGTCGTCAAAGCGGCTTATGGCGGCAATGGCATGCCCAACGCTACTTATGTCGATACCTATGTTCCGCCCGCGTGGATAGCGGCGGGACAGACTTCGCTGTATCAGAACGTGGTGCAGCCGACGTGCCGCATGTGCCACATCCTGCGCGGGGTTGGACAACAAGCTGATGCGAATTTCTCGACCTTTGCCGCATTTCAGACTTCAGCGGATCGCATCAAGGAGCATGTGATCGATCGCGGCAACATGCCGTTGACCAAGGTCTTGTATAGCCGCTACTGGTCAACACCGAGCATATATAACGAACTGAATACCTTCTTGCAGAATGAAGGCTACACGGTACTCGACGGTGCAGGAGCACCACTGCTGCCGGGACGCCCTGTGGCCGACGCCGGGCTGGATCGTGTTGTGAGTACGGGGGTAAGTACATTGTCTGCAGCAGACAGCCTGTATGCCGACACCTATGCCTGGTCGATTGTCTCCAATCCGGGCAATGCGGCGACGCTAAGCAGCACGACGGGTGTGCAGACGACTTTCAATGCGACTGCGAACGGGACGTACGGAGTGCAACTGGTGGCCAGCAAAAATTCGGTGCAGAGCGCTCCGGTTCTCCTGACCATAGTAGTGAACAGTGCTCTGACACCCTTGCCATCGGCGATACGTTTTTCCGATATCAAAGCCGTGTTGCAGCAACCGGGGGCGAACAATTGCATCGCCTGCCATGTTGCTGCCCCGACTGATGGCTCGGCACCGGCACCGATCTTCTATGCCGACATCGATCGCAACGGGGATGGTGTGGTGGCTTCAGCTGTGGGTGCAACTGACGATGTCTGGTTCTATAACGAAGTGCGGGGTCGAATCAATTTTTCTGATATAGCGAGCAGCCCGTTGCTGCGCAAACCCTCCGGTCATCATCATAACGGCGATGTGCAGACGGGATTCGGTAACAAGCCTGCCAAAACCCCAGCGGATAAATTGCTGCCCGGCGACCCTCTCCGTGCGAAATATGATTTGTTCCTGAACTGGATATTGAACGGGGCACCGTACTGATTGCTGTTATTTGGGTTTCATTAATTTTAAGGAGCTAACATGAGTCGATTCGATGAAGTAGATGATCCACGCCGCAGGTTACTGATCAAGGCACTTGCCGCAGGTGCGTTCTCTGCTGCGTTGACAGACAAGGTTGCGCTTGCTGCCAATATTTTTGGCACGCCTCCCGCCAAGCTTCCTCCCGGTCAATCCATCTACCGTCTCAACGGTACGGTCACGGTGAATGGCAAAGACGCGAACATGTCCACTGTCATCAAACCCAACGACACCGTCGAAACCGGCCCCAAGAGCGAGGTCATTTTCGTGGTCGGGGGAAACTCCATGATCATGCGCGAGAACAGCCATTTGAAGATGGAAGGCAAGGAAGAGAGTTCTTCGTTCCTGATCCAGGGCTTGCGTTTGTTAACCGGGAAGTTGCTATCCGTTTCGCGTAGTCAAGGAACGCAGATTCGCACTTCGACTGCGACGATAGGCATCCGCGGTACCGGGTATTACATCGAGGCAGATCCGGAACAGACCTATTTCTGTACCTGCTATGGTTTGACTGATGTGGAATCGATTGCGGATCCAACCAGCGCGGATACCGTGGCCGCCAAGCATCACGACAAGCCACTGTATATTCTGGCCGGCGAACAACCCGGCAAGAACATCCGCCGTGCCGGATTCATCAACCACACCGACCAGGAATTGATGCTGATCGAGACACTGGTGGGTCGCACCCCTCCGTTCGTCTTTGCCGGAGACGAATACAGCGCGCCGCGCCGCGATTACTGATCGCATTACGAACGCACATACCCCGGTTCCAGGGTGTGTGCGCTTCAAGCAGTTTCCCTCCGTTCCCCAAAATAGCCCGTTTTTCCACCTTTATTCCACGCTTCAGCCTGGCGGCCAGCTGTTACTTTAGCGTCGAGCCGATGCCTTGGCATCCCTACGTGAAAGAGGTTGAGCATGTCAGCACTGAAAAATATACGGTTGGTTTCTTCCCGCAGCGACGAAAGTCCTGTCGAATCCGAAGCGATACTGGAGTCGCGCGGACGCGTCGAAGCCGAGATCGAGGCACAGTTGGCGGTACAGGCGCGTGCCCGTGCCGAAGCCCATGCACGTGCCATTTTGCAGGGCAAGGTGCGCCAGGAGAGCGACCTTGCCGAGCAGATCGAAGCGCGTACGCGTGCCGAGGGACAGGTGATCGAGGAAGTGCAGAGACGCCTCGGGCTGGAGCGCGAGTTGGCGGCGGCGGCACATGCCAAGCTTAAAGCCGAAGAGCGCCTGAGCGTGGCGGTGCGCGAAAAAATGGAAGCCGAAAGGCAAGCCCAGGCTGAACTGGAGCAGCGCTTGGCTGCGGAACAACGTGTGCGTAACGAGCTTGAGCGCCAAGCTCAATTGGAGCGCGAAGCCGCGCTGCTGGCGCAGGAAAAAGCCCGCACCGAGGAGTTGCTGACGCAGACGGTACAGAACAGGCTCAAGTCGGAGAAGGAAGCGATGGCGATGGTCAACGCCAAACTCACCGCCGAGCTGTCCGCGCAGGATGCGATGAGTGCCCGCGTGCGTGCCGAGATGTTGGCGCTGGCCGAGAAGCAGACGCAGGTGGCCGCCGAACTGGATGCCGAACGTGCCGAGATGGCGCGTGTCGAGGAAGAGCGCAAAGTCACGGAAAGCATCGAATTGCGCGTCAAGATCGAACAGCAGGCGCAAACCGAAGCCGCCGCCCGTGTGGCCGCGGAGCTGAAGTCGGCCGAGGTCGCCAGACTGGCGGTCGAGAAGGAACAGGAAGAACGTCTGGCGGCAGAGCGCAAGTTGCAGGCCGAACAGGAGATGCTGAAGTTGCTGGAATCGCGTGTGGATGCCGAGCAGCTCGCGATCAAGGAACGCGAAGAAGCGAATGCAGTACTGAAGCAGATCGAATCCGAAGCGCGCGACCTGCTGGCTGCAGAGGCGCAAGCCAAGCGCGCGGTCGAGGTCAAGTTGCAAGCCGAGCGCGAACTGGTCGCGCTGGCACAACTGCGCGCCGAGGCCGATATGCGAGCCTCGCATGCCATCGAATTGCAGGTGCATGCCGAGGCGGAAGCGATAGAGCAGGCCAACCACCTGTATGAAATGGCCGAGTGCGCCAGAAGCATCGCCGAAGGGAAGGCAGCGCTGGAAAACGAGTTGCTGGCGGCGGAACAGGCGCAGGCCAGGGCCGACACGCTGGCCACGCATGAGTTGCAAAAGAAACTGGAGGCCATCAATGCCGCGTTGCCGCTGGCGGAACAACGCGCGCAACTCATGGTGGAAGCTTGCCGTGCCGAAGAGGAAAGACTGGCTGCGGAGCATGCCGCCATTGAGGCTTTGCTGCAACGCACGGAAGCGGACCGCCGCGCGGCAGAAGCCGCTGAGCAACGCCGTGCCTTGGATGAAGAAGCGGCTCGTGTTGCCCAAGCCCGGCTGCTGGCCGAGAACGAGGCCATCGACCAGATCACGCTGCGTATGGATACCGAGTTGCGTGCCATCGAGGCCGACAACGAGTGCATCGCGGCGGAAGTGCGTGCGCAGGAGATCGCTGCCGCCAAACAGGTGCTGGCGCAAGAGATCGGCGCGGCCGCCAAAGCGAAGGAAGAGATCGAGATCCGCGCACTCAACATGGCGAAGATGAAGGCCGAATCGCTGGCGTCTGCTGTCAGATCCGAAGAAGAAGCCGTGCAGGCCGAAATGCGCGCCGTGATGCAGGCGCGGCAGCGCACTGCCGCTGCTGCAGAAAACAAGCGCCTCATCGAAGAGCGTGAACGCGCGGAGACGGCACGCTTCATGGCGGAACAACAACAGCGCGATGCTGAAGCGAAAAGCGCGGCGGAGCGTGTGGTCGCGTTGGTGCGTCAGCGTGCTGCTGCGGCTGAGGAAAGCAAGCGTCTCGCTGAAGAGCGCGAGCGTGCAGAGGCTGCCCAGTTGGCATTGGAACAACAAAATATCGAGACCGAGCAACGCCTCATCGCTGCCTGCAAGGAACGTCTGGCAGCGGAACAGCTGGCGGCTGAAGCCGCCGAAGCCCATCTTGCTGCCGAGCAGCATGCCGCCGAACTGGCTCGCCAGCGCGATTTTGCGGAGTTGCAGGCACATCAGGCCGCCAACGAGCAGATCGAAATGCAGGAACAGGCCATCGCTGCATTACACGCAAACGAAGAGATCGAGCGCGGCTTGTCCGAAAGATTGCGCAAGGAATTGCATCAAGCCAACGCCCAGTTGGAAACTGGCAAGCTGATGCAAAGGCTGAACAAGTCGCAGCGTGCCAAGCGTGTCTCGCAGCTTGCGCTGGCAGCTTCCGTGTTGTTGAGTGTGGGCCTGTGGATCGGCGGGGCAGGCTCGGATGCGAAGACGCAGAACGCGGCGAACAGCAACGGCATCGTCGTCGCGCAATTCGCTGCAGAGCCGCAGGCGAACGAGCCGGCTGTGCTGGGTCACATGAAGCTGTCTGCCGATCTGGGTACTTTGTCCGCAGCGCAGGACGGACAGGGCAAGGTTGAAAAAGAATTCTAAGGAATTCGCTTCATGCAAAAAGAAACGGGGGCTAAATGCCCCCGTTTTTATTAAGCATGAATATCGAGCTTAGAACTTGGTGACGCGGGTCACGCCGTCGCTCTCGATGACGCGCACCTTGTCGCCTGCCTTGATCTCTTCTTTGTCGTTAACGGCCTGCACGACTGAAATGAAGCTTCCGTCTTCGAGTTTGATGGCCATCTCGATACCGTTTTCGCGAGTATAGGCTTCCTCCGCTGCCGCACCCGCTACGCCGCCGACCACCGCGCCAAGCACGGCAGCGACTTGCCCGGTTTTGCCTTGAGATGCGCCGCTACCGGCAATGCCGCCGACGATGGTGCCGGCAGTCGTGCCGATGGGACTCTTGGTGCCTTCGATACGCACCTTATGCACGCTTTCGACCGTACCGACCTTGAAATGCTGTACCTGGCGTACCTGGTCGCGGCTATAGACCTCACCGCCTTGTTCGCTGGCACAAGCGCCGAGCAGCAGGGCGAGGCCGAGGGGAAGAATAAGTTGTATTTTCATCATGATGGATACTCCTTAGGCTGTGGGTTGGGGCGATTCATGTTGCGGATCGACAACGGGTTTGTCATCCAGATCGGGCGCAGGTTCCCCGGGTTTCCATTGTTTAAGCAACAGCGCGTTGCTGACCACCGACACCGAACTCATCGCCATCGCGCCGCCGGCGATCATCGGGTTGAGCAGGCCGAGCCCGGCGAGCGGGATGCCCAGTACATTGTAAGCGAAGGCGAAGAACAGGTTCTGGCGGATCTTGCCCATGGTCACGTGCGACAGGTCGATGGCATCCGCCACGCTGTTCAGGTCGTTGCGCATCAGCGTGAGGTCCGCCGCCTCGATGGCGATGTCGCTGCCGTTCTTCATGGCGAAGCTCACGTCGGCCTCAGCCAGTGCCGGCGCATCGTTGATGCCGTCGCCGACCATGCCGACCACTGTATTGGGGCTCTTGAGCGACGTGATGTAGCGCGCCTTGTCCTGCGGCGATACTTCGGCGATGAACTCCTCGATACCGGCCTGATGGGCGATGGCTTGCGCCGTGGCCTGATTGTCGCCGCTCAGCAGCACCACGCGGATACCCATCTTGCGCAAACGTGCCACGGCAAGGCTGCTGCTGGGGCGAATCTTGTCGGCGATGGCGATATAGCCGAGCAGCACCTGCTCGCGTGCCACGGCGATCACGGTCTTGCCCTGTTTCTGCAAAGCCAGTATCGACGGCCCATCCAGCGCGATGCCCTGTTGCGTGACATAGCCGGGAGACCCGAGCAGGTAGGAGGTGCCATTGAGATTCCCGCGCAAGCCGTTGCCAGGATCTTCGTTGAATTCGGTGACCGGCAACGGCAATGTCGCCTGCTCGGCGGCATACTCCTTGATGGCCGCAGAGAGCGGATGCGTGGAGTGCTGTGCGAGACTGGCCGCGATGAGCAGCAATTCATCGACGCTGCTGGCCGTACTCGGGCGCAGACTGGTGATGACCGGTTTGCCCTCGGTCAAGGTGCCGGTCTTGTCCAGCACCAGCACGGAAAGTTGATGCGCGCGTTCCAGTGCCGCCGCATCTTTCACCAATATCCCTTCGCGCGCAGCGAGGCCGCTGGCGACGACGATGGTGATCGGGGTGGCCAAGCCCAGGGCGCAGGGACAGGCGATGACCAGCAGTGAGACGGCGGTGATGATGGAATAGGAGAAATTACCTTCCACCAGGAGCCAGATGAAGAAGGTGATGACGGCGAGCACCAGCACGATGGGCACGAAGATGCCGGAGATCTTGTCGGCCAGCTTCTGGATCGGCGCTTTCGAGCCTTGTGCCTGTTCCACCATGCGCACCACCGCAGCCAGCTGGGTATGGCTGCCGACGGCGGTCGCGCGGCATTTGATCACGCCCTGGTGGTTGAGGGTGGCGGCATACACCTTGTCGTTCGCATGCTTGGCTTGCGGCATGCTCTCGCCGGTGAGCATGCTCTCGTCCAGAGCGGACGTGCCGTCCAGCACCACGCCGTCCACCGGCACGTGTTCGCCGGGGCGCACGATGAAGATATCGTCCGGGCGGAGCGAACCTGCCGGAACATCCAGCACCTGACCGTCGCGTTCCACATGCGCGATCTTCGGCTGCAACTGGATCAGTTTCTCGATGGCGTCCGAGGCCTTGGCTTTGGCCTGCATCTCCAGCAGCTTGCCCATCAGGACCAGCGTGATCAGCACCGCGCTGGATTCAAAATACACCGGCTGATGGATGTCGAACAGGACGATGGCCACGCTCAGGAAATAGGCGGCACTGGTGCCCAATGCCACCAGCAAGTCCATATTGCCGCTGCCGTGTTTCAAGCTGCCCCATGCGCCGCGATAGAAACGCGCACCGATCCAGAACTGCACCGGTGTCGCCAGCAGCCACTGCATCCAGGTCGGGATCGGGAGATGCAAGTCGAACAGCATGAGCAACATCTCCAGCAGCATCGGCGAGATGAGTCCCAGCGCGATGTAGAAACGCAGTTTTTCCTGCTCGAAGGCCTTGAGGCGGTCCGCCTTCTCGGCGGCGAAGTCGCGCGCCACATGCGCGTCGAAGCCGGTGTCGCGCACCGTTCTGATCAGCGCGTCCACATCGGTGACCCCGGGATTGAAACTCACGCTGGCCTTTTCGGTGGCGAGGTTTACCACGGCAGTGACTTCAGGCAATTGATTCAATGCTTTTTCCAGGCGGCTGGAACAGGAGGCGCAACGCATGCCGACGATCTGGAGGTCGGCGTGATTCTCGGCTTGGGACATGAGGTAATGAATCGTGAAAAGAACTGCCGGCAAGATACGCCCGAGCGCCTTTCTTGTCTATCTTGCGCGTCATTGACCTTGAGTGAAACGAGGTTTCCTGTTTCAATCCGCATCCATTTCAAAAGCAGGGAAAAACATGGGGCAGGCAAGCATCGGCATCATCGGCGGCAGCGGCGTTTATGACATCGAGGGGCTTACGAACAAGCGCTGGGTAAAGGTCGAATCGTCTTTCGGAGAACCGTCTGACGAACTGCTGTTCGGCGAACTGAACGGGGTGAAGCTGGCTTTCCTGCCGCGCCACGGCAGGGGGCACAAGATACCGCCTTCCGAGATCAACTTCCGCGCCAATATCGACGTGCTTAAACGGGTAGGGGTGTGCTGACGTCATCTCGGTCAGCGCCGTCGGCTCCCTGCGCGAACACCTGCCGCCCGGCACCTTCGTCATTGTGGACCAGTTCATCGACCGCACCTTCGCCCGCGAGAAATCGTTCTTTGGTAACGGCCTCGTGGCCCATGTCTCGATGGCGCACCCGGTGTGCAAGCGCCTGGGCGACCATATCGAACTCGCGGCCAAGGAAGCTGGCATCGCCGCCATGCGCGGCGGCACCTATCTGGTGATGGAAGGCCCTCAATTCTCCAGCCTCGCCGAATCCGAGCTGTACCGCACCTGGGGCTGCGACGTGATCGGCATGACCAACATGCCCGAGGCCAAGCTCGCGCGCGAGGCCGAGCTGTGCTACGCCACCGTGGCGATGGTCACCGACTACGACTGCTGGCATCCGAACCACGACGACGTGACCGTGGACCAGATCATCAAGGTGTTGCTGGCCAACGCCGACAAGGCCAAGACGCTGGTGAAGCACCTCGTGCCGCATGTCGGCCACGATGCCAAGGCGTGCGATTGCGGCTGCCGCACCGCGCTGCAATATGCGCTCATCACCGCTCCCGAGGCGCGCGACGCGGCGATGAAACAGAAGCTGCAAGCCATTGCAGGGCGCGTGCTGAAATAATGCCGTCACACCGGCGTAGGCCGGTGTCTAGTTATAAAAAATCACTGGATTCCGGCCTGCGCCGGAATGACGAACGATTTTTAATGCTATATCTGTATGTAGGCAACGAATGACCGAACAAACATTACGCCAACAATTGCTGCACACCTCGCGCCGCATGGTCGAACTCGGCCTCAACCGCGGCACGGCGGGCAATGCCTCGGTGCGTTGCGGCGAGAACATCCTCATCACGCCATCCGCCTTGCCGGTCGCCGAGATGACCGAGCAGGACCTGGTGCTGATCGGCAAGGACGGCCAAGTGCTGCAAGGCCGCAAGCCCTCCAGCGAATGGCGTTTCCATTGCGACATCCTCAAGGCGCGTCCCGAGATCGGCGCGGTGCTGCACATGCATTCCACCTTCGCCACCACCATCGCCTGTCTGGGCCGTGATGTGCCCGCCGTGCACTACCACATCGCCATTGCGGGCGGCGACAGCATCCGCTGCACGCCTTACACCATCTTCGGCGAGCAGAATCTTTCTGATCTCGCGCTGGAAGCGCTGCGCGACCGCAAAGCCTGCCTGCTCGGCAACCATGGCATGATCGCGCTGGGCCGTGACCTGGCCGATGCGCTGTCCGTGGCGCACGAGGTCGAGTTCCTGTGCGAGATCTACTGGCGCACCCTGCAAGCAGGTGAGCCGCAGATACTCAGCGCGCAGCAGATGCATGAAGTGAAACAGAAGTTCGTCGATTACAAAAAACGTAGCTAGGAGTTGCCATGCCAGTGAAATCCAAGATCCGCACCGTTCCCGATTACCCCAAGCAGGGCATCATGTTCCGCGACATCACCACCCTGCTCAAGGACCAGGAAGGTTTCCGCGCCACCATCGATCAGCTGGTCGACCGCTATAAAGACATGAAGATCGACAAGATCGCCGGCATCGAGTCGCGCGGCTTCATCCTCGGCGCGCCGCTGGCCTATGCGCTGGGCAAGGGCTTCGTGCCCATCCGCAAAAAAGGCAAACTGCCCGCCGAAACCATCGGCCACGACTACGCGCTCGAATACGGCACCGACCGCATCGAGATACACACCGACGCCATCCAGAAGGGCGAAACGGTACTGCTGGTGGACGACCTCATCGCCACCGGCGGCACGGCCGAGGCCGCCTGCATCCTGATCGAGAAGATGGGCGGCAAGATCGTCGAATGCTGCTTCATCATCGACCTGCCGGACATCGGCGGTCACGCGCGGCTGGAGAAGCATGGGCACAAGGTGTTTGCGCTGTGCGAGTTCGAGGGCGATTGACATATGTAGGGTGCAATAAGAGCAGCGCATTGCACCATTGGTCATGTGAACGTTGCAATGCCCGTCGGTTATTGCACCCTACGTGGATTCACCAAGTACGAAAGGAAAACGAATGGAGTTTTCATCTCAAGCAATAACAGTAATTGCCACTCTAGGTGGCGCCATAGTTGGCGCTTTGCCTGGTCTTGTTACTTCATTATTGAATCAACGTGCTGATGCAAGAAGGCAATTGAACGAACTTGTTGTAAAAGCAGCAATTGAGAGTTGGAAAACTCAAATTGAGCACGGGAGAGCAAAAGCTATTCTTCCACTTGAACACTTCATCATCCACACGGCGATGATGTCAGAAATAGCTCTCTCCAAAAAGAAAATAACTCCAGAAATCATGGCAAATCATTTGCGTGAAGTATCTGCCGTGATGGATGTACTAGTAGATCACGCAAAATCCCCAAGAACAGAAATCACAGGAAAATAAATGAAAGTCGAAACACTGCGCTGGTTCAACAACAGGCTGGAGATGGTGGATCAGCGCATCCTGCCGGCCGCCTTCGAATACCTGAGTTATTACACGGCTGCTTCGGTGGCGGAGGGCATCCGCAGCATGGTGGTGCGCGGCGCGCCGGCCATCGGTGTGGCGGCGGCTTATGGCGTGGCGCTGGAGGCGTTGCGTTTGCAGGAGAAGTCGGCGGCTGAGTTCAAGGCGGGCATGGAGACCGGCTTTGCCGTGCTGGCCGCCAGCCGCCCGACGGCGGTGAACCTGTTCTGGGCCTTGCAGCGTATGCGCAAGGTGTGGGAAAGCGTGGCGACGCAAACACCACAGCAGATCGCGCAGCGCCTGCTGGTGGAGGCGCACGAGATTTTGGCCGAAGACATCCGCATCAACAAGGCGATGGGCGCGCACGGCGCGGCCTTGCTGAAGGATGGCGCGCGGGTGCTGACGCATTGCAATGCGGGGGCATTGGCGACGGCCGGGTGGGGTACGGCGCTGGGGGTGTTCCGCTCGGCGGTGGAGGCGGGCAAGAAGATCTCGGTGATCGCTGACGAGACGCGGCCATTCCTGCAGGGCGCGCGGCTGACGGCATGGGAGATGGTGCAGGAGAACATCCCGGTGACGCTGATCACTGACAACATGGCCGGTTACATGATGGCGCACGGCGAGGTGGATGCGGTGGTGGTGGGGACGGATCGCGTAGCCGCCAACGGCGACGTGGCGAACAAGATCGGCACCTACATGGTGGCGGTGCTGGCGAAGCGCCACAACATCCCGTTCTATGTGGCGTGCCCGCTTTCGACCATCGACCTTTCCATCGCCTCCGGCAAGGACATTCCCATCGAGGAGCGTTCGGTGGACGAGGTGAAGGGCTTCCGCGACACGCACTGGGCGGCAGAGGGGGTGAAGATACGCAATCCTTCGTTCGATGTGACGCCCGCCGAGCTGGTGACGGGGCTGATCACCGAGCGGGGTGTGGTGTTGCAGCCGGATGTGCAAGGCATCCGCAAGTTGATGGGCTGTTGATCGTGCTTATCCCGCCCTGCCAGGGGCGGGAACGGGCGATTCCTTAAATAGCTGTTTCCATTAGTTCATTCCTTTGGTACAATCCGCGCCGTTTTCAGATGGGCTTCGAGCCCGTTTTTTATTTGTGGGTACGAATATGGATGTGGCGAAGCTGGTAGAGACGACGCTGGCAGGCATGGGTTACGAGCTGGTCGACCTGGAAGTATCCGGTCGCGGGCTGATGCGCGTGTTCATGGACAAGCCGGAAGGCATCTCGGTGGAAGATTGCGAACGCGTGAGCAACCAGTTGGTGCGCCTGTTCACGGTGGAAGGAGTGGAGTACGAACGCCTCGAAGTGTCTTCGCCGGGGCTGGATCGGGTGCTCAAGAAGGAAGCCGATTTCGTGCGCTTTGCCGGACAGAAGGCGCAGATCAAGGTGCGTGTGCCGATGGCAGGTCGCAAGAACTTCGCCGGTATCCTCGGCGAAGTGAAAGAGGGAATTTTGCAGTTGGATGTGGATGGCAGCTTGGTTGGTATCGAGCTGTCTAATATAGACAAGGCACGTTTGGTGCCGACGTTTTAGTTGCTGGAGAGAGCGATGAGTCGTGAAGTTCTGTTGTTGGTAGATGCCTTGGCGCGTGAGAAGAACGTGGACAAGGAGATCGTGTTTGGTGCGCTGGAATCGGCTTTGGCCTCCGCCACCAAGAAGCGTTTCGCGGACGAAGAGGCGGATGTGCGCGTGAGCATCGACCGCCAGACCGGCGAGTACGAATCGTTCCGCCGCTGGCAGGTGATGGACGACGAGACCTTCGAGACGCCCGAACTGCACATCAAGCTGGAAGAGGCCAAGAAACGTCAGGCCGACATCCAGTTGGAAGAATTCATCGAAGAGCCGCTGGAGAACGTGGACTTCGGTCGTATCGGTGCGCAGGCGGCGAAGCAGGTGATCTTCCAGAAGATCCGCGACGCGGAACGCGAGCAGATCCTGGCCGACTTCATGGAGCGCAACGAGCACTTGGTGTCCGGCACGATCAAGCGCATCGAACGCGGCAATGCCATCGTCGAGTTCGGCAAGATCGAAGCGCTGCTGCCGCGCGACCAGATGATTCCGAAAGAGAACCTGCGCGTGGGCGACCGTGTACGTGCCTATCTGTTGCGCGTCGACCGCACTGTGCGCGGCCCGCAGATCATCCTGTCGCGTATCACTTCGCAATTCCTGGCCAAGCTGTTCGAGTTGGAAGTGCCGGAGATCGAAGAAGGCCTGCTGGAGATCGTCAGCGCGGCACGCGATCCCGGTTCGCGCGCCAAGATCGCGGTGCGTAGCCACGATCAACGTCTTGACCCGATCGGCACCTGTGTCGGCATGCGCGGTTCGCGCGTGCAGGCCGTGACCAACGAGTTGGCGGGCGAACGCGTGGACATCATCCTGTGGTCGGACGATGCCGCCACTTTTGTCATCAACGCGCTGGCACCGGCTGAAGTCACCAGCATCGTGGTGGACGAAGACAAGCACAGCATGGATGTGGTGGTGGAAGAAGAGAATCTGGCGCAAGCCATCGGCCGCGGCGGTCAGAACGTACGTCTGGCTTCTGAGCTGACCAACTGGGAAATCAACCTGATGACGGTTGAGCAGTCTGCCGAGAAGAACGAGCAGGAATTCTCGAAGATCCGCGATCAGTTCGTAGCCAAGCTGGATGTGGACGAGGAAGTCGCCGACATCCTGGTGCAAGAAGGTTTCAATACGCTGGAAGAAGTGGCCTACGTGCCGTTGGAAGAGATGCTGGCCATCGAATCCTTCGATGAAGCGACTGTGAATGAGCTGCGCAGCCGTGCACGCAATGCGCTGTTGACGGCGGCCATCGCCAACGAAGAGCAGGTCGAGCACAACATCGAAGACCTGCTGAAGATCGAGGGCATGGATGAAGAGACGGCTCGCACGCTGGCGGGCAAGGGCATCGGCACGCAAGAACAGTTGGCTGATCTGGGCGGCGATGAATTGATGGAAATGACCGGCATGGATGAAGATCGCGCCAATCAGTTGATTATGACGGCGCGTGCGCCTTGGTTCGTTTGAGCCAGAAGCGCAGCAGGTAAAGGTTATCCGTAGTCTGGTATTGGGTTAAGGGGTCGTAATGGGAAAAATGAACGTCGCGCAATTTGCGGGTGAGCTAGGGCTGCCGGTCGAGCTGCTGTTGGAGCAGTTGAAATCGGCCGGGGTCTCCAAGCAGAAAGATTCCGACTCCATCTCGGAACAGGACAAGTCGCAGCTGCTGGAACACTTGCGCAGTGCGCATGGTGGCGGCAAGAGCAAGATCACGCTGATGCGCCGCGAGACCACGGCGATCAAGAAGGCGGACAGTACTGGCAAGTCGCGCACCATCCAGGTGGAAGTGCGCAAGAAACGCACTGTTGCGCCCGCCGCGGCGGAGACGGTGGAGGTTCCTGCAGCAGCGGCACCCGCTGTCGAAGAAGCTAAACCGGCCAAGACCACCAAGAAGGTGGTGGATGAGCAGGAACTGAAGGCGCGCGAAGAAGAAGCACGTCTGCAAGCCGAGCTGGCGGCACGCCAGGCGGCCGAGCTTGAAGCCAAGCAGGCGCGCACCAGCAAGCGCAAGGCAGCGGCTGCCGAACCGGCGCCTGCGCCGGAGCCAGTGGTTGAGGCGAAGCCGGTTGTTGCAGCCCCCGCTGCGCCTGCCGCCGCTCCAGCTGAAGCGCAAGAAGGTACTTTGCATAAACCGACGCTCAAACCGGGCGACAAGGTGGCGCGTCCCGCCAAAAAGATCGACAAACCAGCAGCCAAGGACAGTCCGTGGGATGAGGCTGGACACAAGAAGCGTCCGCCTTCGCGTACGCCAGACACCCGTGCCGGATTGGGTGGTCGTACAGGCGGCAGCGCGATACGTGCACCGCGTCATGACAAGCACAGCAAGCCTGAGGCGGCGCATGCCTTCTCGTTGCCGACCGAGCCTATCGTGCAGGAAGTGATGGTTCCGGAAACCATCACCGTGGCCGAGTTGGCGCAGAAGATGTCGATCAAGGCGGCCGAGATCATCAAGGTATTGATGAAGATGGGCTCCATGGTCACTATCAACCAGGTGCTGGACCAGGAGACCGCGATGATCGTGGTCGAAGAGATGGGACACAAAGCCGTACCCGCCAAGCCGGACGACCCCGATGCCTTCCTGATGGAAGCAGTCGATCACGGCGACGTGGTGCTGGAATCGCGCGCGCCGGTGGTGACCGTCATGGGTCACGTCGACCACGGTAAGACATCCTTGCTGGACTATATCCGCCGCACCCGTGTGGCCAGCGGCGAAGCCGGTGGTATCACGCAGCATATCGGCGCGTACCACGTGGACACACCGCGCGGCATGATTACTTTCCTCGACACGCCCGGTCACGAAGCGTTTACGGCAATGCGCGCTCGCGGCGCGAAAGCCACCGACATCGTGATTCTGGTGGTGGCGGCGGACGACGGCGTGATGCCGCAGACCAAGGAAGCGATCCACCACGCCAAGGCGGCGGAAGTGCCTATCGTGGTGGCAGTGACCAAGATTGACAAACCGGATGCCAATTCCGAGCGCGTGCGCCAGGAACTGGTGGCGGAAGGCGTGGTTCCGGAAGACTGGGGCGGCGATTGCATGTTCGTCGAAGTCTCGGCCAAGACCGGGCAGGGCATCGACACGCTGCTCGAAGGCATCCTGCTGCAAGCTGAAGTGCTGGAACTGAAAGCGCCGAAAAACGCCAGTGCCAAGGGCGTGGTGGTCGAAGCCCGTCTGGACAAGGGTAAGGGTGCAGTGGCGACGTTGCTGGTGCAATCCGGTACCTTGAAGCGCGGCGACGCGGTCCTGGTCGGTTCCGTGTCCGGCCGTGTGCGCGCGATGCTGGACGAGAACGGCAAGGTGATCAACGAAGCGGGTCCGTCTATCCCGGTCGAGATTCAGGGGCTGTCCGAAGTGCCGACAGCCGGTGCGGACTTCCTGGTGTTGGCCGACGAGAAGAAGGCGCGCGAGATTGCGCTGTTCCGCCAGGGCAAGTTCCGCGACGTGAAGCTGGCCAAGCAGCAGGCGGCCAAGCTGGAGAACATGTTCGAACAGATGGGCGAGGGCGAAGTGCGTACCCTGTCGCTGATCGTGAAGGCCGACGTGCAAGGCTCGCTCGAAGCGATCGCCAGTTCGTTGCAGAAGCTCTCCACGGCTGAGGTCAAGGTCAATCTCATCCACAGTGGCGTGGGTGCGATCACCGAGTCCGACGTCAACCTGGCACTGGCTTCCAAGGCGATCGTCATTGGCTTCAATTCCCGTGCAGATGCGACTGCACGCCGCCTGGCGGAATCGTCGGGCGTGGACATCCGCTACTACAACATCATCTACGCGATGGTGGACGAAATCAAAGCTGCGCTGTCCGGCATGCTGGCCCCGGAGAAGAAGGAAAGCATCATCGGCATGGTCGAAGTCCGCCAGGTGTTCCACATCTCCAAGGTGGGCACGATCGCCGGATGTTATGTCACCGAAGGCATGGTCAAGCGCAATTCCAGCGTACGTGTACTGCGCAACAACGTGGTGATCCATACCGGCGAACTGGATTCGTTGAAACGCTTCAAGGATGATGCGAAGGAAGTGAAGTCCAACTTCGAATGCGGTCTGTCCCTGAAAGGTTACAACGATCTGGAGGTTGGAGACTTCCTCGAAGTGTTCGAGATCGTTGAAGTGGCACGGGCGCTTTAATGGCCAAGGACTACGCACGCACCGATCGCATCAACGAACAGATCCAGCGCGAGTTGGCTGAGTTGATTCGCCTGGAGGTGAAAGATCCGCGTGTGCGCAAAGTAACCTTGACTGGCGTGGAAGTGACCAATGATCACGCCCATGCCAAGGTGTTCTACACCTCGTTGGATGGCGACAGCCCGCTCTTGCTGCAAGGGCTGGAGCGCGCTGCCGGATTCCTGCGCAGTCAGCTGGCGCATGCCATGAAGCTGCGCATCACACCCCAGCTGCATTTCGTGTATGACGCTTCCGTCGAGCGCGGAGCGCATCTTTCCCAGTTGATCGATCAAGCGGTTGCGAGTGACAAAAAAGACTGAGCAATTCAGACGCGTCACAAGGCCGTTGAATGGCGTCCTGTTGTTCGATAAGCCGCTGGAGCTCAGTTCCAACACCGCCCTGCAAAAAGTCCGCCGTCTGTTCCAGGCCGAAAAAGCGGGCCATACCGGCACGTTAGACCCACTCGCCACTGGCTTGCTGCCGGTTTGTTTCGGCGAAGCCACCAAATTCACCATCGCCTTGCTGGATGCCGACAAGCGCTATCGCGCGACGATACGCTTGGGGCAGCGCACGACTACCGGCGATGCCGAAGGCGAGGTAATAGAGACTCGCCCCGTCGCGGTGAACGAAGCGCAAGTCTTGGCAGCGCTGACAAAATTCCTGGGTGAGAGCCGGCAGCTGCCGCCCATGCACAGCGCCATCAAGCATCAGGGCAAGCCATTGTACGAATACATCCGCAAAGGCGAGACAGTGGAGCGCGAGCTGCGCACGATATTCATCTACGAGTTGAAACTGGAGCGGCTGGAAGGAGGCGAACTGGAATTCAGCGTGCTGTGCAGCAAGGGGACCTATGTGCGCACTTTGGCCGAGGATATCAGCGAGGCACTGGGCTGCGGCGGACACCTGATCGCGTTGCGGCGCACTGGGATCGGCGAGTTCAGTCTGGACGATGCTTACACCTTGGCGCAACTGGAGGCGATGGGGGAGGTGCCGCGTGATGCCTGCCTAATGCCGTTGGATAGGCTGGTGCAGAACTTGCCGAGCCTGGAATTGGATGCCGTTCAGGCCAATCGGCTGGCCCAAGGGCAAAGGCTGGGGCTAAGCGACGGGCATCCCGACGGGAAACGCCGTCTGTACGCCGCCGGACGCTTTATCGGCCTCGGCGATCTGGCCGGCGGCAGGTTGGTTCCAAGCCGCCTGCTGTCCAGTGTCGCTAAAGCTGCTGCGGTGGCTAATTCAGCTTGAGCGGATGCCCCATTAAAGGGTAGAATGCCGCACTTTTTATTTGGAGAGAGAAGTCAATGTCTATTACCGCCGCACAAAAATCGCAAATCGTGGCCGACTATCAACGCGCCAAGGGCGATACCGGCTCCCCCGAAGTTCAAGTCGCTTTGATGACTGCTCGTATCAACTACCTGACCGATCACTTCAAAGAGCACAATAAAGACCACCACTCCCGTCGCGGTCTGCTGCGTCTGGTGAGCCGCCGCCGCAAGCTGCTGGACTACCTGAAGAGCAAGAATGACGTCGGGTACAAAGAGCTGATCAAGCGTCTGGATCTGCGTAAGTAACAAAGTTTGAAAGCGGGTCGCGAATGCGGCCCGCTTCGTTTTGGATGTCGTTTTATCACGCTGGCAACTCGGTCACGCAAATACATTGGAGAGAGCTATCTTGAGTCACTATAAAAAAACACTGAGCTACGGCAAACATCAACTGACCCTCGAAACCGGCGAGATCGCGCGCCAATCCAGTGGTGCAGTCATGGTCAGTCTGGACGACACCGTGGTGCTGGTCACCGTGGTGGGACGCAAGGATGCCAAACCCGATCAGGATTTCTTCCCGCTGACCGTCGATTATCAAGAGCGTACCTATGCTGCGGGCAAGATCCCCGGCGGCTTCTTCAAGCGTGAAGGCCGTCCCAGCGAAAAAGAGATCCTGACATCGCGTCTGATCGACCGTCCGCTGCGCCCGCTGTTCCCCGAAAGTTTCTACAACGAAGTGCAGATCGTGGCGACGGTGATGTCGTCCGATCCGCAAATCGATTCCGACATTCCCGCCATGATCGGCGCATCTGCTGCGCTGGCGATCTCCGGCATCCCGTTTGACGGCCCCATCGGCGCGGCGCGCGTGGGTTACCTCAACGGCCAGTATGTGCTGAACCCGACCAAGGACGAGCTGGTTACTTCGCAGATGGACCTGGTGGTTGCCGGTACATCCAAGGCTGTGTTGATGGTTGAATCCGAAGCGCAAGAGCTGTCGGAAGAAGTCATGCTGGGCGCGGTGGTGTTCGGCCACGAGCAGATGCAAGCCGTGATCAATGCCATCAACGAAATGGCTGCTTCCGTCGGTCAAGACGATTGGGACTGGACTCCTGCCGCGAAGAACGAAGCACTCATCGCCAAGATCAATGCGCTGGCCGAGAACGAACTGAAGGCCGCTTACGCTGTTCGTGAAAAACAAGCGCGTACGCAGAAAGTGGATGCGATCCGTGCCAAGGTATCCGAAGCGTTGGCGACTCCGGAATTCGAGAACGTGTCCAAGAACGAGATCGGTGAATTGTTCAGCGCGCTGGAAGCCAAGATCGTGCGCGGCCAGATCCTGAGCGGCGAACCGCGCATCGACGGTCGCGACACGCGCACCGTGCGCCCGATCACCATCCGTACCGGCGTGCTGCCGCGTACCCATGGTTCCGTGCTGTTCACCCGTGGCGAGACGCAAGCGCTCGTGATTGCAACGCTGGGTTCCATGCGCGATTCGCAAACCATCGATGCACTGCAAGGCGAGTACTCCGACCGCTTCATGCTGCACTACAACTTCCCCCCATACTCCACCGGTGAGACCGGCCGCGTGGGCACGCCCAAGCGCCGCGAGATCGGCCATGGCCGTCTGGCCAAGCGCGCTCTGGTTGCCGTGCTGCCGAGTGAAGAAGAATGCGGCTACGCGATCCGCGTGGTGTCCGAGATCACCGAATCCAACGGTTCCAGCTCCATGGCTTCCGTGTGCGGCGGCTGCCTGTCTCTGATGGACGCAGGTGTACCGGTCAAGACGCATGTGGCAGGTATTGCCATGGGCCTGATCAAGGACGGCGGTCGTTTCGCGGTACTGACCGACATTCTGGGGGACGAAGATCACCTAGGCGACATGGACTTCAAGGTGGCCGGTTCCGACTCCGGTATCACCGCGTTGCAAATGGACATCAAGATCAACGGCATCACCAAGGAGATCATGCAGGTCGCCTTGAGCCAAGCCAAGGAAGGCCGTATGCACATCCTCGGTCTGATGAAGCAGGCGATGCCTTCCGTGCGTCCTGAAGTCTCCGATTTCGCGCCGCGCATGATCAAGATGAAGATCAATCCGGAAAAGATCCGCGACGTGATCGGCAAGGGCGGTGCAGTGATCCGTGCGCTGACCGAAGAGACCGGTACAACGATCGATATCGACGACGAAGGCAATATCACCATCGCTTGCGTGAGCGGCGAAGCGGGCGAACTGGCCAAGAAACGCATCGAGGACATCGTGGCTGAAGTCGAAGTGGGCAAGGTCTACGAAGGCCCCGTGGTCAAGCTGCTGGATTTCGGCGCCCTGATCAACATCCTGCCGGGCAAGGACGGTCTGCTGCACATCTCGCAGATCTCGCACGAGCGTATCGCCAATGTGTCCGACCACCTGAAGGAAGGCCAGATCGTTAAGGTCAAGGTGCTGGAAGTGGACGACAAAGGCCGCATGCGTCTGAGCATGAAGGCTTTGTTGCCACAGCCGGAAGCGACTGCCCCCGCAGCTGAATAATTCAGCAGGCGATCTCAAAAAAGCCCCGCCATGAGCGGGGCTTTTCTTTACATGTTCAGACATGCACAAAATCAGCGCTTGGCACTTTGTGAAGATTGTCAGGTCTCAAGTCTCAGGGCGGTTGGCAACGGAGTATTATCGCCATGTGTCTTCGCTTGGCAGATAACCTGAATTGAGTGATAACGTGTACCGATTTCAATTTCGACTACTGCTGCTGTTGTTGTGCCAGGTGATGCTCTTCCCACCGGTGGCACTGGCAAGTGGCGACCCGCTGTCGACCGAGGAATACATCGAGCCGGGAATGTTCCCTCAAACGGCAGACCCTGGTCGTTGCGATAAAGAGAAAATCAAGCAGCCATTGGCCCTGGCCGACGTGGTCGATCTGGCGTTGTGCAACAACCCGCAGACACGCTCCTTGTGGGCAAGTGCGCGTACCCAGGCGGCAAACGTCGGTGTCGGTATGTCGGCCTACTTGCCGACGTTGTCGGCGCAAGGCAGCGCTTCGCGCAACTCAGCAACCTCTTCCGGGAATACATCCAATTCCAATAACCGAAGCGCCGGCCTTACTGCCGGCTATCTGCTGTTTGATTTCGGTGGACGGGCCGGGACGCTGGAAAATGCCAAGCAACTGCTGGTGGCGGCGAACGCGACGCGCGATGCGACTCTGCAGGCCAATTTTCTGACGGCGGTGCAAGCCTACTATGCGCTGCTGTCTGCGCGAGCCAGTGTGGATTCTTTTAAAGCGGCAGAGACCTCTGCGAAAGAGAGTCTGGCGGCAGCGGAGGCGCGCTATCTTGCCGGAGCTGCGACACCGGCCGACAAACTGCAGGCACAGACTGCCTTGTCCCAAGCCAGGCTCAATCTGATCACAGCACAGGGCAATGCACTTACCGCACAGGGAACCTTGGCGAACATCATGGGATTCGATGCGAGCTTGTCGTTCTTGTTGGCGCCGTTGCCCGAACCTGTACCGGACCATATCGTAGAGCAGGATATCGGCAAATTGATCGAGCAGGCGCGCCAGAAACGTCCTGATCTACTGGCCGCCGAGGCGCAGATCAAGGCAGCGGAAGCACAACTCGCGGCGACCCGCGCAACGGGGTTGCCCTCGGTCAGTCTGGGCGCTTCGGCCGGTTCACAGAATATTTCGGGAACGCCCAGCACCAACAGCAGCAGTATCGGTGTGACGCTCAGCGTGCCTTTATTCACGGGTTATCGCAACACTTACCAGAACCGGGCGGCCGAGTTGCAAATAGAAGGCAAGGTGGCGGCACGCGATCTACTGGCCAACCAGGTCGCACTGGACGTGTGGAAGGCCTACCAGACGTTGCTGACCAATAGCCAAGCGTTTTCCACTGCCAACGATCTGGTGGCTTCCGCCGAACAGTCGGCACGCATGACGCTTGGGCGCTACAAGGCCGGGGTTGCGAACATGTCCATACTGGATGTGCTGAATGTGCAAAGCACTTTGGCCAGCGCACGGCAGCAGCGGGTGAGCGCGTTGTATAACTTTCAGGCGAGTCGTTTGGGTTTGGCACAAGCCATCGGGCAACTTGATCTGACTCGGGTGGAAACAGGGAATTGAATCTGGAGTGCTACATATACTCCATATAAATCGGAGTTTGAGAATGCATATGCGAATGTCAAAAAAATTGCTGATCGGAGTGCTGCTGCTGTCGGCAGGCGGCATAGGCATCTGGTGGCTTCTGCCGAAGGGGGCGTCGGCAGAAGTGCGTTATACGACAGCTCCTGTGGAGCGCGGCGCCATCACTCAGGGTGTGGCGGCGAACGGTACGCTGAACCCGGTGGTGCTGGTGAACGTCAGCAGCCAAGTCTCCGGCATCGTCAAGAAGCTGCATGCCGACTTCAACGATCAGGTCAAAGCCGGCCAGATTTTGCTGGAACTTGATCCCACGCTGACCCGGGCGCAACTGTTGCAGAGCGAGGCGAATGTCGCCAGTGCCAAAGCTTCGCTGGAACTGGCACAGGCCAATGAGGTGCGGGCGCGCGGCCTGTTTGCGCAGGAATATGTCACGCGTCAGGACCTGGATACTGCGGTGCAGGCACTGAAGGCAGCCCAAGCGCAACTTGCCTTGGCAGAGGCGCAGGTGGTGCGTGACCGCACCAACCTGTCCAATACCGTGATCCGTTCGCCGGTCTCTGGCGTCGTTGTGTCGCGCGAGGTCGATGTCGGACAGACCGTGGCGGCCTCGCTGCAGGCGCCGACCCTGTTCAAGATCGCGCAGGACCTGTCGCACATGCAGATCGATTCGAGTTATGCGGAGGCGGACGTGGGCAACATCCGCATCGGCCAGCCGGCCACGTTCCGCGTGGATGCTTTTCCGAATCGCACATTCAACGGCGTCGTGCGCCAGGTGCGGCTCAACCCAACCACGCAGCAGAACGTGGTGACTTATGACGTAGTGGTCTCCGTCGACAACCCGGATCTGGTGCTGCTGCCGGGGATGACGGCCTATGTGAACATCACGATCGCCCACCGCGATACAGCCATGCTGGTGCCGAGTGCCGCGTTGCGTTTCCATCCGGCCGAAGCGGATGCCCGTGCCGGCAAGCCACGCAGCGGGGGTAACAAAGGCGACTCGGCTGCCAACGCGACGGTATATGTGCTGGAGAACGGCCAGCCCAAACCGGTGCGCCTCAACATCGGCATCACCGATAGTCGCATGAGCGAGGTGCTCGGCGGCGATCTCAAGGAAGGGGACAAAGTCATCGTGGCGGACCAGCAGGCATCCGGCAAGGCAGGCGGCCGCGGTATGAGGCTATTCTGATGTCCGAGCCTGTCATCCGCATCGAGCGGCTGAACAAGGAGTACCAGACCGATGCCGGCCCGGTGCCGGTGCTGCATGACCTGCAAGTCAGCGTCATGGCGGGTGAGTTCGTCGCCATCATGGGGCCGTCCGGTTCGGGGAAATCCACGTTCATGAACATCCTGGGGTGCCTCGACGTGGCGACCAGCGGCAGCTATCTGCTCAATGGGCGCGATGTGAACAGCCAGAGCCGCGACGAGTTGGCGCATCTGCGCAACCAGGTGATCGGCTTCGTGTTCCAGGGTTTCAACCTGCTGCCGCGCGCCAATCTGGAAGACAACGTCGCTTTGCCATTGGTCTATCGCGGCACGCCGCGCAGCGAGCGCATCAGCAGGGCAGGCGAGATGCTGGCGAAGGTCGGTCTCGGCAACTATCGCAATTCGCTGCCCAATCAGATCTCTGGCGGCCAGCAGCAGCGCGTTGCCATCGCCCGTGCGCTGGTCAACCAGCCGAAACTGATCCTGGCCGACGAGCCCACCGGCAACCTCGATACGCATACCAGCCAGGAGATCATGGCGCTGTTCACCGAACTGAATCAGCGCGACGGCATCACCATCGTGTTGGTCACGCATGAGTCGGATATCGCCATGTATGCGCAGCGGCTGGTGCGACTGGCCGATGGGCGCATCGTGTACGACGGTCCGGTCAGCCATGCCGCGCCCGCCCATCTGGAGACGACATCATGATGTGGGCCATGCTCGACGAGGCCTGGATGGCGATGGGGGCGAACCGCTTGCGCACCATCCTGACTATGCTCGGCATGGTCATCGGGGTCGGCGCGGTGATCATGATGCTGGCCATCGGTCAGGGCGTGCAGCAGCAGGTGGAAAATTCCATCGCATCCATGGGCAGCAATTTGTTCATCGTCCTGTCCGGTTCCACTACTTCCGGCGGCGCGCGCATGGGCGGTGGTGCGGCGCCGACGCTCACGGTGGCCGATGCGCAGGCCCTGGAAGAGTTGCCGTTGGTTGAGGCGGTTGCGCCTGCCTCGCCCGGTGCGGCGCAGATGGTCTACGGACCCAACAACTGGAGCTCGCAGATCATCGGCACCACGCCCAGTTTCATGACGGTGCGCAACTGGCAGCTCGTTTCGGGTTCGCCCTTTACCGATTCGGATGTCCGTTCCGCCACGCGCGTGGTGTTGCTGGGGCAGACCGTGGTGCAGAACCTGTTCGGTGATGACGATCCAGTCGGCAAGACCATCCGTATCAAGAACAGCCCCTATGTGGTGCTTGGCGTACTGGAGTCCAAAGGCCAGAGCCTGGACGGGCGCGACCAGGACGATACCGCACTGATCCCGGTGACGACCGCGCAGCGCAAGCTGTTCGGCAGCCAGTTCGCCGGCACGGTCAGGTTCATCTCGGTCCAGGCGGCATCTCCTGAAGCGATGCCCTCAGTGGAGAGGTCCATGAATGCGCTGTTGCGCCAGCGCCACCATATCCGCGAGGGAGATGACGACGATTTCACCGTGCGCAACCTGACCGCGATGGCAAACACCGCAGCCGAGACCACCCAGTTGTTGTCGCTGATGCTGGGCGCCATCGCATCGATCTCGCTGTTGGTCGGCGGCATCGGTATCATGAACATCATGCTGGTGTCGGTGACCGAGCGCACGCGCGAGATCGGCATCCGTATGGCCATCGGTGCGCGCGGGCAGGACATCCTGCTGCAGTTTTTGCTGGAAGCGATCATCATTTCTGTCATAGGATGTCTGGTCGGTGTGCTGGTGGGCATTGGCGGCGCATTGGCCGTGGGCAAGGCCATCGGCCTGGATGTGGTGGTTACCATGATTTCCATCGTCACCGCGTTTGGCGTGGCGGCAGCGGTCGGTATCTTCTTCGGCTGGTATCCGGCGCGCAAGGCATCCAATCTCAAACCCATCGACGCCTTGCGTTTCCAATGAGCGGCGGGAGATGGGCAAGTCCCGCCGTTGGCGGGACTTTTCATTTAGTATCCTGACTCAGAAATTTCACGAAAGAATCGAATAAGCACATGAACGTATCCAGACTCTCATTGGCCCGCGACTTGGTCGGTACCCTGCCGTGTGGCGTGCCGGGATTGTTCAATCCGTGGGCAGACCATTGTCCGCACGACGCCAATGGCAACGGACCCGAAGCCAAGCTCCAGCGGCTGGCGTTGCATCTGGATTGCGAGCCGGAGTTCATCCTGGCCGGCGAGGCGCCGGGCTATCAAGGGTGCCGCTACAGCGGAATCGCCTTCACCAGCGAACGGTTGCTGGGTGAAGGGGCCATTCCGCGCATCCCGGCCTTGGCGGGCCGCTTGTCCACGCGGCGGCTGCCGTTCTCCGAGCCTTCCGCCACCATCGTCTGGAAGACGCTCTACCGGCTCGGCATCGCGGAACGCACCATCCTGTGGAATGCGATGCAACTGCACCCGCATCGTGCTGACAACCTGTGGTCGAACCGCACGCCGGCACCAGAAGAAATCAGGCTGGGGGCACCTGCCATGCGCATGCTGATCGAGTCGTTCCCGCGCGCGAAGATCGTGGCGGTGGGCAAGAAGGCGGAAGGGCTGCTGGGCGAGATGGGTGTGAAGGTCGCCGGGGCGGTGCGCCATCCGGCGAACGGCGGCGCGACCGAGTTTGCCAGCGGACTGCAAGCACTGATATAGACGATGAGCGGTACCACGTTCGATCCGAAAGCTCCCCCACCCCAACCCTCCCCCGGAGGGAGAGGGAGCGAACGTCCGCAAAGCGAATTTTCGATTCCCGAATTCGTCGCCTCTCTGCCCTTGCAGCCTGGCGTGTACCGCATGCTGGATGAAGCCGGGCAGGTGCTGTACGTGGGCAAGGCCAACCAGCTCAAGAAGCGGGTCGGCTCGTATTTTCAGAAGAGCAACCTGTCGCCGCGCATCCAGTTGATGGTGTCGCATATCGCAAAGATCGAAGTGACGGTGACGCGTTCCGAGGCCGAAGCGCTGCTGTTGGAGAACAACCTCATCAAGACTTTGAAGCCGCGCTACAACATCCTGTTCCGCGACGACAAGTCCTACCCTTATATCGTGCTCACCGGCAGCCCGTCGCCGCGTCTGACCTACTATCGAGGCGCGACCGACAAGCGCAACCAATATTTCGGTCCCTATCCCAACGCGCAGGCGGCGAAGGAAAGCATCAATCTGTTGCAAAAGGTGTTCAAGCTGCGCACGTGCGAAGAGGGCGTGTTCAACAACCGCACGCGGCCTTGTATCCTGTACCAGATCCATCGCTGCAGCGCACCCTGCGTCGGCTTTATCAGCGCGGAGGACTATGCGACCGATGTGCGCAACGCCGGGCTGCTGTTGCAGGGCAAGTACGATGAAGTCGAGCAACGCTTGCGCGTATCGATGGAGCAGGCGGCGGAAGCCATGCAGTACGAACATGCCGCCGCGCTTCGCGATCAGTTGCAGGCGCTGCACACTGTACAGCAGAAACAGTTCGTGGAGAGCGGGCGCGACACCGATGCCGACATCGTTGCAGTGGTCGAATCGGAAGGGGCGCTGTGCCTGAATCTGGCAGTGGTGCGCGGCGGGCGGCATCTGGGCGATAAACCGTTCTTTCCGCAGAACGTACAGGGGCAGGACAGCAGCGAAGTGCTGGAGGCTTTCCTGGCGCAGCACTATCTTGAGCGCAGCGTACCGCCGCTGATCATCACCAGCATCGAAGTGACCGACGAGGCGCTGGAGCAGTTGCTGGGCGAACAGGCCGGGCACAAGGTGCAGATACGCCATGCGGTGACCGGCGAGCGGCGGCAATGGCTGGAGATGGCACAAGCCAATGCGCTGCTGGCTTTGCGCCAACAGGCCGGATTGCAAGCCGGGCAGACATTGCGTCTGGACGCTTTGCGTAATGCTTTGTCGTTGCCGGATGTGAAGCGCATCGAGTGTTTCGACATCAGCCACACCATGGGCGAAGCGACCGTGGCTTCCTGCGTGGTCTACGACGATCTGGCCATCCGTCCGCAGGAATACCGCCGCTACAACATCAGCGGCATTACGCCCGGCGACGATTACGCTGCCATGCGCCAGGCCTTGCAACGGCGCTACCAGAAATTGCAGGCGGGAGAGGGCAAGCGTCCCGACCTTATCTTGATTGATGGTGGTGCCGGACAACTGGGTATGGCGGTGGACGTGATGGCCGAATTCGGATTGTCCGACATCGCGCTGGTCGGCGTGGCCAAAGGCGTGGAGCGCAAGCCTGGCATGGAGCAATTGTTACGACCGGATGAAGAAAAGCCGTTACAATTGCCTGCAGACAGTCCTGCATTGCATCTGATCCAGCAAGTACGCGACGAGGCACACCGTTTTGCCATCAGTGGTCACCGTGCCAAGCGCGGCAAAGCGCGCACCACTTCCTCGTTGGAAGATATCGAAGGGGTGGGCGAAAAACGCCGCCGCAACCTGCTGACGCACTTTGGCGGACTGAAGGGCGTACAACAAGCCAGCGTGGAAGAACTGGCGCGAGTAGAGGGTATCAGTCCCGCACTCGCAGAGAAGATTTACCAGCAACTTCATTAAATTGATATTTGTTGCTGAAAAGAGTTACCAGCAACTTAAATAAATTGACAGTTGTTGCTGAAAAGATTCACCAACAACTCAATTAATCAATATTTGTTGCTGAAAAGATTCACCAGCAACTTAATTAATCAATATTTGTTGCTGAAAAAATTTACCAGCACCTACATTAACGATGCCGCTCAACATACCGAATTTGCTGACTTGGTTCAGAATCCTGATGATCCCCGTGTTCGTTGCGGTGTTCTACGTCTCGGACGAGACGCTTAGCCTGCACCACAAACACCTGCTCAGTACCTTCATCTTCTGGCTGGCCGCCATCACCGACTGGCTGGACGGCTATCTTGCACGCAAACTGAATCAGGGCTCGGCTTTCGGCGCCTTCCTCGATCCGGTGGCGGACAAGCTGATGGTGGCGGCAGCGCTGATCGTGCTGGTCAGACTGGATTTGGTCGGTATCATCATCGCCTTCATCATCATCGGACGCGAGATCACCATCTCTGCCTTGCGCGAATGGATGGCGCAACTGGGGGATAGCAAGAGCGTAGCCGTTTCCATGCTGGGCAAGTTCAAGACCGCGTTCCAGATGATCGCCATTTTGTTCCTGCTGTATCAGGAGCCATTGTTCGGCATCGAGACGCTGTGGTGGGGTACGTTGCTGATCTATCTGGCGGCAGCGCTGACTTTGTGGTCGATGGTTTACTACCTGATGCTTGCGATGCCGCAGATCACAAAAAAAACACGCGAGTAAAATTGATTTTTGGCGATTGGTCTGTATAATGCCGCGCTCTCGGGGTGTAGCGTAGCCTGGTAGCGCGCCTGGTTTGGGACCAGGATGTCGGGAGTTCGAATCTCTCCACCCCGACCAGGTTCAAGTAGTACGAAGTTTGTTGGTTTGCCGATGAATTGTGCCCGTAGCTCAACCGGATAGAGCACCAGCCTTCTAAGCTGGGGGTTGCTGGTTCGATTCCAGTCGGGCACACCAATAGACTTAACGGTTCAACGGTGGCTGTAGCTCAGTTGGTAGAGCCCTGGATTGTGATTCCAGTTGTCGTGGGTTCGAGTCCCATCAGCCACCCCAAATTCTAGTTAACTGGGCACCGCATTGGTGCCCAGATTCTAGTTAAAACTGGGCACCGCATTGGTGCCCAGTTCTATTTTCAGCATAGCATTCGCTAGCTATTTCATTTTCAGCATAGCATTCGCTAGCCTGCATAGCCGCCCAAGATTGGCGCAGTCGTGTTCTTTACCATCCGTCGCCAGCATTCGATTGCCGGCGCAGCATTTTTTCCATGACGTTTTGTTCAGTACCGGCTACTATTATCGGTGTGAGTCGCAGTTGCCGGGACGCTTTGTCTGCAGACGAAGCGAATCGAGCAGATAAAAATATCCAAGTCCTTCGGGAACCTGGAAAAAAGCGGGGGAGGAGAGGTAGCAGTGGTGGTGCAGAACGTATTTCAGGATAGTTGCTTGGAATATGTCACGCCACAGAAGTGCAACCTTTTATTCGAGCGGCGGATTTATTCTATTTCGACCTTTCATTTTTGATCGGGTATTTTTTGACCGCCCAATGTTGGGGGTCAGCTGCCGCATGCTATTCGGCGCGGCGGTATTCGCTTTATTCATTTCATCGTCTATCCAGGCTGAGCCGTTGCGTGTGCACGTGGTATTGAGTGAACGCGGCGGCAGCTATCAGGAATTCAGCGATGCTTTGCGCGGCGAACTGGATACGCAGTTGTTCTCGTTGAGTGTGGGCTTGCCTGACGAGAAAATCGGTAAAGTCGATCTGGTCGTGGCGGTCGGCGTGAAATCTTCCGCCGCGTCGCTCGCCGGCAATTCTCCTGTGTTGAACGTACTCGTACCCAAGGCTGCTTATGACAAACTTGCCAAGCCTGCTACGCATCATTTCAGCGCCATCTATCTCGATCAGCCGGTAGAGCGGCAACTTTCCTTGTTGGTCGCTGTACTGCCCAAGATCAAACACGTCGGCGTGTTATATACCTCGCCACCGGCCGGACTAGCCAATCTGCGACGTTTGGTTGCGGAGAAAAACATAACGTTGCATGAGAGTATCGTTAAGCCGGGACAAATTCTGGCCGATGCACTGGATGAGGTATTGGAGGAAAGCGAAGCACTGCTGGTCCTGCCGGATACGAACATCTATAACGCCGGAACGATACGCAACATCCTGTTGACCTCATATCGTAAGCAAGTCCCGCTGATCGGCATCTCGCAGGCTTATGTCAAAGCGGGCGCATTGTGCGCGATCTACAGTACCTCCGCGCAGATCGCGGCACAGACGGCGGAAGTGATCCGGCAGTTCTCGGAGTCAGGGAAGTTGCCTCCCAGTCAGTATCCAAAAGAATTCGAAGTGTCGGTCAACCAGCAGGTGGCCAGGTCACTCGACATACCTATAAAAGACGCAGAAAAACTGCGCAGCGAAGTGAGGAGAGCGCAATGATAAAACATGGCATCGAGCGACAGACGCTGGCCATCGCCATGATCCCGATCCTGGTGTTGGCATTGTTACTGGAAAGCTATTTTACCTATACCCGTTTTGCCGATCTGGATCGCGCACTGTTCGAACGCGCCAAATTGATCGTGCGCCAGCTTGCTTCTGCCAGCGAATACCCGGTTTTTTCCGGCAACCAGGGATTGCTGCAGCAGCAAGTGGACATCGCGTTCTCGCAGGCGGACGTCAATTCAGTCATCGTGCTGGATGCCAATTACAGATATCTGGCCGGTGCGGGCGGTACGCGCAACGGCTATGACCAGAACACTTTGCCCCTTAGTGCAAAAGTTGCCGTGCCGTTCTTCGAAGATCATGAGACGCTGTGGCTATATCAGCCCATCATCCCCACCCAGATCGAGCTGGGCGATATCAGCGGGGCTACGCAAATGGAGGGTGGCAGCAAGCCATTGGGCAGCGTCATCATCGAGATTGGCAAGGAGCGTTTGAACAATCAGAAGATGGAGATGCTGGCGCTCAATCTGGTGCTGACCTTGTTGATTCTGGTGTCCACGCTATTGATCGCCATGCGTGTGTCGCGTCGCATCACTCTTCCGGTACTGGAAATGAGCAATGCGATCCGCCGCATCGGAGAAGGCCATCTCGATACGCGCATCGGCGGCGCCAAGGTGTGGGAGCTGGACGGTCTGGCACATGGCATCAACGATATGGCGGAGCAGTTGCAGCAAGATCGCAATACCCTGCAGCAGAGCATCGAAGAAGCGACACTGGAGATGCGCCAGAAGAAGGAAGAAGCGGAAAAGGCCAATTTCGACAAGACACGTTTTCTGGCTGCCGCCAGCCACGATCTGCGCCAGCCCATGCATGCGTTGGGCCTTTTCGTCGGTGAGCTGTACAACAAGCTCGATACCCAGGAACAGCGCAAGATCGTCGGCAAGGTGGAAGAGTCGGTGGAGGCGATGTCCAGCCTGCTCGACTCGCTGCTGGACATCTCCAAGCTGGATGCGGGGGTGGTGGTCCCGCAGATACAGGAGATCGACATCGACGCGATGCTGCAGCGTCTGATTCATGATATCGCCCCTGTCGCACAACGCAAATCCATCACGCTGCGCGTGCATCCCGTCGATACCATGGTGCTGAGCGACCCGGTGCTTCTGGAGCGCATCCTGATCAATCTGCTGGGCAATGCAGTACGTTATACCCCGCAGAACGGCACGGTGCTCTTGGCTTGCCGCAAGCGTGGCGACGATCTGCGCATCGAAGTGCGTGACAACGGCATCGGGATTCCGCAAGAGGAACAAAAAAACATCTTCCGTGAGTTCGTGCAATTGGCGAACAATGCGCGGGATCGCAGCAAAGGCTTGGGCCTGGGGTTGGCCATCGTGGACAGGTTGGCCAGGCTGTTGCGGCACCCGCTCAGTGTCCGTTCCGAACCGGGGTGCGGCTCCTCGTTCGCGATTCAGTTGCCGCGCGTGTTCGGCGTAGAGGAATTATTGGCTGAACCAGCCACGCCCGTTGCCGAAGCAAGCAAGCATGACAGGCTGGAAGGAATGCGGGTGTTGGTCGTGGACGATGACCTGCTGGTGCGCACCAGCACCGGAGGGATACTGGCTTCCTGGGGGTGCAAGGTCTCGCTTGCGGAAAGCCGGCAAGAGGTCATGGACAAATATGCCCAATCGCACTTCGATCTGGTGATCTGCGATTATCGTTTGCCGGATGGGAACGGGCTGGAGCTTTCCGACAGAATCAATGAGCTGTGCGATGATCCGCCCCCATTCATTCTGGTCAGCGGCGACACGGCGCCGGAAGTCCTGCTGGCCGTCAATGAGCGCGGCCATCATTTGCTGCACAAGCCGGTACGTCCGGCCAAGTTGCGCTCGTTGATCCTGTTCCTGTTGAAGAAACGCCACGGAAACATTTAGGCGCTGCGAATAAAAAACGCCCGACTTCCAAGTCGGGCGTTTTTCATTGATGGAAAGATTATTTATTTCCCATCGGGCAGGTGCTCATGCCGAACATGGCATAGGCCGGGCAGAACTTGAATATGCCGGTCAGCAAAGGAACGATACCGATCCAGCCCCATACGCCGATCATGCCGGCCAGAGTTGCCCCGATGAGTGCCAGGCCGACTACGATACGCAGGGCGCGGTCGATACTGCCAACGTTGATTTTCATTTTTGCTCCTAGGATGAGGGTTAGAGGAGCGTTCAGGATAGGCGGAAAGAGAGACGGTGTCTGTGACTAAAATCACAGATCCGCCAGTCAGAGTTCGGCGAAGCGTTTAAGTGCTGTCTGATCAGTGATTTCGATCTGCTCCCGTGCCAGTTTCACCCAACCCTGATCGGCAAATCCCTTTAGTAAACGGCTGACCATTTCACGCGCACTGCCGAGTTCGTCGGCCAGTGCCTGATGAGTTGCATGGATGGGGTTCTGTTTTGCAACGAGCAGCGCGGCCAGGCGCTGATCCAGCTTCTGAAAGGCGACGGCCGAGACGAGTTGCATCAGGTCGGTGAGGCGGTCGGAGAACAGGTGGAACACATAGTTGCGAAATACTTCGTGTTTGCCCAGCAACGCGTGGAACGACAGGGCTGGCAGCAACACCATTTCCAACGCCTGCTCGGTGATGCCCCGCGCCTGATAGCGGGTGTGCCCGAGTAGACAGCTGCTGGTGAGGATGCAACTCTCGCCCGGCATCACGCGGTAGAGCTGCAACTCACGCCCATTCGGCGCAATTTTGACCACACGGATGCTGCCGGAAAGCAGCAGGGGAAACCCCTGGCAGGGCTGGTTCTCGTCGAATACCACCGCTCCTTTCGGTAACGGCATCACCATCGCATTCGCCAGCAACGCATCCAGTTCTGCCGCCGGCAAGCCGGACAGCATGGGGTAGTGCTGCAACAGACGAGTGCGAAGGTCCGCGTTCAGCATTTATTCCGGACGCATGTGCGGGAACAGGATCACGTCGCGGATGCTGGCGCTGTCGGTCAGCAGCATCACCAGCCGGTCGATGCCGATACCTTGGCCGGCGGTCGGCGGCAGGCCATATTCCAGCGCGCGCACATAGTCGCTGTCCTTGAACATCGCTTCTTCGTCGCCCGCATCCTTCGCGGCGACTTGCGCATCGAAGCGAGCTTCCTGGTCCTCCGCATCGTTCAACTCGGAGAAGCCGTTGGCGATCTCGCGGCCGACGATGAACAACTCGAAACGCTCGGTGATCTCCGGGCGCGCGTCGCTGCTGCGAGCCAGCGGCGAGACTTCCACCGGATAGTCGATGATGAAGGTCGGCTCGAACAGGTGCGCTTCGGCCAGCTCCTCGAACAGCGACAGCTGCAGGCCGCCGACCGCATCTTTCGGGTTGTATTTGGCTTTCAGGTCTTGCAACTCGTTGATGAGGAAGTCGCGGTCATTCAACTGCGCATCGGTGAACTGCGGATGGAATTTCTGCACGGCCTGCACCATGGTCAGGCGATGGAAGGGCTTGCCCAGATCCAGTTCGCGGCCCTGATAGGTGATGACGGTCGTGCCCAGCACCTTGCGCGCCACTTCGGCGAACAGCTTCTCGCTGAAGTCCATCAGGTACTTGTAGTCGCGATAGGCCTCGTAGAATTCGATCATCGTGAATTCCGGGTTGTGGCGTGTCGAAACGCCCTCGTTGCGGAAGTTGCGGTTCACCTCGAACACCTTCTCGAATCCGCCGACGACGAGGCGCTTCAGGTACAGCTCCGGCGCGATGCGCAGGTACATCTGCAGATCCAGCGCATTGTGGTGCGTGACGAAAGGCTTGGCCGATGCGCCGCCGGGGATGGGGTGCATCATCGGCGTTTCCACTTCCAGATAACCGTGGCGCACGAAGAATTCGCGGATCGCCTGGATGATCTTCGTGCGTGCCAGGAACACCTTGCGCGACTCGTCGTTGGTGATGAGATCGAGGTAACGCTGGCGATATTTCTGTTCCTGGTCGGTCAGGCCGTGGAACTTCTCCGGCAATGGGCGCAGTGCCTTGGTCAACAGGCGCACTTGTGTCACGCGCACGGACAGCTCGCCGGTCTTGGTCTTGAACAGCACGCCCACCGCGCCGAGGATGTCGCCCATGTCGTAATGCTTGAACTCGCCGTGCGCTTCTTCGCCAGTGATGTCGTTGCTGATGAACAGCTGCATGCGTCCGCTCATGTCCTGGATGGTGGCGAAGCTGGCCTTGCCCATCACGCGCTTCAGCATCATGCGTCCGGCCACGGCAACGTGGATCTGTGCTGCTTCCAACTCGTCATGCGTCTTCTCGCCATACTCGGCATGCAGGTCGACCGCCATGTTCTCGCGTTGGAAATCGTTGGGGAATGCGATGCCTTTCGCGCGGATCGCCTTCAGCTTGGCGCGGCGCTCCGCGATGATCTGGTTTTCGTCTTGGGCTGGGAGAGTGGATTCAATGGTCATAATGTGATGCTCAGGAAAGTTAGAGTTATTTGAAAAAAATCAGGCCGCAGGGATTTCCACAGCAGGTGACAAATTCGCCGACATTGCACGTTTCTTCAGTCGTTGGTCGAAGCTAAGAAATGCGCTACAAAAATCGGCGCGGGCAAGGTGCAACGCATCAGCAAAGTCCAGGCCAAGTTGATAAGCGTTCAAGGCGGCAAGTACGATGCCACGGTCTTCGATCTGCACGTTTTCCAGCCCGCATAGCGATTCAAATATACGCTGAATATCCTTGCGCGTGAGTTCATAAAAGCCACGCATCACCCACTCGAATTCCAAAACTACCGTCAGGGATACGAAAACCGCACCCGACATGGCCGAGATGGCGGCAGGGCGCTGTTTTGCCGCTTCGCGGTCATCTTCATCATTGATGAAGAATCGTGCGAGTACATTTGTATCGACGGCTTTCATTTATGCGGTTTCGCAGCCAGCGAAGCGGGATCGAAATCGGAGAGATTGCGCGCCTTGCCCTTTGAGGGCGCAGTTACCATACCCGCACAAGCCGCAATGCTGGCAGCTTTTATCGGACGGGCGACAACCAGCCGCACACCATCCGGCTCTTCGATAATTTCCATCTGCGTGCCCGCCATCAAGCCGAGCCGCCGCCGGATGTCGGCGGGCAAGACGACTTGTCCTTTGGAAGAAACGGTCATGATTGCCATGATGGCCTCGCTATCAAGATTGCAATGTGCACACTATAGCACATTGGCTTACCAAGTAAGATGCGTTGAGTGCAGCAACTTACAGTAGCCTTCCTGCTCCCCCTTTTCACCATGTTCCTGCATCCACTCCAGCAGTTCGGCAAGGGGCGCGGGGAGTGCTGGATCTTGTTGACGTGCGACCAGTTGTAGCCTAGTCCCCCTCGGTCAGCGGCTTGCGCCATTCAGCGGACAGGGTGTCGAGCGCTTGCGGCGGGCATGTCGCCGTACGCCGCCGCTTCTGGCAGACGCGACGCTTGTCCAGCGGCTCGTCGTGCCACTCAGCCATTGCGTTCACGCACCAGCACCTTCACGCCTGGCGCCCAAGGATCGTCCGGTTTCTTCTTGAAAGTCACCAAGGTGAGCATGGAAGGGTCATACACGCCGACGTTGTGCGTGACCGGCGTGGTGAGCAGGTATTGCGCGCGGGTGGCCTTGAGGAATTTGGCCACGCGCTCGATGTTGACGATGTCGAGGTGGGCGAAAGGCTCGTCGATGAATACGAAGCCGCCCGGACGCGACTCCTCCATCATCAGTGCCACCAGCAGGATCAGCGACTTCATCACCTGCTGTCCGCCGGAGGCGTCGCCGTCGTTCATGCCCATGAAGCCCTTGTCGTCGAAGTTGAAGCGCACCGCGAGCCCGGCCTGAGCCAGCGACAGGTCGTTGTTGTCGAGCAAGACGGGTTCATGTTCCACCTTGATGCCCGCCAGATCGCCCAGCAATTTGAGGTTCTTCACATAGCGGCCGACGGTGTGGCGCAGCACGGCGATGTACTGCTCGCGCGCGGTCTCGGTCTGGTCGCGTGCCATCTCGTTATCGCGGCGGCGCGTGGAAAGGTCGTTATCCATGCGTTGGTAATCGTCGCGTATCTTGTCGCGCAGCGCGACCACGGTGTCATCGGTCTCCCACGACTCATCCTGGAAGCGCGATTCGATCTCCTCGATGCGGCGGTCGATGTTGGTGGTGTCGCGGAATTTGTCGGCGATCTGCTGGTTGGCCGTTTCGTCGCACCAGCCCGTGGGGAACTGCTTGCGGTTGCGGCGTAGCGTCTGCAGGCGGCGTATCTGTTCCTCGCGTGCAGAGCGGTTTTCTTTGCTGGAGATCTCTTTTTCCAGTGTTTGCAGGGCGAATTGGATCTTCTGCGAACTGCTGTAGGCCGCAGTGACGGCCTTGTCGGCCTGTTCGCGTTCCTGCTGTGCCTGCAATACCGTGTTGTCGCGACGGCGCAGCACCAGTGCATCATAGTGCTGGCGTGCCTCGGCAAACTCCGCCGCACGGCTGGCTAGCTGCGCACTGGCGCTGACCCCGGCCAGTTGCGCCTGCTGGTTGCGGATGCGGGCGGTAAGGTCGTCGCGCTGTTCGCGCAACGGTGCGATGCTTTTCTCGATGCTGCTACGCTGCTCGCGCAACGCTTCCAGCCGCGCCTTGCCGAAGCGTGCTTGTTCCTGTGCGGCGTAGCGTCCGCCGCGGCGTTCGCGCAGATAGCCCTGACGCGTGATCCAGTCTTCGCCGCGAGGCAGCTTGGCTCCGGCCACGGCATTTTCCACGCGGCGCGTGCGTTCCAGCGTGCGCAGCAGCCATTCCGGCACCGGCTTGGTGAAGCGCACTACTTCCAGCAGCGAGCCCTTGGGCGGCAGGCCCGCAGCGCAACAGTCCGGCACGATGAAGTGGCGGTAGCGCAGCTTCTCGCCTAGCGCCATCGCCGCTTCGGTGTCTTTCTCTTTTGCGAGCAGCACGATGTGCGCCGACGGAGCAAGCACAGCCTCCACGGCGGCCTGCCATGACGGATCGGCGATCTCCACCACGTCGGCGAGCAGGTCGTGCGCGATGCCGGCTTGGGTCAACGCCTGGCGGAAGGCAGCGACATCCTGCGGGTCGGCGCGGCGTCCAGCGGCGAGGTTCTCCAGCATCTCGTCGAGCTGGCGCAGTTTCTGTTCCTGTTCGGCGATGCGCACCAGCAGGTTGGCGCGTTCGCTTTCCATGTGTTCGATCTCGCGCGCGTCGGCGAGTTTGCCGCCTTCGCTGGCCTGCGCCTGCTGCTCCAGACGCTTTTGCTGCTCGACGATGGTTTCCCAGCGTCCGAGTTCGCGGTTCAGTTCGTTCAGCGCGCGTTGCTGATTCTGCTCGTTGTCGGTGGCGGCCTGACGGCGCAGTTGCGCGGCTTCCAGTGCCTGTTGCTGCATCTGCAATTCCAGTTGCATCTCTTTGCGCTCGACGCGCTTGGCGCGCCATTCTTTGCGCATCGATTGCAGGGTGCGCCGCGCATTGTCGGTTTCGCGTTGCAGCAGGTAGTGTTCCAAACGCGGGCGCGTTTCGGAAAACAGGTCGGTGCGTTCCTGGTTGAGGCGGTGCCACTCCAGATAGCGGTTCACTTTCTGCTCGTGCTTCTCCAGATTGTTGCCCAGCGCTTCCAGCTGATTCTGCGCCGCATCCAGTTCGCGCGCGGTGTGTTCCTGGTGGTGGCGCGCTTCCTGGTAGCGCTCCAGCACTTCCTTGTCGCCGAACACCTGGAATACCAAGTCGAGCAGGTCCTTGTGCGACAGTTCGCACAGCTTGTCGGTCTGCCCCTGTTCCAGCGACAGCACGCGGGCGATGGCGGGCGATAGTCCGGCGCTGTGCAGGATGCGCTGGTAGTCGCGCACGCCGAACTCTTCGCCTTTCTGTTCGATCTCCTGCAGGCTCACCTCGCCGTCAGCGATCCAGTATTTGCGCGACCAGTCGCCGCCTTTCTTGTCGATGCGGCAGGCCAGCGTGATTCTGTCCTGCTGGTAGGGCAGGCGGAACGGGCGGTAGCTGGCGCCGGGCGGGCACTGGTTGTCCACCACGCCGCGCAGCCAGCAGAAGTCCTCGCCGTTGCGACGCACGTAGCGCTTGTAGTCGCGTTTCTTCGAGCATTCCAAGGCCAGCAGCGTGCGCATGGCATCGAGCAGCGTGGTCTTGCCGGAGCCGTTGGGCCCGGAGATGGTGATGATGGGCGCATCCAGCGGCAGTTTGAAGTTGCGCCAGTAGTCCCAGTGGACGGTTTCCAGTTCCATCAACCTAAACATCAGGATTCCTCCACGTTATGCAACTCTTCAAGCGTGACATCGCGCAGGATGCCGCGCTGCTTCAGCAGGTCGGACAGCGCACCGTTGAGGATGCGCGGCGCCATCTCGGCATAGTCGAAAGCGAGGTCGAGCAGCGGCCCTTCATGGATCACCTTGTTCTTGCGCTCGATGAAGCCCAGGCGCGACAACTGCGGCAGTGCGAACTGCTGCAGACGCGCCTTGCCGCCGAGCAGCTTGCCGTAGTCTTCCAGCAGCACGTTCTCGGCGATGCCGCGCGAGGCTTCATGTGCCTGCGGCGTGAGCTTCACGGTTTCGAACATTTCGCTTTGCTCTTCTTTTTGTGTCGCTTCGCCGGACAGCTGACGCTCGCGTTTGGGCAGGATGATGAGCGCCCACAGGATCACCAGCAGCGCCACCGCATCCTTGGGCAGGCCGAGGTTGCTGGATTGCCAAGTGTCGTTCTGCTCGAACACCGCGCTTTCGCATTCGCGCGTGAGGGCGATGCCGACATTGGCTGAGAAAGGGTGCGCGAGCAAGCGGAGGCCGCTGCTGGCGAGGCGTTGTTCCACTTCGTCGCGGAATCCGGCATCCACCAGCAGGCGGCGCACTTCCTTGTCTTCGCGCGGCAGGTAGCGCAGCGCCAGCAGGCGTGCGATCAGGCGGGCGGCGTGATCCTGGTTCATGGGGTCTTCTCCTGTTGCGGTTCGATGTGACCGTCGCTCATCGCGGCGATCTCATCGCGTCCTATGGTTTTCAGTTCCAGACTTTCATTCCAGCGCAGGCGCAGCGGCAGGTGTGCCAGCGGGGCGAGTTCGGGGTCGACGTTCTGTTCGCCGAGGAAGGACAGCAGCGACAAACGGTACGAGGCATCGCTGAAGCTGCCTCCAACGATCCCGTCAGCCAGATTCAGCGGCGCGTCCAGCCCAGCCAGCAGGCGCGTCAACGCCGCCAGTTGCGGCGGCGGTTCATGCTGGACATCGTCCACATATTCGACTTCAGCGGGAGTGGGCATGGCGGAGACGCGGCGGTTAGGCTGTTCGCGCGCGACAAATTCCTCGGTGTTGTCCAGCATCACGTCGGGCAGGATGAAAGTGGTTTCCGGCGTGATGGCAAGCTCTCCGGCGGCGAGCTCGACCAGTTCATCCACGCTACGCTGCTTGAGCCAGGCTGCGAGTTCGGAAGAGCTGAGGCCGCCGTGCGACAGGTGCACCTGCTGGCGCGAAATTTCCGCCAGCTCGCGCTGGAAAACAGACGACATGCGCATGATGCGCGATTGGCGCGAACCGATCTCCTGTGCCAATCGCCAGCTCGCATCGTCGGAAAAACCATCGGCGGAGAGATTGCGCAACACCTCGTTGGCTTTCTCCATCCACTGCCACACCGAGGCCAGCTTGCTTTGCGCGGCGCGCAGTCGGAACTCGGAACCGGAGGCGACAGCTTGCGAAAATTCTTCTTCCAGTTCGGCTAGCCGCGCCAGCAAAAGCGCCAGAGCTTCCGGCGACTGCTTGCCCACAGCGGAACCAGCGGCGATTTGTGCGGTGAGGTAGCCCAAATCGCCGTCCTGCTCGGCGTTGAAATTGAGCAGGCTCGAGATGGCGGACAGCACCATGCGTCCGGTGGAGGAGAGACGATAGAGATGGCGCTCGGCATCCCACAGCAGTAACTCGTGTTCGCGCAAGCGCCCGAGCACGGTGTTGAGCTTGGACTGGTTGATGAAGGCGAAGTGGCTTTGCAGGTCGCGCGGAGTCCATTCCGGCGCTTCGGCGCGCCCCCCGATTTCGCGCAGCACCATCAGGCGCACCATCACTTCGTCGTCACCTCCACGGAACAGCGCGATCATCGCGCCGATCAGCGGCTTGGCTGCCGACAGTGCATGGAACTGCAGCACGTCGGCGGGGTTGACCCCGTCGACGAAAAACTCGGCGAGTCCGCTGTTTTCTTCCACGGACACGAATTAAACGCCTTGTTTCAAACTGGCCGCGATGAAGTCGTCGAGATCGCCGTCGAGCACGGCTTGGGTGTTGCCGACTTCGTGGTTGGTGCGCAGATCCTTGATGCGCGACTGGTCGAGCACGTAGGAACGGATCTGGTGGCCCCAGCCGATATCGGATTTGGTGTCTTCCAGTGCCTGTTTCTTCTCGTTGCGCTTGCGCAGCTCTTCTTCGTACATGCGCGATTTCAGCATGGACATGGCATCGGCGCGGTTCTTGTGTTGCGAACGGTCGCTCTGGCACTGCACCACGATACCGGTCGGGATGTGGGTGATACGCACCGCCGAGTCGGTCTTGTTGATGTGCTGGCCGCCCGCGCCGCTGGCGCGATAGGTGTCGACGCGCAGATCGGCGGGATTGATATCGACCTCGATGGAGTCGTCCACTTCGGGATAGACGAACACGCTGGAGAACGAGGTATGGCGGCGGTTGCCGGAGTCGAACGGCGATTTGCGCACCAGGCGGTGCACACCGGTCTCGGTGCGCAGGTGACCGTAGGCGTATTCGCCGCTGATCTTGAGGGATGCGCCCTTGATGCCCGCGACTTCGCCGTCGGACTGTTCCAGCACTTCGACCTGAAAGCCTTTGCGTTCGGCATAACGGATATACATGCGCAGCAGCATGGAACCCCAGTCCTGCGCTTCGGTGCCGCCGGAACCAGCCTGGATGTCGAGGAAGCAATTGGCTGCATCCATCTCGCCCGAGAACATGCGGCGGAACTCCATGTCGGCTACGATTTTCTCGGTTTGTTCGATGTCGGCGGCGATGCTGTGCAGGCTGTCGTCGTCGTTCTCCGCCAGCGCCATTTCCATGAGTTCGCCGGCGTCGTTGAGCGAGCTTTCGACTTTTTGCAGGTTGAGCACGATGCCTTCCAGCATCTTGCGTTCCTTGCCCAGTTCCTGCGAGCGTTTGCTGTCCTGCCAGATGGCAGGGTCTTCGGCGAGGACGACGACTTCGGCTAGGCGTTCCTGTTTGCCATCGTAGTCAAAGATACCTCCGGAGTTCGGTGTTGCGGGTACGGAGATCCTGGATCTTGTTGGTCAGTGCGTTGAGTTGTTCGGCTTCCATTTTTCTGTCTTCTATCGCTGCTGGGAAAGGCCGCGATTATACACGCCCGGAGTGTGTCGACGGAGCCGAGCCTTGTGCCGAGTTACAGGAAGAGCAGGCCGAACAGCACGCCGCAAGCAATGGCGGAAAATCCGATGGCGACTGGGCGGGCCAATGTCCAGCCGCCGATAAAGACGACCATGCCGAATTTGAAGGCGACGTTGGACAGGAAGGCGAGTGCGATCGCCGTGACGGTCTGTTGTTCGCTCAGCTGTCCCAGGTTGAACAGGCGCAAGCTGGACAGTGTAATGGCATCCACATCGGTCAGCCCGGATGCCAGTGCCACAGCATACAAGCCCTGGCTGCCGGCAAGATCTTCCATCCATGCCGAAACGAGCAGCACGGCGACATACAGCAAGCCGAAGCCGATGGCGGTATGCAGTTCGGCGGGGTTGGTGGTCTCCGGGATATAGAGTTCGGTCCCCTTGCTGGTCTTGTGCCAGAAATAGATGGCGACGATGATGCCGGTGAACAGTCCGCCCGCGAACACGGGAGCCAATCCCGGCAGGGCGCCATACGCCACGACCGAACACACCACCAGCAGACGCAGCAACACCACTACGCTGGCGATCACGATCACCGCGACGGCAAGATTGGTCATCGCCTGATTGGCCTTGCCGTGCTTCGCATAGACCATGGTGGTGGCCGTGCTGGATACCAGGCCGCCAAGAAAGCCCAGCACCGGCGCACCGTAGCGCGTTCCCACCACATGGAGGGCGGCATAACCGGCAAGACTGATGCCGGAGATGAGAACCACCATCAGCCAGGCCTGATGCGGATTGAACGCGTTATATGGCCCGTAGCTCTGATCCGGCAGGATGGGCAGCACGATGAAGGTCAGCACCGAGAATTGCAGCACGGCGACCAGGTCGCGGCGTGCCAGGCGTTGCGTGAATCCGCGCAGTTCGGGCTTGAAATAGAGCAGGGTGGTGATGCCGATCGCCAGCATCACGGCGAGTTTGGAAAGACCGAACCAGATCATTGCGCCCAAGCCGTAACTCAGCAGCAGGGCGACCACCGTGGTGGTGCCGGGGTCGTTGTCTTCCACGGGCGTATCGTTGAGATAGGCAGCGATGATGGTTCCAGCGACTGCTAGCAGTCCCGCAATTACCAGCCAGGGAGAGCCGGTCTTGCTGGAGAGCATCGCCATCAGGGTGCCGAACACGGCGACCAGCGCGAAGGTGCGCAGCCCGGCTTTGGCGGAAGGGTTGCGTTCGCGCTCCAAGCCGATGAGCAGGCCGATGGCGAGGCTGGTCAGGAACTGCGGAAGTGCTTCGATATCGTTTCCCAGCAATAGAGCGGATTCCATGATCTCAATCTCCTACCCAGTGGCGCACGATGAGCTGCAAACTTTCGCTGCCGTTGTATTCGTTGATGCTCAGACTATACACCGCACGGATATGGTCCGGCGCCGGCTCTGCGGAAAAGAAGCGGATGGCGTCGAAACTTCCTGCAGGCGACGCCAGTTTCAGCTTGAGATGTTTTTCGCCGACCACGCGCTGCGTCTGCACGCGGAAATCGCCCTCGAACAAAGGCTCCGGAAAACCTTGCCCCCAAACCTGGCGTTGCAGATCGCGCGCGATGTTCAAAGAGAATTCACTTGCATCGAGTGCGCCATCGGTGGTGATGGTCTTCACCAGCGCATCGGCATCGAGCAGTTCTTGCGCAACGGCTTCAAAGGCAAGCCGGAAATCGTTGAGATGTTCCTCGCGGATGCTCAAGCCAGCCGCCATGGCGTGCCCGCCGAATTTCAGGATCAGGTGCGGCTGGCGTTTGGAAACCAGATCGAGCGCATCGCGCAGGTGCAGCCCGGCGATGCTGCGGCCGGAGCCTTTCAACTCACCGGTTTGTGAGCGCGCAAAAGCGATCACCGGGCGATGGAACTTGTCCTTCAGGCGCGAGGCGAGGATGCCAATCACGCCCTGATGCCAATCTTCGTTGAACAGCGATAGCGAGTAGCCATCTGCCGGGTCGAAGGTATCGAGTGTCGCCAGTGCGCTGTCCTGCATATCGGCCTCGATGCTGCGCCGCTCCTGGTTCAGCGCATCCAGCTTGGCAGCGATATCGCCGGCTTCGGCGGCATCGTCGGTCAGCAGGCAGCGGATGCCCAAGCCCATGTCTTCCAGGCGTCCTGCGGCATTCAGGCGCGGCCCGACGATGAAGCCCATCTCATAAGCGGATGCTTGAGCGGACGGTCTGCGTGCCACGCGCAATAGCGCCTGGATGCCAGCGCAGCTGCGCCCGGCGCGGATGCGCTGCAAACCTTGCTGCACGAGGATGCGGTTGTTGTCGTCCAGCTTCACCACATCCGCCACCGTGCCGAGGGCGACGAGGTCGAGCAGGTTGCCGAGATTCGGTTCCGTCTTTCCCGCGAAGGCACCCCGTTCGCGCATCTCCGCGCGCAAGGCCATCAGCACATAGAACATCACGCCCACGCCTGCCAGATTTTTGCTGGGGAAGGTGCAGCCGGGCTGGTTGGGGTTCACGATGCACAGCGCATCCGGCAGCGTATCGCCGGGCAGGTGATGGTCGGTCACCAGCACTTGCATGCCCAGCCGCTTGGCTTCGGCCACGCCGTCCACGCTGGCAATGCCGTTGTCCACGGTGAGCAAAATATCCGGGCCAGACTTGGCGGCAAGCTGCACGATCTCAGGGGTCAAGCCATAGCCGTATTCGAAACGATTGGGCACGATGAACTCCACTCGCGCCCCGAGCGCGCTCAGACCGCGCATGGCCACGGCGCAGGCCGTGGCACCGTCCGCATCGTAGTCGGCCACGATCAATATCTTCTTCTGGTCCGCGATGGCATCGGCCAGCAAGCCCGCCATCTGGTTGGCGTTCTTCAGCAGGGCGAAGGGCAACAGACGCTTGATGTCGGTATCCAGTTGCGCCGCATCCGCAATGCCGCGCGCCGCGTAGATGCGCGCCAGCAAAGGCGCGATGCCGGATTCGGCAAGCTGCGCGGCAGTGCCGGCAGGGTAGTGACGTTGGGTGATTTTGCTCATGGGATAGTTCGCCGGATTTGCCCACAGTGTAGCAGAGGGGTAATCGTCTTTTGACGCGAGTTCGGTTAGAATGCCGCCCACTTTAAAAACGACGCAGGCATATCGTGGCATTGATAGTTCAGAAATACGGCGGCACCTCAATGGGCAGTCCCGAGCGCATCAAGAATGTTGCGCAGCGCGTAGCAAAATACAAGGCACAAGGGCATCAGGTCGTGGTCGTGGTCTCCGCCATGAGCGGCGAGACCAACCGTCTGATCGGCCTGGCCAAGGAAATCCAGAAACACCCCGATCCGCGCGAGCTGGATGTGATCATCTCCACCGGCGAGCAAGTGACCATCGGCCTGCTGGCCATGGCGCTGAAGGACATCGGTCTGGAAGCCAAGAGCTACACCGGTGCGCAGGTCAAGATTCTGACCGACAGCGCTTTCACCAAGGCACGTATCGTCAGCATCGACGAGCAGAACATCCGCACCGATCTGGCCAACGACTGCGTGGTCGTGGTGGCCGGTTTCCAGGGTATGGACGAAGCGGGCAACATCACCACGCTGGGACGCGGCGGTTCGGATACCACCGGCGTCGCCATTGCGGCCGCGCTGCGTGCCGACGAGTGCCAGATCTACACCGACGTGGATGGTGTCTATACCACCGACCCGCGCATGGTGCCGGAAGCGCGCCGCCTGAAGAGCATCACTTTCGAAGAGATGCTGGAGATGGCGAGCCTGGGTTCCAAGGTGCTGCAGATACGCTCGGTGGAATTCGCCGGAAAATATAAAGTCAAATTGCGTGTGCTCTCCAGCTTCACTGACGAGGGAGAGGGCACGCTGATCACTTTCGAGGAAGGCAATAAAATGGAACAGGCAATCATTTCAGGCATCGCGTTCAACCGCGACGAAGCGAAGATCACCGTGCGCGGCGTGCCGGACAAACCCGGCATCGCCTACCAGATCCTGGGTCCGGTGAGCGAAGCCAACATCGACGTGGACATGATCATCCAGAACGTCGGCGTGGACGGCTCCACCGATTTCTCCTTCACCGTGCATCGCAACGAATTCAACAAGGCGATGGACATCCTGAAGAACAAGGTGCAACCGCACATCGGCGCACGCGACGTCATCGGCGACAACAAGACCGCCAAGGTCTCCGTGGTCGGCGTCGGCATGCGTTCGCACGTGGGCATCGCCAGCAAGATGTTCCGCACCCTGGCGGAAGAGGGCATCAACATCCAGATGATCTCCACCTCCGAGATCAAGATCTCCGTGGTCATCGACGAGAAATATCTGGAGCTGGCTGTGCGCGTTCTGCACAAAGCATTCGATCTGGATCAAGAAAGCGCATAAAACGTTTGACCGAGGGGCGCTGAATCAGTATTATGCGCGCCTCTTCGGAGAGGTGGCCGAGAGGTCGAAGGCACGCCCCTGCTAAGGGCGCATACGAGCTTAAACTTGTATCGAGGGTTCGAATCCCTCCCTCTCCGCCACGTTGTAAAGAGTAACAAATGCGCCGGTAGCTCAGCTGGATAGAGTACTTGGCTACGAACCAAGGGGTCAGGAGTTCGAATCTCTTCCGGCGCACCA
>CAVTHJ010000007.1:0-51057 GCA_963734585.1 uncultured beta proteobacterium
ATAGACGTCGGCAAAGCTGACGTAGTGGTAGCTGAAAGGCTTGCCGCGCCAGTTCAACAGCATGCGCTGTGTGCCCGGCTCAGGCCAGCCGAACTCGCGCGCCATCCGCGCCGGCAGCGACGGTATCTGCCAGCCATATTCTTCGAGGTAAGCCGGGTAGTTGCGCAGCACCCCGTCAGAGTCCACCGTCACGTTGTGCACCCCCAGTCGTCCGCCATTCAGTGCCGATTGAAAATGCGGAAGGACCATCCCGATGGTCGCGCGCTGTTCCTGCTCTTCATCCGGCATCGGCGTTACGCCCGGAATCGCTCCAACCTCAATCTGGCTTGATGCATCATCCTCGGGATCGAGACGCAACATCGGGAAGAACGTGTTGTTGGTTGCCGCGATGGCGGTATCGAAGTAGGCGTCGCTATCCGGGTTGAACACATCCGCATCACTGAACAGGATGTCAAACACCACCGCCTTGGGCTGCTGCTTTTCGATGTTCTCCAGGAATTCGCCCAGCACCTGCCTCGGCCAGGGCCAACGCCCATATTCCTTCGCCATCGCCGCAAGACTCGCCTCGTCGATATCTACAATGACGATATCCGGATCGGGCTTGGGCGGCGCCAAGCGATAGCGCACCATGGCATCGAACGCCGCTGTGCGCATCTCGCTGGTGATGTGCAGCAAGGCCGTGTCGAGTACGGCAAAGAGCGTGAAAATCGCCGCCAAATAGAGATAGAAATTTCGCTTCCAGTAGCGTGCCAGCAGGTTCGAGAATGCCTCGAACGCTAAACGCATACGGCTGAGCAGGAATAGTCGCAAGTTCATGGCATAAATTTTACCAGTCACTCAAAAGAAAAGGCCGGAGAAAAACTCCGGCCTTGAATCTTGATACTACGAAGGCGATTACGCGAAGTTCTTCGCCACGAAATCCCAGTTCACCAAGTTGTTGAGGAAGGTCTCGACGAACTTGGGACGCAGGTTGCGGTAGTCGATGTAGTAGGCGTGTTCCCACACGTCCACGCACAGCAGCGCCTTGTCGCCGGTGGTCAGCGGGGTGCCGGCTGCGCCCATGTTGACGATGTCCACGCTGCCGTCGGCCTTCTTCACCAGCCAGGTCCAGCCGGAACCGAAGTTGCCCACAGCGGAAGTCTGGAAGGCTTTCTTGAAATCGTCGAGCGACCCCCACTTCTTGTTGATGGCGTCGGCCAGCGCGCCGGTCGGAGCACCGCCGCCGTTCGGCTTCATGCAGTGCCAGAAGAAAGTGTGGTTCCACACCTGGGCGGAGTTGTTGTAGATGCCGCCGGCTGGTGCCTTCTTGATGATGGCTTCGAGGCCGAGGTTCTCGTACTCGGTACCCTTGATCAGGTTGTTCAGGTTGGTAACATAAGCCTGATGGTGTTTCGAATAGTGGTAGTCGAAAGTCTCGACGGACATGTGCGGTACGAGCGCATCCTTGGCGTAAGGCAGAGCTGGCAATTGGTGTTCCATGACGGTCTCCTGATTATTGTTGGTAAAAGGGAAATGGCATAACCATGGGCGCAGAATATACCATACCTTTATGCTTGGGTATTCAGGATGCTTTACAATTCAGCCCATGAGCGACACCAACAAACAGACCGGCGCGGCCAAAACCGCGCGCAACCCCATCAAGATCGTGCCCCTGCAGGAACGCCTGCGCAAACCGCAATGGATACGCGTCAAATCCGGCACGGGTAGCGGCTACAACGAAGTGAAGCGCATGCTGCGCGAACACCAGCTGCACACCGTGTGCGAAGAAGCCTCCTGCCCCAACATCGGCGAATGCTTCGGCAAGGGCACGGCCAGCTTCATGATCCTGGGCGACGTATGCACACGGCGCTGCCCGTTCTGCGACGTGGCACACGGCAAGCCACTGCCTCCCGATGCCGACGAACCGAAGAACCTCGCGCATTCCATCGGCCTGCTCAAGCTGCGCTACGTGGTCATCACCAGCGTGGACCGCGACGACCTGCGCGACGGCGGCGCACAACATTTCTCCGATTGTCTCAGCGCCATTCGAGTTTCATCACCCGACACCAAACTGGAAACGCTGGTGCCGGATTTCCGCGGTCGCCTCGATATCGCGCTGGATGCCATGGCCAGCAGCCTGCCCGATGTGCTCAACCACAACCTGGAAACAGTGCCGCGTCTGTACCCGCTGGCGCGCCCCGGCGCCGACTATGCGCATTCGCTCAAGCTGCTCAAGGAATTCAAGGCGCGCTTCCCGCAAGTGATGACCAAATCGGGCCTGATGCTGGGCTTGGGCGAGACCGACGACGAAGTACTGCAAGTCATGCGCGACCTGCGCGACCACGATGTGGAGATGCTCACGCTGGGGCAATACCTGCAACCGTCCGACGGCCACTTGCCCGTGCTGCGCTATGTGACGCCGGAGACGTTCAAGATGTTCGAGAATGCCGCCAAGGAGATGGGTTTCTCCCATGCTGCCTGTGCACCCATGGTGCGCAGCAGCTATTTCGCGGATGTGCAGGCGGAACAGGCAGGAGTGTAATAATTCCGCTTGTCTGGCAGAACCGTTTCGCGCTTGCCACTCTTGGTTTGCATTGTGTACCCCGATGCCGATACCCATGTTAGTCCGGGTTCGGCACTCGCTTCAACCCGAAGCACTACAGTGTTTAGCAGAGGGAAATAGTAGTTATTGCTTATTTTTTCTTGCCGAACCCCGCGCTAAATTGCCTCCTCCACACCTGACCTCAACGGGTCCCCCTCCAACAAATCGAGGGTTGAATTTCGTGCCGGGAGAAAAACATGAACATCATGATCAGCACGCCGCATCCCTTCCGCCGAGTGAAAAGGAGTGCAGGCAAGATCCGCAAGTTTATCGGCGACTATGTCTACTACCGCAGGCGCAACCATAGTCACCGCATGGCGTGGAGCATGGCACGGGACACGCTTTGAGCCATCCCCTGGCTCGCATTCCCCGCCTCTAAAACTCCCCCTGCACCCCGAACGAGAACGGCAGCACAAAAGCGTAAACCGGCTCGCGCGAGGTGTAGGTCGGATTGTAGGTGTAGCCGACGATGTTCTTGCGCTGATAGACGTTGTTCAGCTCGAAGTAGGTGTTCAGCTTCCAGCGGTCGAATACGTAGTTGCGGTCCACACGCAGGTCGAGGCGGTGATAGACCGGCAGCGTGCCCGAGTTCACTCCTGCATAGAGCGGGATAGGACGGCCATCCGGATAGGTGCCGCTGGTGCCCAGAATAGGCGTGTAGGGCGTACCCGAGTGGTAGTTCCATTTCATGCCGAACGTCCACGCCTCCGAAAGTTTGTATGTTCCCACCAGCGTGGTGTTGACAGGCTGGTCGTACTGGAAGCGGAACGCCTCCCCGGTCACATCGTTGCGCCGTTGCGATTTGGCCAGGTTGAGCACGAACCAGCCGGAGAGTTTTTCTGTCTCCTCTTTCTTGATCAGCAACTCGAGGCCGTACGCCTTGCCGCTCGCTGCATTGATGTAGTTGAGCAATGGATCGCTGATCACGAGGTTGCTGAGTTTTTTATAGTAAGTCTCTGCCTTCCAGTTCCAGTCCGCATCCACCTTGTGCTTCACACCGAGAACACGATGATTGGCGCGAATGTGATCGAGCGCAGGGTTGCCGAACACGCGCGCCCATTGCATCCCGGTCGGATACTGGTTGTGCTGTCCCCAGCCGGCCGTGAACATGGTCTGTTCGCTCCATTCCCATTCCATGCCGATGCGCGGCTCGTTGTAGGTCTTGTGCGCGTAATCCTCTTTGCTGTGACGCAGCCCGCCGATGAGCGTGAGTTGCGAAGAGACACGCTTCCGGTCCTGCACGGAAACTCCCAACGTATTCGTCGAGATATTTTCGGATAGCCGGCGGCGGGTCGCCGTGGTCAGGTCGCAGTTGGGATTGAACTGGGTGCATGTCGTATTATTGAAATCCGCATCGACCTTGATCTTGCTATTGGTCAGCTCCGTTCCCAGCGAAAGCTCGTGACCTGCCTCGAACTCCATGCGCATCTGTTCGTGCAGGATGGCATTGTCTTGCGTGAGCCCCAAGGTACCTGCCGTTCCAAGCACGGTGGATGAGCGGTTATTGGTGTGCTCGAGCGACAGCGTGTTGTAGGACCCGCCGGACAGGAGGGTATCCAGCACCAGGGCCTGCATGGAGCTCACATCGGACAAGGCGGAATCGCCGGCCAGCACCGGCTGCGTCTGTGCGGCTTCGGCGGTGGGAGAGACATTGAGCTTCACGACATCGGACGCGCCTTGCAGGTGCATGGTGATCCGGTTGGCATCGTTCACCTGCCACAGATATTTGCCCTGATAGTCCCAATAGTTCGGCACCTGAACGGTCACGCCTTTTTGCTCGACCTTTTTGACGAACAGATCGACATAACTGCGCCGCGCCGCGAAGTAGAACGATTGATCGTCGGTGCGCGGCCCCTCCACCAGGAAATTCGCCCCCATCAGATTGACGTCGACCTTGCCGCCCAGACGATCCTTGCGCGGCTCGCGCAGCGCGACGTCGATCACCGCACCGGTGACATCGGCATAGTGCGGGCTGAATGCCGCGCTATACAGATTGAAATCCTCGATCAGGTCGGCGTTGAACACGCTGATGCTGCCGTAGTGGAACAGCTTGCCGACGCGCAAGCCATCGACATAGTAGGCGTTGTCGCCGGGGCCGGAGCCGCGCACCGCCGGTGCACTGCTGCCATTCACCGTGGCCACGCCGGGCAGCGTCTGCAATGCGCGCAACGGGTCGCCGCTGGAACCGGCGAGATGGCGCAGGGTCTTGCCGCTGATGGCGTTCTTGCTGACCTGGTCCGGACTGCGTTCGGCGCTCACCACCACTTCGGACAAGGACTTCGGTGGCGCCATGTAAAAGATCGGCGACGGCAACGGCGTGCCTTGCACAAGCTGGATCTCGATGGAAACGGGATTGCCCTGCCCGGACAGGGTAGCCGTCAGTGTGTAGCTGCCCGCATCCGGGAGGTTGAGTTGAAAGCGGCCTTGTTCATCGGTGCCGGACGAAAGTCCTGTATGGTCGCGTACTGAAACAAGGACGCCCGGCAGCGGACGTCTCGTTCCCTTTTCCAATACCGCACCGCTGACCGTCCAATCCGCAGCCGATGCAGCGGCGGAGCAAAGCGATACAACAAGGCAGGTAAAAAATAGCAGGCCTGCACGCACCAAACTTCAGGCCTTCACGTTGATGATGGAACCGACCGTTTGGCCGCTGGTGTTGACCGTAGGTTTGAGCACGGCGTTCGCTGTCGCCGCAGCCGAACCGCCGTCGTCGCGGTCGCCGTCTTGCTTTTTCTCATTCACCCTTTCGGCGTGGGTCTGCGGTTGCGGCTGCACCTGTGACACGTAGTTGCTGCCCGAAGTAACTGCATTGATTGCCATGACTGCTCCTTTGAGGATCGCAAGATTGCGGCAGCAAACGCCAACCGCCATAATGCGCGGATTCGATTTTACAAGCAGCGTCGCCGCTGCGCACCACTAATTTCCACCCTACACGCAAAAGGAATCCTTAATGACCACCCCGCTACTCATCGCCAGGAACGACAAGCAAGAACTCGTGCTGCTGCCGCAGATGGCGAACCGCCACGGTCTCATCACCGGCGCGACGGGAACCGGCAAGACCGTGACCCTGCAGTCACTGGCGGAATCGTTCAGCCGCATCGGCGTGCCGGTGTTCATGTCCGACATCAAGGGCGACCTCTCCGGCATCTCCAAGATCGGCGGCGGCAACGCCAAGGTACAGGCGCGTGTCGAACAATTGAAATTGGACGAATTTGAGCATCGCGCTTTCCCGGTCACTTTCTGGGACGTGGAAGGCAAACAGGGCCATCCGGTACGCGCCACCGTGTCCGACATGGGGCCGCTGCTGCTGGGACGCATGCTGAACCTGAACGACACGCAGCAGGGCGTTCTTACGCTGGTGTTCAAGATCGCCGACGACAGCGGCATGCTGCTGCTCGATTTCAAAGACCTGCGCGCGATGGTGCAGCATGTCGGCGACAACGCCAAAGACTTCACCACCGAATACGGCAACATCTCCACGGCCAGCATCGGCGCCATCCAGCGCGGCTTGCTGGAATTGAGCAGTCAGGGTGCGGAGCAGTTCTTCGGCGAACCGATGCTCAACATCGACGACCTGATGCAGACCGACAGCAAGGGCGCGGGCATGGTGAACATCCTCGCTGCCGACAAGCTGATGCAGGCGCCCAAGGTGTACTCGACGCTGCTGCTGTGGCTGCTGTCCGAACTGTTCGAGAACCTGCCGGAAGCGGGCGACCTCGACAAACCCAAACTGGTGTTCTTCTTCGACGAGGCGCACCTGCTGTTCAACGATGCGCCCGCCGCCCTCGTCGACAAGATCGAACAAGTCGTGCGCCTGATCCGCTCCAAGGGCGTGGGCGTGTATTTCGTCACGCAGAATCCGGCCGACGTACCGGACAAGATCCTGAGCCAGCTCGGCAACCGCGTGCAGCACGCGCTGCGCGCCTTCTCGGTGCGCGACCAGAAAGCGGTGCGCGCCGCCGCCGAGACCATGCGCGACAATCCGGAACTGGACGAGCAAGCCGCCATCACCGAACTCGGCGTGGGCGAAGCGCTGGTGTCGCTGCTGAACGAGAAAGGCACACCCACCATCGTCGAGCGCACCTGGATCGTACCGCCGCAGGCGCATATCGGCCCGATCACCGAGCAGGAACGCAAAGCCATCATCCAGTCTTCGCTGCTGGCCGGACATTACGAGCAAGTCATCGACCGCGAATCCGCTTACGAGAAGATCAAAGGACGTACCGAACAAAAACAAGCGGAAGAAACCAAAGCTGCTGCACCGCAAAATAGCGGTGGCATGCTGGGCGGCTTGCTTGGCGGGGTACTCGGTGGCGGCGACTCGCGCCGCCAAAGTGCGGGCGAGGCATTGGTGAAGAGCGTGGTGCGCACCGTCGGCGCAGAGCTGGGACGCCAGCTGGTGCGTGGCGTGCTCGGCTCCATCATGGGTGGCAGCAGCAATGCTCGCGGACGCCGCCGCTAACTCATGACAGACTCAGCAGCCGCGATCTGCAAAGAGCTGCGAGCCCTCGCCTCCGCCGAGAACGCAACCAACCTGCAGCGTTTCTTCAAGACCGGCCCGGGACAATATGGCGAGGGCGATATGTTCCTCGGCATCAAGATGCCGCAGTTGCGCGCGCTGGCCAAGCAATACGTCGATACCGGCCTGGATACCGTCACCACATTGCTGAATTCACGCTATCACGAAGAGCGGATGTTCGCCCTGTTGTTGCTGATGCAGTTCTATCAGCGCGCCCAGGGCAAAGATCAGGCCGCTGCTTACGAGCTCTATTTGAGCAACACGCACCGCATCAACAACTGGGACCTGGTCGACGTCAGCGCGCCGCACATCGTCGGCCGCCACTTGCAACAACGTCCGCGCAAGGTGTTGCACGAGTTGGCACACTCGCCTTTGCTGTGGGAACGGCGCATCGCCATCATCGCCACTGCCTGGTTCATCCGTCTGGACGACTTCGACGACACGCTGCACATCGCAAAAATCCTGCTGCAGGACGAGCATGACCTGATGCACAAGGCGGTGGGCTGGATGTTGCGCGAGGTGGGCAAGCGCGACCTTGCCGTCGAAGAGGACTTCCTGAAAGAACATTACCGCACCATGCCGCGCACCATGTTGCGCTACGCGATCGAGCGTTTCCCGGAGCCAAAACGGAAAAATTATCTGTACGGCAAGGTGTAGAATTCTGCTCAGGCATTACAACTAGAGTCGCCCTGCCGATAACGCGGGAATAGAACGACCGACGCGATGCGCTGCCAACCAGGAGGAAGGTGAGATAGCATGTTCCGCGCATTTCAAAATCTCAGTCTGAAAATCAAGGTGACCTTGTTCACCTTGTGTCTGTTTCTGCTTTCAACCGGCGCGATCACTTACCTTTTCTCTGCGCACCTGCGCCAGGAAATGGAAGTCTCCTTATCCAACCAGCAACTCTCCGAAGTCTCGTTTGTCGCCGAACGCATCGACGACGCGCTCAAGTTGCACATCGACTCGCTGGCCTTGGTCGCCAGCTCCATCACGCCGGAGATGCTGGCACAGCGGGGGCGCATCGCTTCTGTTCTGGCAGACCAAACAGCCATCTGCAATCTGTGCACGTTAGGGGCCATGGTCATCTCCAAAGAAGGGCGCGGCATTGCCGGCTTTCCGCAAGCACAGGCGATAGCGGGCGCCGACTTCAGGGAAAAAGATTTCTTTCGCCAGGTGATGGCAAGCGGGAAGCCGGCCATCTCCAGAATCGAGTTGCTTTTCGTGAAGGAGCCGCGCCTGGTCATCGCGGTGCCGGTGCTGGACAAGGCCAACCATGTGGCGGGCGTAGTCGCGGGTGTGACCGGTCTCAGCGACAACAGCCTGTTAAGCGACTTCGATGCCAAATCGCACCCCGACAGCAGCGCCTATCTGGTCGTCTCGCCCCGCGACGGTCTATTTGTCGCCGACACCGACAAGCTGCGCACCCTGCGACCTTTGCCTGCGCCCGGCGTCGACAAGATGCTCGACCGCTACATGAGCGGCTTCGAGGGCTCCGGCATCACGGTCAGCGCGCATGGTGTGGAAGAACTCACTTCCGCAAGACGCATCCCCAGCACCGGCTGGTTCGTGGTGGCACACCTGCCCACCGCACAGGCTTTTGCGCGCATCGTCCACATCCGCAACGAGGCCATTGAAGTGGCCGGTCTGGTTTCCTTGCTGGTCATTTCCCTGCTATGGCTATTCCTGCGCCATGAGCTGTCCCCCTTGTCGCGATCAGCCGAGCTGATCAACAGACTTTCCAACGGCAAAACGACGCCTCTGCGCAACATCCCGCTGGAAGGCAGCCCGGAGATCCGCAAACTGCAAACCAGCTTCAATCAACTGCAGGAGCATATCGCGGATGACGAACGGGTATTGCGCGAGGACGAAGCGCTGTATCACTCGATGTTCACCAACAACACCTCGATCAAACTGCTGATCGATCCGGACGGCGGCGCGATCGTGGATGCCAACCCGGCCGCAGCGGCTTTTTACGGCTGGCCGGTGGATGAACTGCGCAAGATGCGCATCAGCGACATCAACACCCTGCCTGCGGGAGCAGTCCAAAATGAAATGGAAGCCGCCCGCAGCGAACAGCGAAAGTTCTTCCGTTTCAAACACCGCGTAGCCTCGGGCGAGACACGCGATGTCGAGGTGCACTCCGGCCATGTGGACTACCACGGGCGGGACATGCTCTATTCCGTCATCACCGATGTGACCGAACGCGAACAGGCGCTGCACCGCGAACAGATACGCGGCGAAGTTCTGGAGATGCTGGCCCGCGGACGGGAATTGAATGACATCCTCAATGCCATCGTGCATCAGGTGGAGACCGAACAGCCGCAGGTGTTGTGCTCCATCCTGCTGCTCGACAAAGACGAAAAGCACCTGCTCGTCGGCGCCGCGCCCAGCCTCCCCGATTTTTTCAACCGGACCGTGCACGGTTTCGAGATCGGCACCGGACGCGGTTCCTGCGGCCACGCCGCCGCCACCGGAAAACGCACCATCGTAGCGGACGTGCAGACCCATCCGAATTGGGCGCCCTACAAGGAGCTGGCTGCCCAAGCGGACCTGGCCTCATGCTGGTCCGAGCCGGTGTTCTCTTCCAGGGGCAAAGTGCTGGGCACGCTGGCGCTGTACCAGCGCCAGATCTCCTCCCCCAGCGAAGCCCAGATCAAGCTCATCGAGGAGATGGCGAAGATCGTCGGCATCGCCATCGAACGCAAACAGGATGAAGAAGGCTTGCAACTCGCCTCCACCGTGTTTCAGGCCAGCCCCGAAGCCATCGTGATCACCGATGCCGACAACAAGATCGTCGCGGTCAATCCCGCTTTCACCCATATCACGCACTATGAAGCGCATGAAGCCATCGGCCACGACCCCAACCTGCTCAGCTCCGGCCAACAGGGCAAAGAGTTCTATCGCGCGATGTGGACGTCCATCCAGACCTTCGGCAATTGGCAAGGCGAGATCGTCAACCGGCGCAAGAACGGCGAGACCTATTCCGAATGGCTGACCATCAACACGGTGCGCGATGAACATGGAGAGGTGCGCCAGCGCATCGCCATCTTCTCCGACATCACCGACAAGAAACGCAGCGAAGAGACCATCTGGCGCCAAGCCAACTACGACGTGCTTACCGGATTGCCGAACCGCCGCCTGTTCCATGACCGCTTGATGCAGGAAATGAAACGCGAGGGGCGCGAACAGAACTCGCTGGCGCTGATGTTCATCGACCTCGACCATTTCAAGGAGGTGAACGACACCCTGGGACATGAAGCGGGCGACAACTTGCTGATACAGGCCTCCAAACGCATCGCCGGTTGCATCCGCGAATCGGACACACTGGCGCGCCTGGGCGGCGACGAGTTCACCATCATCCTGCCGGGATTGGCCGACCCGAAACGTCTGGGCACGCTGGCCGACACCATCATCCAGGTCCTCGCCAGACCGTTCATGCTCGGCGAGACCACGGCCTATGTCTCCGCCAGTATCGGCATCACCCTCTATCCGCTGGATGCGGACAATCTGTCTTCCTTGTTGAAGAATGCCGACCAGGCGATGTATGTCGCCAAAGGTCGCGGACGCAACCAGTACAGCTACTTCACCGCCTCCATGCAGGAAGCCGCGCAGACCCGGCTGCAACTCAGCAACGATCTGAGGCGCGCGCTCGATCACAAGCAGTTCGAGATCTACTATCAACCCATCATCGATCTGAAAACGGGAATACCCGCCAAAGCCGAAGCTTTGTTGCGCTGGCATCACCCCAAGTTGGGACTCGTCAGCCCCACCATCTTCATCCCGCTGGCGGAAGAGATCGGGCTCATCAACGACATCGGCGACTGGGTGTTCCGCCAGGCTGCGATGAAGGCCAAACAGTGGTGCTCCAGAAAGAACGGCAACCTGTCGACCATGCAGATCAGCGTGAACAAATCGCCGCGCCAGTTCATCACCGGCGACACCAATCTCGGCCTGCTTACCTGGCTGCGCACCCTCGACATACCGCCGAGCTGCATCGTGGTGGAGATCACCGAAGGATTGCTGATGGATGACCGCAGCGAGGTTCAGGAAAAGCTGCTGGCGTTCCGCGATGCAGGCATCCAGGTGTCGCTGGACGATTTCGGCACGGGCTATTCGGCGATGTCCTACCTGCAACGCTTCGACATCGACTACCTCAAGATCGACCAGTCCTTCGTGCGCAACATGGTGAAGAATCCCGGCGACCATGCCATCGCCGAGGCGATCATCGTCATGGCGCACAAGCTCGGCATGAAAGTGGTCGCGGAAGGGGTGGAGACGGCGGAACAACGCGACATGCTGGTCGCCGCCGGATGCGACTACGGGCAAGGCTTCCTGTTTGCAAAACCGATGCCGGCTGAAGAGTTCGACCACTATCTGGCCGACGCTGCCCACGCCTGACGGGCGAATTGCTCACACCGTCCGGCAGGACCTCACCTTGCCGCTTGCTTCAGTACCACCCGCTCCACCTGCACACTGGTATCGCCGTCGCCGATCCACACCTGCCCGTCCTGAATGGTGCATTGCAAAGTCATGGTGCGTTGTGCCAGCTTGGCCAGCGCCTGCGTGCTGGCCACCGGCAGGTTGATGATGCTGAGATTCTTCTGCCGCTCGAACTGTGCACTGTTCTGCGCGAACCACATCTCGGCCACGCGCCCGCCATAGCTGTAAACGATGACCTGATCGGAACGGCCGCAGGCCTTGCGGATCAGCTTCTCGTCGGGGATGCCCACGTCGATCCATAACTCGATGGCACCGGTAAGGTCTTTTTTCCACAGGTCAGCCTCGTCATCGTCCGTCATGCCCTGCCCGAACTCCAGGTACTCTTGCGCGTGCAGGGCGAACGCCAGCAAACGCACCATCATGCGCTCGTCCGTTTCCGAGGGATGCCGCGCCAGGGTAAGAGCGTGATCCTGATAGTAGTGACGCTCCATATCCGCGATCTGCAGATTGGCTTTGAAGATGGTTGCCTTGATTGCCATGTTTTTCCTTATCGGCTATTGCCGACCTATTCTGTCACTCGACCGCGCAACGACTTCGTCGCTCCGCGCCTGACTTTGCTTTCCACGCGTTTCTTTTGCGCACTGCGCGACGGCTTGGTGGCGACGCGAGTTTTTGGTTTTACCGCGACGGACAACAGCATCGCTTTCAGACGGCGCAACGCCTCGTTGCGATTCTGTTCCTGATTGCGATATTCCTGCGCCTTGATGATGACCACGCCGTCCTTGGTGATGCGCTGGTCGTTGAGTTGCAGCAGACGTTCCTTGAATTCAGGCGGCAGCGATGAAGCGTTGATGTCGAAACGCAGATGCACCGCACTCGACACCTTGTTAACATTCTAGCTAATTAAATACCTACCCTGCTTACCGATTGGCGGATCGACGATGCGCACTAACTCTGCAGACGGACTGAAGTCGGTCGCAGGGTAAGCATGCATCCGGTTACTTTTTAAACCTCGAAAAGGCTACCACCTCGGCCTTGCCATTGGCGACTAGACGACCTTGCGCTCCGGCTCCACGCAAGGTCGCCAACTCAACGACTTCTGCAGGGGTTGCAAAATAGTTCTCCCGAAGATGGCACAGCTTTTCTATATCACGAGGCGAGAAACCAAGATAACGTGGTATTCCTTCTGCAGCCAAGATGCCTTCACTGATCAGAAGTTCCACTGTCCGGCGAAGCAGGCGCGGAACTTCCGGTTCCCATTTATCGTCTCCCGGCTCGGCCTTAGAACCCCAGCGAGCGGAGCGCCGCTTGAAAAGCACAAGCTTTTCAGCGTCATTGAGCAGCCTAAGTGCGTGAAGCCGCATCATCATCGCTGCAACAGAAGCCCCCCATCGCTGCTTCAAGATGAGCAGATTGTCTAGGTTAGGTGGGAGGCGCACTTCGATTGAGAATGTTTCGGCCGGAAGTAATAGCGCACCGGCAAAACGGTGCGCTTGTTTTTCCATTTGATTATATCGATCTCGCTCATCTGCTCTTGGTATGTGTTTGTGCAGAATGAGATGGCCTATCTCATGAGCCAAATCGAAGCGACTGCGGAAGGCATTAGCCTTGTCAGCTGAAAGAAGAACAATGGGACGACATAGATGAGCGCTCCAGGTTGATAAACCTTCAATTACTGATACTTCAGTTTCTTGTCGGACGACGATGATTCCTGAGCTTTCTGCAGCCAAAGCAAGATTCTGAATTGGCCCCTTTCCTAACTGCCACATTACCCGGCATTCCTCGGCAGCAGATTCAATGTCCTCATTACTGATTTGTTCAGGGTCGGTGAAGTTGCGCTCGGGCAAGTTCAGCTTTGGGTAGTCCACATACTCATTGAGTAAAAGCGCGGCTTCTTGTGCCCATTCTGTTTGCGCTTCTAGCTTGGCGCGAGCCGACTTTAATGCCGAAGCGTTGCTACGAAAAAGTGGCGGAGTTACGGGCTTCAGAATGACGCGGGTAAGCCATTCCGGCTGAACATTAAGAACTGATGCTAGGCGCTCAAACGTCTCCGATTCTGGAGATTGATCGCCTTTGCACCATTTCGTGACAGTAGACGCTGCTACACCGACAAGGCTTGCAAGTTGCCCTTTAGTAAGGCCGCGAGCCGAAAGTGCTTGTTCGAGTCGCGTAGGCTGGAGATCGTTAATTCCCGTTGTCATTGTCAGTTTGCTTCTTAGGTTGAACCTTAAGGATGGGCACGGCTTTGTCAGGCTGGCCCCCAGTATCGAGTTGATCGTAGAGTTGGCGGAATTCTGCGACTGTGTTGATATACAGCCAAGACTTCATGTTGGGGGCCGGCAGCGCAATCATAACTTGTGTCAGCTGGGCAATACCGTTTTCGTCGTTACCATCCATCACCCCGACGATAAAGATAGTGCCTTCCGCTAAATCGCGTGGAGCTTCAAACAAATCGCCCTGAACGTACTTTCTCTCAATATGGGAATTAAGTTCTGCAAGTTTCTTGCGTGTGGCGCTACCCGATAGAAAAGCGCCTCACTTACAACCTGAGGATAGTAGCCTTTGATCGGATCACCCTCTGGTATCCGCTTCTTGTTTATTTTGGTGTGCGGCTGAAACTCCCCTAGAACAGCCCGGTTGTTCAATAACGCCTGCACGCTCGAAGTTGACCAATAATCCACTCGACCGAAATTCTTGATGCCTTCGGCATTCAGCCTTTTCACGATGGCGTAGTTCCCCATCCCTGATACAGCAAGCTCAAAGATATAGTTCACCACGTCAACTTGCGCCTGCTTGGGCTTGAACTCATTCTTTGCTTTATCGAGGGTCATCCAGTACGGACACTGCGCTGTAAACTTGGTTTCTGCCAGCTTGTTTCGCTTTTCTTTCCATGCAGACGATAACCGTATCGACTTCATCTTGGACTCCTCATGGGCCCGAGACATTATACGAGTAAGCCTTGGGGCTATTTTTGGTCATGCTGCTGCGCTACCTAATATGAATTAATTAGGCATTATATGTTCACGTTCTGCCCGCCCGCACCTTGCGCGCGCACCGCGGTCAGCTCGATCTCGCGTTCGGGGATGGCGACGTTGTGGGCGATGTACAACATGACTCAAGCCAGCACTCGTATCTGTGCATCGCCCAAGGTCACCACCTGACCGGCGCGTATCTTGGCGGTCTTGCGCAGCTCCACCTGTCCGTCGACGGAGACCACCCCCTCCGCCACCAGCGCCTTGCCCGCACCGCCGCTGTCGCACACTCCGGCGAGCTTGAGCAGGTTGCACAGCTCGATGAATTCGCCACGCAGGTGGAATTCGAGTTGTTGCATCAGAGTTTAACCGCGTGCTCGCGCGTCGTATGGAACACCACCTTCGGCCAGCGCTCTTGCGTCAGCTTCAGGTTAACGTTGTTCGGCGCGAGGTAAGCGAGGTTGCCCGCCGCGTCGATGGCGAGGTTATGCGACAGCGCCTTCTCGAAATCGGCGAGGATTTTTTTATCGTCGCAAGTCACCCAGCGCGCGCTGGTGGTGCTGGTGCCTTCGAACATCGCATCCACGCCGTACTCGCCCTGCAAACGGCTGGCCACCACGTCGAACTGCAACATGCCGACCGCACCGAGGATGAGGTCGCCGCCGTCGATGGGCTTGAACACCTGCACCGCCCCCTCTTCGCCCAGTTGCTGCAAGCCCTTGTGCAACTGCTTCACCTTGAGCGGGTTGCGGATGCGCACCGAGCGGAAGAAATCCGGCGCGAAATACGGGATGCCGGTGTACTGCAACACTTCGCCTTCGGAGAAGCTGTCGCCTATCTGCATGTTGCCGTGGTTGGGCAGGCCGATGATGTCGCCCGCGTACGCTTCTTCCACCTGCTCGCGGCTGGAAGCCATGAAAGTCACCACGCTGGACACGCGGATCTCGCGGCCGATGCGCAGGTGCTTGATCTTCATGCCGCGCTCGAAATGGCCGGAGCAAACGCGCAGGAAGGCGATACGGTCGCGGTGGTTGGCATCCATGTTGGCCTGGATCTTGAACACGAAGCCGGAGAACGCCGGTTCGGTGGGATTCACACGGCGGACAGTGGCGTCGCGTTCGATCGGAGCGGGTGCCCAGTCCAGCAGCGCGTTCAGGATCTCGCGCACGCCGAAGTTGTTGATGGCGGAACCGAAGAACACCGGTGTCTGTTTGCCTTCGAGGAAGCGCTGCAGGTCGAAGGGATGCGATGCGCCGTGCACCAGCTCCACTTCCATCTTCAATTGCTCGATCTCCAGCGGGAAGCGTTCGGCCAGCACCGGGTTGTCGATGCCCTTGATGACCTCGACCTCGCCGTCGGCGCGCTCTTCGCCCGGGGTGAACAGCAATATCTCGTCGCGCAGCAGGTGATACACGCCACGGAAGGTCTTGCCCATGCCCACCGGCCAGGTCACCGGCGCACACTGGATCTTCAGCACCGACTCAACCTCGTCCAGCAGTTCCAGCGGGTCGCGCACCTCGCGGTCCATCTTGTTCATGAAGGTGATGATGGGCGTGTCGCGCATGCGGCACACGTCGAGCAGCTTGATGGTCTGTGCTTCCACGCCCTTGGCCGCGTCGATCACCATCAGCGCCGAGTCCACGGCGGTGAGCACTCGATAGGTATCTTCGGAGAAGTCCTGGTGGCCGGGCGTGTCGAGCAGGTTCACCACATGGTCGCGGTACTCGAACTGCATCACCGAACTGGCGACGGAGATGCCGCGCTGCTTCTCGATCTCGAGGAAGTCGGAGGTCGCGTGGCGCCCGCTCTTGCGCGCCTTCACCGCGCCCGCCATCTGGATCGCGCCGGAGAACAGCAGCAGTTTTTCGGTGAGGGTGGTCTTGCCCGCATCCGGGTGGGAGATGATGCCGAAAGTGCGGCGGCGCGCCACTTCGCGCGCGATTTTGTCGCGCGGCACGGCGGCGGGTTCGTTCGGTGTCTGGTTGATGTCGTCGGACATGATGGTCGTCCTGTAAAAAAGTGCGCAAGTCTAAAGGCTTACGAGGGGAATGTCTAACGCCGGGACGACAATTAAGGCGTAAATTCGGGCTAGCACTACGTCCCAAGCTGTAGCGCAAACTACGGGATACCCCCTATTCCCATCGTCACGGCTTGCCGCTATAAAGTCCGGCACAGCGATGCACTTTAATGTGCGTGAACGCCAACCGACTTTCATGGAAGTTCAGGATCATGCGACCACAGATCATTGATACGTTACGCACCGCCACCGAGCCAGACGCCGCATCGATTGCGCAACTCGTCAACGAGACCTATCGCCCGCAATCGGGCAATGCCGGCTGGACGCATGAAGCGCACCTGGTATCCGGAAACAGAACGAGTGCAGAGCAAGTGGCAGAGGCGATCTCAAAACCTGATTCTGTGATTCTCGCCGGTATCAAGGATTCGAAGATCGTGGCATGTATCCATGTCGCCAAAAACGGGGACGATAGCCACATCGGCCTGTTTGCGGTCGATCCGGCGCTACAGGGAGCGGGAGCAGGCAAACAGCTTCTTGACCATGCAGAAAGCTATGCGGCTGCGCATTTCAACGCCAAGCGCCTCGTCATGCTTGTCCTGTCCGCGAGAAACGACCTGCTGTCCTTCTTTCTGCGACGCGGTTATCTGCAAACAGGCGATGCGATCGATTACCCGTCAACGGCGGGTGTCGGCATCCCGATGCATGCCAATCTCAAAGTCGAACTGTTGAACAAATCGATTTGATCCAACCGGCGACAGCCATAAGCAAAGAAACTGCAGAATCACGGCCTCAGGACCGTTCCAGATGTAAGCGAGTGCCTCCAACCAATGGGCAAGCCCCCAGGGAGAGCGCATATGAAACCGCATATCACCGTAATCACCCTTGGCGTCGACGACCTGGAGCGATCACTCGCGTTTTACCGGGACGGCCTGGGCTTGCCAATACATGGCATCTTCGGCACGGAGGTCGGGTACGGAGCCGTCGCTTTCTTTGATTTGAACTCCGGCTTGAAACTGGCCATCTGGCCGCGTGCCAGTATCGCGCACGATACGGACATCGCGCCGTGTCAAACGAGTGCCACCGAATTCGCCATCGGCCACAATGTGGCTTCGAAGCAGGAAGTAGACTTGGTCATGGAACAGGCAAGCAAGGCCGGCGGCACAATCGTTAAAGCAGCCCAGCCTGCACTCTGGGGTGGCTACTCCGGATACTTCCAGGACCCCGACCAGCATCTGTGGGAGGTCGTGTGGAACCCGTACTTTGAAATTCTGTGAATAAACACCAGCTCCGATCAAGGTCGCCATCAACCAATAGCAGACGACTTGCAGTGCCGTTACCGATTCAGGAGAGGGGCTATCAAATGAAGGAGATCGATCATGCTCCAGACCATCGTCATTCTTGTCGTATTGTTCGCTGTGGTCCTTACCTATGCTGCGACCAAACCGGATACCTTCCACGTCCAGCGTTCGACCACCATCAAGGCAACGCCGGAAAAGATCTTTCAACTCATCAACGATTTTCACCAGTGGGATGCATGGACGCCTTACAACAAGGATCCCGCGATGAAAAAGATGTTCGGCGGGAGCGCCAGCGGCAAAGGGGCTGCATATGCATGGGATGGCAATCGCGAAGTCGGTCAGGGCAGCATCGAGATAACCGCATCCTCCCCGCCTTCACAGATCGATCTTCATCTGCACATGATCAAGCCGTTCGAAGGGCACAACCATGTCACATTCACGCTGGAGCCGCATGGCGACTCCACCACCGTCACCTGGGCCATGGACGGCAGGCAAGCCTATATCGCAAAAATCATGGGACTGTTCATGGACATGGACCAGATGGTCGGCAAGGATTTTGAAGCAGGCCTGGCAAAGCTGAGGACGGCTGCTGAAAAATAACCTCCGTGATTTTCAAAGCAGCCATCGAGGAGAAAATATCATGCAAAAGATCACTCCATTCCTGTGGTTCGACAACCAGGCCGAAGAGGCCGCGAACTATTATGTTTCTGTTTTCAAGAATTCCAGGATCGTGAGGATCGACCGTTACGGTTCGGAAAGTGCGGAAGTCTCGGGCAGGCCGAACGGTTCGGTGATGACCGTCACCTTCGAGCTCGACGGCCAGGTATTCACGGCCCTCAACGGCGGACCCATCTTCAAATTCAACGAGGCGATCTCCTTCGTCGTCGATTGCGAAACACAGGAGGAAGTCGATGGCCTGTGGGCCAAGCTCACCGCAGGAGGAACTGAGGTGCAGTGCGGCTGGCTGCAAGACAAGTTCGGCATATCCTGGCAAGTCGTGCCGGGCGCCATGGACAAATTGTTGCGCGACCCCGACCCGATCAAAGCAGGACGGGTGTGGCAGGCGATGCTGCAGATGAAGAAGATCGACCTCGCCGCTTTGCAACGCGCCTATGGGCAGGAATGACTCATGCGGACGCGCGACAAAGTAAACGCGGCCAAGCTGGAAGACATACCGAACATCGGGAGAGCGATCGCCTCCGACCTGCGTGCACTTGGCATCCTCACCCCGCAGCAACTCGCGACGCGCGATCCGCTTGCAACGTATCGGTCTTTGTCCGGCAGGATGGGACGGCGCCACGATCCCTGCGTGCTCTACACATTGATGGCGGCACGGCATTTTCTGGATAATGGCGAATCCATCCCATGGTGGAAGTTCACCGAACAAGGCAAGCGGCTGCTGGCCGCAAAATAGAACACGCACAACTGACTGGAGAATGCAGATCATGTTCACCAAAGCGACTTTCGATTTCCTCGACGAACTGGCGGCCAATAACAACAAGGCCTGGTTCGAGGCCAACAAGCCGCGCTATGAATCGCTGGTGCGCGAGCCGGCCCTGGACTTCATCGAGGCGATGGAACCGGCGCTCAAGACCTTTGCGCCTAACTTTCGTGCCGAGCCACGCAAGATGGGCGGCTCGCTGATGCGCGTATATCGCGATACGCGTTTCTCGCGCGACAAGACTCCATACAAAACCAACGTCGGCATCCAGTTCCGCCACGCGTTGGGCAAGGACATCCACGCCCCCGGCTTCTATGTGCATATCGCCACGGACGAGTGCTTCTTTGCCGCCGGCTGCTGGCATCCGGAAGCGGATGTGCTGGGCAAGATACGTGACCGCATCGTGCAGAAGCCCGAGAAATGGTTTGCCGCGCGCGACGATAAAAAGTTCGTCGCGCAATGGGAGCTGTGGGGCGACGGCCTGACCCGCCCTCCGCGCGGCTACGCCGCCGATCACCCGGCGATAGAAGACATCAAGCGCAAAGACTTCGTCGCCATCGCGCCGTTGTCCAGCCGCGAGGCAACAGGGACAGGTCTGGTCAAACTGGCCGGAAAACGTTTTGCCGAGGCAGCTCCCCTCATGAGATTCCTGTGCGAGGCGCTGGAGGTACCGTATTGAAGTTCGGTTGCAGCAACACTGCAAGTCAGTAACACGTGATGACTTTTTATGGAGGCATGCCATGAAACACAATCCCGTCAACTGGTTCGAGATCTATGTGCAGGATATGGCCCGAGCCAGGAAATTCTACGAATCGGTCTTGCAGCTCAAGCTGGAGAAGATCAACAACCCGGAAGTGGAAATGTGGAGCTTCCCGATGGAGGTGGACCGCTTCGGCGCCGGTGGCGCCCTGGTCAAGATGGAAGGTGTCCCTTCGGGCGGCAATAGCACGATCATTTACTTCATCTGCCATGATTGCGCCGTTGAGGCGGGACGTGTCATCACCTCTGGTGGCCGCATCCACAAGCCAAAAATGTCCATCGGCGAGTATGGCTTCATCGTCCTGGCCTATGACACCGAAGGCAATATGTTCGGCCTGCATTCGATGCAATAGTCGAACTGCCCGGAGTGCCAGTCGTCCTTATATTCAGGAAAGGAGACCGAACATGAGCACGCGCCAATTGATCGAGACCTACCACAATGCATGGACTAGTGGCGACTTCACCGCGGCACGCGCCTGTCTCGCCGACGACCTGGACTTCAAGGGCAGCATCGACTCCTTCGACAACGCCGACGACTTCGTTGCTGCCCTGACAAGATTCGAATCCATGCTGCACCGTGTGACATTGCTGCAGGGAATATTCGAGCAGGATCGTGCAGCGCTGCTCTACGACTGCGACACCGCCGGCCCGGCCGGGTCGATCCGCACCGCCGAGTTCTTCACCGTAAAGAACGGCAAGATCAGCGAGATCCGGTTGGTCTTCGATGCCTCCGAGTTGCGCAAGATGATGCAGCCGTAACAGCTCGGTGAGATAGAAATCGACTCCGGCGCAGTCATTCACGCAGCAACCTTGTCGTCGAATTGAAGTTTTTCCTTGCGGCAAGCAGAATGTCGCCTCGCAGTCCGACATCGGAAAAACGACAAGCATGGGCAAGCCGAGATTCTTCATCACCGACGTATTCACCAGCCAACGCTATGGCGGCAACCAGCTCGCCACTTTCGTCGACTGCGAAGCTTTGTCTGAAAAAGAGATGCGGCAGATCGCGAAGGAGATCAACTTCTCTGAAACGACTTTCATCACCTCGCGCCAGCCGCGCGACGGCGGCTATGACGTGCGCATCTTCACGCCTAACTCCGAGGTGGAATTCGCCGGACACCCGACCCTCGGCACGGTGCATATCATCCGCAACAAATTGCGCCTGACCGATGCGAACGAGGTCGCACTGAATCTGCGTGTCGGCAAGATCCCCGTCACGTTCTCCGAAACTGCCACCCTGTGGATGAAACAGATGCCGCCCCAGTTCGGCAAGCAGCTCGACGCGGACGTACTGGCGCAGGTACTGGGTATCGCGGTATCCGACATCGACCAGCGCTTTCCGGTCGAGGAAGTCTCGACCGGATTCCCGACACTGCTGGTACCGCTCAAGAACCTGGATGCACTCAAGCGCGCGAAGATCGACAAGGACGCCTATTTCGCCCTGGTCAATGACGCATGGGCCAAGCTCATCCTGGTGTTCAGCCCTGAAGCCTACGAACCGAACCAGCACCTGAGCGTGCGCGCGTTTGCCGACTACTATGGCGTCGCCGAGGATGCCGCGACAGGCAGCGCCAACGGCTGCCTCGCCGCCTATCTCGTGCGCCACAAAGTGCTCGGCTCGCCGCGGCTCGATGTATTGGCCGGACAAGGCTACGAGATGGGACGCCCTTCCACCTTGGCGTTGCGCGCGAACGAAACCGATAACGGCATCGAAGTATTTGTCGGCGGGAGCGTGGTCGATGTGGCGGAAGGCGTGTGGGGCTAACTCCATTCAGGTCCCTGGGGAAATCACATGAAAGTCATATACGAACTGAACGACAATCACATCGAGCAACTGCATCGTCTTTATCAGAACGAGTGGTGGTCGAATGGCCGCACCCAGGAAACTACGCGCAAGTGTGTCGCAAACTCGCAACTATGCGTTGCTCTCGTAGATACGCAGGACGAGCTGATCGGCTTCGCCCGCGTGCTCACCGATTTCACGTTCAAGGCCCTTGTCTTTGATGTCATCGTCCGTGAAGACCTGCGAGGAAATGGCCTAGGAGACATGCTAATGAGCTTGATTAGGTCGCACGAAAGGCTGGCTGATGTAACGCATTTCGAACTCTATTGCCTGCCGGAGATGAGTGACTTTTACGCGAGACACGGATTCACCACCGATGTCGGCAACATCCAACTGATGAGATGCCGGACCCGGCCCGCGTAGGGTGCAATAAGCGCAGCGCATTGCACCGGATGTTTTGACGTCGCACATTCGGCGGTGTCAATTTCTCAAGTTCGAAGAGCTTAGAGAATTGCCTACCTTTGGTGCAATGCCCGTAGGTTACCTCGTAGATGTTCTTGCGCCCTTGGGTGCCCTACATCCACTTATTTGCTTACCCCCGCACCGGTTCAAACGTCGCATCCAGATTGAGGTCGTCGCAGTAATCAAGGAAATCGCCGCGCAGGGTGGGAATGTGCACCTTGGCCTGGATGCCCACGGTCATGACCACCGAGAACATGGGCGTACCGGTGTGCGGCGCAGGATAGGTGCTGGTCTGCAGTTCTTCGATGTTGATGCCATGACGGGAGAAGAAGGCCGCGAGGCTGCGCACGATGCCGGGGTGCACCATGCTCACGACTTCGACGTTATAGGGGATCGCAGGCACCGTGCGTTCGTGTTTGTGGGTGCGCTCGTAAGAGATGGTAAGGCCAAGCTGCTGGCCTAGCGATGGCATCTGCCCTTCCAGCTTGGAAAGCGCGTTCCATGCGCCGGAGACCAGCATGATGAAGGCGAAGTGCCCGCCGAGCACGGACATGCGGCATTCTTCGATGTTGCAGCCGCTGTCGGCGATGCGTCCCGAGAACTGCTCGACGAGGCCGACCTTGTCTTCTCCGGAGGCAGTGATCACCAGATAGTTGTTTTCTGTTTCTGTACTCATGGTTGGCTGACGTCTTTTCACTTCGAATTAAAGGTGCGGCATTGTAGAGGTTCTGGGGAGAGATGGAGGCGCACCAGATGTGCTTTCCCATTCTTGCCGACAGTCCGTTACTATTCGGCATGACGATTTTGGAGACAACTTGGGTGCGTCACATGCTGAATGGAGTTGAAGTAATAGGGATTGCCGACCTGTCTTTGCCATCCCATGCGGATGCCATCGTTCATCTTTTGAATGAATATGCCAAAGACGACATGGGAGGCGGTGCAGAATTGCCGGACTTGGTCAAAAGCAATCTCGTTGCCGAGCTGCGCAAGCGTCCGGCAGCGCATGTCGTACTCGCCTTGATAGCTGGCGCGCCCGCCGGTATGGCGATCTGCTTTGAGGGATTTTCCACCTTCGCCTGCAAGCCGCTGCTGAACGTGCACGATCTCGTCGTCGCCAGACAATACCGGGGGCGCGGCCTCTCCAAGCGGTTGCTCGCCAAGGCGGAAGAGATCGCCACGCGTCTGGGGTGTTGCAAGCTCACGCTGGAAGTGCTGGAAGGCAATGCCGTTGCGCAAGCGGCATACAAGGCCAGCGGTTTTGCGGGATACGAGCTCGACCCGAAGATGGGCAAAGCGATGTTCTGGCAAAAGAAGCTGCAACAGACTTTGAACAATTGAACCAACGGACCAACCCATGAACTTCAGAACGCTCGCCACCCTCACCGCCTTAGGCTGCTTCCTGCTTGCCGCCATCTGGGTGTTCGCACCCGATCTCCTGCTGTCCATATGGGGAGTGGACCTCACTCCTTCCGCGAGCATCGTCAGTCGGCGCAATGGCATGCTGTTCCTCGGTGTCGGCTTCATGTTCTTCTACGCACGCACGGCGCAACCCTCCGCCGCACGCACCGCCATGTCCACCGGCTTTTCTTTCGGCTGCCTCGCCCTCGCTGCACTCGGCTTCTTCGAGTTGGCGACGGGACATGTCGGGCTGGGGATCTTGGCTGCGACACTGGTCGAGATTCCGCTGGGTCTCGCGTTCCTGTTTGCCGCCCGCTCCCAGCAATAAGCGCACGACACCACATGGACACAACACCCTTCCTCTCCGCCAGCGACGTTGTCGATTACCACCATCCGGCCATCGCTCAGTTAGCCTCCAGGCTGCAATCCAGTTCTGGCGAGACCACCGCGAAAGATTGCTTCGAATGGGTGCGCGACAACATCCAGCACTGCATCGACTTCAAACGCGAAGAGACGCCTTACATCGCATCCGATGTGCTGGCCGTCGGAACCGGCTTTTGCACGGCAAAGAGCCATTTGCTGGTGGCGCTGTTGCGCGCCAATAAGATCCCCGCAGGATTCTGCTATCAACGACTGACGTTCGACGGCTCAAATCCGCCTTACTGTTTGCACGGCTTCGTCGCTGTCTGGCTGGAGGGTCATGGCTGGTATCGCTGCGATGCTCGCGGCAATAGTAAACCTGGGATCAATTGCGAATTTACGCCCGGACGAGAGACGCTTGCCTACCCGATTCAATATCCGGGCGAATGCACCTATCCCGAAGTGTGGGCAGAGCCGTGGCCGGAACTGGTACAAGCCAAGCGCAGACTGAAATCCTCATCGGATTACATGGCCAAGCCGTTTGATTTCGAACGACCCTTGGCAGATCAAAGTCAGTATCGAATCACTTTAAGACACACAAGCACGTAATGAGCAAGCGCCACCAATAACACTCAGGGAAATATGAGCACTCACTTAAACCACAGCTATTCAAAATTTCTCATCGTCTGGGTGGGGCAAATGGTTTCGGCCATCGGCAGCGGGCTGACTGCGTTTTCGTTGGGTGTTTATGCTTTTCAGACCACCGGGACGGCGACCAGCTACGCCATGATGGTCCTGTTTGCTTTTCTTCCAGCGTTCTTGCTCAATCCCATCGGGGGCGTGCTGGCGGATCGTTTTGACCGCCGACTCTTAATCATCATCGGTGACCTCGGTGCAGCAACAGGTTTGGCATTTATTTTGGCGATGATGGCATTTGGCGCAATTGAGCTCTGGCAAATTTATCTTGGCGTTGCCATCAGTTCGGTGTTCGTCGCCATCCACACGCCCGCCTATAAAGCCTCGGTGTCCGATCTCGTGCCGCCCGAGCTATATGCCAAAGCCAGCGGACTCGCCCAACTGTCCGGTGCGGCGCAATTTTTGCTCGCCCCGTTGATCGCAGGCATCTTGATGGGATACATGGACATCAAGTACATCCTCGTCATCGACATCTGCACCTTTCTTGTTGCCATCGCTGCAGTGAGCGTCGTCCGCCGCAAGACGACCGTCTTCACTGAAAAAGCCGACAAGCAAAAATTCCTCCATGAACTCAAAGAGGGCTTCATGGCAACCGTGGCACAGAAAGGCATACTGTCTTTGATCGGCATCACCGCGCTCATCCTTTTCTACATCGGCTTGTTGCAAACCCTGTTCGGGCCGATGGTGCTTTCATTCACCGATGCAAAGACGCTGGGCATCGCCCTCTCGGCTTGCGCCATCGGCATGTTGTTCAGCAGCTTTTTCATCGGCGTGCTCGGGCAGCAAAAAAATCAAGTGACGCTGCTGGCGCTCTGCCTGGGGCTGATGGGTATTTTCTTTGCGCTCATGGGCATTTCAACCCACATCATTCTCGTCGTCATACCCGGCTTCCTGTTCTTTTGCACTATCCCCTTTGTGAACACCAGCATCGAAGTCCTGATCCGAAACAACATCGACAATGCCGTGCAGGGGCGCGTCTGGTCTTTTGTTTCCGTCATCACGTATCTGGGATCGGTACTCGCCTACCTTTCCGCCGGATTTCTGGCCGACCATGTTTTCAATCCATTGCTTAAACCAAACGGAATGCTGGAGGATTCATTCGGACAGCTGGTCGGCACCGGCCCAGGCAGAGGCATAGCATTCATGTTCTTTATCTCCGGCGTGTGTGTAACGCTGTTGGCTTTTCTTGTTTTTCAATCAAGGAAGATTAGAGCGCTGGAAGTAAAAACAGATCAGAACGCTGTGTAGCAAACAGGAGCAATCATGCCACTCGCAAAAATCGAAGTCCGCAAAAGTTGGCCGCCGGAACAAGTGCAGGCGATCATCGAAGCCATCTACCTCGCGCAGCGAGAGGCATTGCAGCTTCCCGCGCATGATCGACAGATTCGCTACATCGAACACAGGCCGGAGCATTTCCATGTGCCGCCCGGCAAGAGCGAGAATTACACGCTCGTCGGAATCACTCTGTTCGCTGGCCGCTCCCTCGAAGCAAAGCGCGCGCTCTACCAAGCCATTGTGAAGAATCTTGGTGCACTCGACATTGCGCCGAACGATGTCTTCATCGTGCTCAACGAGATCGCGCTGGAGAATTGGGGTATTCGAGGCGGAGTGCCTGCATCGGAAGTCGAGCTGGGGTTCAAAGTTGATGTATAGAGGAAGGCTCTAAGGTCTAGACCTTTTTCACCCCAAAAGAAAGATTGTTTTCTGATAGATTTCGGGTTGATGTATTTATAGCCCCCCGTGTTACTTGAACGGGAAAAATTCTAAATTTGATAGGTGATTTGATGTCCCAAGATGCAGAAACAAAACCAGCCCCCTTTAAACCTGATGCTGAATATGCAAGTAAAACATGGGATGTATTGGCTTCTGTTGGGATTGCTGTAAAGACAGGTATACCACTTCCGCCCTCGATTCTTAAATCGCTCAGAAATGCTGCCGACAAGTTAGTACGCGGTGCGACTGAATACGGAATGACCTACATTGATGAGGCAATTACTAAGCGCAAAACTATCGCAGCCGGAAGGCAACTAGTCCTACAGAGCGCGGCCGGGGTAGTGGCCAAAAAAGTTACAGATGATGATAAATTGCTTGACCGAGCATTAGACGTTTTTGCTACAGACCTTATTGGCAAGCAGCAAAACAAAGAAAAAGTTCTTGCTGTTGCAGTTAGCGAATTGCAGGGCACCAAATCTTTCGACGTCTCGGAAAAGGTTATCGATGAAGATTGGCTTGACGCTTTTTCAACGGTAGCGTCGCAAAAATCCAATGCAGATGTACAGCAATTATTAGGGAAGATTTTAGCCGGAGAAATTCGTCAGCCGGGCACATTTTCGCCTTTGACACTGCATATTTTGTCAATATTGACCCCCGAAATCGCACGATTCTTTGAGACATTTTGCAATTTAAGTATTACATGGGATCCCGATCAAGGGCCTACCCGTCTCGCTTTCTTACCGCACAAGCCATACCCTGAATACATGTACAAAGGGCTCCCTGAATATGGAATTGGCTATAGCGAATTTTTGATTCTTCAGAACTATGGCTTGTTAGCTCAAAAACTTGATGCATCATTTGGCCTTGGCGCACCAATTCTTGAGGCGATAGTAGAAATTGGAGGAACTCGGCTAAAGTTGAAAAGTAAAACTGGAATTCCGATCAATCTAAATCTAACAGACGTATCGCCGCTCAGCATGTCCGGTAGTGAGTTACGTACAATAATTTCACTAAATGTGCCCCCCGCGCATCTACAAAAACAAATCGAGTATCTCGACTCGCTAGGTTTTAACGTTACCACTTAACAGATGCCTCAATTCTCCAGGCCCAGATTTATCTCTTTGGAGCGCCCGAAGAGATAAGAACTTCGGCAATGGGATGCAGCAGCAGACGAAGATTCAGGCAACTGAAACGGCAGCAATGGCCGAATAGCAGCCATGTTTCATTTTCAGTAACTAAGTAACATCCCCATCCACATAAAACCACCGCCCCTCCTCGCGCACGAAGCGACTGACTTCATGCAGCCGGTGGGCGCGGCCATTCACTTTGTAGCGCGCGACGAATTCGACGATGGCGTGATCGGTATCCTGCTGTTCGTGGCGTTTAACTTCGAGGCCAAGCCATTTGGTCGGTACTTCTTCCGCCAAGCCCAATGAAGCTGGTCGTGTGGAAGGGCGCCAGGTCGCCAGCAGGTAGTCTTCGCATAACAAGGTGTAGGCGGTGTAGCGGGAGCGCATGAGGGCTTCGGCGGTGGGGGCGGGTTCGTTGCCTTCCACGTAGCGGGCGCAGCAGTCGGTGAACTTCTTGTTGCTGCCGCAGGGACAGAGATTTGAATTTGGTTTCATGGTTTGTTGACGTGCGTTCCCTCACCCTAGCCCTCTCCCAGTGGGAGAGGGGATTTACTCCCTTCCCCCGCCGGGGGAAGGGCTGGGGATGAGGGTCAGTTTTGCCACAGCGGCGGCTCCTCCATCAGCGCGATCTGCTCCCTGAGTTCGAGGATGCGATCCTGCCAGTAGCGCTGGGTGTTGAACCAGGGGAAGGCTTGCTTGAATGCGATGTCGTCCCAGCGCCGTGCGAGCCATGCGGAGTAGTGGATGAGGCGTAACGTGCGCAGGGCTTCGATGAGGTGCAGTTCGCGCGCGTCGAATTCGCAGAAGTCTTCGTAACCGGCGAGCACGTCGCCCATCTGCCGCACGCGGTCTTCGCGTTCGCCGGAGAGCAGCATCCACAGGTCTTGCACGGCGGGCCCCATGCGGCTGTCGTCGAAGTCCACGAAGTGCGGACCTTCGTCGGTCCACAGCACGTTGCCGGCGTGGCAGTCGCCGTGCAGGCGCAGTTGCTTCACCTCGCCCGCCCGATCGAAACAGTGGCGCACGCCATCCAGCGCCTGCTGCACCACACTGCGATAGGCGGCATCGATGTCCGCGGGAATGAAATCATGCGTCAGCAGATAGTCGCGCGGCTCAGTGCCGAAGGAAGCAATATCGAGTGTGGGGCGATGCTGATAATTCTTGATGGCGCCGACGGCGTGGATGCGCCCGAGAAAACGCCCCAGCCATTCCAGCGTATCGCGGTCTTCCAGTTCGGGGGCGCGTCCGCCGTGCTTTGAGAAAACCGAGAAGCGGAATCCTTCAAAGTGATGCAGTGTGCTGCCGTCGATAAGCAGCGCAGGCACCACGGGGATCTCGCGCTCGACCAACTCCTGCACGAAGGCGTGTTCCTCGAGGATGGCTGCATCCGTCCAGCGTGCGGGGCGGTAGAACTTCGCGACCAGCGGCGCCCCCTCGTCCATGCCGACCTGGTACACGCGGTTCTCGTAGCTGTTGAGCGCGAGCAGGCGGCCATCGCAGCGCAGGCCGATGCTCTCCAGTGCGTTCAATACGCGGTCCGGGGTGAGCGAAGAGAATGAGTGGTCGGGTTTCGTTTCCATGGAAATAACTATAACGTCATTCCTATTAGTTCGGCACGAATAGAAATACACTCCGTTCGCCCTGAGCTTGTCGAAGGGCATGCCATCGCATTTGAGTGTTATAGATTTAATCCGATCATGGTTCGACATAACCACCGACTTGGTTGACGTCTTTTGACAACCTAGTCGGATGGCTAGTAGTTACTTCAGGCTCACCACGAACGGATTAAATCGGTGTTTACTTGATGTTCTTGTACCGCTGCACTTCCGCCAGACCCAACGCATCCCAGCCCTCATGCCCCAATTTCTTCATGGTCTCGATGTTCTTCTCGAAGATCATCTCGGCCTCGGGGAACGCGGCCACTGCCTCGTCGATGCTGACTTCGCGTATCAAGTGCAGCGTCGGATAAGGCGAGCGGTTGGTGAAGTTGGTGATGTCGTCCAGCTCGGTGTCGGCGAACTGGTATTGCGGATGCATGCTCGCGACTTGCAGCTCGCCTGCCAGATCGGCCTCTTCCAGCGCCGCATCCACCACTTCCAGAAAGTCGTTGTAATCGAGAAAGTCGGTCAGCACATGCGGATGGATCAGCAGCGTGGTGTCGATCTTTTCGCGGCTGGCCTCGGCCAGCACTTCCAGCTCGCGCTGCACATCGGCCAGCAGTTCCTCCGGCGTTTGCGCGGCGCTGACGAAATAGCGTATCTGCCCCTTGACGTGCACGCCCTTGGCGAACGGGCACAGGTTGAGGCCGATCACCGCCTTCTCAAGCCAGAGCTTGGTGGCGGCGATGGCTTCTTCGTTGGTCACTGTCGTGTTCATCATAGCCGTTCGCAGCTGCGAGGGGACTGAGTCTGTGGTTCGACGCTCACCACGGACGACCGCGACCGCCGGAACGATGCTGAGCCGATGACGGCACGCCACCACGGCTCGCTCCGCCCGCCGGCTTGCCGCCGGTTCCCGTGCGCGGTGCACCGCCGGAGCGGGCTTGTCCGCCACCGGTACGCGGCTGACCGCGACCTTGTCCCTGGCCGCGTCCGCCTTGGCCACGGTTCTGCCCGTTCATGATCGGCTCGGCCTTGATGCGCGGATCAGGTTCGAAGCCCGGCACTTGCACCACCGGGATTTCGCGCTTGATGAGGCGCTCGATGTCATGCAACAGCTTGTGTTCATCAATACATACCAGCGAGCTGGCTTCTCCGTTGCTGCCTGCACGCCCGGTACGTCCGATGCGGTGCACATAGTCTTCCGCCACGTTCGGCAACTCGTAGTTCACCACGTGCGGCAGTTCGCTGATGTCGATGCCGCGCGCGGCGATGTCGGTCGCCACCAGCACTTGCAGTTTGGCAGTCTTGAACTCGGCCAGCGCACGCGTGCGCGCCGCCTGGCTCTTGTTGCCGTGGATCGCCATCGCGGGGATGCTTTCCTTGTTCAAGTGGTCGGCCAGGTTGTTCGCGCCGTGCTTGGTGCGCGTGAACACCAGCACCTGGAACCAGTTGTTGTCCTTGATGAGCTGCGTGAGCAGCGTGCGCTTCTTCTCGCGGTCCACCGGATACACGCGTTGTTCGATCAGTTCGTTCGCCTGGTTGCGGCGTGCCACTTCGATCAGCGCCGGATTGGTCAGCAGGCCATCGGCCAGCAACTTGATCTCGTCGGAGAAGGTGGCCGAGAACAGCAGGTTCTGGCGTTGCTTGGGCAACACGGCGAGCACGCGCTTGATGTCACGGATGAAACCCATGTCCAGCATGCGGTCGGCTTCGTCCAGCACCAGGATCTCGACGTGCGACAAGTCCACCGTCTTCTGCTGCAAGTGGTCGAGCAAACGTCCCGGTGTCGCCACCAGGATATCGACGCGACCATGCAGCTGCTTGATCTGCGGGTTGATGTTCACGCCGCCGAACATCATCATGGATTTGAGCGGCAGGTGTTTGCCGTAGAGACGCACGCTCTCTTCCACTTGGGCGGCGAGTTCGCGCGTGGGGGTGAGCACCAGCGCGCGGATGGGCGCCTTGCCGGTGACATTTTTTTCCATCAGGCGTTGCAGCAGCGGCAGCGTGAAACCGGCGGTCTTGCCGGTGCCGGTCTGCGCGCCGCCCATCAGGTCGCCGCCTTTGAGGATGACGGGAATGGCTTGCGCCTGAATGGGCGTAGGCTCGGTGTAACCGCGCTCGGTAACGGCGCGGACGATTTCATCGGACAAGCCGAGAGATTTGAATGACATTGTTTTACTTTCTAAGTACAAACGGCCTGTCGCCCTGAATGAGCGCCAGTCTGAGGCTGAATGAGGTGGGTGCTGCGAACCGGAATCGGCGGCAATAACTAGACTGAAACGATATTGCGGCGCGCATTGTAACAGACATCCCACGCGCAAAGGCTTTTAGCGTTGCTCACTACTGCAGCGTCAGCAACACCTGTCGTATCTCCGCGAACAGCGGGCGCGCTGCGCTGTCTTCCTGCGCGCTGCGTGCCTGCAGGTCCGTCAGCGTCTTTAATGTTTCGTACGCCGCATCTGCCGCATTGCATCGTTCCAGCAGCTCTTCCAGCAGGCAGGCAAATGCGCGCACTTCGATGCGTTGCAGCGCTTCGGCACGCTGCCGCTCTTCCGGCGCGAAGAAAGATGCCGCACCGAAGTCGCCAAGCAAGGCATTGCCTTCCTCGCAGCGCAGAATGTTATGCGCGTACAGATCGCCATGCATGATGCCCTGCGCGTGCAGATGCTGCGCCGCCGACGCGATGCCGAGAGCGATGCGAACGGCTGTGCTCGGGGTGAACTTAGTTTCCGCGGCATAAATGTCGCGCGTGCACGACTCGAGGCTGGGCGGACCGGCCAGGTTGCGGAAGCTGTCATCCACCAGCGACATCACCAGACCGTTTTCTGCTGCCAGGTGATCGGCGACCTTGCCATGCACGGCGATCAGATTGGGATGCTCGCCGGCGCGGATGCAGGCGGCCATTTCGCTGTGCGGCAGCCCGTCGCTGGTGACAGTACCCTTGAACAGTTTCACCGCCACATCCTGCTGGCTTGCGTTGCGCTGCCACAGCGCGCGGTGGATCACGCCGGATGCGCCCTCGCCCAGCTTGTGCTGCAGCTGCAATTCGTCCCAGCAGATATCGGTGATGGAAGCATGCGACAACGCGGCTGTTTCACTGTTGGCGCAAAACGGATTGCCGGCATAGGCCAGCCAGGAAAGTCGCGGCAGTTCGAACAGCCAATCCGGCAGTGATTCAAGGCGGTTGGCAGCGATGCGCAGCAATTCCAGCCTGGTGCAGGTTGCCAGCGTTTGTGGCAAAGACTGCAAACGGTTGCCTGCCAACATGAGCTTTTGCAACTGTGTGCATCGTCCCAGTTTGGCGGGGAGTTCGGCGATCTGGTTGTCGGTGAGGATCAGCCAGCGCAGCATCGGCGGCAGCGCTGCAGCAGGCACGCTGCGAATCTGATTGGCCTTGAAGCCCACCATGCTGAGCTGCGGGCATCGCCCCAGCACTTCGGGCAATGCAGTGAAGCGGTTGTTGGAGCAGAACAGGACGCGCAGCTTGCGCAGGCGGGGCAGATCGTCGGGCAACGACGACAGCTCGTTATCCGACAGGTCGAGGATCTCCAGCGTGTCGGCGAGATCGAAAATCTCGCGGGGAAATTCGCGCAAACCGCACGACAGATTGAGTCGCCGGCTCCCCGCCAGTTTTCCGGCGCGCAACTGTTCCAGTGCGTTCAAGCGCTGGGCGGGAGTTAGACGTTGAACAGGAAGTTCATCACGTCGCCGTCCTGCACGACGTAGTCCTTGCCTTCGACGCGCATCTTGCCCTTCTCTTTGGCGCCCGCCTCGCCGCCGCAGGCGACGAAGTCTTCGTAGGAGATGGTCTGCGCGCGGATGAAGCCTTTTTCGAAGTCGGTGTGGATGACGCCCGCAGCTTGCGGCGCGGTGTCGCCCTTGTGGATGGTCCACGCGCGCACTTCCTTCACACCGGCAGTGAAGTAGGTCTGCAGGCCGAGCAGTTCGTAGCCGGTGCGGATCAGGCGGTTCAGGCCGGGTTCTTCCAGGCCGAGGTCGGCGAGGAATTCTTTTTTGTCGGCATCATCGAGGTCGGCCAGTTCCGCTTCGATCTTGGCACACAGCGCCACGACAGGTGCCCCCTCTTTCGCCGCATACTCGCGCAGGCGATCCAGATGCGGATTGTTCTCGAAGCCGTCTTCCAGCACGTTGCCGACATACATCGCGGGCTTGATGGTGAGCAGACACAGGGGCTTGATGATGAGCTTCTCTTCTTCGCTCAAGCCGAAAGTGCGCGCCGGTTTGCCTTCGTTCAGGTGCGGCAGCAGCCGCTCCAGCACGGCCACCAGTTTCTGCGCGTCCTTGTCGCCGGACTTGGCTTTCTTGCCGTCGCGCTGGATGGTGCGTTCCACCACAGCGAGGTCGGCCAGCGCCAGCTCGGTGATGATGACTTCGATGTCGGACAGGGGATCGACGCGTGCCGGCCACGTGCACCACGTTCGGGTCATCGAAGCAGCGCACCACGTTGACGATGGCATCAGTCTCGCGGATGTTGGCGAGGAACTGGTTGCCCAGGCCTTCGCCTTTGGAGGCACCCGCCACCAGACCGGCGATGTCGACGAACTCGACGATGGCGTACTGCATGCGTTGCGGTTTGACGATCTTTGCCAGCTCGTCCATGCGCGTGTCGGGCACTTCAACGATACCGACGTTAGGCTCGATGGTGCAGAAGGGATAGTTCTCCGCAGCGATGCCCGCCTTGGTCAGCGCATTGAACATGGTGGATTTGCCGACGTTGGGCAGACCGACGATACCGCATTTGAGACTCATGGTTGTTTCCTTGGTTAGTTGCTGTGCAGCTTCAACATCGCTGCTTCCATCTTGCCTTCGATGATGAGCGGCGCCACATCCTGCGCACGCTGCATCGCCTCATCGATCAATACTTGCTCTTCCTTGCGCGGCGCATTCAATACGTAGTTCACGACTTCCGTGCGCTCGCCGGGATGACCGACGCCGACACGCAGGCGCCAGAAATCCTTGGTGCCAAGATGCGCGATGATGTCTTTCAGCCCGTTATGCCCGCCGTGTCCGCCGCCCAGCTTGAGCTTCGCGCTGCCCGGCGGCAGATCGAGTTCGTCATGCACCACCAGTATCTGTTCCGGCACGATCTTGTAGAACTGCGCCACCGCGCCAACCGAGCGGCCGCTCACATTCATGAAGGTCTGCGGCTTGAGCAGATGCACTTCATGGCCATGCAGCGTCGCGCGTGCAACCAGGCCGTGAAACTTGCTGTCGGCTTTGAAACTCACGTTGTGAGCACGTACCAGCTCATCCACCCACCAGAACCCGGCGTTGTGGCGCGTGGCCTCGTATTCACGCCCGGGGTTGCCCAGACCGACGATGAGTTTAATTTCGCTCATAATGAAAAAACCCGCCATGCACCGTTAGATGTCATGGCGGGTTGTTCCTGATGCAGTTTACTTCTTGGCAGCGGGTGCAGCGGCTGCAGGTGCGGCTGCGGCAGCAGCGGCTTCGGCAGCAGCAGCCTCGGCAGCGGCTTCAACGTGGCCGCGCGGCACTGTTACCGTTGCCACAGCGTCGCTTGCGTGGTGATGGCCTGCCACTTCAACGCCCTTAGGCAGCTTGACGTCGGACACGTGGATGGAGTGACCCAAGTCCAGACCGGCCAGGTCCACTTCGATCGCTGCTGGCAGAGCGGCTGGCAAGCAGGCGATTTCCAGTTCGTTCAACACGTGGCTGATGATGCCGCCGGCAGTCTTCACGCCCGGAGCGATTTCAGCGTTGATGAAGTGCAATGGCACCTTCATGTGGATCTTCTTCTTCGCATCGACGCGCTGGAAGTCGATGTGTTGCACTTGCTGGCGGAACGGGTGCATCTGGAAATCGCGCAGCAGCACGGATTCCTTTTTGCCGTCCAGTTCCAGCGACAGGATGGAAGCGTGGAACGCTTCGTTGCGCAGTGCGTAATACAGTGTGTTGTGATCGAGTTCGATCATGGTCGCTTCGCCTGCACCGTAGACGATGCCGGGAACGCGGTTCGCTTTACGCAGACGGCGGCTCGCACCCGTTCCTTGCGCTTTGCGTGTTGTTGCGCTGATTTCGATTGCCATTTTACTTCTCCACTTCTAGTGAAGCACTCCGCGACCAGAGGCTTCGGGTTGCGCGATAGCCAACATGGCCACCGCAAAACTTAGTCCATGAACAGCGAGCTGACCGACTCTTCCGCATTGATGCGGCGCATGGTCTCCGCCAGCAGTTCAGCCACGCTCAGTTGGCGGATGCGTTTGCAGTTCCTTGCCGCTTCGCTCAACGGGATGGTATCGGTCACCACCAGTTCGTCGATGGCCGATTTCTCCAGACGCTCGATCGCCGGGCCGGACAGCACGGGGTGGGTACAGTAGGCGATCACGCGCTCGGCACCTTTTTCCTTCAGGGCGTTGGCCGCTTCACACAGCGTGTTGGCGGTATCCACCATGTCGTCCATGATGATGCAGGTACGACCGGCAACGTCACCGATGATGTTCATCACCTTGGCCACGTTCGGCTTGGGGCGGCGCTTGTCGATGATCGCCAGATCGGATTCCAGGCGCTTGGCCAGCGCGCGGGCGCGCACCACCCCGCCCACGTCCGGCGATACCACCACCAGATTGTTGTAATTCTGTTTCCACACATCCGACAACAGGATCGGTGCGGCGTAGATGTTGTCCACCGGGATATCGAAGAAACCCTGGATCTGGTCGGAGTGCAGGTCCATGGTCAGCAGGCGATCGACACCGACGCCGACCAGCATGTCTGCCACCACCTTGGCGGTGATCGCCACGCGCGCAGAACGCGGACGGCGATCCTGGCGGGCATAGCCGAAATACGGCAGGGCAGCCGTGATACGTGCGGCAGAAGCGCGTTTCAGCGCATCCACCATCACCATCACTTCCATCAGGCTGTCGTTGGTCGGCTGCGCAAGTGGACTGCAGCACGAACACATCCTTGCCGCGCACATGCTCCAGGATCTCGACCATCACTTCGCCGTCGGAGAAGCGGCCCACCGTGGCACGGCCAAGATGGATGTTGAGATGCTGCGCTACGTCTTCGGCGAGCTTGGGATTGGCATTACCGGTGAAGACCATCATGTCGCCGGACATGGTCACCTCGCAAAATTAAAATGGGCGCGAACGCCCATCAAGACTTGATTGAGAATCTGGCTGGGGAGGTAGGGATCGAACCTACGAATGTCGGAATCAAAATCCGATGCCTTACCACTTGGCGACTCCCCAATAAAACTTTATGCAGCTAAATCTTTCAGCGGATGCTGCTGCAAACCGCGCGCCACGAATCCGCGCATGTTCGACGGCAACTGCTGCAATACCGCTTGTGCTTCTGCTTCCGTGGCGAACTCGGCAAACACGCATGCGCCGGAGCCGGTCATCAGCGCTGGCGCAAACCTTGCCAGCCATGCCAGATGTTCAGCCACCTCGGGATACAACTTGCAGGCTACCGCTTGCAGATCGTTACCCAAACCACTTTGCAGACCCACCCGAAAATCTTGCCCCTTCGGAAGGGCGCGCATTGTCATCGAAATCGTATTTCGTGTCAATTCCGGATGAGTGAATATCTGCACCGTGGGTACATGCACCGGCGGGCACAGCACCACGTACCACGCTTCCGGCAAGGGATACGGCTGCAATTGCTCGCCCACGCCCTCGGCAAAGGCATTCTCGCCGAACACGAACACCGGCACGTCGGCCCCCAGGCTCAAGCCCAGCTGCATCAGGCGTTCGCGCGACAGACCGAGCTGCCACAGGCGGTTCAAGGCCAGCAGGGTGGTCGCCGCATCCGAACTGCCGCCGCCCAGGCCGCCGCCCATCGGGATGCGCTTTTGCAGCGCGATGTCCACGCCCAGCCTGCAGCCGGTCTCCTGTTGCAGCAAGCGCGCGGCGCGCACGCACAGGTCCTGCTCGGGCGGCACGCCGTCCAGCGCATTGACGCGGCGCACTTCGCCGTCGCGGCGCAGGGTGAAATGCAGGGTGTCGTTCAGGTCGATGAAACGGAACAGGGTTTGCAGCAAATGGTAACCGTCGGCGCGGCGCCCGACCACGTGCAGGAACAGATTGAGCTTGGCCGGAGCCGGGCAGGTCAGCGTATTCATAGCTTGTGAAAAAATCCGTCGCGAGCGCAGCCAGGCAAGGGAAGGCCGGCGCGCAGCAACCGGAATGTATAAGTAATACATGAGGATTGCGAGCACCGCCCGCCCCTTGGATGGCAAGCGCAGCAGGATTTTGCACAAGCTATCATTGCGCCTCCCATTCGTCGATGAGCAACAACACCTCCATCCCCTCGCGTTGCAGCTTCAGGCGCAGCGGCAGCGCATCCGGCGTGGCTGCCGCATAGCGCGTATAGCTGATCTCCCAGCCCTGTTGGCGCAACAGGCTCACCTGCCCGTTCGCATCGCGCTCGACATGAAATTCGCCGTCGGGTACAGGCAATGCGGTGACCCAGTAACGCAGCCCGGAGAGCGGCAGTTGCCAGCCCAGCACTTGCTGCATCAAGGTCTCCATATCCCGCGCCGCGTAGTGTTTGCCGGAGGCTTCCAGCGTGACCTCGCCGTCATCGCGGTGTATGCGCGCCACCGTCTGCCCCAGCGGCGCGAGCAGCAATATCTCGTCTTCGTCCGCACGATGCACCCAGCGCACACCGGCGTTTTGACGCTGCTCGCCCTGCTTGAGGGCGACGCGGCCGTTGAATGCGAATGGCGCATCGGCCTGCGCCGGGCGCTGCACCGCAACGGGCGCGGTCGCGCAGCCCGTAAGCAGCAAAGTAGTTAACGCAAGAAAACGCAACATCTCAGGGGACGAAACGCTTCATCACCGCTTTAAGCGCTTCGTTGTCGGGATTGGCTTTCGCGCTGTCCCCCCAGACCTTGCGCGCGCCGTCCTTGTCGCCTTTCTTCCACAGCACTTCGCCCAGATGGGCGGCGATCTCGGGGTCGGGATTGGCGGCAAATGCACGCTTCAGAAATTCCACGCTCTTGTCCAGATTGCCCAGCAGGTAATGGCCCCAGCCCATGCTGTCGATGATCGCCGCATCGTCCGGCGCGAGCTGGTAGGCCTTTTCCACCAGCTTCATCGCTTCCGGAATGCGCACGTTGCGGTCCAGCAGGCTATAACCCAAGCGCGTTGTAGGCATGCGCATTGTCCGGCGCGATCTTCATCAGCTTGCGGATCAGCTTTTCGAACAACTCGTTCTTGTTCAGCTTGTCCGCCGCCATCGCGGTCTGATACAGCAGATCGGGTTGCTCCGGGAACTTCTCCAGCCCCTGCGCCAGCACCTCGTAGCTCGTCGTCGTACTGTTTGCCTTCGCGCAACAGCTGCGCATCGATCAGGATCAATTGCACGCGCTGCTGGTCGTTTTTGGGTGTCGCACGATGCAGGGCGTCACGCGCCTCGTCCAGCTTGCCCGCCTTGTCCAGCAGAGCCACCTCGCGCAGGCGGGCGGCATAGCCATATTCGCCTTCTTTCACCTGGCGGTAATGCTCCAGCGCCGCCGCATCGTTCTGTCTCGCCTCGTTCAGCTGCGCCAGATAGTAATGCACCGTGCTTTCTTCCTTGCCGCCCTTGGTCAGCGCTTGCTGCAACTCCCGCTCGGCGCGCGCGTATTCACCCATCTGCATGGAGATCAGCGCGATGGCAAAAGCCAGATCGGGACTGTCCGGACGGTCTTGCAACAAGTGCTGGAACTCTTCGCGCGAAGCGGCGAATTGCTTCTGGTTGAGCAGGGCACGCGCATAGAACAGGCGCAAGTCCTTGTTGTCGGGATGTGCATCCAGGAATTTTTTCAGCAGCGCCAAGCCTTTGGATGGCTCTCTGTTCAAATACAGCTCGGCCTCGAATACCGCCGCCGCATCCCATTCCGGCTTCAAGGTCACCGCCCGGTGCATCTCGGTCAGCGCCAGATCGTTCTTGCCTGCCGCCGCAGCCGCCTGCGCCACCGCCCAGTGCCCTTCCGCCACATCCGGATACGCGTGCGTCACCTCGATCATCCAGTCGAGCGCGGCCGCTTTGTCAGGTATGCGCGCGACCAGCGGATAGATGCTCATGAAGGTACGCCCGGCGTTCGCCGGATCGGCCCGCAAGAGCATCTCCAGATGCGGACGCGCTTCCTGCAGCTTGCCGCCGCTCAACAACAGCGAGAGCAGCATCTGCTTGGCCAACGGCGAGGTTGGCTCCAACTCCTGCCACAATTTGAACGCTTCCAGCGCCGTCTCGAACTGGCGCGCCTCATAGGCCAGTTGCGCGGCACGTCTCGCCACACGCGGGTCGCGCGTGGTCTTGGCCAGATCAAGATAGGCTTGCGCCGCCAGCTCCGGCTTGCCGCGCTGGGCGGCGATGTCGCCCAGCAGGAATTCGTACACCAGACGGTCAGTCAGCGCCACGTTGGGCAGGTCCAGCTTGGGCGTCTCGACGATCTTTTCCAGGTTCGCCCGCCCCCCGGGCGCCGGCGTGCTTTCGACCGTCTGTTGCGGCGCATGCGCGCACGCAGCCAGCAATGGAAAGAACAGCGCGAAGATGGAATGGCGTATGGAAAAGTTCATCATATCGACTTGATCGGGGCAGGCCGACATATTAGCCGAACTCCGCCCCCATCGGGCAAGGCCTTACTCCGTGGTGAGCGGCTGATCGCCCTTGATGCGGCTTTCTTCGGCGAACACCGGGAACAGCAGCGGCAACAGCAACAGGGTAAACAAGGTAGCCGAGACGATACCGCCGACGATCACCACGGCGAACGGGCGCTGCGTCTCGGAACCGATACCGTGCGACAGCGCGGCGGGCAGCAGACCGATACCCGCCATCAACGCCGTCATCAGGATGGGACGCAGACGCGCCACCGCGCCTTCCATCACGCTCTGCACCAGCGGCAAGCCGTTGCGCATGCCCTCGATGAACTGCTCCACCATGATGACGCCGTTCTGCACCGAGATACCGGCCACGGCGATGAAACCGACCGCCGCAGAAACCGACATGTGCAAACCGGCCAGACCCAGTCCGGCAAAACCGCCGATCAGGGTGAACGGCACCATCAGGATCACCAGCAACGCCTTGCGCATGGACTTGAACGCCCAGAACAGCAGCACGAAGATCATCAGCACTGACACCGGCACGATGACTTTCAGCCGCTTGATCGCGCGCTGCTGGTTCTCGAACTGCCCGCCCCAGGTCATGCTGTAACCGGGCGGCAATTTGACTTGATCGTCAACCTTCTTCATCGCCTCGGCGACGAAGCTTCCTTGGTCACGGCCGAGCAGGTTGGCCTTCACTGCCACGACGCGCCCGCCCGCTTCGCGGCCCACGCGTGCTGCCCCCTGGCGCACCTCGATGTCGGCGATGGAACCGAGCGGCAGCGTCCCGCCGTTGGGCAAGGCGATGGGCAGGTCGGCCACGTCTTCCACCGCATCGCGGTACTGGTGATCCAAGCGCAAGGTCACATCGAAGCGACGGTCGCCTTCGTAGAACACGTTGGCGGTATTGCCGGCGAACGCGGTCTGGATGGTCGCGTTCACGTCGTTGATGTTGAGCCCGTAGCGCGACATGCGGATACGGCTCAGCGTGATGTTGAGTTCGGTCTGCCCGCCCACCTTGATCGCCGCCACGTCGGTCGCGCCGCGTATGTCGCTCAGGACCTCGGCGACCTGCGTCGATTTGTCTTCCAGGATCTCGAGATCGGGACCGAATATCTTGATGGCGATCTCGCCCTTCACGCCGGACAGCGCCTCTTCCACGTTGTCCTGAATGACTTGCGAGAAGTTGGTCGGCACGCCGGGGATGCCATGTATCTTCCTGGTCATGTCGGCGATCAATTCTTCCTTGTCGGCGAATTGCCAGGTCTCTTTCGGATTGAGGTCGGCCATGACCTCCAGATTGTTCGGGTCCTTTCGGGTCGGTGCCGTCATCGGGACGGCCGACCTGGGTGGTGATGTTGTTCACCTCGGGATACGAATTGAGGATGGCGCGCACCTGGCGTTCGATGTCTTTGGTCTTGTCCAGGGCGGTGGCTGGCGGCAGGCTGATGGTCAGCCAGATGTTGCCTTCGTCCAGCTTGGGCAGAAACTCGCTGCCGAGCAACGGCGCCGCCGCCAAAGCAACCACCAGCATGCCGATGGACGCCACAACGATGGATTTGCGCTTGGTTTCGGCCCACAGCAACAGGCGGCGATAACTTTCCTGCATGTGATGCATCCAGTTGCTGTGCTTCTCGGCCAGGTCTTTGTTCTTCACCGCATAGCACAGCAAGGTCGGCACCAGCGTCAGCGTCAGCAGGATCGCGCCGAGCAGGGCAAAAGTCAGAGTGAACGCCATCGGCGAGAATATCTTCCCTTCCACGCGCTGGAAGGTGAAGATCGGCACAAAGGCCAGAATGATGATGAGCTTGGAAAACAGGATGGGCCGGCCCAGCTCTATCCCGGTCTGTTTGATCAGGTGGATGCGCCAGCCGTAGGTATGGTGCTGCGGCAAGGCATCCGCCTTGGCCAGGGCCAGCTTCACCATCAGCGCCTCGACCAGCACCACCGCACTATCGATGATGATACCGAAGTCCACCGCACCGAGCGAAATGAGGTTGGCGGAAACGCCGCGTGCGTCCATCAGGATGAAAGCGAACAGCAGGGCCAGCGGGATGATGGCTGCCACCGTCAGCGCCGCATACCAGTTGCGCAGGAACAGAATGAGGATGGCGACCACCAGTATCGCACCGACAATCAGGTTCTCGGTGACGGTATGTACCGTATGTTTGACCAGGTCGGTACGGTCGTAGTACGGCACGATCTTCACGCCGGGCGGCAACTTGTGCGACATCTGGTCGAGCCGTTCCTTGAGCGCCTCCACCACCTTGGTGGCGTTCTGCCCCTTGGTCATCTGCACGATGCCCTGCACGACATTGTCGTAGTCGTTGAACGCCACCATGCCGGAGCGCGGGCGAGCGCCGATGACCACATCGCCGACGTCGCTCACCAGCACGGTCTTGCCGTCTTTGGCGGTGATCACGACACGCGCGATGTCCTCCAGACTCTGGAACAGGCCGATGCTGCGCAACACCAGTGCCTCATCGCCGCGCTGCAAGATGCCGCCGCCGACATTGCCGCTGTTCGCATTGATCGCCTGCGCCACCTGGTCGATGCTCACGCCGTATTTGCGCAACAGGAAGGGATTGATGTGAACCTGGTATTCCTTCACCGTGCCGCCGAAGCTCACCACATCCGCCACACCCGGCACCTGGCGCAGTGCCGGACGCAACACCCAGTCCTGCAGGGCGCGCACATCGTTGGGCGACATGTCGGCGGGCACGTCCAGCACATAGCGATACACCTCGCCCACCGCATTGGTCAGCGGCGCCAGGCCCGGCTGCGTACCGGGCGGCAGCGACACGTTCTGCAACTTCTCCATCACCTGCTGCCGCGCAAAATAGTCGTCGGTCTTGTCGGCAAAGGTGAGCGTGACGACGGACAGGCCGGTGATGGAAACCGAGCGCAGCTGCGTCATGCGCGGCACGCCGCTCATCTCGCGCTCGATGGGCAAGGTGATGCTGCGCTCGACTTCTTCCGGCGCCTGACCCGGCGCCTGCGTGACGATCTGCACCTGCACGTCCTGCACATCGGGGAAAGCTTCGATCGGCATGTCCTGCACCGCACGCCAGCCGAAGATGACGACCACCAGCGCAGCCGCCAGCACGAACACGCGCTGTTGCAGGGCAAAGGAAAGTAGTTTGTCTAACATGTCGTCAGTAACGTGCGGCGATCAATCGTTGCCGGCCAGCTCGGAGTTAAGCAGCAACGCGCCGGTGGTGACCACGCGCTCGCCGGCATGCAAGCCTTCCTTCACGTAGCTGTATTCGTGGCTTTGCAGCCCGAGCACGACCTGGCGCCGCTGCAACACACCGGGAGACTGTTCGACGAACACATAGCTGTGCAAGCCCAGCGTGAACAGCGCGGAATTGGGAAGGCGCGGCATGCTGGACTCGCTGTCCGCCACCGGCGTGACGCGCGCGAACATCTCCGGCTTGAGACGGTGCAAACTGTTATCCATCTCGGCGCGCACCTGGATGCGCCGCGTGACCGGATCGAGCGCCTCGGCGATGACCGTGACCTTGCCCTTGAACGCCTCACCGGGGTAGGCATCCACTTCCACCGACACCGGCTGCCCCACCTTCACCTTGTCCAGGTAACGCTCCGGCAGATCGATCAGTGCCCACAATTGTTTGGAGTCGGTGATGACGAACAGCGGCTTGGCCGCATCGGTACGGACTTCGCTGCCCACATTCACCTGGCGTTCGCTGATGGTGCCGCCGACCGGTGCGCGCAACATGAACTTGCCGTCCGTCACCGAGGCCGCGCTCTGCAGGTTGTGCAGGCGCGCTTCGGCACGTTTCGCTTCCGCCTCGGCCTGGTGGAAATCGGCATCTGCCGCTTCCAGTTCCTTGAGCGAGATGCCGCTGCTCGTCAGCAGACCGCGCGCGCGCTCCAGGGTCAGGCGCTTGCGCTGCAGGTCGGCCTTGGCCTTCGCGTGATCGGCAGTGGCCTGGGCATAGTCCGGCGCATCCAGCACCAGCAACTCGTCTCCCGCCTTGACCTCGCGTCCCGCATCCGCCGCGATCTTCAGCACCCGGCCGTTGATGGGAGGAAACACGCGTGCCGTTTGGTTGTCGTCGTACGCGAGGCGCGCATTCAGCGGCTCGACCAGAGGCTCGGGATAGGACTCGACCAGCTTGACCTGCAAAAAAGCCAGTTGCGGCGCATTCGCCGCAAAGTGGATCGTGTCGGTCGGCGTGTGCACGACCGGTGTGGCCGCGTCGGCATCGACCTTGGCTGCGGCCTGGTATTTCTGCCAGACGACATAAGCCCGCTGCAGCAAGCGATGCCAGCACCAACAAGCCGAATAGTGATCTTTTCAAGTGACTCAAGGTTGTTTCGCCTCTGTCTTGGCTTCATGGTTCCACCAGCCGCCACCCAGCGCCTGGAACAATGCGGCGGTGTCGCCCAGGCGGTTGGTCTGCGCCTGCACCAGATTGATGGTCGCCAGCTGTTCGTTCTGTTGCGCCACCAGCAGGGTCTGGAAATCCACATAACCCGACTCGTATTGCTTGCGCGTCAGCTCGCTCATCTTGCTTGCCGCCTGCGCTGCTGCCGCCGCTGCCTTCAACGCTTGAGCGTCGGATTGGATGACATACAGGGTATCGGCCACGTTCTGCAAAGCGGCCATCACCACGCTGCGGTATTGCGCGCCTGCCTGGGTCAACCCTTGCTGCGCGGCACGCGACTTGGCGCGCAACGTCCCGCCGTCGAAGATGGTCTGCGCCACATTGCCGGTCAGGTCGAAGAAGCCGCCGCCGTTCTTGAACATCCACGCCGGATTGGAGGCCATGCCGCCCAGCGCACCGGTGATGGCGAACTGCGGCAGGGTGTTGGCGACAGCCACGCCGTATTGCGCACTGGCGTAATGCAACTGCGCTTCGGCGCTGCGCACATCGGGGCGCTGCTCCACCAGTTTGGACGGCAGGCTCAACGGCAGCGCCTGCGGCAGATGCAAGCCATCCAACGTGAACGTCTCCTCGATGTCCGCATCCGGCGTGTTGCCGGCCAGCACGCGCAACAGGTCGCGCGTCTGCTCCAGCTGCTGCTGCAGCGGAACCAGCGCCTGCTGCGCGAGCGCGGAAGTCATCTCCTGTTGCGTCACTTCCATCTCGGAGACGTAACCGAGCTTGAGCTGGTTGCGCACGATCTCCAGCGCATGCTGGTTCAGGCTGACGATCTTGAGCTGCGCATCGATCTGCGCGCGCAGCGAAGCCTCCTGGATGGCGGCGGCGACCACGTTGGAAGCGAGCGTGATATAGGTCGCCTCCAGTTGCATGCGCTGCATCTCGACCTGTGCCTGCGCCGATTCGACCTGCCTGCGGTTCGCGCCGAACACATCCGGCACATAGCCCACGGTGAGTTGCGCGACATGGAAGTTGTAATAGGCCGGACCGTTGTACTTCGGCCCTGCCGGATTGGAATAGGTCTGGATGACCGTGCCGTTGCCTTGCTGTCCGGGCGAGTTGCCGCCCATGTTGCCCGCCAGCTTGTTGCGCGACGGCGAGTAGCTCGCCCCCACCGTGGGATAGAAGAACCCCTGCTGCGCCGCGGTATATTCCTGCGCCTGGCGCAAGGCAGCCTGCGCCGCTTCGATAGTCGGATTGGCCTTGAAGGCGAGCTTGATCAGCGCATCGAGTTCCGGCGACTGGAACAGCGTCCACCACTCGAACGGGATGTCCTGTTCGGGCACGAATCTCTGCGCCTCCCCATGCAACGCCAGTGCGGATGCCGTCTCCTGCGTCGCCACGGGTGCCGCGTAGCCCGCGGCTGCGGGCGCATCCGGACGTTTGAAGTCCGGCCCTGCCGCGCAGCCGCACAAGGCGGCCAGCAGGCAAAGCGCTATCGAATTTTTTCGCGGTACGGTCAAACGGGAATCCTGAATTTATGCGGAACTGGAAGATGAACCAATTTTCCGGGGCAGCGATTCTAACTGAGATTCTGTATCCACCCGAATCTTCACAGAAAACTAACAATCCCCCTAATCCGCGTCAGCGGCCGCGTCAGGACACCATGCCGGCTAAAGTTCCGCATGGAAGCGCACCGCATAAACATCGATCGGTCCGCGGTCGGCGTTATAGGCCGGGTTCTGAATGCGTTGATAGTCAGCCGTCAGCCAGACAGCTTTGCCGAGATTCAGGCTGTAATAGCCTTCAAAGATGACTTCCGGACGATAGTTCAGCTTGCCGTCCCCGATAAAGAACGAGATGCCGCCCGCTTCAAGAAAGCGGCGACGCTCGGCCGAAATGGTGTTGCGCATGAGCGACAGGCCGAGCGCATCCTCGCCGCGCCCCCACTCGTTGCCCTTGATCAGGAATCCCGACGAAAAAGATCCGTCCACCTCGGTGAAGGCATAGGTCTCCGTGCGTCCGTCGGCTTGCATGGCACGCAGAAAGAAACCGGTGCTGTCACTGATCTCCTGCTCGATGTTGACGCCAAGACCATACTTGATCTTTTCGGTGTTGCGCACCGCATAGAGCGCATCCGGACCGGTGTACTGCCCCGGATGCGCATTGAGCCAGGCAAGCGCGTCGTTGAAGCTGGCGAGCTTGGCGCGGTTGCGCCAGCCCAGCAGCCGCACCTTGCCGGGACGTTCGTACAGCATGTGCGCATGCTCGACTTCGAGCTGGTCCCCATAGTGGTTGCCAATCGCGTAGTCGACGGGCAAGCCATTAGGATCCCTTGGGCCGGTCATGCGCCCGAAGCGCAGCACCCACTCATCCTGATACCACTCTGCCGCAAAGCCCCAGCCGAAGCCGCGCGCATCGGCCGCATAGTCGTAGGCTGCATAGGTCCAGTTGCCCCAGTTCATGAATTGGGTACGCGGATCCTTGGCATAGGTATTCGGATCGAAGACATCCAGTGTCGAGAAGTTCCCGACCGTCAGCACGAAGCGGTTCTTGTCACGCGTGCCGGCGAGTTGGTTAAGACCGGGTTCGATATGCTCACTGCCCCCGCCGTTGTTCCAGGTCTGACGCAGGAAAAGTTTTTGCCGGTAAAGGGTGGGATGAGTGCCGGCGGCGCGCGTGATCTCGCCGTTGGTGAAGCCGCCAAGACCAACCAGATTGGTGGAAAAAGGCACGCCCTGGGAAACCTCCGGAGTCAAATAGACTTCGCCATCCAGCCATGGACGGAACCCCAGAAAAGCGGACGCGGTGAATGTGTACATCTTCTCGTGGCCGGCGATGATGCTGTTCGGACCGGAGTAGGCCGCCTGGTAAGCGGGATGTCGTTGCCAGTTGTATGTGACCTGCAACCGCGCCGTCGTATCCTCAACATCGGATGTCTCGGCATGGCACCAGGGCGACATGGCAAACCCACCTAACAGGATGGCGAACCCAAAGGGTGTGAAAGCCGCTCCAAAGCAGCCGGGTAATTTGAAACGCATAGACCATTTCCTTCGTGTGAAAGCAAAGTCCAAAGTGGAGATATTCAAGGCACGTCACCAGTTGGCATCAAGCCAGCCAGCAAATATCTTGGTAGTCAGAAGGAGGATTGAACCGGTTTCCCGGAGATTGGCACCGCTTCCCGCGATCGGCGAGATAGCGGCAGAGGACTGCGCGTTATTTTGCCGAGAGCATTCCCGTCATATCGACAGGGAAACTACTATGATCCGAACCAGTACCCACAAAGGGTTTCTCCGCAAAATAAAAACGGGCGGATTCTGCATGGGGATATTAGGGATGTAAAGTGACAATTCGATGACTTCGTCCCGCTCGCACTGCTAACACTGAGCGTCTGCTTTGGTGCGGCAGCGGATATTGGGTTATATTCCACCCAATGCAGATGAACTCACTCCAGACACCGCAATGACCTCACCGCTCACCCTTTCCGTTCGCGACCTGACCCGCCGCCATGATAGCCGCGTGGTAGTGGAAGGCGTATCGCTGGAGCTGCGGCGCGGCGAAGTCTTGGGATTGCTGGGACACAACGGCGCCGGCAAGAGCACCACCCTGCAAATGATCTGCGGCGCATTGCCGCCGCACAGCGGGAAGATCGAAGTGTGCGGTTTCGACATACTGCGCCACCCGCGTGATGCCAAAGCCTGCATCGGATTCCTGCCCGAGCATCCGCCGCTGTACCGCGAGATGACCGTGGACGACCAATTGTCCTTCGCAGCACGCCTGCATCATGTCCCCGCCTCGCAGCTCGCCGAACGCCTGGCTGAAACCAAGCAGCGCTGCGGCTTGCAAGACTGCGGCAAGAAACTCATCGGCACGCTGTCCAAAGGCTATCAGCAGCGCGTCGGCATCGCGCAGGCCATCATCCACAACCCGGCCGTGGTGGTGCTAGACGAACCCACCGTCGGTCTCGACCCCTCGCAGATACGCGACATCCGCACGCTCATCCGCGAACTGGGCGACCGCAGCAGCGTGATCCTGTCCACCCACCTGCTGAACGAGGTCGAGAACCTGTGCGACCGCGTGGCCGTCCTGCAGCAAGGCCGCCTGATCTTCAGCGGCAGCAGTGACGAGATGCGCCAGACCGGCAGCATCGAGGAGGTATTCCTGCAGCTCAACGCGCAACAACCGAAGGAAATCGAGGTCGCCACATGATCCTCACTACTCGCCAAAAAAGAACTGCGCAGCCTGTTCGCCGCGCCTTCCACCTGGTGGCTGCTGGCACTGCTGCAATTCCTGTTCGCCTGGTTCTACTTCGCGCGCATGGACGACTATCTGCATGTGCAGGCGCAGCTGGCACAGCTGGACAATGCACCGGGCGCGACCATCGCCATCGCCACGCCGTTGTGCGGCGCGCTGGCGTTGATGCTGATGATGCTGATCCCGCTGTTCACCATGCGCCTGATCGCGGAAGAGCGGCGCAACCAGACCTGGCTATTGCTGGCGACCGCGCCGATCTCCAGCAGCCACATCGTGCTCGGCAAATTCCTGGGACTGCTGTCGCTGCTCTCGCTCATCATCGCCGGCGGCGCGCTCATGCTGTTCACCCTGGCGCTGGGCACGCACGCCGACTTCGGACTCATCTTAAGCAACATCGGCGGCGTCTGGTTACTCGCCGCCAGCTATGCGGCGCTGGGACTGTACCTGTCCGCGCTCACCCGGCAACCCATCGTCGCCGCGATCAGCGCGCTGGCCATCTCCTTCGGCCTGTGGCTGCTGGACGTGAGCGCTGCCGACAGCCAGTTGTTGCGAGCGCTGTCGCCCACCTCGCATTTCCAGAACCTGAACATGGGGCTGATCAACAGTGCCGATCTGGTGTATTTCGCGCTGTTCATCGGTGCCTTCCTGTGGCTGACGATACGTCAGCTGGATAACGAACGTCGCTACGCATCATGAAACGCGCCCTCCCCCTCCTGAAACGCGCCGGCCTGACCGCGACACTGCTGGCCGCGGTGCTCGCGCTGTACCAAGTCGCGGCACATTACCCCTTGCAGCGTGATGTCACGCAGAACGCCCTGAACAGCCTGGAGCCGGGCAGCGTGGAAGCACTGCAGCAGCTGCGCGGCCCGGTGCAGATCACCGTGTACGCCACCGAACAGGATGCGCAGCTTGGCGACATCCGCAAGTTCGTGCGCGAGTTCGTCGCACTTTACCAACGCTACAAAGCGGACATCAATCTCACTTTCGTCGATCCGGTGAAGCAGGCGGACGCCATGCGCAAAGCGTCGATACAGGGCAACGGCGAGATGGTGATCGAGTTCGAGGGGCGGCGCGAACACCTCACCACGCTGAATGAGCAGACGCTATCCAGCGCCTTGCTGCGCCTAGCGCACACCAAGGAACAACAGCTGATGTACGTGAGCGGACATGGCGAGCGCAAGCTGGACGGCCCCGCCAACCATGACCTCGGCGAATTCGGCCGGCGCCTGCTGCAGAACGGCTATCACATCGCCAGCCTGAATCTCGCCGTGGCGCAGGATGTGCCGGCCAACACCAGCGTGCTGGTGATCACCCACCCGCAACTCAAAATGGGCACGGGCGAGGTCGCCAAGCTGCAGCGTTACATCGAACGCGGCGGCAACCTGCTGTGGCTGCTGGATGCCGAGCCGCTGCGCGGACTGGAACCGGTCGCCGAACGCCTCGGCATCCTGCTCTCGCCCGGCATCGTGATCGACCCCGCTTCCCAAGAAATGGATGCGCCGGCCAACTGGACGCTGGGCGCTGGTTACCCGCCGCATCCGGTGACGCGCAACTTCGACCTGATCACCGTATTCCCCTACGCCCGCGCGCTGGGCCTGGAGGGCAACAGCGAATGGCAGACACACACGCTGGTGGAAGGCGCCGCGCGCGGCTGGGTCAGCGAACACACGACCGGCAAGCCCCGCTTCGACAAGAACCGCGACGTGCCCGGCCCGGTCGATCTGGCGCTGGCGCTGCAACGCGATGTCGCCGGACATGAGCAACGTATCGTGGTGGTCGGCAGCGGCGGATTCCTTGCCAACGCTTACTCCGGCAACGGCGGCAATCTCGACCTCGGCGTCAACATGGTGAACTGGCTGGCGAACGAAGAACGCCTCATCACCCTGCAGCCGCACGCCGCCAAGGATGCCAAGATCATCCTGAGCAGCCGCCAACTTCGTTTGCTCAGCGTGAGCTTGCTCGTCGCGTTGCCGCTGCTGTTCATCGCCATGGGCTTCCGGGCATGGCGGCGCAGAAAAAACTAGGCGATGCCGGAATTACCCGAGGTTGAAACGACCCTGCGCGGCATCGCGCCGCACCTCAAACAACGACACGTCGCCGATGTCGTCATCCGTAACCCGCAACTGCGCTGGCCCATCCCCGCGAACCTGCCCGAACTGTTGCGCGGGCAGCTAGTACGCGATCTGCAACGTCGCGCCAAATACCTGCTCATCTCATTCGATCGCGGCACACTCATTCTGCATCTGGGCATGAGCGGCAGTCTGCGCATCCTGCCAGCAGGCACGCCCGCGGAAAAACACGACCATTTCGATCTGCTGCTGGACGACGGCCAGTTATTGCGCCTGCGCGACCCGCGCCGCTTCGGTGCAGTGCTGTGGCACGAAGGCGATGTCGCGCACCATGTGCTGCTGCGCCAGCTCGGTCCGGAACCCCTGCAGCAAGACTTCGACGGCGAGTACCTGCATCGCGCCACCCGCACGCGCAGCGCCGCGATCAAGCTGGCGATCATGGACAGTCGCGTGGTGGTCGGCGTGGGCAACATCTACGCCAATGAAGCCTTGTTCCGCGCCGGCATCCGCCCGCAATCGGCCGCGAACAAACTCTCCCTGCCGCGTTGCCAACGCTTGGCACAGACCATCAAGGACGTATTGCGCGCCGCCATCAAGCAAGGCGGCAGCACGCTGCGCGACTTCGTGCACAGCGACGGCAGCAG
>CAVTHJ010000008.1:0-112873 GCA_963734585.1 uncultured beta proteobacterium
GGAGACTTCTCTGCCCGTCATGCCAGCGCACATTTCAATATTCCAGCCCATTGCACGATACTGACTTGGCAACGGCTCTACAATGAAGGAGGTATAGACGCATTAACCCGCAGACCTCGAGGTCGACCTAAACGTATGAGCACTCCCACCAAACCTTACCAACCTTCCGATAAGCCAGTCGAAGAATTAACACCGGAAGAGCTGCTACTTGAGGTCCAGTACCGACGTGCGGAGGTGGCGTACCTAAAAAAATTGGATGCCTTGATTCAGGCAAAGAAGCCAGCGCCAAAGACAAAGCGCTAATCATTACTGAATTAAGGCTGCTCTATCCAATCAATGTGCTGATCCGCATAGCGCTCCTCCCTCGTAGCGTCTATTACTACTGGCATAAGGTGCAACAGAAACCAGATCACTATGCCGCTGTGAAGTTGCTCATCAGTCAGTTGTATCACCAGCACAAGGGGCGATATGGCTATCGCAGGATTCACTTGGCTTTAAAGACGCTAGGGCATTGGATAAATCACAAGACTGTGCAGAAGCTGATGAACCAGCTTGGGCTGAAGTCGACCGTTCGTCCGAAGCGTTATAAGTCCTATCGGGGTAATGTGGGTAAAGTCGCACCCAACCACCTGGGTCGAGCGTTTCAGACCGACCGCCCCAACGAGAAGTGGGTTACGGATGTCACTGAATTCAATGTTCGTGGGGAGAAGCTGTATCTATCTCCCATTCTTGATTTGTACAACCAGGAGATCGTGTCCTATCAGCTAGCCGAAAACCCTAGGTTGGATGTTGTGATGAAGATGCTACACGGTGCTATCCATCAATTGAGACCGGATGAACAACCGATGCTGCATTCAGATCAGGGGTGGCAATATCAGATGGGGGCTTATCAACAGCAACTTCAACAAAGAGGAATCATGCAGAGCATGTCGCGCAAAGGTAACTGTTTGGACAATGCGGTCATGGAGAACTTCTTTGGCATCCTAAAAACGGAGTTCTTTTACCGCAACAAGTTCGAGAGCGTGGAATCCTTAAAGAGCGGTCTGAAGGAGTACATCCACTATTACAATCACGACCGTATCAAGCAAAAACTAAAAGGACTGAGTCCCGTAAACTACAGAATTCAGTCCTTTCCTTTAACCGCCTGACTTAACCTGTCCAACTTTACGGGGTCAGTTCACCAAGGCGCGGGCTTTTTCAATTCGACGGCGTTGCTTACTTCGCCGCCATCAACTTCTCATACTTGGCTTGCAGTTGCTCTTTGCTTTCCACATGCGACGGGTCATGCGGGATGCAATCCACCGGGCACACTTCCACGCATTGCGGCGTGTCGTAGTGGCCTACGCATTCGGTGCATTTGCTGGGGTCGATGACATAGATCGTCTCCCCTTGCGAGATGGCGTCGTTCGGACATTCCGGCTCGCACACATCGCAGTTGATACATTCATCGGTGATCATCAGTGACATTTTCTACTCTCCTTAACGTTGATTCTTTTCTTTTAACTTCGCCGCCACCAGGGGCGACACGAACTTGCTCACATCCCCGCCGAAACGCGCAATCTCGCGCACGATGCTGGCCGAGATGAACGTGTATTGCTCTGCCGGCGTCAGGAACAGGGTTTCGACATCGGGATGCAGCGTGCGGTTCATGCCCGCCATCTGGAACTCATATTCGAAATCCGACACCGCGCGCAATCCGCGCAATACCACGCGCGCGTTCTTCGAGCGCACATAGCTCATCAGCAGGTTGTCGAAGCCTTCGACCTTGACGTTGTCCAACCCGGCAAACACGTCGCGCGCCATCGCCACCCGCTCTTCCAGCGTAAACAGCGTCGCCGTGCGGCTGGCCGCGATGGCCACCACCACCTCGCCGAACAATCCTGCGGCCCGGCGCACCACATCTTCATGCCCGCGCGTGATGGGATCGAACGTTCCGGGATAAACCACTCTGATCATGCTTGCTCACGTTCCAGTAATTGGTAATGCACTGCGCCCGCCTTGGCGCGCTTGACCACCCGCCAAGCCGTGCCGGGCTCAAACGCTGTTCCGCTTTCCAGATAAACTCTACCGCCTTGCGTCAGTCTGTCTTCCAGCAAGGGCAGTAATTGGGGCAGGTAATCGCTTTTAAAAGGGGGGTCGAGAAAGATGACATCGAACAACCCGTTCTCTTGCCGGGCGAATTTTAGCCCATCCTCGCAGCGCAAGGCTACATTGCTCAACGCCAGCTTCTTGGTATTGGCCTGCAAAGCCTGATAAACGCTACGGTTATTCTCCACCATCACCACCTGTTCCGCTTCGCGCGAGGCGGCCTCGAAGCCCAGCGCTCCGCTGCCCGCGAACAAGTCCAGACAACGCTTGCCGTACAGTGTCTGCCCCAGCCAGTTGAACAAAGTCTCGCGCACCCGGTCCGGCGTGGGGCGCAATCCTTCGGCATCGGGGAATTCGATGAGGCGGCTACGGTGGGTGCCGCCGATGATGCGAACCTTGTTTATTTCGGTGCTCCTGCGGGTGGTGTCGATTCCGCCCGGCCGGGGGTCGGTTGCGGATTGGGTGCGCCGACGATTACCGTCGCCAGCGCGTCCGGATCGATGCGGCGCTTGAACGCGTCATGTATCTGCCTGGCCGTGACCTTCTCCACCTTGACCGTGAAGTCGTCCAGGTAAGTCAGCGGCAGTTCGTAGAAACCAATCACGCTCAGGTAATCGAGTATCTTCTTGTTGCTGTCGATGCGTAGCGGAAAACCGCCGATGATGTTCTGCTTGGCCGCACGCAGCTCTTTTTCCGTCACGCCCTTGTCCACGAAAGTGTGCAAGGTCTCATGCACCAAGCGCAGCGATTCGTCCGCCTGCTCTTTCTTGGTCTGCAGGCCGATCTGGAACGCGCCCGGCTGTTGCATCGGCATGAAATAGCTGTACACGCTGTAGGCCATGCCGCGCTTCTCGCGCACCTCGTTCATCAGGCGCGACACGAACCCGCCGCCACCGAGGATGTAGTTGCCGACATACAGGGGGAAATAATCCTCGTCGTTGCGCGAGATGCCCGGCGCGCCGATCAAGATGTGGCTCTGGCTGGCCGGATGCGCGATGCGCTGCTCGCTGGGCTTGATACGGATCAGCACCGGCGCGATGCGCGGGTCGGCACCGCCCGCCGGCAGATTGGCCGTCAGGCGTTGCGCGATGGCTTCGGCCTGAGAGCGCGTGACATCCCCCATCAGGGCGACCACCGCGTGTTTCGCGCCGTAATGCGCGCGATAGAAACTCTCCAGCTCGGCGCGCTGTATCTTCTCCACATCCGGCACTTCGACTTGCCAGCCATACGGATGCACGCCGAACACCGCTTTGCCGAACGCCTTGTCGGCGATGCTCTCCGGTTGCGTCTCTTCCTCTTTCAGCGAGGCGATCAGGCGCGCTTTTTCACGTGCCAACACCGGTTCCGGAAACAGCGGGTGTTGCAGGCAACGTGCCAGAATGTCCAGCGCCGCCTCGCGTTCTGCCGCGTTGCTCAACGTGCGTAAGCGCAGACCAGCGCGATCGTCATCGAACTGTCCACCCAACTGCGCACCGATGTCCGCCAGCTTGCGCGCGATGTCATCCTCGTTCAGCGCCTGCGCGCCAAGGTCGAGCATGCCATAGGTGAGGCTTGCCACCCCCACTTTGCCCGCCACGTCGAAGCCGCCACCTGCCGGAAAATCCACCGCCACATCCAGCATCGGCAGGCCATGGTCTTCCACGAAATACACGTGTGCACCGCTGGGGGCTTGCCAGTGCTGGATCTGCGGCGTGGCTACTGCGGCAGTAGAAAATACGACCACAGCCAATGCGCCCGCAAAACGCTTCAGAAGCGTAGCGAGCAAGCCAAGATGCGCGGAGCCGCGCAGCGAATGACGAGACATATCGATTGGATAGGCGAGGAATGAGCGAGCACGCGACAAAGCAGATTGGCTGCGCAGTAGCTTATGAAGCGTTTTAGTGAACATGAGCCGCACCTCCGACGTGCTTGGGTAAATCTGACAACGGCTGCGGATCGAGGGTAGCGACGGTCAGCTGATCGTCGTTGAAAATCTCGCGCGCCACGTCCTGCACTTGCTGCGCCGTGACCGCCTGCAGTTTCTGCAACATCACCGGAATGACTTTATGCGAGAGCCCCGCACTTTCCAGTTGGCCGATCTGCATCGCCTGATAGAACACCGAGTCGCGCTTGTACACTTCGCCAGCCATCACCTGTGCTTTGACGCGCTGCAACTCTTCCGCATTCACGCCGTCGCGCACCAGCAACGCCAGTTGTTCGCGCAACGCGGCCTCCATATCGCCCACCGTCTTGCCCTCGCGCGGCGTGCCTTCCAGCACGAACAAGCCGGGACCGCGCGCCACGCTGTCGTAGCCCGCACCCACGTCCATCGCCACCTGCTGTTCGCGCACCAGCGCCTTGTTCAAGCGCGCCGAACTGTTGCCGTCCAGCACGCCGACCAGCACTTCCAACGCGTAAGGCTTCCATTCCTTTTCCGCATCGCGCAGGGTCGGTGCATGCCAGGCCATGATGAGATAAGGCAGTTCCGCCGGCGCCTTGACCACGATACGCTTGATGCCGAGCTGTGCCGCTTCCCCCACCGCTTTGCGTGGCGGCAACTTCACGGCGGGGATGCTGCCGTAGTATTTCTGCGCCAGCGCGAACACTTCGCTCGCCTTGACGTCGCCCGCGATGACCAGCGTCGCATTGTTCGGTGCATACCAGGTCTTGTACCAAGCCAGCGCGTCGGCGTCCGTCATGTTCTGCAGATCGGTCATCCAGCCGATCACCGGATGCTGGTACGGATGTTCCTGGAACGCCGTCGCCATCAGCTTTTCGAACATCAGCGCGTGCGGGTCATCGTCGGTGCGCCAGCGGCGCTCCTCCATCACCACCTTGATCTCCTTGTCGAACTCTTTTTTCGCCATCTGCAGGTTGTGCATGCGGTCGGATTCGAGCCTCATCGCCAGCGGCAATTTGGATTTGTGCAATTGCTGAAAGTAGGCGGTGTGGTCGTAGCTGGTGAAGGCGTTCTCACGTCCGCCCGCTGCCGCGATGATCTTGGAGAACTGGCCGACCGGCACATCCGTGGTGCCCTTGAACATCATGTGTTCCAGCACATGCGCCACGCCGGTGGTACCGGTCTTCTCGTCCATGCTGCCCGCGCGGTACCAGATCTGCTGCACCAGCACCGGCGCGCGATGGTCTTCCTTGACGATGACCTTGAGCCCGTTGCTCAAAGTCCTTTCATACTCTTCCGCCTGTGCGGCGGCTGCAACCTGAAGCAATAACGCGACAACGACTAAGTGGATTCTCATTTCCTTATCCCATGGATGCGCGATTCGGCATAAAATGAGCGCGCATTATGCGACATTTCATCCATATCCGAACACTCTTGCATGTTTAGCTTCCTGAAAAAGACTCCCGCCTCCGCCGAATCGACCAGTTGGCTAACCCGCTTGACGGGCAGCCTGGCGCGCACGGGTGGACAGCTCTCCGCCCTGCTGGTTCCGGGCGGCAAGATCGACGAAGACCTTTACGAGGAACTGGAAACCATCCTTATCACCGCCGACGTGGGCATGGACGCCACGCGTTCGCTGCTGGCCGATGTGCGCCGTCAGGTGAAGGAACAGCACCTGACCGAGGCCGGCCAGTTGAAAGAAGCGCTGGCGCATGCGCTGCTCAAGCTCTTGCAACCGCTGGCCAAGCCGCTGGATGTCACACCGCACAAACCCTTTGTCATCATGCTGTGCGGCGTCAACGGCGCCGGCAAGACCACCTCCATCGGCAAGCTGGCCAAGCATTTCCAGAACCAGGGAAAATCGGTGCTGCTGGCTGCGGGCGACACCTTCCGCGCGGCCGCGCGCGAACAGCTCATGGAATGGGGCAAGCGCAACGACGTGACCGTCATCGCGCAACAGAGCGGCGATGCCGCAGCGGTGATCTACGACGCGGTGCAGGCAGCGCAGGCGCGCGGCATCGACGTGGTGCTGGCCGACACCGCCGGACGCCTGGCGACGCAGGCGCACCTGATGGAAGAGATCAAAAAAGTGAAGCGCGTGATCGACAAGGCACTGCCCGGCGCGCCGCATGAAGTGCTGCTGGTGCTGGACGCCAACACCGGACAGAACGCGCTGTCGCAGGTCAAAGCCTTCGGCGACGCGCTGGACGTGAGCGGTCTGGTGCTGACCAAGCTCGACGGCACCGCCAAGGGCGGCGTCATCGCCGCCATCGCCAAGGCGCACCCCATCCCGGTGCGCTTCATCGGCGTGGGCGAAGGGTTGGATGACCTGCGCCCGTTCGTGGCGGAGGATTTTGTGGCAGCGTTGCTCGGACTAGAAGCCTAACCCAAACACTTTTTTGCCACAGAGATCACAGAGGACACAGAGATGACTGCTGGAACAAATCCTTCCTTAGCTCGAATTACTAAAGCTGTTTCTCTCTGTGATCTCTGTGTTCTCTGTGGCTAATTAGATTTACAAAATGATCAAATTCAACCAGGTCTATAAACGCTACCCCGGCGGACACGAAGCGCTGAAGAACCTGAGCTTCGACGTGGCCGAGGGCGAGATGGTGTATCTCACCGGGCACTCCGGCGCGGGCAAGAGCACGCTGCTCAAGCTCATCGCCGCCATCGAACGCCCGAGCAGCGGCGGCGTGCTGGTCAAAGGGCAAAACATCCGCTCCATCAAGCCCGCCGCCATCCCGCAACTGCGCCGCAACATCGGACTGATCTTCCAGGACCACAAGCTGCTGTTCGACCGCAACGCCTTCGACAACGTGATGCTGCCCTTGCAGATCTGCGGCTTCGACCATCGCGAATCGGCCAAGCGCGTACGCGCCGCGCTGGACAAGGTCGGCCTGCTCGACCGCGAGAAAGCCAACCCCGTCGCCCTCTCCGGCGGCGAGCAGCAGCGCCTGTGCATCGCACGCGCCATCGTGAACCGCCCCACCATCCTGCTGGCGGACGAACCCACCGGCAACCTCGACACCGAATACTCGAACGAGATCATGAACATCTTCAAATCGTTCCATCAGGTCGGCGTAACGCTACTCATCTCCACCCACGACGAAAGCGTGCTGAAGAAATTCCCGGCCCGCGCCTTGCACCTGCAAAAAGGAGAACTGCAGGTATGAAGACGCTGCTCGAACACCTGCGCGTGCTGCGCCACACCCTGCAGCGCCTGCTGCTCACCCCCAACGCATCGCTGCTCAACGTGACCATCATCGGTATCGCACTCAGCCTGCCGGTCGGCGGTTATGTACTGCTGAAGAGCGTGCAGACACTCGGTTCGCAGATCGCGGGCACTCCGCAGATCAGCGTGTTCCTCGCCACAGGCACCGGTGCCAGCGACATCGAACACATCGGCGACAAGCTCAAACAGCACGCGGCAATCAAACGCGTCGAGTTCGTATCGCGTGACGCCGCATTGAAGAAGCTGCAGCAAAGTAGCGGACTGTCCGACGTCATCGGCGGCCTGACGCAGAACCCGTTGCCGGACGCATACGTCATCTATCCCAAAGACGGCAATGTGAAGGCACTGGAAGCGCTGCGCGACGAATTGAAAACATGGCAACGCTTCGAGCATGTGCAGCTCGACTCGGCCTGGATACACAAATTGGAAGCGCTGCTGGATTTCGGGCGCATGGCGGTCGCCATCCTTGCCGCCTTGCTGAGCTTCGCCCTCATCGCCATCACCTTCAACACCATCCGCCTGCAGATACTCACGCGCCGCGAAGAGATCGAAGTGGCGAAACTCATCGGCGCGACCGACGCCTTCATCCGCCGCCCATTCCTTTACTTCGGCCTCACGCAAGGACTGCTGGGCGGCATCGCGGCCTGGCTGCTGGTGGCAGGCAGCCTGCAACTGCTCAACCACGAGGTCGGCGCACTCACCCAACTCTACGCCAGCAACTTCAGCTTGCAGCACCTGTCGCTGGGCGACAGCGTCACCCTGCTGGGCTTCTCGGCTTACCTTGGATGGCTGGGGGCGTGGTTCTCGGTGTCGCAACATTTGTGGCAGATCGAGCCGCGCTGAGCGATTGGCTGGCTCCATAGCAGCTTGGCTGCTCGCTGTCAGAGTGACCGAAGACGAGTAAACTTCCTGCTGCGGATTGAAGTGAGCATCGCCACCTGACAGGTCGACACGGCAGGGAGAGCACCATGCGCATCACCACCCTTGGCTGTAGCAGCAGTATCACCGGCGAACTGCGCACCACCTGCTATCAGGTGGACGGCGACATCCTGATCGATGCCGGTTCCGGCGCGGGCGAGCTGAGCTTGGCACAGTCCATCGCTATCGACACCGTATTCCTTACCCACTCGCATCTCGACCACTGCGCCTTCCTGCCGATGCTGGCCGATGCCGCCGGCAGTTTTCGCGACACACCGTTGACCGTGTATGCGCTGCCGCAGACCATCGCCGCGCTCAAGGAGCACATGCTAAACAACAAGCTGTGGCCGGATTACACCATACTGCCGACAACCGAATGCCCCTATATCCGTTTCCATCCGATCAAACCGGGTGAGCCGATAGAATCGGGTGGCAGGCGTATCACGGCATTGCCTGCACGCCATGCCGTTCCCTGCGTCGGTTATCAAGTGGACAGCGGCACCGCCAGTTGGGTGTATAGCGCCGATACCACGTTCTGCGAAGAGTTCTGGCAGGCGTTGAACCGCATCGACAACCTGAGATATCTGCTGATCGAGAACACGTTCCGCAACGACAATGTCGACGGTGCACAGCGCTCCGGCCACACCACGGCGAATCTGCTGGCACAAGGGCTGCGTCTGCTGCAGCGCCCGGTGCAACTGTTCATAGTACACATGGAAGCCGGATACGAAGAAGTGACCATGCGCGAGGTTCTGCAAGCCGCGGGAGAGTTCAAGCCGCAGATGCTACAGCGCGGGCATGTGTTCGTACTTTAAGGAATTGGCAGAGCTGTATCGAAATCCCCCGCCCAATGCTGGCAAATATAGGACGCCCCTTACCGCCCCGCTACCATCATATTCTCGACCAGCACCGAGCCGCATTGGCGCGAGCCCTGCACCAGCACGTCGTTGCCAACAGCAACGATGTGTTTGTACATGTCCTTGAGGTTGCCCGCGATGGTGATCTCTTCCACCGGATACTGGATCTCGCCGTGTTCGACCCAGAAGCCCGCCGCACCGCGTGAATAATCGCCGGTGACGGGATTGACGCCATGACCGAGCAGCTCGGTGACCAGCAGGCCGCGCTGCATGTTGCGCAGCAGTCCGTTGAAATCCAGCTCGCCCGGTTTGATGATGAGGTTGTGCGTGCCGCCTGCATTGCCGGTGGTCTGCATGCCGAGCTTGCGCGCGGAATAGCTGCCGAGGAAATAACCGCGCAGTACGCCTTCTTCAACGATGGCACGGCGGCGGGTACGCACGCCCTCGTCGTCGAAGGCGCTGCTGGCCAGGCCGCGCGGGATGTCCGGCACGTCGTCGATGCGGATGTTCTTTGAAAAGACCGGCTTGTCCAGTTGGTCGAGCAGGAAGGAGGATTTGCGGTACAGGCTGCCGCCGCTCACCGCGCCGACGAAGTGGCCGAACAGGCCGCCGGCCACCGGCGCCTCGAACAACACCGGACATTGCATGGTGTCGAGCTTGCGCGCGTTCAGGCGGCGCACGGTACGTTCGGCGGCGATGCGGCCGATCTCTTCCACTTTCAGTATCTCGCGTGCATCGCGCGCCGAGCCGTACCAGTAGTCGCGCTGCATGCCGTCGCCCTTGCCGGCGAGCACCGAGCAGCTGACGCTGTGGCGCGAACTGGCGTAGCCGCCGATGAAGCCCAGGCTGTTGGCCTGCATAAAGCGGCCCTCATTGATATTGACGGTGGCACCTTCGGAGTTGTTGATGCGCTTGTCGGTTTTGAACGCGGCCTGTTCGCATTCGCTTGCCAGCTGGATGGCTTGCTCCACATCCAATGCCCACGGGTGATACAGGTCGAGGTCGGGGAACTCGGTGGCGAGCTGGTCGGCATCCGGCAGCCCCGCGCAATCATCCTCGGCGGTGTAGCGCGCGATGTTGAGCGCGGCATCCACGGTGTCGTGCACGGCCTTCCTGGAAAAATCCGAGGTGCTGGCATTGCCGCGGCGCCGGCCGAGATAGACGCTGACGCTCATGCCCTTGTCGCGGTTGTATTCGATGGTCTCGACCGCACCATTGCGCACGGAGACGGTCTGCCCGAAGCCTTCCGAGACTTCGGTCGCACAGGCGGAAGCGCCCTGTTTGCGGGCGTAATCGACGATGTCGGCGGCCAATTTCCGGAGGGAGTCGGCGCTGTGCGGGGCTTTGGAAACTTTGGGATTCATAAAAATTCGGGCGGCTGGTTCGTCGGGAGGCGCTATCATAGCAACATCCGCTGAACCTTACCGACACCATGAACACGCGCCAACACCACAACGACGAGCCGGAAGAAGAACTTCCGCCCAGCAAGACCAAGATCAAGAAGCAGATGCTCGAACTGCAGGATCTCGGCAAAACGCTCACTGCCTTATCCAACGAGAAGCTGCGCGAACTGAATCTGGACGAGAAGCTGCTGGAAGCCATCCTGGAATACAAACGCATCACCAAGTTCGGCGCACTCAGCCGCCAGTTGCAATACATCGGCCGCCTGATGCGCGATGTGGAGCCAGCGCCCATCGTTGCCAAACTTGATGCATGGAACGGCGTATCGCGGCAGCACACGGCCTGGCTGCACCAAGTTGAGCATTGGCGCGACCGCTTGCTGGAACAGCCCGATGCGCTCACCGAATTGCTGGCGGCGCACCCCGAAGCCGATGCGCAACGCCTGCGCGCCTTGATCCGCAATGCACAAAAAGAAAAGGAGGCCGCTAAGCCTCCTAAGAGTTACCGCGAACTGTTTCAGGTGTTGCGCGAGGTCATTCCCGAACCACACTAAACACCTTCTCCCGCTTGCGGGAGAAGAAGTTATGCGGACTTGATCATGTGCGGGTGTTTCTCCGCGACCATCTGATCCAGGCATTGCATCACGCTCATGCTGGCCTCTTCGGCCGCATTCATGGCTGCGTATATCTTGTCCTGGATCGCCGTATCCTTTTCCCACTTCTGCTCCAGTAGCGCGACCGCCGCGTGGACGGAGTCGTGCACCTTGCCGTGCGGCGCTAGCCAACTGTCTGAACGAAGGCGCATCGCCGAACACGGCCTTGCCCTCGCCCTCGTACCACTTGCCCAGACGGCAGCTGTGGTGATCGACACCGACCGCCTTCTTGTACTCGTCGTTATTCAGATCGTTGATCAATACATAGCCGCGTTGTTTGTAAACGACGTGATCCACTTTGACCAGCGAGGCGAAGCTGAGGTCTTGCGCGTAGCGTGCGTTGTACAGGGTCGTCACTGCAGATTCGTAGAACTGTCCGAACTTGTGTTCCAGCCGCCCGATGACGCCCTGCGAGGAGTTGGCGATCTCGCGCATCTCTTCCGAATCCACCAGCATCTTGGCCGCCTCGCCCTGCAGCATCTGCATGATGCGACCGATGGATTCGGAAGCGTTCTTGGTGTTCTCGGCCAGTTTGCGCACTTCGTCCGCCACCACCGCGAAGCCGCGACCGGCCTCGCCCGCGCGTGCCGCCTCGATGGCGGCGTTCAACGCCAGCAGGTTGGTCTGGTCGGCGATGGAGGTGATCAGGCCGACCGCCTTGTTGATCTCGGAACTGCGCGCGTTCAATTCGGTGATCGAGGCATTGGCATTGTTCACCCGCTCCACGATGCCGGACAGGCGCTGCACCACATCGTTCACCGATTCGCGGCTCTGCTCCGCATCTTCGCGGGTACGCTCGGACAGCTTCGCCAGCTGTTCCATGTTGTCGGTGATCACGCGCAGGTCCTGCTGGTTCGACACCAGGTTCTTCAGCAGGTTGGACGTGTTCAGCTCATGCGCGCGCGACAGCAACTGGGAACGCATCGCACTCAGTTTTTGGGTGGCCATACCTTCCAGCAGAACATTCTGGTTCTCCAGGCCTTTCTTGAAGCCGCCATGCGTACCGCCCGGCATGGATTCCCGATAGAAGTTGCCCTCCAGATTGGCGCGGAAGCTGGTGCCCTGTTCGCGGAAGAAGGTGTTCAACTGGTCCAGCATGTCGTTCACGCTCCAGCACAACATGCTCACTTCATCGCGCGCCCCGGAAATCCCGGTCACGCGCCGGTTGAACTTGCCCTGTGCGACCTCGTCCACCACTTCTTTCAACTTCAGCACGGGCTCCATCCAGCGCCGCACCAGCCATTGCCCCCATGCCGATACCGCGACGCTGACCAGCAAGAAGGTGACCATGAACACATCCACCCCATGCAGCGCAAAACTGGTCAGGATGATGGTCAGCGTGCCGAAGGAAAAGGACCACAACAGCGCGGAGAACTTAAATTGCAAGGACGAGTTCTTCATAGCTGAGCCCTTTCTCATTCAATATATCGACCAGTATCTTGGTGGAGGCGGCGATCGCATTCGCCGGCCCCGTTTTCTGTTCTGCTTCGAGCATGATGCGATAGACCTCGCTCATGACCTGCACGCCGCTCAGCCTGGGTTTGCGGCGCACCGAGAAATACCCGGTCACATTGCCCGCCGCATCGAAGTTGGGCGTGACATTGGTGAATACCCAATAGAAGCTGCCGTCCTTGGCCATGTTCTTCACGTAGGCAAAGCATTCCTCGCGGTTCTGTATCTTATCCCACAGCAGCTTGAACACGGCGCGCGGCATGTCCGGATGACGGATGATGTTGTGCTGCGTACCGAGCAACTCGGCCTCGCTATAACCGGAAAACTCGATGAAAATTCGGTTCCCATAAGTGATGACTCCCTTCAAGTCGGTCATGGAGACGATAAAATCGTCCTCGCGCATGACCTTCTCGACCGAAGTCGGCGTGATACGTCGCTTCATCTTTCCCCCAATATTTAGCTATTCTTATGACTTCCATGGACTGTATCGGCAGATACGCCCATTAACTTAGGATGCATCCTAAGTTAATGCCCAACCAACCATAATTCGGATCAACTGCAGAAAATGACCTCTATTCTTCCCGGCATCACCCTGGAAACCGGCCCCGAGCCAAAACACAGCATCATCTGGCTCCACGGCCTCGGTGCCGATGGCGAAGATTTCGTACCCATTGCCGAAGAGATGTCCCTCCCGGTCGCGGTGCGCTATGTCTTTCCGCACGCTCCGATGCGTCCGGTGACCATCAACGGGGGGTATGTGATGCGTGCCTGGTATGACATCCTGATGGCCGCACCTTCAGCCGAGATATCCGCCAGCATCGGAAAACAGGAGGATGAAGCAGGCATCCGCGCTGCGCAGTTGGAGATCGACAAATTGATCGCGCGTGAGAAACAGCGCGGCATCGCCGCGGGTAACATCTTCCTCGCCGGATTCTCGCAGGGGGGCGCTGTTGCGTTGCATACCGGTTTGCGTCAAGCCGAGAAGCTGGGAGGGATATTGGCGCTCTCCGCGTATCTGCCGCTGTCACGCACGCTGCAGACCGAAGCCGATGCCACCGCAAAATCCACCCCCATCTTCATGGCGCACGGTCTGGAGGACCCTGTGATCCCTTATGCTTTCGGTCGGTCTTCTGCGGAAGAGTTGTTGCGGCAGGGCTATGCGCTGGAGTGGCACAGCTACGCCATGCCACATTCGGTGTACCCGGAAGAGATTCGTGACATCGAGCAGTGGCTGGTACGCCAGCTGGCCCGGTAAGTCTATTCTGGCGAGCTGTCTTGTTCCATGCGGCGATAGCGCGCGAGGTCGTAATCGTCGCCGCTCTCGACCAACGCCAACGGCAGCAACAAGTAACCCTTGCCGTTCATGTCCATGTTCAAGCTGCGCGTGACCGAGAAGGTATCCGGCTTCATCAACAGCCAGGCCTCGCCGCTGGTATCGGCGGGCCGACTCAGATACATGGCGACCTGCACATCCTCGTCGGACATACGGACACGTTCGGACAATGACACGCCGACGATCTGCGTGCTCAGCACTTCCACACCGATGTGCAGGTTATTGTTGGCATCCCGGCTCAGGCGGCGCACGATGCCGGCACCCCAGTGCGGGACATTCTCCGGCTTGCTCCCCACCAGCGAGCCGATCCTGATCCCGTCCGCACGCTGTGCGGGCACCACACTACGGAAACCGGTGGCGCTGATGTCTTCCACATCCCAGCTCTCGCCGGCATCGTGGTTGAAATTCAGGCCGACATCGGTCTGCTCCAGCATCTTGAAGAAACCGTTCGCCACTTTCAGATTCACATTGATCTTGCGCCGCGGATTGCGCCGAGTTGGCAGCGGCTGGGTCAGGTTCTCGATCAGGCGGCCGGCAATGTCGCACATCTGCTGCGCGTCATATTTCGCCCCGAGAAGATTGAACTCTTCCGGCACGATACCCTTTTCCAGCGTCTTGGATAATCCCTGCAACAGGCTCAGGGCTTCACCCGTCCCCACGAAACGCATGGACGGATGCAAGGTGTAGTCAGCCGACGCACGCATCGGCGGCGTCGGTTGCGCCATATCGAAAACGAACAGGCCGTCGCCATCGATCTCGTTGTACACCGACAAGCCTTTGCCCACATGGGCGACCAGCCGTTCGGTGATATGTTCCTGCACGGGGCTTTGCGTCCCGGCGCTCACGCCATACCACGCCAGCAACACGGCGAATTCCTGCGTCACCGAAGTATTGCCCAGCACCCCGGGATACAGCGCCACGGTGTTATCGCGATAACGTGCCGTCTCGGCGTGGCTATAGAAATCGGCGAGATGACTCCACAATGTCGGCTCGACCAGCGCGTAGCGCGCCGCCGCCAATTTCAGGCGCCCTGCCAGCGCGGCGATACCGCGCGCACCGAGCAACGCCAATTCCGCTTTGATGCCGGAAACGCCGCGCCCGCCATTGCGATAGCGTGTCAACACATCATGGTGCGCGAGCTCGTTCTGCGTATAGAAATCATTCAGCGCCGTCCACAGACGGTTCTCCTGAAATTTGGAGAGGGGCTGCACGGTGAAATAGTCGCGCAACAGCTTGCGTAAATGCGGCTGCGCGGCCTCATCCAGCATGCGCAACACGGCAAATTTATGATCCAGGCGGAAATCATCGCCTTGTTCGACGATGGACTCGATCCATCCGGTCAATTCTTGCAATGCGATCAGTGCATCGCTCTTCGAAACTTCTTCCAGCACTTGCTGTGCCGATTTGATATCCGCCAGAGGATGGTCCGATTTCTTGCCAAAAATTCCCAACATCGCGCCTCCCAGCGTCCACAAGCCTTAATAGGCCATAATATAAGCACAAATCAGCAGCCGTGACCATATACCGGATTGCCTATATCCTTGCATATCCATGATGAACCCGTCGTTACAACAAGACCTTTCCTTTCCGCCGGTGACGCAGGCGCTGCGCTCGCCCAACGGCTTGCTCGCCGCGGGCGGCGACCTGAGCACAGCGCGCCTGCTCGAAGCTTACCGCCACGGCATCTTCCCCTGGTTCAGCGAAGGCGAGCCCATCCTGTGGTGGAGCCCCGATCCACGCATGGTGCTGATTCCCGGCGAATTCAAGATTTCGCATTCATTGCGCAAGACCTTGCGCAATGGCCGCCATGAGGTCCGCATGGATTCCGCTTTCGAGCAGGTGATGCGCGCCTGTGCCGCTCCGCGTGAAGGAGCCAGCGGCACATGGATACTGGAGGAGATGATCGCCGCCTATTGCGAGCTGCACCGCATAGGCTACGCGCATTCGGTGGAGACCTGGATGGACGGCGAACTCGTCGGCGGACTGTACGGCATCGCGCTGGGCAAGATGTTCTACGGCGAATCCATGTTCAGCCGCAAGACCGATGCTTCGAAGATCGCACTCGCGCACCTGTGTGCGCAACTCGAAAGATGGGACTTCGGCATGATCGATTGCCAGATGAACACGCCGCACCTGGCCTCGCTCGGCGCACGCGAGATACCGCGCAGCGAATTCGTCGCCCGCCTGCAAGAATTGATACACTCTCCCCCCATCGATTATTGGCGATTCGACTCCGACCTTTTCGCATGAGCCTGCTCAACGACATCCCGCTCTCCGCGCTGCAGCTCTATCTGACTGCGCCCTACCCCTGCAGTTACCTGCCGGATCGGGAAGCGCGTTCGCAAGTCGCCACCCCCGGCTTCCTGATCACCACTGCCGTCTATTCGGAACTGGTGCGCCATGGCTTTCGCCGCAGCGGCACTTTCACCTACCGGCCGCATTGCGACACTTGCCGCCAATGCGTGCCTGTGCGCGTGGCCCTCGCCGACTTCGCGCCGACGCGTTCGCAACGCCGCAGTTGGAAACAGCACCACAATCTTGAAGTCACCTTGCATGACCTTGAGGACAAGCCGGAGTATTTCGAGCTGTACCGCCGCTATCAGGAAGCGCGCCACCGCGACGGCGGCATGGACGACGACAACCCTGAGCAATACCGCAACTTCCTGCTGCAAAGCCATGTCGAAACCTTGCTGGTTGAGTTCCGCGAAGACGGCGTGTTGCGCATGGTGAGCGTGGTCGATGTGCTCGCGGACGGATTGTCTGCGGTCTATACCTTCTACGAACCCGATGTCGCGCACAGCAGTTACGGCACGTTCAATGTGCTGTGGCAGATCGAGCTGTGCCGCAAGCTGCAACTGCCCTATCTTTATCTCGGCTACTGGATCGCGGACAGCCGCAAGATGGCGTACAAAAGCAACTTCCAACCCTTGCAGGGCTTGCAGGACGGAGCCTGGCAAACCATTTTGAAGAAAGACCCCGAATGAGAAACCGCCTCACCGTCTTCTTCGTCGTGCTGTTGTTCGTACCTCCTTTGGCGCTGACGCTCGCCGGACTGGAATGGGTCGCACCCACACCCATCGCCGGTGCCGTTTGGCTGCCGACTTTGTTCGGCGCACTTGCCGTACTCGCTTGCAACATCCTGTTCGACACGCTCACCTTTCTGCGCACGCGTCATAGCCTGCTGCGCTCGCAACGCAGTTACCTGCTGTGGAGCGGCGTGGCTGGTGCCGGGGCCGGCCTGCTGCTGGGCTATCTGAATTTGTTTTCCGGCGCCTGGTTCACCCCCGCCGGATCAGCGACACAAGCACTCCTGTTCGCCACGCTATGCGGCGCCATACTGTTGCCCGCCGTTTTGATCGCGCGCCTGTGGCTGGCCGGATGGTCCGGCCTGGTTCGCTTGCTCACCCGCAAGTTCGCGCCCCCCATGTTGTCCGCGGAGCCGGCTGCCATGCTGCTGCTGTTGGCCGCACTGAGCGGACTGCTCGGCGGTGCGATCTGGCCGGAGCGCATGGGTTGGCTGTTCTGGTCATCCCCGCTGCTGCTGCTCGTCGCGCTGCAACTGCTGTGGCACGAAAGCACGGTCTTCGCCGGTTTGGCGCAAGGCGATTGGAGCCGCATATTGCTGGGCGCGGTTTCCGGCATCCTGGTCGGCGGCGGCGCGCTGAAGGCATACCAGATAAGCGGCGGCGCGCTCTATCTCACAGCGAACACGTGGCAATTGATCGCGTATTTTGCCCTATTCGGTTTGCTCTGTTTGCAGATCGGCGACATCGTCGCCGAAAATTGGCGCGGCAAATCGCGCGGCGAAGTGTTCAAGAAAAAACCGTTTCCCATTCCCATCGTCACCAAGAAAGACCAGTAGATGTTCCAATTGCTCCGCCCCGCACTGTTCGCACTCGATCCCGAGACCGCACACCATGCCACGCTCGACGCGCTGAAGACGGCGCATTGCCTGGGCACGCTGCCCTTGCTCGTCAGACGGCCGGCGGACGACCCGCGCAGCGTGATGGGCCTGACCTTCCCCAACCCGGTAGGTCTGGCGGCCGGACTGGACAAGAACGGCGCCTACATCGACGCGCTCGCCGCGCTCGGCTTTGGCTTCATCGAGATCGGCACGGTCACCCCGCGCGCACAACCCGGCAATCCCAGACCGCGCCTGTTCCGCCTGCCCAAAGCGCAGGGCATCATCAACCGCATGGGCTTCAACAACGACGGCGTGGATGCGCTGATCGAGAACGTAAAGCGTGCCAAATACAAAGGCATCCTCGGCATCAACATCGGCAAGAACGCCGACACGCCTATCGAGAAAGCCGCGGACGATTACCTCATCGGCCTGCGCAAGGTGTATGCGCACGCCAGCTACGTCGCCATCAACATCTCCTCGCCCAACACCAAGAACCTGCGCCAGCTGCAGGGCGGCGACGAGCTGGATGCGCTACTCGCGCAACTGAAAGCAGAGCAGGAAAAACTGGCACAGCAGCATGGCAAGTACGTGCCGTTGGCGGTGAAGATCGCGCCCGACCTCGACGCAGATCAGATCAAGCAGATCGCCGCGCTGCTCATCAAGCACCGCATCGACGGCGTGATCGCCACTAACACCACGCTTTCGCGCGAGGGCGTGGAAGGCCTGCCGCACGGCAACGAGACCGGCGGCCTGAGCGGCGCACCCGTGCGCGACAGATCCACCGCCGTCATCCGCCAGCTCGCTGCCGAATTGCACGGCGCACTGCCCATCATCGGCGTGGGCGGCATCCTGCAAGGCGAACACGCGCTGGAGAAGATGCAGGCGGGGGCAGCGCTGGTGCAGTTTTACAGCGGCATGATCTATCGCGGATGGGAACTGGTGGCGGAGTGCGCTGCAGCGATCAGAGCCAAGTAGCGCGGATGCAGTTCAGCCGAACAGTTGTTGCTGCACCGGCTCGCGCCCCGACCTGACCAGCTCTTCCAACGCCAGGCGGGCTGCGTCGGTGATGCCATGCTGCCTGCCCAGCTCGAGCAACTTGTCCACCGCGTGCTCGAACGGGTAATCCGCATCTACCCACTCCTCGACCAGTTCCCTGGCGGAAAGCTTGGTCAGCTTCAGCGTCCCTGAATTCACGCGCACCAGATGCGCACAGGTCCTGCCCTTCTTCGCCACGATCGCGATGTGGCGTTGCCGATCCATCAGCACCTGGCCGCGGTTCACATGCAAAGCGGGCGCGATGAAATCGACGGTGCTGTAATCGGTCGGGTCTTTCGCCATCGGGCAACTCAGTTGGTTCGGTTAAGAGCAGGATGCTTCGGATTTTATGTCATGCCGCCCCTCTCCGCCTAACCAGGAGCGATATTCACACTGTACCTTCCCCGATTGCGCTCGCCATAACGCAGGCGTAGAGTGCCGCCCCGTTCTGCCACAGGCAACAAAAGGGTCAGCATGAGCGATACGCACACGAAACAGAAATTGCCCGCCTTGTTATTGGGCGCCATCGGCGTGGTCTATGGCGACATCGGCACCAGCCCGCTGTATGCCTTGAAGGAGACGTTCGCCGGCCATCACCCGTTGCCGGTGAACGAGGCCAACGTGCTGGGTGTGCTCTCCGTGATGTTCTGGACCATCATGCTGCTGGTGTCGCTCAAATATGTGACCATCATCATGCGCGCGGACAATCGCGGCGAAGGCGGCTCGTTGGCATTGCTGGCACTGGTCAGCGAACTGTCGGCCAAGCGCGCCGGCACCAAGTGGCTCATCGCGGTACTCGGCGTGTTTGCCGCCGCGCTGTTCTACGGCGACAGCATGATCACCCCCGCCATTTCCGTGCTCTCCGCTGTCGAGGGCTTGAATGTCGTGGCGCCGCAACTCAACAGCTACGTGCTGCCCATCACCCTCATGGTGCTGACCGCCTTGTTCATGGTGCAGAAGCATGGCACGGGGAAGGTTGGCATGGCGTTCGGCCCCATCATGATCTTCTGGTTCGCCATCCTGGGACTGTTAGGCACGCTGTCCATCGCACAGCATCCCCAAGTGCTGTTGGCGCTCAATCCGCTCTATGCCTACCACTTCCTGATCCTCGATCCCTGGCTGTCCTTCCTGACCCTGGGCTCGGTGGTGCTGGCCGTGACCGGCGGTGAGGCGCTCTACACCGACATGGGACACTTCGGGAAATTCCCGATCCGGCTGACCTGGTTCTCCTTCGTGCTGCCCGCGCTGGTGCTGAACTACTTCGGGCAGGGCGCATTGCTGCTGAGCAACCCGCAAGCCATCGAAAACCCTTTCTACCTGCTCGCCCCGGCCTGGGCACTCCTGCCGATGGTACTGCTCGCCACCGCGGCGACGGTGATCGCCTCGCAGGCCGTGATTTCCGGCGCGTTCTCGGTCGCCAGCCAATCGGTGCAGATGGGCCTCCTGCCGCGCATGGAGATCCGTCAGACTTCCGACAAGGCACAAGGCCAGATCTATGTCCCGCTGACCAACTGGACGCTTTATCTGGCCGTCGTTTTCCTGGTGTTCAGCTTCCAGAGCTCCAGCAATCTGGCCGCGGCCTACGGCATCGCCGTCACCGGCACGATGCTGATCGACACCTTGCTGATCGCCTTCGTACTGGTCGCCTGGCGCTGGTCGCCCTGGCTCGTGCTCCTGCTGATCGGCACCTTCCTTAGCATCGATCTGGCTTACTTCGCTGCCAATGCCATCAAGATTCCACAGGGCGGCTGGTTCCCGCTCGGCATCGCGCTCGTTTCCTTTACCGTGCTTACCACCTGGAAACGCGGACGGAAACTATTGGCCAACGAGATCGCGCAACAAGCCATCCCCATTCAGGTGGTGCTGGACAGCGCGGACAGCGTCGATCGGGTGCAAGGCACCGCCGTTTTCCTCACTGCCCTCGGCGAGGGCACGCCCTCCGCACTGCTGCACAATCTCAAGCACAATCAGGTACTGCATGAGCGCAACGTCCTGTTGACCGTCATCGTCGAAGACAAGCCCTACGTCTCCAAAGGCAACCGGCTGCTGATCGACAACCTGGGCAAGAATTTTTACCGGGTCAGAGTGTTCTACGGTTTCATGGATACCCCTGACATTCCGGCGGCTCTGGAACTGTGTGCCAGCCGAGGCTTACCCTTTGACATGATGGCAACATCGTTCTTCGTCTCGCGTGCCGTGATCGTTACCGGCCCCAATCCGGGCATGATGCAATGGCGCAAGCGGCTGTTCCTGTCATTGTCGAAAAATGCCATCAATGCAGCGGACTTCTTCAGGATCCCGGCCAATCGGGTCATCGAAATGGGAACGCGAATAGAGATTTAGCACCCCTGAAGCAAGGCCTGTTTTTACGTTTCCTTCACATACCTGGCCGCAATATATCGCCCGCTTATATCCTTATCACCTGACTGCGGTTGAAGCAGCGCCAGATTCGGCGGATAATCTGACGTTCTCAGGGGGAGAGCTGCAGTAATGACAGAATACCTACTCATTCTCGTCAGCACGGTGTTGGTGAACAACATCGTGATGGTGAAGATACTCGGGCTGTGCCCGTTCATGGGCGTATCCAAGAAACTGGAAGCCGCCGTCGGCATGGGCGCGGCCACGACCTTCGTGCTGACGCTGGGTTCCGGCGCCAGCTATCTCATTCAGCACTATCTGCTAGGCCCCGATCTCGCTTACCTCACCACGTTGTCTTTCATCGTGGTCATCGCCGGCATCGTGCAGTTCACCGAGATGGCGATCAAGAAAACCAGCCCCGAGTTGTACCAAGTGCTCGGCATCTACCTGCCGCTGATCACCACTAACTGCGCGGTGCTCGGCATCCCGCTGCTCAACGTGCAGGCCAAGCATGATTTCATGCAATCGCTGCTGTTCGGCTTCGGCGGCGCGGTGGGCTTCACCCTGGTAATGATCCTGTTCGCCGGTATCCGCGAGCGCCTGGAAGGCGCCGACATACCCGGCATCTTCAAGGGCTCGGCCATCGCCATGGTCACCGCCGGATTGATGAGTCTGTCGTTCATGGGATTCTCGGGCTTGGTGAAATGATCGCAGCGCTTCTGGTGATGGTCGGTATTTCTTTGCTGCTGGGCGCGGTGCTGGGCTATTCCGCGCTCAAGTTCAAGGTCGAAGGCAATCCGCTGGTCGAGAAGATCGATGCCGTGCTGCCGCAGACGCAATGCGGCCAGTGCGGCTTCCCCGGCTGCAAGCCCTATGCCGAAGCCATCGCCAAGGGCGAGGCCGACATCAACAAGTGTCCGCCCGGCGGAGAAGACGGCATACGCAAACTGGCCGATCTGCTCGGCGTGGAATACAAACCGTTCGGCGAAGGTGCGGCCCCCAAGGCAAAGTCAGTCGCTTTCATCGACGAAAACATCTGCATCGGCTGCACGCTGTGCTACCAGGCCTGCCCGGTCGATGCCATCGCCGGCGCGGCAAAACAGATGCACACCATCATCGCGTCCGAATGCACGGGTTGCGAATTGTGTGTCGCCCCCTGCCCGGTTGATTGCATTTACATGCTGCCCATCGAGGAAAACATCAGCAACTGGAAGTGGCACTATCCGGTCCATCCCATTCAGGCTGCCGCATGAGAACGCTATTCAAATTCCACGGCGGGGTACACCCGCCGACACACAAGACTGAATCGACGCGCACCCCCATCGCACAGGCGGCACTGCCTTCGAAACTGGTCATCCCCTTGCACCAGCATGTCGGTAACCGTGCCGTGCCCGTGGTGCGAATCGGCGAGCGGGTGCTCAAGGGACAGATCATCGGCAGCCCGGAGGGTCGCCTTTCCAGCGCCGTACACGCCTCCACTTCGGGCACGGTCAGCGCCATCGACATGCAACTGGTCGCGCATCAGTCCGGCTTGCCGGATCTGTGCATCACCATCATTCCGGACGGCAAGGACGAATGGATCGCGCACAGCGGCGTGGACTACAAGCAGACCCAACATACCGAGCTGCGCCATATCCTGCGTCATGCGGGCGTGGTCGGCCTGGGCGGAGCTGTGTTCCCCAGCGACATGAAGTCGTATTCCAACAAGCACAAGATCAAGACTCTGGTGCTCAACGGCGCGGAATGCGAACCCTACATCACCTGCGACGACTTGCTGATGCGCGAGCGCGCACGCGACATTTTGCGCGGTGCCGAAGTGTTGCGCGAATTGCTGTATGCGGAAGAAGTGCTGATCGGCATCGAGGACAACAAGCCGGAAGCCATCGCCGCGATGCGTCAGGCAGCACTGGACGACGAGCACAAGTTCATGGAGGTGATCGCCGTGCCCACGCTGTATCCGGGTGGCGGTGCAAAACAATTGATCCGCGTGCTCACCGGTATCGAAGTCGCCGCCGGTGTTCGTTCCACCGAGATGGGCGTGCAATGCTTCAACGTCGCCACCGCCTACTGTGTCTGGCGCGCGATCACCCACGGCGAGCCGCTGCTGTCGCGCATCATCACCGTCACCGGCAACGTCGAACGCGCGCAGAACTACGAGGTGCTCATTGGTACGCCGGTGAACGAACTGGTCGCACTCTCCGGTAGTAAACCGGACACTGATCGCCACATCATGGGTGGCCCGATGATGGGCGTGGACCTGCCTTCCGCAACGGTGGGCGTGACCAAAGCGACCAACTGCATCATCGAAGCGTCGCCCGCACTGTTCCCGCCTCCTGCGCCCGCACTGCCCTGCATCCGCTGCACACGCTGCGCCGAGGTATGCCCGGCCGACCTGCAACCGCAGGAATTGTACTGGTTCGCCAAGGCCAAAGATTTCGGCAAGACGCAGGAATATTCCCTGTTCGACTGCATCGAATGCGGCGCCTGCGCTTACGTCTGCCCCAGCCACATCCCGCTGGTGCAGTACTATCGTTTTGCCAAGAGCGAGATCTGGCAACGCGAACAGGAGCAACAGGCCGCCGAGGTCGCGCGCGAGCGGCACGAATACCGCCAGTTCCGCATCGAGCGCGAAAAGCAGGAGAAAGCCGAACGCCTGGCACAAAAAGAACGCGAGGCCGCCGCAGCCAGGGCCGCAGCTACGCAACCGGTCGCTGCCGCGCCTGCACCGACACCCGCCCCCGCTTTTGAGCCGGACGACACGCAGCAGTTGCGCATCAACGCCGCCATCGATCGCGCGAAAGCGCAGGTCGCCGCCGAGCATCCAATGGATCCCGAAGCACTCACTCCGCAGCAGCAAGCCGAGATCGAAGCGCGCCGCGCCAATTTCCACGAGAGGGCGTCACATGCCGGCGCGGACGATGAACCGCAAAAACCCAATTAAAGGCCGCTAACCATCATGTGGAGTTCACCTTTCATCACCCAACCCAGCAGCGTCAGCCAGATCATGCTGCGCGTGCTGCTTGCCTTGATTCCGGGCATCGCGCTGTACGTATGGTTCTTCGGCCCGGCGATCCTGGTATCGATCACACTGGCTTCCATCACGGCACTGGCGACCGAAGCAGCGATGCTCAAGCTGCGCAACCGTCCGCTCAAACCGTTCCTGTCCGACAACACCGCCCTGCTCACTGCATGGCTGCTGGCGCTGTCCATCCCGCCGCTCGCCCCATGGTGGCTGGTGGTGGTCGGCACCGTTTTCGCCATCGCCGTCTCCAAGCACCTGTACGGCGGCTTGGGCAACAATCCGTTCAATCCGGCGATGATCGGCTATGCCGTGCTCATCATCTCCTTCCCGGTACACATGACGCACTGGCTCACGCCGCATGCGCTGGGCGGAGTTGAACTGTCGTTCGCGGAACAACTGAACTACATCTTCCATGGCGTGCTGCCTGCGGGCCTGACGCTGGATGCGGTGACCATGGCCACGCCGCTGGACACGCTGAAGACACAGCTGCATCTTGGCCTGTCGGTGAACGACATCCGCGACATGCCGATCTTCGGCCGTCTGGCGGGCAAAGGCAGCGAGATGGTTGCCGTCGGCTTCGCCATCGGCGGCCTGTACCTGCTTCTCACGCGCATCATCTCCTGGCATCTGCCGGTGGCCTACCTTGCCGCACTGTTCGCCACGGCAGGCGTGTTCCATCTGGTCGACCCGGCACATTACGTCACGCCGCTGTTCCACTGGTTCTCGGGTGCTGCGATGCTGGGCGCGTTCTTCATCCTGACCGACCCGGTTACCTCGCCGACCACCGCCAAAGGCAAGCTGATCTTCGCGGTTGGCGCGGGGGTGCTCACTTACCTGATCCGCGTCTTCGGCGGATTTCCTGATGGCATGGCTTTCGCCACCTTGTTGATGAACATCTGCGTGCCGCTGATCGACGCCTGGACGCAACCCAAGGTGTTCGGCAAGAAGGGAGATGGCAAATGAAACGCATCGCCCGCTCCACCTTGCAGACCGCCATCAATCTGGTGTTCTTCGCCGTGATCGGCACGGCCATCCTCGCCTCCACCTTCTTCATGACGCATGACGCGATCGTGAAGAGCGAAGAAGGCGAAAAACTGAAACTCATCACCCAGATCGTGCCGCCAGCGCTGTTCGACAATGACATCATCCAGGACACGCTCTCTATCCCCGCCAACGAACTGCTGGGCACGGATGGGATAACTACCGCCTACCGTGCCCGCCTCAAGGGTGAACCCTCCGCCGTGGTGCTGGAATCCGTCGCGCCGGACGGTTACAGCGGCAAGATCGCACTGATCCTCGCGGTGCATAGAAACGGCGAGCTGGCCGGAGTGCGTGTGGTCGCGCACAAGGAGACACCGGGACTGGGCGATTACATCGAGTTGCCCAAGAGCCCGTGGATCAAGGGTTTCGACGGCAAATCGCGCGCCGTGTATAAAGATGCCGACTGGAAAGTAAAAAAGGACGGCGGCCAGTTCGATTACATGGCGGGAGCCACCATCACGCCGCGCGCCATCGTCAAGGCAGTGAACAAGGCGCTCATCTACTACGCGGAGAACCGCGACCAGCTGTTTGTAACGAACGCGCCCAAGAAGGAGAAGAAGAAATGAGCCTTCAGGAATACAAAGACATCTTCCACAACGGCCTGTGGAAACAAAATCCGGGCGTAGTGCAACTGCTCGGCCTGTGCCCCTTGCTGGCGGTGAGCAGCACGGTAGTGAACGGCGTCAGCCTCGGTCTTGCCACGGCCATCGTGATGGCCCTTAGCGGCGCATCCATCGCCCCCATCCGCAGTTACGTGCCGAACGAGATCCGCATCCCCGTGTTCATCCTCATCATCGCGGTGCTGGTGACCGTGGTGCAATACCTGATGAATGCCTACATGTACGGCCTGTATGTGGTGCTGGGCATCTTCATCCCGCTGATCGTCACCAACTGCATCGTGCTGGCGCGTGTGGAGGCTTTTGCCTCCAAGAATGGCGCACTGCCCTCCGCGCTGGACGGCTTTGCCATGGGGCTGGGACTGACCGCCGTGCTGGGCACGCTTGGCGCCTTGCGTGAGTTGCTGGGCAAAGGCACGCTGTTCTCCGGCCTCGATCTCGCCCTGGGCGATGTGGCAAAAGATTGGGTGCTGCACGTGCTGCCCAACTACAAAGGCTTCCTGCTGGCCATCCTGCCCCCCGGTGCCTTTATCGGTCTCGGTTGCCTCATCGCAGGACGCAACTGGCTCAATCTGCGCGCCGAGCGGAAAGCGCGTAACAAATCCATTACCGCACCGCTCAGTACCGAGGCTGCACAAGGATGAACGCAGCAAAACGGCGCGAGATTTTTCTGCGCCTGCAAGCCGCCAATCCGCACCCCACCACCGAGCTGGAATATTCAACGCCGTTCGAGTTGCTGGTCGCGGTGGTGCTGTCGGCACAAGCCACCGACAAGAGCGTCAATCTCGCCACGCGCGAACTGTTCCCGGTCGCCCACACCCCGCAGGCGATACTCGATCTAGGAGAAGCCGAACTGCGCGGATACGTGCAACGTATCGGCCTCTATCAGACCAAGAGCAAACACATCATCCAGCTGTGCCGCATCCTGCTGGAGCAGCATGACGGGCAGGTCCCGCAGACACGCGAGGCATTGGAAGCCCTGCCCGGTGTGGGTCGCAAGACCGCCAACGTGATCCTCAATACCGCCTTCGGCCAGCCGACCATCGCAGTCGATACGCACATCTTCCGCGTCAGCAATCGCACCGGTTTGGCACCCGGCCAGACCGTGCTGGAGGTGGAGAACAAGCTGATCAAGGTCGTGCCCGACGAATTCCAGCTCGATGCACACCACTGGCTGATCCTGCACGGACGCTATATATGCCAAGCGCGCAAACCGAAGTGCGGCGAGTGCATCATCGAGAGCCTGTGCGAATACAAAGAGAAGGTACTGTGATGTTCAACCCGACACGCGATGAAGCAAGAAACTTTCTGTTCGAATCCTGGCGCAAACGCCGCGCGGGTGAATTGCTCACGCCGCTGGAAGACCTCACCGCGCAGCTCATCGACAAGCATCCGGAATATCACGCGTTGTTCGACGACCCTGAGCGCAACCAGGACAAGGACTACGCGCCGGACGGCAACGTGGTCAACCCCTTCCTGCATCTGATGATGCACCTGACCATCGAAGAACAGATCTCCATTGGCCAACCGCACGGCATACGCGAGCAGTTCGTGCGCCTGACGCAGAAATACGAGTCGGAACACGAAGCACAGCACGCGATGATGGATTGCCTGGGCGAGATGATCTGGCAGGCGCAGCGCAACAAGACCACGCCGGATGCGGCAGTCTATCTGAGTTGCCTGGAAAGACAGTGAGATGTGTTCAGGTAATTGCCGCGTGCCGGATCGAGAACAAGAACCGGCAGCGACAACATTAATGCCTGGTTGCTACGGCAGTTCCTGCGGATTTTTCGGCTTGCGCAAACCGACCACCCACATGACGTAGCCGGACAGGCAATAGCCGAAGAACAGCAGGAACAGGTTGAGTGGCGGATTCTGCGCCACGAAGATGAAGAACAGCACGAACAAGAAGATGACGATGAACGGCACACTCTTGCGCATGTTGAGCGATTTGAAGCTGTAGTACTTGAGGTTGCTCACCATGCTCAGCCCCGCGAACACAGTCAATACCGCGGCATACCAGCGCAACTCGAATCCGGTGTAATTGTTGTCCAGCATCACCCACACGAAACCCGCCACCAGCGCAGCGGAGGCCGGACTAGGCAAGCCCTGGAAGTAACGTTTATCGACCACGTCGATGTTGGTGTTGAAACGGGCCAGGCGCAAAGCCGCGCCCGCGCAATAGATGAAGGCGGCGAACCACCCCCACTTGCCCAGATCGCGGAACGCCCATTCGTACATCAGGATGGAAGGCGCCACACCGAACGACACCATGTCGGACAGGCTGTCGTATTCGGCGCCGAACTCGCTTTGCGTGTGCGTCATGCGCGCCACACGCCCGTCCAGACCGTCCAGCACCATGGCGATGAAGATGGCCACGGCAGCGAACTCGAACTTGCCATTCATCGCCTGCACGATGGCGTAGAAGCCGGCAAACAGCGCAGCCGTGGTGAACAGGTTGGGCAGCAGATAGATGCTGCGCCGACGTAAGTCCATGTGTTTGCGCTGATTCAGTTCGGTCATGTGCTTAGATCTTAGCCAAGATGGTTGTGGTGGCGGACACTTTATCACCAATGCTCACTTTGACGGTAGCCGTCAGCGGCAGGTAAACATCCACGCGCGAACCGAAACGGATGAAACCGTAGCGCTGGCCGCGTGTCAGCACATCGCCCACCTTGATGTAGCACAGGATGCGGCGCGCGATCAGACCGGCCACTTGCACGAAAGTCACCATCTGCCCGTCGTTCGTCTTCAGCACCACCGCGTTGCGCTCGTTCTCGGTAGAAGCCTTGTCCAGATCGGCATTCACGAACTTGCCGGGGAAATACTGGATCTTCTCCACCGTGCCGTCCATGGGACTGCGGTTGGAGTGCACGTTGAACACATTCATGAACACGCTCACCAGGATCGCTTCACGTTGCCCATACGGATCTTGCGCACGCTCCACCTTGATGACGCGTCCGTCGCAGGGCGAGAGAACTGCGCCTGCTTCTTGCGGTATCTCGCGTGCCGGATCGCGAAAGAACTGCAACACGAACACAAAGATGATCCACAGCGGTGTGGCCCAAGCCGCGCACCAAACGGTGGCCGCAACGGCAAGAACCAGGGAGATTGCCAGGAACGGCCAGCCCTCGCGGGCGATGATGGGGTGTGGATAGTTTTTCATTTTCGTCCGTCAGTGAAGAGAGGGGGAAGGCTCAGGGCATTTTCCCTTCACGCTTCCCCCTCCTGTTTGCCGCAATTAGTTCTTCGATTGGTCGACCAGCTTGTTCTTGCTGATCCACGGCATCATGGCGCGCAACTTGCCGCCCACGACTTCGATCGGATGCTCGGCGTTCAAACGGCGGCGCGCGGTCATTTCAGGATAGTTGGTGCGGCCTTCCAGGATGAACTGCTTGGCGTAGGAACCGTTCTGGATGTTCTTCAGGCATTCCTTCATCGCGGCGCGGGCCTGGTCGGAGATCACGCGCTGGCCGGTGACGTATTCGCCGTATTCCGCGTTGTTGGAGATGGAGTAGTTCATGTTGGCGATGCCGCCTTCGTACATCAGGTCGACGATCAGCTTCAGTTCGTGCAGGCACTCGAAGTAGGCCATCTCCGGAGCATAACCCGCTTCGGTCAGCGTCTCGAAACCGGCCTTCACCAGTTCCACCGCACCGCCGCACAGCACGGCTTGCTCGCCGAACAGGTCGGTCTCGGTCTCTTCGCGGAAGTTGGTCTCGATCACGCCGCCCTTGGTGCCGCCGTTGGCTGCCGCGTAGGACAATGCGATGTCTTTCGCCTTGCCGGTCTTGTCCTGGTACACGGCGATCAGTGTCGGTACGCCGCCACCTTTCAGGTATTCGGAACGCACGGTGTGGCCCGGGCCCTTGGGCGCGATCATGATCACGTCCACGTCGGCGCGCGGCACGACCTGGTTGTAATGCACGTTGAAGCCGTGTGCGAACGCCAGTGCGGCGCCTGCCTTCAGGTTCGGCGCAACTTCGTTGTTGTAGACCTCGGGGATGTTCTCGTCGGGCAACAGCATCATCACCACGTCGGCGCTCTTCACTGCAGCGGCCACTTCGGCGACCTTCAGACCCGCACCTTCAGCCTTCTTCCAGGAAGCGCCGTTCTTGCGCAGGCCGACAGTCACGTTGACGCCGGATTCCTTCAGGTTCTGTGCGTGGGCATGGCCTTGCGAGCCGTAGCCGATGATGGTCACTTGCTTGCCCTTGATCAGGGACAGGTCTGCGTCTTTGTCGTAATAAACTTTCATGTTGGCCTCGTCGAAAAAATCAGTAAATAAAAATCGTTAAATTAAAGTTTCAAGATGCGGTCGCCGCGCCCGATGCCGGACGCGCCGGTGCGCACCGTTTCCAGGATCAGGCTGTGGTCGATCGCCTGCAGGAAACTGTCCAGCTTGTGCCCCGTCCCGGTCAGCTCGATGGTGTAGGTCTTGTCGGACACGTCGATGACGCGACCGCGGAAGATGTCGCTCATGCGTTTCAGTTCTTCGCGGTCGTTGCCGACGGCACGCACCTTGACCAGCATCAGTTCGCGCTCGATGTGGTCGCCGTCGCTCAGGTCCATCACCGCGACCACATCCACCAGCTTGTTGAGCTGCTTGTTGATCTGCTCGATCACTTCGTCGGAGCCGCTGGTGACGATGGTCATGCGCGACATGGTCGGATCTTCGGTCGGCGCCACGGTGAGCGACTCGATGTTGTAACCGCGAGCCGAGAACAGCCCTGCCACGCGCGACAGTGCACCGGCTTCGTTTTCCATCAGCAAGGAGATGATGTGTCGCATTACAGGTCCTCCGCCAGAATCACTTCGGACAAGCCCTTGCCGCCGGGCACCATGGGATACACGTTCTCGGTGGAATCGGTACGGAAATCCAGGAACACCAGATCATCCTTGCGCGCGAAGGCTTCCTTCAAAGCGCCTTCCACGTCGGAGGGCTTTTCCACCAGGATACCGACGTGGCCATAGGCCTCGGCCAGTTTCACGAAGTCCGGCAAGGCATCCATGTAGGAATGCGAATAGCGGTTGCCGTGGAAGAACTCCTGCCACTGGCGCACCATGCCCAGGTAGCGGTTGTTCAGCGCGATCACCTTGATCGGCAAGTTGTATTGCTTGCAGGTGGACAGCTCCTGGATGTTCATCTGGATGCTGCCCTCGCCGGTCACGCAGGCGACAGGTGAACCCGGATGCGCCATTTGCACACCCATGGCTGCCGGCAGGCCGAAGCCCATGGTGCCCAGACCGCCGGAGTTGATCCAGCGACGCGGCTGGTTGAACTTGTAATACTGCGCCGCCCACATCTGGTGCTGGCCGACGTCTGATGTCACAAAAGCATCGCCGTGCGTGATCTTGTGCAGCGTCTCGATCACGTATTGCGGTTTGATGATTTCGCTCGAATTCTTGTACGTCAGCGAATTCGCGCCGCGCCACTCGTCGATCTGTTTCCACCAATCCTTCAGTGCGGCCGCATCCGGTTTCTGCTTGCTGCTGTTCAGCACGGACAGCAGATCGGACACCACGTGAGCCACATCGCCGACGATAGACACGTCCACCTTCACGCGCTTGGAGATGGAAGCGGGGTCGATGTCGATGTGAATGATCTTGCGCGGCACCGAGTTGAAGTGCGCCACGTTGCCGATCACGCGATCGTCGAAACGTGCGCCGACGGCCAACAGCACGTCGCAGTTCTGCATGCCCAGGTTGGCTTCGTAGGTGCCGTGCATGCCGAGCATGCCGACGAATTGTTTGTCGTTCGCGGGATAGCCGCCCAGCCCCATCAGCGTGTTGGTGCAGGGCGCGCCCAGCAGACGCACCAGTTCGGTCAGTTGCTTGGACGCATCCGACAGGATCACCCCGCCGCCCGCATACACCATCGGGCGCTTGGCTTCCAGCAGCATCTGAGCCGCGCGCTTGATCTGCCCGATATCGCCTTTGACCTGAGGATTGTAGGAGCGGATGCTCACCGTGGACGGATACTCGAATTCCGCTTTCTGATTCGACACGTCCTTGGGAATATCCACCAGCACCGGGCCGGGACGACCGCTCTTCGCCAGATAGAACGCCTTCTTCAGCGTGCTGGCGATGTCCCTGGGGTCTTTCACCAGGAAGTTGTGCTTCACGCAGGGACGCGTGATGCCGACGGCATCCACTTCCTGGAACGCATCTTCGCCGATGACACTGGTCGGCACCTGGCCGCTGATCACCACCAGCGGAATGGAATCCAGATAGGCAGTGGCGATACCGGTGACGGCATTGGTCACACCGGGACCGGAAGTCACCAGCGCGACGCCGACCTTGTCCGTGGAACGGGCATAGCCGTCTGCCGCATGCACGGCCGCCTGCTCGTGGCGCACCAGCACGTGCTTGACCTTGTCCTGTTTGAACAGCTCATCGTAGATGAACAGCACCGCGCCGCCGGGATAGCCGAATACGTATTCGACCCCCTCTTCCTGCAAACAGCGGATGGTTATTTCTGCGCCCGTCAGTTCCATGAATCCACTACCTTGATAAAGCTACGAAAGACCGCGCAAGATAAAGGCTGGCGGCATTTTGGTCAACCCCTGAGAGGTCCCGAAAACGCTGAAATCCCTAATCGGCGCAGGAATTTGCTAGTATCCGCCCCGTTCACCCCGGAGCCACCGAAACTGTCCACGCCACAGCAACTTTCCGAATTCCTCGCCCAAGTGGAACGTCGCGCCTACAAACAGGCGCAATTCGCCGTACGCGACGAGCATGCGGCGCTGGATATCGTGCAGGACGCCATGATGAAGCTCGCCGAGCGCTACGGCGAGCATCCGGCGGAAGAATTCCCCATGCTGTTCCAGCGCATCCTGCAGAACACGATCCGCGATTATTACCGCCGCCAGAAAGTACGCTCGTTCTGGACCACGCTGATGTCTTCGTTCACGCCGCAACACGAAAGCGAGGACTTTGACCCGCTCGATACCCTGCAGGATGAGGAAAACAACAGCCAGCCAGCCAAGCCGGAGGATGCATTTGCCCAATCCCAGCTGATTGCGGTGATCGAAGAAGCGATAGGAAAGCTTCCCGCACGTCAACGCGAAGCCTTCCTGCTGCGTTATTGGGAGGAACTGGACACAGCAGAAACAGCCGCCGCCATGGGCTGTTCTGAGGGAAGCGTCAAAACGCACTGCTCGCGCGCCACCCACGCGCTCTCCGCAATACTGAGAGAGAAAGGAATCGACCTATCATGAACCGAAAATTAAACACACACGATATCGGGCGATTGCTCGACCGCTCCGTGGCGCAGCTCGATAAGAACACCTTGGAGAAATTACAGTCCGCACGGCACACCGCCCTGAGATATCAGCCGGCAACGAAGCAAGCACCCGTTCTAGCCTGGCTGGTTCAGCACGGCCTGATCCACCACCATCCTGCACATGGTCACAAAGCGCTTAATATTGGGCTGGCTGCGTTACTCGCGGCACTTCTGTTCAGCGGCGCCCTGTATTGGCACCAGTATTACGAACACGACCACAGCGATATCGATATCGCCATCCTGACGGACGACTTGCCCGTCGACATGTATGTCGATTGATCGCTCGCGGACTGCCTAAATGACCGCCTTGCTCCGGAATTGCCTCACCCTGCTTTTGCTCGCAGCCTCTTGCCTGCCGCTGGCGGTTCTCGCAAAACCCTGGGAAAGCCTGAGCGCACAGCAAAAAGAGGCACTAGCCCCTTTGTCCGGCACTTGGAGTTCGTTGTCCGAAAAACAACAGACCAGCTTTCTGTCTATCGCAAAACGCTATCCGCGACTCACTCCGCAAAAACAGCAGCGCCTGCATGCGCAGATGGAAAAGTGGAGCAAGCTGACACCGGAACAGCGCAAGCGTGCCCGAGAGAAATATAAAGCGTTCAGCAAAGTCCCCGCCGAGAAACGCGAAGCCGTGAAAAAGATGGTGCGCGAGCAACAAACCAATCCGGCTGGCAGCGGCGTCCCGCCGGCGACTCCTTCACGCTGATCAGTCCCGCGCTGCGCTCAGCTTTTCCCAGCTGCTGCGCAGCAACACACCCGCAAGGAGTAGGCCGACGGGTGCCCCGCTGCTCCGCAACGACCCGTTCGCACTGTCGCAGCCGCTACCTGCGCTCGGTGCGCCAGAGCATCCACAACGCCAGCGCCAGGAACAACCAACTCATCGCCGTGGCACTCAGCAACGGCGACCATTCGTTCAAAGCACCGACATTGGCAAACAGCCTGCCGATGAAGTGGAAACTCAAACCCAGCACGATACCCACGAATATCTTGGCGCCGATACCGCCCTCGCGGCGCTGATACGCCGAGAACGGCAAAGCCAGCAACATCATCACCAGCACCGCAAGCGGATAGATCAGCTTGTTCCACATCGCGATCTCGTAGCGCGTGGTTTTCTGATGGTTGTCGCGCAGATGCGCCGTGTATTGATACAGATTCCATGCCGACATCTGCTCGGGCACCACCAGCAACACGCTCAGGATGTCGGGGTTCAACGACGAACGCCATTCCGCGCTTGGCCGGTTGTCGGTGGTGGCGCCTTGCTCGTCGAAACGCGTCTGCTTGACCCCCTCCAATCGCCAGCGCATCTCTTCCAGATACAAGGCATGCTCCGCCAAAGTGATACTGCGCAAGTGATAACGCTCATCGAATTCGTAGATGCTGACATCCAGCAGCGAAGTGTCGGGCAACACGCTCTTCACATTGATAAAGCTGCGCTCGTCCTTCACCCACACACCGGAACGGAACTCCTTCAGGGAGACCTGCGCGTTCTGCGCCTTCAGCCGCAATTGTTGCGCCATGCGTTCGCTCGGCGGCGCAACGAATTCTCCGCACAGGAAACACAGTATCACCAACGGCAAACCGATCTTGAGCAGCGCGCCCATCATCTGCTTGAGCGACACGCCGGAGCTGCGATATACGGTCAACTCGGAATTGGCCGCCATCTGCACCATGGCAAAGATCGTGCCGATCAGCACCGCGACCGGGAAAAGTTCATACACGTGGCCGGGTATGGTCAACACCACGAACAGCAACACATATCCCAACTTGTAATCGCCGCGGCCCATCGAGTTCAATTCGTTGATCAGATCGAGCAGGGCGAACAGCATGATCAGCGCCATGAACACCAGCAAGATGCTGGAATAGATCTCCCGCGACAGATAACGGGTGAGCAATCTCATCGTTTCAATCTCCGCCATGGGGATGCGGATGAGCGGTGATAGAACAACACCAGCAGCACCACGAACATCAACAAGTGGATACCCCACATACCGGCAGCCACACTGATCTTGCCGCGCCCGACCCAGGAGTTCGTCACGCTGATCATGTTGTTGTAGAACATATAGATCACCACCGCGGTGATCAGGTTGAGCGAGCGCCCGGCGCGCGGATTCACATAACTCAAGGGGATCGCCAGCAAGGCCAGCACCAGCGCACTGAGCGGCAGGCCGATGCGCCATTCCAGTTCCGACACGTTCCACGGGGTCGGATTCTGCAACAGATACAGAGTGGAATACGCCTTGAGGTTAGGCGTCTCCTGCCGCAATTCGGCCGGCTCGATGCGCATGGCATAACGCTCAAATTCGACGATCTTGTAATCGGCCTGGCCGGGGACCCCTTCATAGCGCGTGCCATTGAGCATCACCAGAAAGCGGTCGCCGTTCGCCGCGATCTCCTGAAACCCCTCCTTGGCGACCATCGTGCCTTCTTTGCCGTTCTGCACCGATTGCACGAAGATGTTGCTGACGCGTTTTTTCTCCTGGTCCACCTCTTCCAGAAAGAACACGCGGTCCGCCTGCTTGGATTCGCGGAATGCACCCGGCGTCGCGGCAGACACATCATCGCGGCTATCCAGCCTGCGCTTGTATTCGTCCGCCTTGGACAAGGCCCACGGCGACAGCACCAGGCTGAGCAGGGCGATCACCAGCGTCACCGGAATGGCATAGCCCAGCACCGGACGTATCCAGCGCGTCAGCCCGATGCCGGAAGAGAACCACACCACCATCTCGCTGTCGCGGTAGCTGCGCGTCAGCGTCAGCAACACCGACAGGAACAGGCTGATGGAAAGCAGCACCGGCAGATAATTGAGCGAACTGAAGCCCAGCATCGCCAATACCCCATCCACCGCCAGCAAGCCGCTGACCGACTCGCCCAAGAAGCGGATCAACTGGGTAAACACGACGATACCCAGCAGAATGGAGGACACCAGCAAACCTGTCCCCGCGAACTCGCGCACCAGCGACCAATAAAAGATGCCGCGCCCAAGCGGCTTCTTTGACTTTAGTGGTTGGGATTGCGGATAATCCGGCATCTGGAACAATTCTGAGATTAATGAGGAGAAGCGCGTGGAATTTAGCATAAAACAAGGCAGTCCGGAAAAGCTGAAGAGCGGCTGCGTCGTGGTCGGCGTGTTCGAGGGCGGCAAATTGTCAAAAGCGGCGCAAGTGCTCGACAAGGCTGCACAGCACGCGCTCAGCGACCTCATCGCGCGCGGCGACATGAGCGGCAAAGCCGCCTCCACCCTGCTGCTGCACAAGCTTCCCGGCATCGCTGCCGAACGCGTGTTGCTGGTCGGTCTGGGCAAAGCCAGCGAATTGAACAACAAGACCAGTATCGAGATCATAGTCGCAACGTTCACGGCGCTGAACGCGACACCGGCAAAAGATGCCGCGCTGTATATCGTGGATGAAGGCGTCGGCAAGGATGCGGCCTGGGTCATCAAACAAGCGACGTTCACCGCTGCCGAACAGGCTTTCCGTGCCGACGGCATGAAGAGCAAACCATCCAAACCCGCCACGCTGAAGCACATCACCTTCGCCACGCTGGAAAAACCGGCTGCCGCACTGAAGAACGTGCTCGACCAGACTGCCGCCACCGCGCGCGGCATGGAACTCACCAAGACACTGGGCAACCTGCCGGGCAACATCTGCACCCCGAGCTACCTCGCCGCCAAGGCATTGGCACTGGGCAAGGAACACAAGAGCATCAAGACCACCGTACTGGAAGAGAAGGACATGCAGAAACTGGGCATGGGTTCCTTCCTCTCCGTCACACGCGGCAGCGAGCAACCCGCCAAGCTGATCACGCTGGAATACGCTGGCGCCGCCAAGACACAGAAGCCCATCGTGCTGGTCGGCAAGGGCATCACTTTCGACACCGGCGGCATCTCGCTCAAGCCGGGCGCCGAGATGGATGAGATGAAATACGACATGTGCGGTGCGGCCAGCGTGCTCGGCACGATGCAGGCCATCGCCGAGATGGGACTCAAGCTCAATGTGGTCGGCGTCATTCCCACCTGCGAGAACATGCCTTCCGGCAAAGCTACCAAGCCGGGCGACATCGTCACCAGCATGTCCGGCCAGACCATCGAGATCCTGAACACCGACGCCGAAGGCCGTCTGATCCTGTGCGACGCACTGACCTATTCCGCGAAGTTCAACCCTGACACCGTGATCGACATCGCCACGCTGACCGGCGCCTGCGTGATCGCTCTGGGCCATGTCGCCAGCGGCCTGTTCAGCAACGAAGACAAGCTTGCCCATGAACTGTTGGCCGCAGGCGAGCAGGCGCATGACCGCGTCTGGCAGCTGCCGCTGTGGGAAGACTACCAGCCGCTGCTGGACAGCAACTTCGCGGACATGCAGAACATCGGCGGCCGCGCGGGTGGCACCATCACCGCAGCCTGCTTCCTGGCACGCTTCACCAAGGACTACCGCTGGGCACACCTGGACATCGCAGGCACTGCTTGGCTGTCCGGCAAACAAAAAGGCGCAACCGGCCGTCCGGTACCGTTGCTCACGCAGTACCTCATCAATCGCGCAGCGAAGTGACCAAGGTCGACTTCTACACAGGCAGTGAGGATAAATTACGCACTGCCTGCCAGCTGAGCCACAAGGCGATGCAGAACGGCCTGCGCGTGTTGCTGCACGCGCCGGACGACAGCACCGCCGACCAGCTGGACAAGCTGCTGTGGCACTTTCCGCCCACGGCATTCATGCCGCACTGCCGCAGCCATGAAGCGGATGCCGCCACCATGCCCGTGGTCATCGGCCGCGACGAGAACTTCCCGCATTCCGACTTGTTGATCAGCCTGCACAACGAGTGCCTGCCGTTCTTCAGCCGCTTCGAGCGCGTCATCGAGATCGTCAGCCAGGATGACGATGACGCCAAACTGGGGCGCGATCGCTACAAGTTCTACAAGGATCGCGGTTATGAACTGCGCCACTTCGACCTGCGTAAAACATGAAATCGCGAATCATCAATCACGACTTGCTTCCCATCCTGACCGAGACAGCGGACGGCAGGGTGCTTGAGCTGCCGATGCTGACCGAAGCGATCGGCGAGCATCTCGCCGACAAGAAACCTGCCCCCCTGCTCACCGAGGACCAATGCCAGCAACTGGCAGAACAACTCTTCCCCCAGCTCGAAGCCGCGCTGCGCGATGCCATCGGTTCACGCTCCGAGGCACGCTGGGAAAAGTCCATGCAGCAGGTACACGGCATCCTGCCCGACCTCATCCGAGAAGCCGTACTGAAACGCAGTTAAACACTTCGCGCCACAACCCTGCTCGCCACCCCGAGCCTGTATAATCACGCCCTTTCTGACGCACCAAACTCTCACGTAAAGACTGCAATGGAACTCGCAAAAAGTTTTGACCCGAAAGACATCGAAGCCCGCTGGTATCCCGAGTGGGAATCCTCAGGCTATTTCAAGGCCGGACTCGCCCCGAACAAGACCGAATCTTTCTGCATCCAGCTGCCGCCGCCCAACGTCACCGGCACGCTGCACATGGGGCACGGCTTCAACCAGACGCTGATGGATGCGCTCACCCGCTACCACCGCATGAAGGGCGACAACACGCTGTGGCAACCGGGCACCGACCACGCTGGTATCGCCACGCAGATCGTGGTCGAACGCCAGCTCGATGCGCAGAAGATCTCGCGCCACGACCTCGGCCGCGAGAAGTTCATCGAGAAGGTGTGGGAGTGGAAGGAATATTCCGGCAACACCATCACCAAGCAGATGCGCCGCTTGGGCACCTCGCCCGACTGGTCGCGCGAACGCTTCACCATGGACGAAGGCTTGTCCAAGTCCGTCACCGAGACCTTCGTGCGCCTGTTCAACGAAGGCCTGATCTATCGCGGCAAGCGACTGGTGAACTGGGATCCGAAACTGCACACCGCCGTGTCCGACCTCGAAGTAGTGCAGGAAGAAGAAGACGGCTTCATGTACCACATCCGCTATCCGCTGGCGGATGGCTCCGGACACCTGACCGTCGCCACCACCCGCCCCGAGACCATGATGGGCGACGTAGCGGTGATGGTGCATCCGGAAGACGAGCGCTACAAACACCTCATCGGCAAACAGGTCACGCTACCGCTGTGCGACCGCACCATCCCCGTCATCGCCGACGAGTACGTGGACAAGGAATTCGGCACCGGCGTGGTGAAGGTCACGCCCGCGCATGACTTCAACGACTATGCAGTCGGCCAGCGCCACAAGCTGGAGATGATCTCCATCCTCACGCTGGATGCGAAGATCAACGAGCATGCACCGAAGCAATATCAAGGCATGGATCGCTTCGTCGCGCGCAAACAGATCGTGGCCGACCTCGAAGCCGCAGGTGTGTTCGAAAAAGCCGAGAAGCACAAACTCAAAGTGCCGCGCGGCGACCGCACCGGCGTGGTGATCGAGCCGATGCTGACAGACCAGTGGTTCGTGGCGATGAGCAAGGCCGGCCCGAAAGGAAAGAGCATCACCGAACAGGCGCTGGAATGCGTGAGCTCCGGCGAGATCAAGTTCCACCCGGAGAACTGGGTGAACACCTACAACCAGTGGCTGAACAACATCCAGGACTGGTGTATCTCGCGCCAACTGTGGTGGGGACACCAGATTCCCGCGTGGTACGGTGTGAACGGCGAAGTGTTCGTCGCGCGCGACGAAGCCGAAGCGCGCCATCTGGCTGACCAAGCAGGCTACGCCGGACAGCTCGATCGCGACGTCGACGTGCTCGACACCTGGTTCTCCTCCGCGCTGTGGCCGTTCTCCACACTGGATTGGGAAGAAGGCAAGCCGTTCGACGCGCAGAACGAATTCGTCAAGCAATACCTGCCCTCTTCGGTGCTGGTCACCGGCTTCGACATCATCTTCTTCTGGGTGGCGCGCATGGTGATGATGACCAAGCACATCACCGGCAAGATCCCGTTCAAGGATGTGTATGTGCACGGCCTGATCCGCGATGCGGAAGGCCAGAAGATGTCCAAGTCCAAGGGCAATGTGCTCGACCCCATCGACCTCATCGACGGTATCGGCATCGAAGAGCTGGTGAAGAAGCGCACCACCGGCCTGATGAACCCCAAGGACGCCGAGAAGATCGAGAAGCGCACGCGCAAGGAATTCCCGGAAGGCATCACCGCCTTCGGCACCGATGCGTTGCGCTTCACCTTCGCCTCGCTCGCTTCGCCCGGCCGCGACATCAAGTTCGACATGCAACGCTGCGAAGGCTACCGCAACTTCTGCAACAAGCTGTGGAACGCCACGCGCTTCGTGCTGATGAACTGCGATGGCAAGGATGTGGGACAGGATGAATCGCTGCCGCTGGAATTCTCTGCTGCCGACAAGTGGATGATCAGCGAACTGCAGAAGGCCGAAGCCGAGATGGCGACACACTTTGCCGATTACCGTTTCGACATGGCCGCGCGCGCCGTGTACGAACTGGTATGGAACACCTATTGCGACTGGTACGTGGAACTGGCCAAGGTGCAGTTGAATGGCAGCGAAGCACAGCAGCGCGCCACGCGCCGCACCTTGGTGCGTGTGCTGGAGACCATCCTGCGTCTGGCGCACCCCATCATCCCGTTCATCACCGAAGAGTTGTGGCAGTCGGTCGCACCGATGGCGAATGCAAAAGGTGACAGCATCATGCTGCAAGCCTATCCCAAGGCCGACAGCAGCAAGATCGACGCAGCCGCCATTGCGCAGATCGCACTATTGCAGGAACTCACCACCGCCTGCCGCAGCCTGCGCAGCGAGATGAACCTGTCGCCCGCCGCGCGCGTGCCGCTCATCGCGGCAGGTGATGCAACCGTGCTGAACGCACTTGCACCCTACATCAGCAGCCTCGGCAAGCTAAGCGAAGTGCAGGTCGTGACCGACCTGCCGGAAGGCGATGCGCCGGTATCCATCGTCGGCAATTTCAAGCTGATGCTGAAGGTGGAGATCGACGTGGCGGCTGAACGCGAGCGTCTGGACAAGGAGATCGCGCGCCTGAGCAACGAGATCACCAAGGCGAATGCCAAGCTCGGCAACGAGAGCTTCGTCGCCCGCGCCCCGGCAGCCGTGGTGGAGCAGGAGAAGAAGCGTCTGGAAGAGTTCGGTGCGACGGTGGTGCAGTTGCAGGCACAGCGCAAGAAACTGGGCTAGCAGACATGCTCCCTCAGAATGAGAGGGAGCAGCCGAATCGGTACGCGAGTTTTACCTTAGGGAGGTGAGCCATGCTGCATGAACTGCTGGTCGAGATGATCGCCTACATCGTGCCGTGCACCGAGTTCCTGGGTGCGGCGGTGGTCACCTGGGGCACGCTGCATGGCCTGCTCCTGTTGCTGCGCCGCGGCTGGCGTTCTGTGCAGAAACAACCCATAGAAGAATCGTTGCGCGACGTGCGCATCGCCATCGGCGAGAAGATGGCACTCGGTCTGGACTTCTTCCTGGCCGGCGACATCATCGGCACCATCGTGGTACCGAGCAAGGAAACCCTGATGATCCTGGGCGGGATCGTGGTGATCCGGACGGTGATGGCCTACTTCCTGGCACGCTCGAACGCTACCCGACCTACATTTACTCAGGTGAGACTACGAAAGCCGCCGACATAGCTCGCCGGGCAAGTCGCGAGGTTACAGGGCGGTCGCTGTCAGCGGCGGCGGATCAGAAAAACGAATTCGTCTCCCTGCTCCGTTGACGACAACAACTCGTTGCCGGTCTTGCTGCAAAAATCCACAAAATCATCCGGCGCTTTTTTGTCCGTCGCCACTGATCTTCAGCACTTGACCGCTGCTCATCGCCGCCAGCGATTTCTTGGCGCGCAGGATGGGCAGCGGGCACGCCAGTTGCCGCACATCCAGCTCCACATCGAATGCGTTCCCGCTCACGCGACGATCTCTCCGCCGGATTGCGCCCACGCCGTGATGCCGCCCTGCAGGTTGTAGACATCGGCCAATCCTTGCGCCGCCGCGAATGCGGCAGCCTGTGCGGAACGTCCGCCCATCTGGCAATAGAACACCGTGGTCTTCTTCGCATCCAGCTCCGGCAAACGCAGCGGCAACAGATGCAGCGGCAAGCAGGTCGCGCCCTTGATGCGGCCGTGCGCGATCTCCGCGTCGGTGCGCACATCCACCAGTTGCGCCTGGCCACTGGCCATCAGTTTCGGTAATTCGGCTACGCTAATGTTCTTGAACTCTGCCACTTCTATTTTCTCCACTAAAATTTATTGCTCATCCCCATGGTCGCTCAACAAGCGCGCGATGCGCGTATTGGCGACCGCCAATCTTTTCACTGCTATGCGCAGGAATGCCTCGCTAAACTGATAGCGGCAATTGGGCGAAGCCCGCAGCAGCACTTCCGGATCAAGTCTCGATCAACGTGACCTCGGTCTTGGAAATCACGTCGGTCGAGCGTCGTGCATCCTTGCCGGACAGATGCGCCATCTCGCCGAAGCAATCGCCTGTATGCAACAGGCTCAACAGCCTGCCCTGTTTGACCACACGCACCGAACCGTGGGCCAGGATGTAAGATCATGCTGCCCCTCATCGCCCTCGCGCAGGATGGTTTCGTCCTTGTGCACCTTGTGCCATTCGCTGATGCGCAGCACTTCCCACAGTTCGACATCGCTGAAGTCCTTGAAGAACGGCAAGGCACGCACAGTATCGAATTTCTCCGTATCGAAGATCTCGTCCTGCTGCGGCACGTTGTAGCTGATGAACGACACCAGATCGCGCGCGAACTCGTCCCAGGTCTGGTAGCGATGCTCCGTCTCCTTGCACATGGCGCGCAGCACGATGGCATCCAGCGCGGCCGGTATCTCCGGGCGGAAGGTGCTGGGCGGCGGCGGATCGATGTTCATGATCTGGTAGATCATGCTGTAACTGTTGGCGGCATCGAACGGCAGCTTGCCGGTAAGCAGGCGATACATGGTCACGCCCAGCGAATAGATATCGGTCTGGTGCGTCAGCGGCTGTTCCTTGATCTGCTCCGGCGACATATACGCCGGCGAACCCACGCCGGTCACCTGCGTGGTCTGCTGGCTCTCGATGACCGCCGAACCGAAGTCGGAGATCTTGATATCGCTCTCGCCGCGCAACAGGATGTTGGCGGGCTTGATGTCGCGGTGGGTCACCCCCTGGTATTGCGCGTATTCCAGCGCCTTGCAGCATTTGTAGATGATCTCGGCGATGCGCCCCAGCGGCATCAGGTGATCGACCTCGCCGTACAACTCCAGCGTCTCGCCCTCGACGTATTCCATCACCATGTAGTTCACGTCGCCATCCATCACGGCGTCGTAGATCTTCACGATGTGCGGATGCGACAGCTTGCCCGCGAGCGATGCCTCGGTGAGCAGCAGTTTGCGGTAAGCCTTGGCGCGCGTGGTGTCGTGCAGCACATCCAGGTTGAACACCTTGAGCGCGACCTGCTGCTGGTTGAACGGGATCGATCGCCAGGTACACCGTGCTCGTCGCACCGCGCCCCAACTCCTTGACGATCTCGTATTTGGCGAATTTATCCATGCAAATATACCTTTAGGGCCGAGCATTCTGAGGGTTAGCAGGCCGCCATGTCCAGCAACCCTAGCCTTTGGCAGGGAATTACCGCACGGCGGGGAACTCGGCGGAAGGCGGTGCTATCATAACGGCCATGCAAAAAATCCTTATTTCCGCCCTGTTTTCCCTGCCCCTGCTTGCCTGGGCAGACGGACTGCCCGATCTGGGCGACGTGTCGCAAGAAATGATCTCGCCGCAGATGGAGCGGCAGATCGGCGAACAAAGCATGTTCCAGATCCGCTCCGACAAGAGCTACATGGACGACCCGGAGATCGCCGACTACCTCAACCGGCTCGGCGGACGGTTGGTCGCCAACAGCCCGGAACCGGCACAACCGTTCGAGTTCTTCGCCATCAACGACAACGCCATCAACGCCTTCGCCCTGCCCGGCGGCTTCATCGGCGTCAATACCGGGCTGATGCAACTGGCACAGAGCGAATCCGAGCTCGCCTCGGTGTTGAGCCACGAGATCTCGCACGTCACGCAGCACCACTATGCGCGCATGGTCTCCGGCACGCGCTACGACTCGCTCGCCGCGCTGGCGACGCTCGCCGTGGCCATCCTCGCCGCGCGCAACAGCCCGCAAGGCGCCACCACCGCCATCGTCGGCGCACAGGCCGGTGCGATGCAACACCAGCTCAACTTCACGCGCCAGCACGAGCAAGAGGCCGACCGCATCGGCTTGGGCATCCTCGAAAAATCCGGCTTCGATACGCGCGCCATGCCCGCCTTCTTCGAGCGCATGCAAAAAGCCACGCAGCTGCTGGAAGGCAACACCCCCTCCTACCTGCGCACGCACCCGGTCACCCACGAACGTATCGCCGACGTCGACGACCGCGTGCAACAGATCCCTTACCACCTCGTGCCGGACAGCCTGGATTTCCAACTGATGCACGCACGCCTCACCGCCACGCAGAAGACACCGCAGGAAGCCATCGCCTACTTCGATGCCGCCCTGGGCGAAAAGAGATTCGGCAATCCCGTCGCACACCGTTACGGCCTGGTGCTGGCCTTGTTGCGCAACAACCAGCCGCAACGCGCAGAGCAGGAATTCGCCGCCCTGCACAAACAGTCACCGCTCAACGCGACGATAGAGACTCTGGCCGGACAGATCAAACAGCTGGGCGGGCCGGATAACGAAGTCATCGCGTTCTATCGCGGCGCGTTGAAGAGATTCCCGTCGCACCGTGCGCTGGTCTACGACTACTCCGAAGTGCTGCTGCAGGACCGCCGCTACGACGAGGCGCTCAAACTGCTCGATGTCCAGGTCACGCAGAACGGCAACGATCCCAAGCTCTACGAACTGCAGGCACGCGCCTATGCCGCACTGGGCAGACACCAGGAAGAACACCACGTGCTCGCCTACAACTACATCCTGCACGGCAACCTGTTTGGGGCGATCGACCAACTGGAACTGGCCAAGCAAGCAGGCAACGACTACTACCAGCTCTCCACCATCGAGACCGAACTCAAGCAGTTCCGCGAGATCGCCGCGGCATATCGCAAGAAGAAATAAAAAGCCTCGCGGAGATGCGAGGCTTTTTCTTGAACATCATTCCCCGGATTTTTTCAGCGCATCCGCTGCAGCCGGAACAAGCCGTTGGCGTCGCTGTCGCTGCTGAAATACAGCGCGCCGTCCGGACCGACCGCCACGCCTGCGGGACGCGCCCAGCGCTTGCCGTCGGGCAGCTGGAAGCCGGTGACCAGATCGTCCACGCGCACTGCCTGCCCATCCTGAAAGCGCACCACCACGATCTTGGGTGGGCGGCGCGTTGAAGCGCGCCCCATGTATCCGCCGCCGGGCGCGGTGCCCCAGGAGCCGTGCAGCGCGACCACCGCATCGAATTCCAGTTGTGCATCCAGCGCGCCCTTGGGCACGAACGCCACCCCCAGCGGCGCGTTGCGTGCCGGGAAGGTCGCCACCGGCAGCGTCACTTCGTTGATGGGGCGCGGCGGCATGCTCGACACACAGCCATCGCGCCGCAACTGTTTGCCGGTGAACTGGAACCACGGCATGCCGTGGAAGGAACCCGCATCCAGCCTGCTGAAATATTCCGGCGGCTGGTCGAAGCCCATATGATCCGGCCCGTTGTTGCTGGCGAACAGCACGCCGGTCTGCGGCTGCCAATCGAAGCCCACCGGATTGCGTAGCCCCGAAGCAAAAGGCATCCAGCTTGCCATGCCGCCGCGCTCGCGCAGCACCAGCACCCCGCCGCGCTGTTCATCGAACGGATAAGTCGCGCCCAGGAACTGGTCGCTGCAATTGCGCTGGATACCCAGACTCACATACACCCGCCCATCCGGCCCCACTCCCACGGTGCGGCTGTCATGTCCGCCGCCGCCAGGCAACTCCGCCAGCAAGTTCACCGCCTCCGGCGCGATGCGTGACTGCCCGGGACGGTACGGCGCGTGATACACCCCATCCGTGCGCGCGATCAGAATCTCGCCATTCCGGAACGCCACGCTATGCGGATAGTCCTCCAGCTCCACCAGCACCTCCGGCTTGGTATAAGGCGGCGGCACGCGATACACCTTGTCCGAATGCGAACCCGCGAACAGATCGCCGTTCGCCGCAAAAGTCAGCATGCGCGGCGCATCCATGCTGCTCAACCATTCCAGCCGGTAACCCTTGGGCACGCGCACCGTCCTGCTCTTGCCGTCCACGGTGAGCGTCTGCTGCTCATAGGCCAGCACCTGCGTGCCCGCCTGCGCAGGCGCGCAGGCCAAGCACAACACCGTCAACAAACCGAACCTGCCGCACCCGCGAGGGGTACACCGGTGGGTGCCCGACGGCTCTGCCGTCACCCTCCCGCAGCAACGCAGTGCGCGCGCGACCAAGCACCGCAAGGAATCGTGATTCATCTCAAGGCCCTCCCTGATCGATTCGTTTGCCATCAATAAGCGGGTTGAGCTTGGCACTTATGTTTGCCTCAAGCAATACAGTGGATTGCCACCTCACACGACATGGAAACAAAGCAGCCGCGCATCGCCACCAAGCTTCCAATTGCACAATAGCAGCGGCAGATTCATGGTTATCCGTTACAAAAAATACATGCAACTTTCGATAATTCTTGTGAATCTAATAAGCCCTGAAACCTTTTAAGCAAGGAGGTTTACCATGGCACAACTTAAACCGAATCAGATGTCCCAATTGGTGGGGTGGAATACATTCACCCACAGTCACATGTCAGTGTTGAGATTGTTTTTGCTCTACGCGCTGCCGCTGTCTGTAGTTCCGCCGGTCATGATCTATTACGCCGGAGTCAGCTATGGCGTGCATCTATTGTCATCGCTGAGCACTACGCAGCTTGAGGTCATCGGCATCGTGTTCTTCCTGGCCGAGCTGGCGATGACCTTCCTGTTCGCATCCGTCATTCAGCGTCTGGCTGAGTGGGTGGACGTCAAGCCCGCCTTCGAGGATTGCTACAAACTGACAGTCGTGGTGGCAACGCCGTTATGGCTCGCGCCGCTGTTCCTGTACATCCCCAGCGTCATCCTCAATCTCGCGACAGGCGCTGCCGCATTGATGCTCTCCGGCATGCTGATCTTTTACAGTGTGCCGTCGATCATCAGGGTCGAGGAAAAAGGCCATGCCATACTGCTATCCGGCTCCATCCTGGCCGTCGGGCTGGTAGTGTGGGCTGCGATGATGTATCTCACACTGCTCACATGGGGCTTTGCCGCATTTAGCCTGACATCTCTGATCTAAACACCGACAGCAAACGCAGCCTTTTGAGGCTGCAAAGGGGGAGGACGAAAGTCTTCCCCCTTTTCATTTGCACTATTGATCCGGCACGCTTTATCCAAGAATCCGTTCGCTTTGAGCTTGTCGAAATGTGAATGGATTCTTGTGCTTCGACAGCTCAGCACGAACGGCAATCAAGTTCATTGCACTCCGGATCAATAAAGAATCGACATTCACTTGGCTTTGATGTGCCGACGCATCTGCATTATCGTGGCCTCGCCGACTTCGATGCGTTCGTATTCCGCGATCACCTGCGCCCCCAGCAACAGCAGCGTGGCGGCCGCCTCCAGGCTGAGCAGCACGACGATGGACGTGGTCAACGAGCCGTACACCACATTGACTTGCGACAGCGTGCCGAAATACCAGCGCAGCGCAAAGCGGACAACCTCCCACAGCAAACCCGCCGTAACGCCGCCGATCAGCGCGTGATGCGCGCGCAGCCTGCCTACGGGCATGAAGTAATAGATCGCAGAGAATCAGAAGGATCTCCCCGAGGATACCGCCGCCATAGATCAGAAAGTGCGAAAAGCCGTGCAATGACCAGCTATGCCCAAACAGGACGAGACTTTCAGCGCCCATCGCCGCCAGATCGGCGATCACGAGTGCGCCCACGAACAGCAGCGCGCTGATAAAAATGATGTAACCGAAAGACAGCAGCAGGGAAACGAGGAAGCGCCGCTTGTGTATCCGCACACGATGCAAAAAGATCACAGACATCGCACTCTCAAGCACCCTGAAGCCAAGCAAGCTGAAAAACAGCATCGTGATCAGCAGTACCCAGCCGATCACCGCGCGGTGATCAAGGAACGACTTCAGCTCCGCCAGCACCGAGCTGCTTTCACCCGGCACCACGTATTCCAGCGCCCTGCGCAACGTTGCCAGAAGCACATCCTGGTCGATCACTTGCGACAGTGCGATCACCATGAGGATGAGCAGCGGCACGATGGAGAGCAGCGCATAGTAGGCCACGGCGCCAGCAAGCAGCAGGCCCTGATTCGCCTGGAAGGCTTTCAGCACCTGAAGCGTAAAGGCGGCAGGATGCCTCAGGACATGCAATGTACGTGTGCTGATAAGTTGCATGGGGGCCGGAACTGGCAGACAGAAAGGACCAAGCCAGCCTTACTTCATCATCACTTCCAGCTTGCTCTTGTCCGCCGAACTCGGCATGTGGCTGATGTTCAGGACGATGCCAGCCAAGTCGCGCACCTCGGCCGGCGCAGACATGTCGCCCGCCACCTTCTTGAGCTTGTCGACATCCCCGGCGGCGACCTGGTGCTTCAGGTTCGCGATTGCGGTCGCGATCACGCGCTCCTGCCCGGTGCTGTCCTTGTCGGCGGCGATGGCCTTCAGCCTGGCCTTCTCCGCATCGCTGGGGTAGTGCTCCAGATGCATCACGATTCCCGCCATCTCGCGCACCGCCGAGCTGGCGGCCAATGCGGACTGTGCGCCCAGCATCAGACCCACTACAGACAACAAAACCAAAAGAAATCTGCTCTTCATGGCCGCCTCCTTGGTGTGAATTGAACGGACGATCACTAACACTGCAGACCGCCATCCTAGGCTTTTCCCGGAGAAATGATAATGGGGTAATGTATGGAGCCCGAAGCGCGGGCATGAATCACGGTCCCGCGCTAGAATGCCCGCACCCTAGGCCAGTCGCCAAACTCTCAGAGTCACCCATGATTGAAAAACGTTTAGAAAACATCGAAGCAAAAATCACCTTCCAGGAAGACCAGATCGAGGAACTGAACAAAACGGTTTATCAGCAGCAACAAAAGCTGGACCGCCTCGAAGCGATCTGCGAAGCGCTCGCAAGAGAGTTGCGGGCACTGGCTGAAGCGGGGAATGAGGGAAAGTTGTCAGCGAACGAAAGGCCGCCGCATTATTAACGAATGGCTTACAAGCCCTGATACAAGTACCGCTGGAATCCCGCAAACAGATTGCGTATCGCGCCGATGTCGCCTCCCAGATCGGCAACTGCATCGGGGATGGAATCGTGATATTTCAAGCGCAGCAGCTTGGTCAATTTTTCCTGCCCCAACTCGTCCACACCTTCCTGCACGTAATGCGCCAGCACAAAACCAAGGAATGCTTGCTGCTTGTCGCTGAAATGATCGTGTATTTCTTTGTGTGCCGATGCCGCCCGCTCCTTGCGCGTGATCGGTTGCATGGCGAAAGCCACATGCGCCAGCACATCGAATAAATCGCTGTTCTCGGCGTCGATGATTTTCTGCATCTCGCCCAACTGATCCTTGCCGAAGCCCTTCTCCGCCAAACCTTCGAGCAGTTTCTTGCGCGTGTCCGGCAAACTCCAGAGCGCACGCAATTCGTCCTCATCCTTGAAGAACTCCGGCAACTGACCGAACAGCAGCGTCAGGAATTCCGTTGCAGAAATAGGCTTGCCGTCCGGCCCCCAGAAGGTCGTAACCGAAATATGCTGAATGGTGCGCTCTTTTCCATCACGCAACTTCACGCGCACCTTAGGCTTGCTTTCATACTCAGGGCGCGGCTGTTTTGCTTCTGGTGGCGTCCTCGGCTCAATGGACGGAAACGCTTTATCGCCGCCGTTATCCACCTCCGCATCTCCGTCCCACTCCGGATCGTTGAACAGCTTGTGCGCCTTCACGAAATCGTAAATCGTGAAGTAGTCCTTGCCGTCATACAGGCGCGTACCGCGCCCGATGATCTGCTTGAATTCGATCATCGAATTGATGGGACGCATCAGCACGATGTTGCGCACATTGCGCGCATCCACCCCGGTGGAAAGTTTCTGCGACGTGGTGAGGATGGTCGGGATGCTCTTCTCGTTATCCTGAAAGTCGCGCAGATATTGCTCGCCCAGCGCGCCGTCGTTCGCCGTCACCCGCACGCAATACAGCGGATCGGTGCTGACCGTCTTCAATTGGTTGATGAGGTCGCGCACCAGCAGCGCGTGGGCCTGATTGGCGCAGAACACCAACGTCTTCTCGCGCTGATTGATCGCATCCATGAACAGCTTCACGCGATACTTTTCGCGCTCGACGATCTCGATGCTGCGGTTGAAATCCTTTTCCTCGTACAACTTGCCCGCTTCGATCTCGCCCTCGATCAGTCTGTCGTCCGAGGTGAACACATATTCATCCAGCGTGGTGGCGTACTGCTTCACGCGGAACGGTGTGAGGAAGCCGTCGTTGATGCCTTCCTTCAGCGAATACACATACACCGGCTCGCCGAAGTAGGCGTAGGTGTCGGCGTTATCCTTACGCTTGGGCGTAGCGGTCAGGCCAAGCTGCACCGCAGGCGCGAAGTATTCAAGAATGCCGCGCCAGGTGCTTTCGTCATTCGCTCCACCACGATGGCATTCATCGATGATGATGAAATCGAAAAAGTCCGGCGGATATTCGCCAAAATAAAATGCCCGTTCGGGCTGAGCTTGTCGAAGCCCATTTTCATCTTGCCCTTCGACAAGCCCAGGGCGAACGGCATTTGTGGAAGGCCCGCTCATGAAGGTTTGAAAGATGGTGAAGAACACGCTGCCGTTCTTCGGCACGCGCCCCTTCTTGCGAATGTCGTCCGGCGCAATGCGCACCAGCGCATCTTCGGGAAATGCGGAGAAGGAGTTGTACGCCTGATCCGCCAGAATGTTGCGATCGGCGAGGAACAGGATGCGCGGCTGGCGCGCCGCGTCGCGCTTCAGGTTCCAGCGTGACTTGAACAGCTTCCACGCCAACTGAAACGCAATGAAGGTCTTGCCCGTGCCCGTCGCCAGCGTCAGCAGGATGCGCTGCTGGTTGTCGGCAATCGCCTCTAGCACATTGTTGATCGCACTGTCCTGGTAGTAGCGGGAACCCCACATGCCGCCCTTGTCCTCGAAGGGCACTGCGGCAAAACGCTCGCGCCAGTCGTTCTCCTCGGCAAAGGTCAGGTTCCACAATTCCTGCGGAGAAGGATAGGCATCAACATCGCCCTCCGCCCCGCTCTGCATATCCACACCATATATACGCTGACCATTGGTGGCGTAGGTGAAGCGCGCACGTAACTTACCCGCATACGTCTTGGCCTGCGCCAAACCCTCGGTGTGCGGCAAATCCCAGCGCTTTGCTTCGATCACTGCCAGCTTGTGGTTGCGAAACACCAGCACATAGTCGGCGATCTCCGGCTTGCTGCGCTGCCCAGCCCCCTGCAAACGCCCCTCGGTGATGCGGTATTCGCGCATCACCCGGCTGCCCTCGACGACGCCCCAACCTGCGGCTTTCAGCGCGGGGTCGATGTGTTCGGCACGGGTTTCGGCTTCGTTCATAGCATTAACAAAATAGGAGAATCAAAACCCAATCAAGAAATATTCAGCGAGCCAGATAAGCTTAACCTCATGTATTTCATGAAGTAGTTTAAACATGACAAACCGGCAGCCCCTTTTCGATCAAAACCCAATTAAGAAACCTACGCCCAAGTCAGCACATAGCCAGCCAAGGTCATAGACCATTACGGTGACGTCACCGTAATGGTTTTCCATCACCCCCCTAGCGGAAGACCGCACCGGTCGCCTTGATGTATTCGATGAAATTGATGCACGGAACAGCGACGGTTGGCATCACACACACGGCAGGTATTTTCCTCTTTGAAATAACTTGGGGCAGAATGGTTTGACGTTCTTCATCAGAAACCAATTCTGCCCCATGTTGCCGTGCCGTCGCGATAATCAGGATGTCGTTTTCGCCGACTCCTTTGGGATGGTAGTTGTCATCCACAATACCTAGCAGCCCTTTGATGCGCTTGGCGTCCTGCAAGACAGCGTTATTTATTTCCAGTCGTTCAAGGTCGATGTCTTTCAGCCATTCTCCGCAATCCGGCGTTTTGTGGTTCACCTCATCAAACGCCACACTCGGCATCACCAGTTGCTTCGATTCAATTTGACCCGCCATCCATTCCCACAAGCCTGGAAACTGCCCTATCGGGTAGTTATCCCACGCATAGATCATGGAAGACGCATCAAACACCCGCATAGAAGCGCTCCAACTGATGCAGGTCTTTGATCTTCAGGTTATCGAGATAACCGCTGGCCTTGGCTAAAGTTATGTGGCGTGCATACAAAGAATCCAGCACGGTGCGCACAAAAGTATCGCCAAAAATATGTCGCGGCTCGCGATGGCGCCATTCACGGTTGCCGCCATCACTTACCTCGATTGCGCTTTCCGCAGTCCATTTCCGATAAGCCTCATATCGACTATGCGGTAAACGTCCGGCATCCAGCAATCTGCGCAGAATCATTTCCCCGCTCACGCCCCACGCCTTGCGTTGATGTCCAAGCCAATGGTCGTATTGAGATACATCGTCCGGGCGCTCAGCATCATTGATGCCGGCCAGGAAAGAATCCGGCACCAACAGATACCCGGCAAAAGCATTGGCCTCGCGCTCATGCCCGCGATGGGATTCCATATCCCGCTCATCATCAATAGAGCTGGTCTTATGCAACAGCAAATGCCCCAGTTCGTGCATGAGAGTGAAAGACTGCCGGGTATCCCAGTCCTGCTTTTTGATGACGATTACCGGGCAATTTTCGTCGTAGAGGGAAAAACCAAGGATAGGATTGTTTTTGGCAATCTGCCATTTCCCGGCATAGCCGTTACTACGGAATACCAGCACCCCCCGGGATTCCAGAGCTTCGCGGTAAGTATCGAAACTATTCTGTTCGCCCAAACCCAGCCATTGCCGCGCAACGTGTGCAGCCACACGCAGATCGTCTGCGGGCAACACGGGTGGGGCAAAACGGGGGCGATCGGCATCATCAAGATCTTCACGCAAACTCAAATACACCTCGCGCTGCCGCTCCACCCTCTCGATTAACGCCTTGAGACTGGCGGACAGCTCCGGCTTCTGATTTGCCAGCGTACGGAATTGCGGGGAATGCACCTGTGCCTCATCCACCGGACCTTCTTCGAGGAAGAACAGCACGCCCCTGCCGAAATGATCGGCGACCTTGCGCAACTGGTTGAACGTCATGCCATCCTTGCCTGCCATGACATGCTCCATGGTGGCAGAAGCAATGCCCGTTTCAGCCGCAAGCTGATCCGGCGTAATGCCGAGATCGGCACAACACCATGCAATACGGGCAGAATTGATAGATTGGATGCGTTCCATACAGATCATTATATCCGAGCGAGTTATCCATCGCCCAATGGGCATAAATGAGGATTATTCAACTGGTGACGCCATGTCACCAGTTGGGTGATGTGACGGTCGATGGCGCGGTCATGTTCAAAAAATGGCGATTTCTTATCGCATTCGAACCATATCGAGGACATGCTCGATATGGTCTGGCAACCACATGACCATTTTTCCCATTTGGGAAAAATGGTTCTCCACCTCACAGCGCCCCGCTGAACGCCTGATGCAACAGCGACTTCTTCAGTTCGTCGAGGGCGGCGAGCTTGCGCTGGTAGAGGGATTCGAGGCGTTGGGTTTCTTCGGCAAACTCGTGGATCTTCTTGACCACGGCTTTCTGGATTTCAATGCTTGGCGTACTTATCGGCGTGGACTTGAAATTCACATGACCCATGTGCGGGTTGGCCGTGCCGCGCATGATGCTCTGCTGGTATTCCCTAAAAAGTCCGGAGGTGACGAAGAAGAAAATATAGTCTCGATCAACCATTGCAGGGTCGAATGAAACTTTGAAGAGATTGTTACTGAGAATACCGTCTATACCTCGAAATATCTTTCCGGCTGAACCAGTGTTTGCGACGATTATGTCGTCGGGCGTAACGAGCTTCTTGGGATGTTCGTCGCGAACATATTTCAAATTCTTGTTCGACTCGAAATCGGAAATGTAGAGATAGCGCCGATAGCCTGGAAGAATAGTTGGCAACTGCTCGCTTTTCGGAATCTGAACTCCTTGTGTTGCCTCGCACACGTCGCCGAGCGTCTTTTCTACCCATCCCTCGCCGCGCTGGGTGAAGACGGATTGCAGGTGGCTTTCGAACAGGGCGCGGGCGTTTTGCAGGTTCTGTTCGGCGTTGGCTTTGGCGGTGGCGATGCCGTCAAATGCTTCGTCGAGAATGCCGACGATGCGCTGCTGTTCGGGAAGAGGGGGAATTGGTACTGGAAAATCTGTCAGCATTCCCACCTTGATGTAGGGCATCGTATTGCCCAACTTCTGCTGTGAAACAGTATCTTTAAGCTTCCCATCCAGAATCAAATAGAGAAAACGAGACTGCACATCTTTGAAATCAGAAACAACGTAGGTTCGTTGATAGGCCTCAAATTTTCCTTTGTAGTAACTGACCTTTCCGACATCCCCATTTCCTGCAATCAAAAGAGCTTCGGTATCAAAGGAAAATGTATCGCTGTAGGTATGCTCAGCGGCGCAAGTGAAGAACGGGTATTCACCTTCAGGATTACCTTGATTGACATCCTTCTTGCCGGTTCGAATCCGACAAAGCTCGCCAAGCTTCTTCGTTTGCCACCCAGCCTTCATAGCAGCGCCCTGATATTCCCCAGCACTTCCGCACTCTCCGCATCCAGCGCAGCGATCTCATCCATGATGTCCTGCGGGCTGCGATGCACCACCGCTTCGCCGCCATCGGGATTCTTCACCGACAAATCGTACGTCGCGGGGTCAATGCTCGCCGCATCCATGCTCCAGCTCTTGGACGAATCGGCGAAGGTTTTTTGCAGCGCGATGAATTCGACGAGGTCGGCATCGTTGAGCGGGTTGGTCTTGCCCATGTTGCGGCCGGGTTCGAGCTGGTAGTACCAAGTCTTTCTTGTCGGCGCGCCTTTTTCGAAGAACAGCACCACAGTTTTCACGCCCGCGCCCTGGAAGGTGCCGCCGGGGCAATCGAGCACGGTGTGCAGGTTGCAGCTTTCGAGCAGGTGTTTGCGCAGGCTCACCGAGGCGTTGTCGGTGTTGCTGAGGAAGGTGTTCTTGATGACGATCGCGCCGCGTCCGCCCGCTTTCAAAAACTTGATGAAGTGCTGCAGGAACAGGAAGGCTGTTTCACCGGTCTTGATGGGGAAGTTTTGCTGCACTTCCTTGCGCTCCTTGCCGCCGAAGGGCGGGTTGGCGAGGACGATGTCGAAGCGGTCCTTGTCCTGCACATCGGCGAGGTTGAGCGCGAGGGTGTTGGCGTGGGCGATGTTGGGCGCCTCGATGCCGTGCAGGATCATGTTCATGATCGCGATGACATAGGCGAGGCTTTTCTTTTCGATGCCGTAGAAGGTGGCCTCTTGCAGGGTCTTGAGCTCGCGCGTGGTGAGGTGCGGTTTGGCGCGCAGATAATCGAACGCTTCGCACAAGAAGCCCGCGCTGCCGCAAGCGCCGTCGTAGATGGTTTCGCCGATTTTTGGGTTGACCACTTGCACCATGGCGCGAATAAGCGGGCGCGGGGTGTAGTACTCGCCGCCGTTGCGCCCGGCGTTGCCCATGTTCTTGATCTTGGCTTCGTACAGGTGCGAGAGTTCGTGCTTCTCGGCCTGCGAGTTGAAGCGCAGTTCGTCGATATGGTCGATGATGTCGCGCAGGTTGTAGCCGCTTTGTATCTTGTTCTTGATCTCGCCGAAGATTTCGCCGATCTTGTATTCCAGCGTCTTCGAGTTGGCGGCTTTTTCCTTGAAGCGGTGCAAGTAGGGGAACAGCGTCTGGTTGACGAAGTCGCGCAGATCGTCGCCGGTCATGGCGGCGTTGTGGTCGATCTTGCCGTCTTTGCCCTTGGGCGCGGCCCAGGTCTCCCAGCGGTAAGGCGGGTCGATCAGGTACGTGTATTTCTTTCCCTCCAGCTCGGCTTCCATCGCCTTGCTATGTTCCAGCGCGTCGAGGTATTTGAGGAACAGCAGCCAAGAGGATTGTTCGGTGTAGTCGAGTTCGCTGGCGCAGCCTGCTTCTTTGCGGAGTACGTCGTCGATATTCTTGAAGGCTTGTTGGAACATTTATTGGTTCATTCTGAGTCGGCTGTGCAGCTTGTCTTTCCACGGCACCAAGCCAATGGGGCTTCTTGTTCGCGCAGGAGTGTAGCAGAGCCAGCTTAGGGATTGTGGCCGCATTTTGCGACCACAATCCAATACAAAACTCATATTAAGATCACGAGATGTGATCTTAAAGGTAGTCACAACTTGTGACCACATGCAGAGCCGACCAAGGCTTGAGGCCACAATTTGTGACCTCAAGTCCCCAAACAAAAGCCTCGCATCGCTGCGAGGCTTTTGTTTGGGGGCGGGCTTCGCTGTAGCCATAGCTCACCGGGAGTATCTGCAGGCTGCGCTGGAATAGGTATGGCAGAGATTTGCGGTTAGGCGTAATTTACGAATCCGCAACACCCATTCAACCACTGTTTTCATCGTAAACGAGGGAGAAGATCATGGCTAAAGACAGCGTTTATCGTATTACAGAGATAGTCGGAACCAGCAAGAAATCCTGGGAGGATGCCGCTTCGAACGCGGTGAGCGCCGCCGCAAAAACTTTGCGTGATTTGCGAGTCGCCGAGATCATCAAGTTGGATATGGTGGTTGAAGACGGCAAGGTGGCCGCTTACCGGGCGCGAGTCGCTTTGTCTTTCAAATACGACCCCAAGAAATAAGCATTGCTCTTTCGGTAGCTCGAAAAAAATGACCCAGGTTTTCGCCTGGGTCATTTTTATTGGTGGGCCCTCCCGGACTTGAACCGGGGACCAAAGGATTATGAGTCCTCTGCTCTAACCAACTGAGCTAAGGGCCCGTAAGGCTTAGCTCTCGCCGTCGAGGAAGCTCTTGAGCTTTTCCGAACGCGAAGGGTGACGCAGTTTGCGCAGGGCCTTGGCTTCGATCTGGCGGATACGCTCGCGCGTGACGTCGAACTGTTTGCCGACTTCTTCCAGCGTGTGGTCGGTGTTCATTTCGATGCCGAAACGCATGCGCAGCACTTTGGCTTCACGCGGGGTGAGGCTGTCCAGAATGTCCTTGGTCACGTTGCGCAGGCTGTCGTACACGGCCGCATCGATCGGGGCCAAGCTGTTGCCGTCTTCGATGAAGTCGCCCAGGTGCGAGTCGTCGTCGTCGCCCACCGGGGTTTCCATGGAGATGGGTTCCTTGGCGATCTTGAGGATCTTGCGGATCTTGTCTTCCGGCATTTCCATCTTGACGGCCAGGGTGGCGGCATCGGCTTCCAGTCCGGTCTCTTGCAGGATCTGGCGCGAGATGCGGTTCATCTTGTTGATGGTCTCGATCATGTGCACCGGGATACGGATGGTGCGCGCCTGGTCGGCGATGGAGCGCGTGATGGCCTGACGAATCCACCATGTCGCATAGGTCGAGAACTTGTAACCGCGACGGTATTCGAACTTGTCCACGGCCTTCATCAGACCGATGTTGCCTTCCTGGATGAGGTCGAGGAACTGCAGGCCGCGGTTGGTGTATTTCTTGGCGATGGAGATGACCAGACGCAGGTTGGCCTCGATCATGTCGCGCTTGGCGCGGCGTGCCTTGGCTTCGCCGTTGGTCATCTGCTTGTTGATGTCTTTCAGGTCGAGGATGGGGATACCCACGCGTTGTTGCAGCGCCAGCATTCTCTTCTGCTGGTCGACGATGGCGGCCTGGTAGCGCGACAGCGTTTCGCTGTATGGCTTCTTGGACGCGATCTCTTGCTTAACCCAATCCAGGTTGCTTTCGTTGAGCGGGAACACCTTGATGAAGTGCGGACGCGGCATGTGCGATTTGGTCACGCACAGTTCCTGGATGCCGCGTTCGTAGCTGCGTACTTCTTCCACCAGACCGCGCATGGTGTCGCACAGGGCGTCCACTTGCTTGGCGGAGAAGCGGAACTGCATCAGCTCTTCGGAGATCTGCTCTTGCAGCTTGTCGTATTGCTTGCTGCGGTAGCCGTGTTTTTCGTAGGCCTTGCCCAGCTTGGTGAAGAGGTCGCCGATCAGCGCGAAGCGTTCCAGCGCATCCACCTTGAGCTGCGCCAGGTTGGCGGCAGCGGCGGCTTCGCCGTCTTCTTCCGATTCCTCTTCTTCCTCTTCTTCTTCCTCTTCGGCTTCTTCTTCCTCAGCGGCTTCGCTGACGACCACTTCTTCCTGCACGTCGATGAAGCCGTCGATCACTTCGTCGATGCGCAGTTCGTCCTTGGCCACCTTGTCGGCCAGCGCGAGGATCTCGGCGATGGTCGCCGGGCAAGCGGAGATAGCCTGGATCATGTGCTTCAGGCCGTCTTCGATGCGCTTGGCGATTTCGATCTCGTCCTGACGGGTGAGCAGATTGACCACGCCCATTTCGCGCATGTACATACGCACCGGGTCGGTGGTGCGGCCGAATTCGGAATCCACGGTGGAGATGGCGGCTTCCGCTTCTTCCGCCGCATCTTCATCGGCAACCGCAGGGGCTGCTTCCGTCATAATGAGCGATTCGGTATCCGGTGCCACGTCGCACACCGTGATGCCCATGTCGTTGATCATGCTCACCACGCCTTCGATCTGCTCGACTTCTAGCATCTCCGGCAAGTGGTCGTTGATCTCGGCGTAGGTCAGGTAGCCACGCTCTTTGCCCAACATGATCAGCGCCTTCAGGCGCGTGCGGCGGGCTTCGATATCCTGGTTCTGATCGACGGCCTCTCCGGCCGTCAGTGCTGCTTGTTTGGCACTTGCCGCTTGCTTGATGCTAGCCGCAGCTTGTTTGGTTGTGCCGGTTGTTTTCTTTTTTTGCTGAGTCGCCATGCTCGGTTCCCAGAAATTAAAATTGAATGGTTGGTAGCTGCGCCACCAAAAGGGCGCGGATTATAGCAGATTTATATAGCTTTTCCGAAGGTTAGCTACGTTTCCACCCTTTGCAGACCACTGCAAATAACGTGCCTGCTCTTGCCCGTTCAGGTCAATTGCTCCTTCAATTGCCTGCGCTCCGCCTGCAGCTGCGTGAGACGCGAGCGTTCCGCATCATTCAAACTCAGCCCCTTGGCGTGCAATGCCGACATCTCTGCTTCTATGTCATCCAGGCGCACTTTGCGCAGCACGCCCTTGAATTCGGCCTGAACGTCGAACTCTTCACCCCACTGCATGATCTCGCCCTGTGCGGCCGCAAACGCCGCCTCATGCGCGGTGCCTTGGAAATGCTGGATCATCGCCGCGGTGCTGGTCTCATCTGCGGATTCGTTCAGCCAATCGGCCAGAGCGGCGATGGCCGCGCCTTCCGCCCCCTCACTCTGGAAACCGGCAGGCAGCTCCCGCGCCAGCTCCGGTTTCATCACCAAACAACGCAACAGGGTGCGCAGACCGGAAGGTGCAGCGCGCTTGGCCTTTTGCGGCGCGGGGCGCGGCGGTGCAGCGACGGGCTTGATGGACCACAGCGCTTCCAATTCGGCCTGAGTGACTCCCGCCAGTGCAGCCACTTCCTTGCGCAGCAGCAATGCGGTAGTCGGCGCGGTGATGGCGGTGAGCAGCGGCTGCGCATTCTTCAGCAGGGTACTGCGGCCTTCCTGGGTATGCAGATCGACCTGCGCGGTCAGTTCACGAAGCAGGTAGCCGGAGAGCGGCAACGAGTTTTCCAGCTCGTGTTCGAACGCCTCGGTGCCGTATTCGCGGATGTAGGTGTCAGGATCGTGCTCTTCCGGCAGGAACAGGAAGCCCAAGCGTTTACCGTCTTGCAGTTGCGGCAGCGCATTCTCCAGCGCGCGCCAGGCGGCCTTCTGGCCGGCGCGGTCGCCGTCGAAGCAGAACACCACCTGGTCGCACAGGCGCAGCAGCTTTTGCACGTGGAATGGCGTAGTCGCCGTACCCAGAGTCGCGACGGCATATTCCACGCCGTGCTGCGCCAGCGCCACCACGTCCATGTAGCCTTCGACCACGATCACGCGCTGCTGCGCGCGGATGGATTTTTGTGCCTGGAACAGACCGTACAGTTCGTGACCTTTTTCGAACAGCGGCGTTTCCGGCGAGTTCAGATATTTCGGTTCGCCCTTGTCCAGCACGCGCCCGCCAAAGCCGATGACCTGCCCGCGCACGTTGACGATGGGGAACATGATGCGGTCGCGGAAGCGGTCGTAGCGTTTGCCCTCTTCGCCTGCAATCACCAAGCCGGTCTCGACGAGGCTCGCATCCTGATAGTTAGGCACGGCAGCCTTCAGGTTCTGCCAATCGTCCGGAGAGTAGCCGATGCCAAAACGTGCGGCAACTTCGCCGGAAAGACCGCGGCCTTTGAGGTAATCGATGGCTCGCTGGTTTTTCTTCAGTTGTTCGCGGTAGTAACGCGTGGCGGATTGCATCAGGTCGTACAGATCAGGCGCGACCTTGTGTTGCGGCACATTGGAGGCTTCTTGCGGCACGGTGACGCCAATACTCTTGGCCAGGTCTTCCACCGCCTCGACGAAGCCCATGCCGGTGTGCTCCATGACAAAGCCGATGGCGGTGCCGTGTGCCCCACAACCGAAGCAGTGATAGAACTGTTTGGACTGGCTGACCGTAAAGGACGGGGATTTTTCAGTGTGGAACGGACAGCAGGCGACGTAGTTGGCGCCGGCCTTTTTGAGCGGCAGGTAGCGCTCGATGACATCCACGATGTCGAGGCGATTGAGCAGATCCTGAATGAAACTTTTTGGAATCACTCCAGCTCCTCACCGAACGACTATGAACTGAAACATGGTTGGCAGAATCGCCGCCCTTCGTTCCTTCTCCAGAAGGGGAGAGGAAATATATTTATTACTTGGTCAGCTGAGATTTGATCAAGCCAGAGACTTTACCCATGTCGGCACGTCCGGCCAGCTTGGGTTTGACCACGCCCATCACTTTGCCCATGTCTTGCGGACCCGCTGCGCCTGTCGCGGCGATGGCCTCTGCGATGGCGGAGATGATCTCGGCTTCGCTCAGCTGCTGCGGCATATAGGTTTGCAAAACGGAGACTTCGAACTTCTCGACATCCACCAGATCCTGGCGGTTGGCTGCCTCATACTGGCTGATGGAATCGCGGCGCTGTTTCAGCATCTTTTCGATGATGGCAACCACGTCCGCATCGGTCAGTTCGATACGCTCATCCACTTCGCGCTGCTTCATCGCGGCGAGCAATAGACGAATCGCCCCGAGACGCGCCGTTTCCTTGGCGCGCATCGCGGCTTTCATGTCGTCAGTGATCTGCTGTTTCAAGCTCATAGCAAAAAACAAACGCCGCAACCTCTAAGGATTGCGGCGTCGCCTTATTGAAAAGGATTAATACAGCTTCGGAGGCAGAGTCTGACTGCGCAGGCGCTTGTAGTGGCGCTTAACGGCAGCGGCCAGCTTGCGCTTACGCTCTGCAGTTGGCTTCTCGTAAAACTCGCGAGCGCGCAGTTCGGTCAGCAGACCGGTCTTTTCTACAGAACGCTTGAAGCGGCGCATTGCCACTTCGAACGGCTCATTCTCTTTAACACGTACTGTTGTCATGGACAAACTACCTTCTACCAAAAAATTGAGGGCGCGATTCTACAAAACAACGGTTTAATACACAACCGATATTTATTGAACCGATATACGCCCAAATTTGCGCTTTCCGACCTGCGCGACCACGACTGCGCCCGCCTTGAGCTTCAGCGCCTTGTCGCTGACCTTTTCGCCATCGAGTTTGACGCCGCCCGCATCGATCATGCGCAGCGCCTCTGAGGTGCTGGCGACGAGGTTGGCCTGCTTGAGCAGGTGCGCGATGCCGATGTGGCCGTCCGTGCTGGCGACATTGATCTCGGGCATGTCATCCGGCAGCACGCCCTTCTGGAAGCGCGCTTCGAATTCGGCCAGCGCATCCTCGGCCGCCTTTTGCGAGTGAAAACGTGCCACGATCTCCTGTGCCAGCAGCACTTTGATGTCGCGCGGGTTGCGGCCGTTGCTCACTTCTTCCTTGAAGTTGGCGATCTGCGCCAGGCTGCGGAAAGAAAGCAGGTCGTAGTAGCGCCACATCAGGTCGTCGGAAACCGACATCAGCTTGCCGAACATGTCAGTTGGGGTGTCGGTCACGCCGATGTAGTTGCCCAGCGATTTGGACATCTTGTTGATGCCATCCAGGCCTTCAAGCAATGGCATGGTGAGTATGCACTGCGCCGGTTGCCCATAGTGCCGTTGCAGCTCGCGCCCCATCAGCAGGTTGAATTTCTGGTCGGTGCCGCCCAGTTCCAGGTCGGCCTTGAGCGCGACGGAATCGTAGCCCTGCACCAACGGGTAGATGAATTCATGGATGGCGATGGGCTGGCTCGCTTTGTAGCGCTTACCGAAATCGTCGCGCTCCAGCATCTGCGCCACGGTGTGGGTAGCCGCCAGCTTGATCAGGTCGACCGCGCTGAATTTGTCCATCCAGGCGGAGTTGAACACGACCTCGGTCTTGGCCGGGTCGAGCACTTTGAATACCTGGTCGCGATAACTCTGTGCATTGGCAAGCACCTGCTCTCGCGTCAACGGCGGACGAGTTGCGTTCTTGCCCGTGGGGTCGCCGATCATGCCGGTGAAGTCGCCGATCAGGAACAGGGCGTGGTGGCCCAAGTCCTGCAATTGGCGCATCTTGTTGAGCAGCACGGTGTGGCCGAGGTGCAGGTCGGGCGCAGTGGGGTCGAAACCGGCCTTGATGCGCAGCGGACGCCCCTGTTCCAGCTTCTTGATCAGTTCGGATTCGAGCAACAGCTCGTCGCTGCCGCGTTTGATTTGATTGAGGATTTCTTGTTGACTCATGTCGAAAGACCGCTTGTCCGTTACTCGCTTGGTGCCTGAGCGGATTTTGAGGGGGTGCCGCTTTCTGTTAAAGTGGCGCCTCAGAAATCAGTAAGTCTTTGTGTTTGCCGATAAAGATTATTGAGCATCCACAATGTACTGCCGCCTTGGGAGGCGCGAATGTTACCGCAAAACACCTTGTCACACGCGCACAAAATGAAGCTGCGCTGGTTCGTCACCCTGTCCACCGTGCCTTTGCTGGGGGTGGTGACGGCATTCGGCATCATGCCGCAAACAGATGCCGGATCGCGCGCGCAAAAGATCCTGATCGAAGAGATCGCTTTGCCCTTGCCCCCTGCTGTCGCCGGAAATGCGACGGCTTTCTGGCGCAACGAACGCATCCAGCGCGGCGATACCGTCGCCGAACTGCTGCGCCGCCTGAACGTGGAAGATTCGGCAGCGAGCGAATACCTGCGCAAGAACAAGGCTGCAGAAAGCCTGCGCCGCTTGGCCGTGGGCAAGGAAGTCCAAGCCGAGACCGATGCCAACGGTGCACTGCTGGCATTGCGCTACCTGAGCAACGATGCCACTCAGGTGGTCGTCGAAAAGAGCGGCAATAGCTTCATGACCCGCACCCTGGCCGCGCAGACCGAGCAACGCGTGCAGATCCGTACCGGCGAGATCAAGACCAGTCTGTTCGCCGCAACCGATGATGCCGGCCTGCCCGACCCTGCAGCCAACCAGCTGGCAGACATTTTCGGCGGGGACATCGACTTCCACCGTGATCTGCGCAAAGGCGACAAGTTCACGGTGATCTACGAGATGAACTACATCAACGGCGAAGCGGCACGCACTGGTCGCATTCTCTCCGCCGAGTTCATCAACCACGGACAGGCTTACCGCGCCGCCTATTTCCAGACTACCGAGTTCACAGGGGATTACTACTCACCCGAAGGCAAGAGCATGCGCAAGGCCTTCCTGCGCTCGCCCATCGAATTTTCTCGCGTCAGCTCCGGGTTCAGCAAGGCGCGCTTCCATCCGGTGCTGAACAAGTGGCGTGCCCATAAGGGGGTGGATTACGCTTCGCCCATCGGCACCAAGGTCAAGGTCACTTGCGACGGCACGGTCGCTTTCGTCGGCAAGCAAGGCGGTTACGGCAATGTGGTGATGGTCAACCATCAGGGGCGTTACACCACGGTATATGGACACTTGTCGCGCTTCGCGGGCGGCCTGCACAAAGGGCAACATGTCGGCCAAGGCCAGATCATCGGCTACGTCGGCATGACCGGCTTGGCCAGCGGCCCGCACCTGCACTATGAGTTCAAGATGAACGGCGTCCAGCGCGACCCGCTGAAAGTGGCGCTGCCGGATGGCAAGCCGGTCAGCGATGCGCAAAAGACCGCCTTCGCAGAGAAGACCAACGACCTGTTCGGGCAACTGGACATGTTGCGCAACACGCGTGTCGCCAAGCTAGACTAGGTGAGCACGCCACCGGACCTCTATATCGGCATCATGTCCGGCACCAGCCTGGACGGCATCGATGCCGCGCTGGTCGATCTCTCGCAGCCGGCACCGCGCCTCGTTTCCAGCCATTACCAACCTTACGCGGAGCCGCTGAAAGAGGCCTTGCTCGCCCTGCACCGGGTCACCCATAACGAGTTACATCAGGCGCAACTCGTTGCCAACCGGCTGGCCCGCGAATATGCTGAAGCGACGCAAGCCTTGCTGCAAAAGGCGGGCGTATCCGCCAAACAAATCCAGGCCATCGGCTGTCATGGCCAGACCGTGCGCCACCGCCCGGAACACGGCTACACCATACAGCTCAACAATGCGGCGCTATTGGCAGAACTGACCGGTATCCATGTAGTGAGCGACTTCCGCAGCCGCGACATCGCGGCGGGCGGCCAGGGTGCGCCGCTGGTTCCGGCCTTCCATGATCGCGTATTGCGCCACCCCGACATCCACCGCGTCATCCTCAACATCGGCGGCATCGCCAATCTGACCGACCTTCCTCCCGGAAGCAATACGACTGGATTCGATTCCGGCCCGGGCAACTTGCTGATGGATGCATGGATCGCGCGCCATCAAGGCAAGCCCTACGACAAGGACGGCGCATGGGCTGCCAGCGGCAAAGCCATTCCTGCCCTCTTGCAACGCTTACTGGCTGAACCGTTCTTCGCTGCCGCCCCACCCAAGAGCACCGGGCGCGATCTGTTCAATCTCGCCTGGCTGGAGAAGCATCTGGCCGGAAATGAAGCCGCTGCAGACGTGCAAGCAACTTTGCTCGCACTCACCGGCAGCAGCATCGCCGCTGCGGTACAGCGTTTCTGTGCGGGAACGCAAGAAATCTACGTGTGCGGCGGTGGCGCGCACAACAGCGCGCTGACAGCACATCTGCAACACGCACTACCGCACTGCCGCATTCAAAAGACCGAAACATTGGGCATCGCCGCCGACTGGATGGAAGCCATCGCTTTCGCCTGGCTGGCACAGCAGGCCATGCATCTGCACCCAGCCAATCTTCCCGCCGTCACGGGAGCCCGACATCCCTGCGTGCTGGGCGCGATTTACCCCGCCTAAAACAAAACGGGGCGCAAGGCGCCCCGTTCTTCAAACTTCTTGCTACCCGCTTATACCGAGAACGATGACCCGCATCCGCAGGTTGTGGTGGCATTCGGATTCTTGATCACGAACTGCGAACCTTCCAAGCCTTCCGTGTAGTCGATCTCGGCACCGACCAGATACTGGAAGCTCATCGGATCAATCAGCAGTTGCACGCCGTTCTTGGTCATCACGGTGTCATCTTCGTTGGTTACTTCGTCGAAGGTGAAGCCGTATTGGAAGCCGGAACAGCCGCCGCCGCTCACGAACACGCGCAGCTTCAACTCCGCATTGCCCTCTTCCTCGATCAGTTGCCTCACCTTGTTGGCCGCGCTGTCCGTAAACAGCAGCGGGTCTTGCATATCGGTCACTGCATTCATATTACCTCCTAGCTGAATTGATTATTACTCGGTCGCGCCGAGCTTAAATGCCACCACTTTGTCCGCCGCTTCCGCCAAATGGATCAGCTTACCTTCGACGATCGCGCCCAGTTGTATCTCCAGCGTTTTGTAGTGCACATCACCTATGACTTTGGCCTTGCTCTGTAGTTCCAGATATTCCGCCGCATGCACCGGACCGACCACCACGCCATTCACCACCAGATGAGTGACTTTGATCTCCCCGTCCACACGAGCATGCTCGCTCAGCACCAAGGTGCTCGGCTTGTTTGGATCGGCGATAACATTGCCTTTGATCTCGCCGTCCACGCGTAAACCGCCGGTAAAATGCACATTACCTTCAATCCTGGTTCCCGCTCCAACCAACGAGTCGATACGGTTCTGCGGCTTGCTGTGTCGGCTACTGAACATCTTTGCTTCTCCTTTAGGACAGGGGGGGCAGATTGACTGTCTGCTTGATCTTGGGCTCCTGCATCCCCTTCTCAAACACGCGCACTTGGACACTCTCAACCTTCATTTCAGGCGGCAACTTAAAAACCTTGTCCATGCGCTGGTAATACTTGAAATTCAATTGATACGTCACCGCTTCTGCCGGCGAATTCTCTTTCGGGAATTGTAGCACTACTTTCCTGCCATCTTGTTCGCCGCTCACCACCAACTGCAGCGCCCCCTGGAACTCCTTGCCGCGTTGCTGGACGCTCTGCACCAGCAACATGCGGCAATGATATTCACCGGGCAGATTATCCTGCTCGATCTTCAAGCGATGGATGGTCAATTCGGCTTCGCGTGCACCGGTCAACGGCAGGTTCTGGAAGAACAGCAGATCTTCTTTCAGGCGCGCATTTTCATCGTTCAGGGTTCTGACCTGCGCATCGACCTCGACATCGGCAGCTTGCTCGATCTGTCCCTGGCGCTCATAAACTGCAATCTGATTGGAAAGCTTGGCGTTCTCATCCTCAAGGAACAGGACACGCTCGCGCAACTCGCCCAACTCTTTCTCTGCCTGCCCCCGATGGAAGCCCGCAAATTCCAGACCGGAGTCATATGCCCACCAGACCATCATCCCAAATATCAACAAAAACGGCAGCACGATCGCCCAGCGCACATACCACGGCACGTGCGGGCGCACGGACAAACGCGGCGCGGAGATGCTGAATTTGCGGCGAAAGCTTCGTATCATCGTCATATCAAGGCAACAAAGGAACCACTCCCAGTCCGGTAGCTTCGGGCAAGTCGAACATGATGTTCATGTTCTGTACCGCTTGCCCTGCCGCCCCCTTCACCAGATTGTCGATCACCGACAGCACCACCACCGTATCGCCGCCTTGCGGCCTGTGTACCGCGATGCGGCACAGGTTGGAGCCGCGCACGGTACGCGTCTCTGGCATGCTGCCCGCAGGCAACACATCGACGAATGCTTCATTGGCATAGCGCTGTTCGAACACAGCCTGCAAGTCCGCGTCCTTTTTGATCCGGCCGTAGAGGGTGGCATGGATGCCGCGTATCATCGGCGTCAGGTGAGGCACGAAAGTCAGCCCGACAGGCTTTCCGAATGCATTCGCCAAACCCTGCTTGATCTCAGGCAGATGCCGATGCCCAGCCACGCCGTAAGCCTTGAAATTGTCCGCGGCCTCGGAGAACAAAGTGGGAATCTCGGCCTTGCGCCCGGCACCGGACACGCCGGATTTGGCGTCGGCGATCAGCGAGCCTTCTTCGATCAGCCCGGCTTCCAGCAAGGGAATGAAACCAAGTTGCACCGCTGTTGGATAACAACCGGGGTTCGCTACCAGCCGCGCCTGCTTGATCTTCGCCCGATTCACTTCGGGCAGACCGTACACCGCCTCGCCTACCAAGTCAGGGCAGGCATGGGTCATGCCATACCACTTTTCCCATTCTGGGATATCCTTGATGCGAAAATCCGCTGCTAGGTCGATGACCCGCACGCCCGCATCCAGCAAGGCACGCGTCTGCTGCATGGCAATGCCGTTGGGCGTGGCAAAGAACACCACGTCGCACTGATCGAGATGAGCTTCATCCGGATGGGTAAACGCCAGATCGACGTAACCGCGCAAACTGGGGAACATCTGGCTGACCGGCGTACCTGCATCGGCACGCGAAGTGATGGCCCGCAACTCAACCTGCGGATGCACCGCCAGCAGCCGCAGCAACTCGACTCCGGTATAACCTGTCCCGCCTACGATTCCGACCTTAAGCACTGTTCACCCCTCAAAAAGTGGCTGCGAATGATAAATGAAAAAGCCGCCCAAAGGCGGCTTTTTCTGTCCAGCGACAACCCCAAGAAGGGATTAACGCTTGGAGAATTGCTTCCTGCGACGCGCCTTGCGCAAGCCGACCTTCTTACGTTCGACTTCACGTGCATCACGAGTAACCAGGCCTGCCTTGCTCAAGGTTGGCTTCAGGTTGGCATCGTAGTCGATCAGCGCACGAGTGATACCGTGGCGCACGGCACCGGCTTGGCCGGATTCACCACCACCAGAGACGTTCACCATGATGTCGAACTTGCCCAATGTTTCGGTCAACTCGAGCGGCTGACGCACGACCATGCGGCCAGTCTCGCGGGAGAAGAACACGTCCAGCGGCTTGTCGTTGACGATGATGTCGCCCTTGCCAGGCTTGATGAACACACGTGCCACCGCGCTCTTGCGACGGCCTGTTCCGTAGTTATAAGTTACGCTCATGATTAAGCCTTCAACAGATCGATGGGTTTCGGTTGCTGCGCACTGTGCGGATGAGTCGCACCGGCGTAGACCTTCAGCTTGCTCAGCATGGCGTAGCCCAGCGGGCCTTTAGGCAACATGCCGCGCACAGCCTTTTGCAACACGCGATGTGGATGGCGTTGTTGCAGCTTGGTGAAGTTCGTTTCGTACAGGCCGCCCGGATAAGTGGAGTGACGGTAGTACATCTTGGCCTGAGCCTTGTTACCGGTCACACGCAGCTTTTCCGCGTTGACGACCACGACGAAATCGCCGGTATCAACGTGCGGTGTGTAGATGGCCTTGTGCTTACCACGCAGACGAGCTGCAATTTGGCTGGCCAGACGGCCCAGCACCTTATCGGCGGCATCTACCAAGATCCAGTCGTGCTGGACTTCATGTGGCTTGGCGGAAAATGTTTTCATGGCATTTCCTAAATCTAAAATGAATAACGGACTGCGAAGGGCGCGCATTCTATGCGAGACATCCACCCCTGTCAAACAAAACTCTTAACCCGCCCACAACAGCCCTACCTGCTGGATTATCCGCCCTTCACAGAAGCGTCCGGCCCGCGTTCATCCTTCTTTGCGCCTAAAGCTTCAGCATGCGTACAGTCTGCGACAAGTCGGCCAAATCGACCACTCGATAACGCATCCTGTCCGCTTCATCCTCTGCACAAGTCGTCGAGCTGCCGTCCAAAGCCAGCCTGATACCGTACTTCTGGCCATCTCCGCTGCAATCCAACCCGAAATGCATGTGTCCGAATAACAACCCCTGAGCCCTGTCGCGCGTCACTTGGCAAAATGAATAGGCATCCTTCAGCCGCAGGAAGGGGCGCGTCAATTGAACATACAGGCTGGACAGCGGATTTCGATCACCCACATCGGGCATCACGCTATAACCGAAGGAAAACGGATGGTGATGCAAATAGATGAAGACTTTTTTACCCTGCACTGCAGGGCTATCCAGCAGCCGATCCAATGCCGACAACTGCGCCTCTCCAAGATGCCCCTCGGCAAACCAGCGCTCCCAGAAATTCAACTCCTCCGCATTCGAATCCAGGCCGATAAAGATGTGATCAGTCCCCACCTCGCTCGATACCGGAAAGATCGGCGGTTGCCCTTGAAAAATGTAATCGCCGAACACACGCAGGAAATCCTGCGCCGCCTCCACATCCACCGACATCGCATCGCCATAATCGTGATTACCCGGACACAGCAGCACCCGATAGCGAGCGGCAAGGCGATCCAGCAATAGACGTGCTGCCCGCCTGTTCGCATCCGTTGCGCTATCGATCAGATCGCCCGTATGCACGATCAGGCAATTCTCCGGCGCATCCGGAGGATTCGCGAGCAGATCATCCACCACCCGCTCGAAGCGCAAGGCATTGTCGCCTCGTCCGATGTGCGTATCGCTGATGTGTATCAATTTCATGGTGAGCACCGCATAAGCAAGGAGGGCGCACCGTAAACAGCGACGCTTGTTGCGTCAATATGCCAAACGGCCTAGATACGGACTAGTACGTGACTCGCACTGGAGGCGCCTCAATGGCGCAACACTCCGTCCAGCCATCCTTTCCAGCGCAAATATTTTCCGCTGATCCTTGACAGTTCTGGTACCACTTCGATCCTCGTACAATTTCTCGAACCAATTGCCATGCCTGCCGCAAGTTGGGCTGCACCCAACAAACTGGCGTCCGTTTGCAACAAACGAAAGACCGGATAGGGCACACACTGCGCTATGCCTTGCTGCAGACATTGCAAGGCAGATAAACCGCCGGAAAGATAGACGCGTTCGATGCCGAATTCACGGTGAAAATCCTCCAAGACTCGCGCCACACGAAAGATGATGCCCTCCTGCAGCAACAGCGCGATGCGCTGCGCCGACAGATGCCCGACCGGTTCCGAATACGTGACGCCCAAGTCGCTGCGGAAATACGGCGCACCAAGCCCGCTCGGTTCGGCCAGACAAAAGATATCGTCGCCCGCCAACTCCTCCACGCGACACGCGTCGACCGGATACGGCGCCAATGCGGCAGCGATGGAGTTGAGCGTCCCTTCGCTGGCCAGGTGCACCTGTCGCGCGGCATCCTGCCAAACCAGCGTCTGCAGATACCCTTCCGGCACCTTTCGATCTTTGGGTAGATAGCAGACGATGAATCCTCCCGTACCCAGATTGACCAGCGCTTCCGGTTGCCCTACGCTGATACTGGCCACGAGCGCAGCCGACTGATCGCCCACGCTGGCCCGCAAGACCAAACCGTTTTCCAGATCCACATTCAATCCCGAGGAAGGCATGATCCTGGGCAAGATCTGTTGCGGGATATCGAACAGCTCGCACAACGCGGGCGACCACTGCCGATCATGGATATCCATCAACAAAGTGCGCGCCGCCATCGATACGTCGATCAGATGCTGCGTACCACCTGTCCAGCGCCAGATGAGAAAAGTATCCAGTGTGCCCAACAACCAGTCGCCGCGCACCAGACGTTCGCGCCAGCCCGGATGCTCGCGCAACATGACATGCAGTTTGGGAGCAAGGTAATAAGGCGTCAGCGGCAGCCCGCTGAGATGGCGAATGATGTCTTCCCTGTCACGCAACGCCGCACAGCTTTCTGCACCGCGATCATCCTGCCAGGAAATGAGTGGCGTGACCGGTTGCCCGCTGGCGCGATCCCAGATCAGAAAGGAAGAGCGCTGGCTGCACAGGCCGAGCGGTGGTCGCGCATCCGTTTGCGCCAGACATTCGGCCAACACCGCCTCCGCCGCCTTCGCATAAGCCAGAGCATCGCTCTCATAACGCCCACCATCCGCGGCGATCGCGGGTGTTGGTCGCGCAACAATGCCACTCAGTGTGCCGTCTTGCGCCAGCAGTCCCGCCTTGATCGTCGTCGTCCCCAGATCGAGTGCGACGGCAACGATCATGGGCGGCAGGCCTCTACTTCTTGCTCCACCCTGGCGGCATCCCAACCCAACTCCGGCGCGACCAGTTCGGCAAGATGGCGTATCTCCGCTGTGCTGAGTGTCGCCAAGATCAACAACGGCATGCGGCGGCGCAACAAGTCGGACAGATGCAATGCCATCTCATCGCGTGCACACAGCAGCAGATCGGCATAAATGAAAGGCAGCGCCGTCACGATGCGTGCCGCCAGTTGCGGCGTCTCTTCGACGATATGGAAGATTTGCTCGATGCGCATACCATGCCGCCGCATCAGCCATTGCGCGCTTTCTTCGCCGATACCAAGACGGCGGGCTTGCGCATATGCCGCGTCAGTCCATGCAACGAACTCCTGCTGCGGTTTCCACGGAAAATCCACCCCCTTGGTTGCACAGCCAATTGCCACGCCAAGCCGCGCACAGACCGCATCGACAACGACCGTCGCATCTTCGCGCGCCGAGGTGAGCTTGCCGCCGATGGCGTGATGCAGCCCATTGCTCGCCGTCTTCAATTCCCAATCGCGGCTGACGGAGGAAGGATGATCGGCATCGCTCTGCTTCATCACGCGCAATCCGGCGTAACTGCCGATGACATCCTGCGGCGTCCATGCGCTCTTGAGATAACGATTGGCTGCAGCCAGCAGGTAATCCACCTCTTCCACTTCGACGACCACGCGATCGATGTCGCCGCGATAGTCGGTGTCGGTGGTGCCGAGCACTGTGCGCCCGTACCACGGAATGATGAAGAACACGCGCCCGTCTTCTTTTGCCGTGAGCAGGATCGCCTCGTTGGTCGGCAAGGCGGGCAGCACCAGATGGATGCCTTTGCTCAAACGACACCAGGCATGACCTTGCGCAGTCGTTGCCGTCCATTGCCCGGCGGTGCTCACGCATTGTCTGGCGCGCACTTGGACCGTGGCGCCCGTTGCACCGTCCTGCACCGTCGCGCCGCATACCTGTCCAGCCCGTTCGTTCCACGCAACGAGCCTGGCATAGTTCACGCACACCGCACCGTGCGCCATCGCGCCCGCCACCAACTCCAGCACCAGCCGCGCATCGTCGGTCTGCGCATCGCCATAGGTGAAGCCGCCGCGCAAGCCGTTCTCATCGAGGAAGGGGAAATGTCCGGAAAATTCCTTGTGCCAGAAATGGCGATGCTGCATCGGGTCGCCGGGGAATCCCGCCAGCGCGTCATACAGCGTCAGCCCCGCTTTCAACAACAGCGTCCCGTTGCGGCTATCCGCATACACCGGCACACCGAAGCGCAGCGGCCACACGCGATGCGGCGCGACCTGCAGCAGCATCTGCCGCTCCTTCAGCGCCTTGCGCACCAGTTTGAAATCGTAGGTCTCCAGATAGCGCAGGCCGCCGTGGATCAGCTTGCTCGAAGCGGACGAGGTCGCACTCGCCCAATCGCCCTGCTCCACCAGCGCGACCTTCAAGCCGCGCAAGGCCGCATCGTAAGCCGTCCACGCGCCATAGATACCGCCGCCGCAGACGAGCAGATCGAATTCGCCTTGCAGTGCCGAGAAGTCGCGTTTCATTCATCCCTCATCTGCAACGCCTTTTGCGGCACGTCGCTGATCAGCACATCCACACCCAGGGTCAGCGCGCGGCCGATCTCCTCATCGGTATTGCAGGTATAGACCGCGATGCGTTTGCCGCGCTCGCGCAGCAACGCGACCATATCCGCATCCAGCGTGGAGATATGCATACACAAGCCGTATAGAAAAGGCTGCTCCGTCAAAGCGCGGCGTGCATCGTGCAAGGTGTGCTCCGGCTCCAGATTGAACACCAGCGGAAACTTCGGAGCGATGCGATATGCGTAGACCAGGCTGTCGAGATCGAAGGACGACACCATGATGCGGTCGTCCGTCACCGCACCGGCCAGCGCCAGTGTCTGCTGCACTTTGATCTCGTGCCGCATGACCTTTTCCCAGTCGCGATTCTTGATCTCAAGCAGCAAGCGGCAACGCGCGCGATAAGCCGCGATGAATTCCTGCAGACTCATCACGCCCTCGGCCGCATTCGAGGCGGAGAAGTGCGCGGCAAAATCCATCTTCTGCAATTGCGCATGATCGAAATCGTCGATGTGCTTGCCGGGCAGATTCAGCTTCTTCAGATCACGGTCGTGCCACAACACGGCGACCTCGTCGCGGCTCAGCTGCACATCGGTCTCGATGCCGTCGATCGGATAAGCCAGCGCCTTGTCGAAAGCCGTGCGCGTGTTCTCCGCTGCTTCCCTGTTCGCGCCGCGATGGGCGAAGATCAACGTTCTACTCATGACAATCCTTCAATGAATTTCCGCATGGACGATTCCATTTCCGCATAGTGCGGGTTATACATCAGCCGCCGCAACAGACCATATTTAAGATTCTGCTCGGTCACCTCGCCCTGCCAATCCGCCTGCGGCTGCGACAGGCATGCGATGTAACGTTCGTTATCGTCTTCATAGTAATGCAGGCAATTCACATAATTGCCCGTCGCACCGTAATGCTCATCCTCCGGCGACATGACGATGGCGGTGTGCGCGCTGCTCAGGATGCGCCGTTCCGGCAAGCCGCTGTTCACCCACTCGACGTTCTGCTGCTCGATCTGTGCCGTCGCATACCACAGCAGCTTGCTGCATGGATTCCGCGCCCGCTGCATGAAGCGCAGCGTCGCAGTCGAATGCACCGTGACATCGTCCGCGCTGGCGACAGCGAATACCGGAATAGTCACCTCGCCTTGTGGCAAGGCCTGCGTCAGCGCATACATCTGCGCCGCGGCGTTCTTGCAAAAGGATTCGTACTTATAGATGTCGCGATCCGGCAGCACGCCCACCCACGCCGCCTGCGGTGTCAGCCAGCTATACAGCTTATGCAGGTTCGCCCACTTCGCGCGCGAGGTGATCTCGAATGCGGGCGAGAACAGGAACAAGCCGCGCACCCGCTCGTCGTGCTGCACTGTGATAGCACGCTTAACGCCCCTCCCGCCGAAAAACCCGCCAGATACAGCTCGTCCACCTCGGCTGCCAGACAGTCCGCGCCGTAGGCCAGCGTCTTTGCCCACTCCTGCCAGCGCACATCCAGCAGATCGCCGGGTTGCGTGCCGTGCCCCGGCAACAATACCGCCATCACGCGAAAGCCGTTGCGCTGAAAGAAATCCGCCAGATGACGCATGTGATAGGGGGAATCGCTCAGGCCATGCGTCAGCAGCACGCCGCGCCGGTAGGGTTTATTGCGTCCCTGTCGGAAAACCACCGACGGGATGCAACTCGAAAGGAGAATTGCCGGCGACGATCTGTTCCAGCTCGTCTTTCCCGGCATGCACCTGGCGCAGCATGGCTTGCGTGCGCTGCACATAGTCCGCGAACGGCAGCCCCGCACCGTCGAAGCGCGTATTCACACCGGATGGCCGGTGCCGTGAGCCCAGTTTTTCCATAGTCACTCCGTCATATTCGCGTAACAACCCGGCGCTATCGTCCGCTCCCTAAGTTAGGCAAGCAGGAGGACCCCCATGCCCAGCATTCTACCTGTCGAGAAGTACCGCACCACTGCCCGCGCACAGTTTTTGGCGAATCTGCTTTTGCCGCGCATCAAGGAGCCCGCCATGACGCCACTCCGTGAAATCATCGAACAACGCCGATTGAGCGCGCTGTTCCAACCCATCGTCGACCTCAAGAGCGGCGAGTTCCTGGGCTTCGAGGGCCTGATACGCGGCCCGGCGGACAGCCCGCTGCACTCTCCGGTCAATCTGTTCGGCGCGGCCGAGCAGCAGGGGCTGCAACTGGAACTGGAGATGGCATCGCGACACACCGTGCTGGAAACATTCGCCAAGCTCAACCTGCCCGGCAACCTGTTCCTCAACGTCAGCCCGCAGGCGATGACGCACCCCAGCTTCAAGAACGGCCAGACGCTGACGTTCCTGCAGCAGCTGGGCATCGACCCGGAACGGGTCATCATCGAGATCACCGAGAACCAGCCGACCTTCGATTTCGAAGGCATGCGCGACGCCTTGCTGCATTACCGGGGAATGGGGTTCAAGATCGCCATCGACGACTTGGGCGAGGGGTTCTCCAGCTTGCGCTTGTGGTCGGAGTTGCGCCCGGAATTCATCAAGATCGACATGCATTTCGTGCAGGGCGTGGATCGCGACCCGGTCAAGTTGCAGTTCCTGAAATCCATCCAGCACATCGCCGAAAGTTGCGGCACGCGCGTCATCGCGGAAGGCGTGGAGACCGAAGCCGAATTGCGCGTGGTGAAAGATATCGGCATCGCGCTGGGGCAAGGCTATTTCATCGCGCGCCCCAACCCCACGCCGCCGCTGCTGGCCTCGACCGAGACCAGCCGCATCATCAACTCGTCCAACATCGCCGTCTTCCCCAAGGCCGAACTGAACCAGCGTTCGCCGATGACGGCATACAAGCTGCTGACCTATGTCGAGCCGGTGCATCCCGACACGCTGAACGATCACGTGTTCGAGCGCTTCACGCTCAACCCCGCGTTGCGCATCATCCCGGTGGTGAAGAACGGCAAACCGCTCGGCCTCATCAACCGTTATCAGTTCATCGACCGTTTCGCCAAGCCTTACCAGCGCGAGCTGATGGGCAAAAAACCCTGCGACGGATTGATACCCGCCGATCCGTTGCTGGTCGAAAAGAACATGCCGATCCAGGAACTCAGCCACTTTCTCGCGGAAGCGGACAGCCGCCACTTCGCCGACGGCTTCATCATCACCGAGAACGGGCGCTATATCGGCGTCGCCTCGGGGCAGGACCTGCTGCGCGAACTGACACAGATGCAACTGGAAGCGGCGCGTTACGCCAACCCGCTCACGCTGCTGCCGGGCAACGTGCCGATCAACGAGCACATCGAGCGCCTGCTGCATGCCAACACCTCGTTCGTCGCCTGCTATTGCGACCTCGATCACTTCAAGCCATTCAACGACACCTACAGCTACCGCAAGGGCGACGAGATGATCCAGCTCACCGGGCGCATCCTCAACTGGGCCTGCGACCCCAAGCAGGATTTCATCGGCCACATCGGCGGCGACGATTTCATCCTGCTGTTGCAGAGCCGCGACTGGAAGACGCGTTGCGAACAGGCACTGCGCTCGTTCGAGCAGGCCGCCTCGCTGATGTTCAAGGAAGAACATCTGGCCGCTGGCGGCTACAGCAGCGAGGGGCGCGACGGCACGGTGAGGTTCCACCCGCTTAGCAGCCTGTCCATCGGCGCGATCCAGGTAGCCCCTGGACAGTTCCTGTCGCACCACGAAGTCTCCGCCGCCATGACCGACGCCAAGAAGATGGCCAAGAAGATCAACGGCAACAGTTTGTTCGTCGAGCAGCGCAATGCCCTCGCCAAACAGTAAGGAGTATCTCCATGAAGAGACTTGCCACAGAGAAAGTTGCTTACAGCATCCACACCCTGCTGCTCACGCAAGGATTCGGCAGGACACTGGAATATTTCTGCACCATCTCGGTGTTCTCCGTGCTCTCGGTAGCATGAAACGGGAGCACACCTTGATCCGACGCTTCGTCGCCCTGTTTCGCGCCGTGCGTCTCGCGCTGCATATCGGCTACGGCCTGACGCTGGCGGTGGCCTACCCGTGGTTCGCTGCCAGCCTCCGCCGCCGCATCCTGCAACACTGGTCAGCCGGATTGCTGCACATCTTCAACGTGCGCATCGCTATCGCCAACGACGATCCGCTGCATCGATTGCGCCATGGTCTGATCGTCACCAACCACATCTCGTGGCTGGACGTGTTCGTGCTGAATGCCGTGGTACCGATGCGCTTCGTCGCCAAATCCGAAGTGCGGCGCTGGCCGGTCATCGGCTGGCTGTGCGCGCGGGCGCAGACCTTGTTCATCGAGCGCGGCAATGCCCGCTCTGCGGCACGCATCAACGTGCACCTGGTCGAGCTGCTGCAGCGCGAAGAATGTCTCGCCGTCTTCCCCGAAGGCACCACCACCGACGGCACACAAGTCGCGCATTTCCATTCCTCGCTGCTGCAGCCCGCCATCGACGCCGGGACTCTAGGTGCACCCCATCGCCATCCGCTATCAGGATAGTCGCGGCGCGCACAGCACCGTGCCTGCCTATATCGACGAGATGTCTTTCGGCGCCTCGATGTGGAACATCCTGAGCACATCCGGATTGCATGTGCGTCTCGCCGCCACACCGCCGCTGGAGGCCAGCGGAACCGACCGCCGCAACCTGACCCGCGCAACTCAGCAACACATCAGCGCAACGCTCGATGCCTTGCATGCTGCGCCGGCAGTTGCACCGCAAGCACGCACCACCCGCGAACATGAGAGCGCGCAAACCGACCTGCCTTTCCAGTCGCTTTATTGCGTACTGCTCCATCCCTCCCTCCGGGGAACCACTCGCGATTCCGCGAAATAGCTTCATCAATTTTTCATATTCCCTTAACCCCGCCGCAACATCCGCTCGCTAATCTCCTGCCATCAACTCAACAGGAGATCACCATGCTAGACCTGATCCAGCAGCAACAGCAGCGCGAGACGCAAGGCAAGCTCACTTTCAGTTTGGCACGCACCATCGCCGAAGTGGCGGAAGCGCAGCGCATCCGCTACAAGGTGTTCGCCGAAGAGATGGGCGCCAAGCTGCCCAGCGCAGCCATGGGGCTGGACATCGACCGCTTTGACCGTTACTGCGATCACTTGCTGGTGCGCGACCACGGCGACGAGAAAGTGGTCGGCACCTATCGCATCATGCCGCCGGAGCAGGCGCTCAAAGCCGGCGGCTATTATTCGGAGACCGAATTCGACATGACGCGCTTGCTGCATCTGCGCGACCGCATGGTGGAAGTGGGCCGTTCCTGCGTGCATCCGGATTACCGCGACGGCGCGACCATCACCCAATTGTGGAGCGGGCTGGCCGATTACATCACCAAGCACAACCACGAATATCTGATCGGCTGCGCCAGCATCAGCATGGGCGACGGCGGCCACTATGCCGCCAGCGTGTACAACAAGGTGCACAAGCTGCATGGCGCACCTGCGGAATACCGCGTGTTCCCGCACTGCCGCCTGCCGCTGGAATCGCTGAACCAGAACCTGGACGTGACCATCCCGCCGCTGATCAAAGGCTACCTGCGCCTGGGCGCCTATGTCGCCGGCGAGCCGGCCTGGGATCCCGACTTCAACTGCGCCGACCTGTTCATCCTGATGCCGGTGTCGCGCATGAACGCGCGCTACGCCAAACACTTCATGCGCAAGGCTGCGTAGTTCCCGGTTTTATGTTCCTCCCTCTTTGCGCGCACGCAGTCCGGTGCGCGTTCTTTTTGGGAGTAAATTTCACTGGTATATTGCTGCCGCATTTCCCGCTTCATTATTCCGGAGTCATTCAATGGAAAGTCCGTACAAAGGTAAAACCGGCCTGCGCCGTTTGTGGAATGCATTCGGCTATTCGCTTGCCGGTTTCCGCGCCGCTTACAAACATGAGGACGCCTTCCGCCAGGAGGTCCTGCTCGCCGCCATTCTCATCCCGCTGGCGCTGTGGCTGCCGGTGGCCTATCTCGGCAAGGCACTGATGATCGCCAGCGTGCTGCTGGTGATCATGATCGAACTGCTCAACTCCGCCATCGAAGCCACGGTGGACCGCATCTCGCTGGAGAACCACGACCTCGCCAAACGCGCCAAGGACATCGGCAGCTCGGCGGTGCTGGTGAGCCTGATCAATGTGTTCGTGGTGTGGGGACTGGTGCTGCTTAACCGTTAATCCCCCTCAAGTTCGAAACGAAGCCGTTCGGCCTGAGCTTGTCGAAGGCGTTCGAGGCCGTTCATGTTTCGACAAGCTCAACACGAACGGAGTGAGATTTCATTTGGCGCGTAGTACTAACGTCCGTCATAAACTCTTCAAGAAGATTTAATCAAAAGTTCATGCGCGCGCGGCAGGATGCGCTGCATGAATACTCCAAAAGAAACCATCCTCGTGCCAGCGCCGATGCGCATCGCGCTGGTGACCGAAACCTACCTGCCCGAGGTGAACGGCGTCGCCATCACCATCGGCCGCATGGTGCACGGCTTGCGCCAGCGCGGGCATCACATTCATATGATCCGTCCGCGTCAGCACAAGCAGGATGCGGCGGCTGAAGAGGATGGCTACGCGGAAACATTGGTTTCCGGTATGCCGATCCCCGGCTACCCGGAACTGAAATCCGGCCTGCCCGCCAAAGGCCTGCTGCTGCGCTTGTGGAAGCAACAGCGTCCGGACATCGTGCATATCGCCACCGAAGGGCCGCTGGGCTGGTCGGCGCTGTCTGCCGCACGCAAACTGGGCATCCCGGTGAGCACGGATTTCCACACCAACTTCCACAGCTACACTGCGCACTACGGCATCGGCCTGCTGAAGAAGCCCATCGCCGCCTACCTGCGCCACTTCCACAACAAGGCTGCGTGTACGCTGGTGCCCACCGTGTCGTTGCAACAGCAACTGGAATTCGAGGGTTACCGGAACGTGCTGGTGGTCTCGCGCGGCGTGGATGGCGCGCTGTTCCATCCATCCAAACGCAGCGCCGCGTTGCGCGCATCCTGGGGGGCGAATGAAGATACGCCGGTCACTCCGGTGGTGATGCTGGTGAGCCGCATCGCACCGGAAAAGAACCTGCACGTGGTCATCCAGGCGTTCGAGCAGATGCGCAAGATTCATCCGCTGGCAAAACTGGTGATCGTCGGCGACGGCCCGTCCCGCGCCGAGCTGCAGAAGCAGCATCCGCACGTGATCTTCGCCGGGATGCAGACCGGCGAAGCATTGGCACAACACTATGCCTCCGGCGACATCTTCCTTTACCCCAGCCTGACCGAGACCTACGGCAACGTCACCGTCGAAGCGATGGCCAGCGGTTTGGCTACCGTGGCTTACGACTACGCTGCAGCACGGCAGCATATCCGCCATGAAACGAACGGAGTGCTGGTGCCGTTCGCCGATACCGAAGCTTTCATCACACTGGCCGCGGGCTTGATCAGCGACATGGATCGCGTGCAGCGCCTCCGTATCGCCGCGCGCCAGACCGTGGAGGAACTGACCTGGGAACACATCATGGGTCAGATGGAAGAGGTGTTGTTCGATACCGTCCGCAAACAGGGAGCACAACATGTCCAACCTGAACTTTCCGCTGCAACAGATTAAAACCTGGGATATGGAGCTATGCGTGTTCTGCAACCGACAGAGCCGCAACTTCACGGTACGCAATCTGTTCCGCCTCGCCAGCCGCCTCGGCGACGGCGTGTTCTGGTACACCCTGATGATCATACTGTTGCTGCAATACCAGAGCGAGGCACTACCCGCCGTGTTGCACATGATCGTTGTCGGCTTGCTCGGCACGGCGATCTACAAATTCATCAAACGCAAGACGCTGCGTCCGCGCCCGTTCAACGTCTATCCGGCTATCGTCTGCGTCGGCAAGACACTGGACCAGTTCAGCTTTCCTTCCGGCCACACCATGCACGCGGTGGCTTTCAGCATCGTCGTCATCTTTTACTTCCCTGCATTGATCTGGCTGGTCATACCCTTTGCCATCTTGGTCGCCTTGTCGCGCCCGATACTCGGCTTGCACTATCCCAGCGACGTGCTGGCGGGTGCGGCGCTGGGTGCGGTGATCGCCGGCATCTCTCTGCTGTTTTAACAACTACTCTCTAGCTACTGAACACATCCTGCGGCAACGGCAGGCGATGCCGCAACTGCATCGGCGCGATGCGCTCGATGCGCTGCCGCAGGGTTGGATCATCGGCGTGCGGATTGGCATCCCACACCGGCTCTTCGCCGGACAGGATGCGGTCGATGTGCATCAGGTGTGCACCGGTCTCGTTCAGGTAGTAATTGAAACGGCGCTGCACCCCGACATCGAGCACGCGTGCGCCGTGATAACACAGATGCGACAAACGGCTGGTGCGCAGCAGCTTCTCCGCTCCGCCCAGCATCGCCACACCGCGCGCGGCCAATGCTTGCGGACAGGCAAAATGCTGCGCCACGTATTCCGCCAACTCCTTGCGATGCGCGCGCATCAACTCGCCCGGCTCCGCGAATAATTGCGAGCGGATATGCATGTCCATCGCCCACTCGCAAACGGCATGCGTCAACACGGGGACATTGCCCCACATCCGTTCGTGCGCCGGAACAAAGTGGTTGTGCGCGATCACGTCCACCAGCAAGTGGCTGACGAAGCCCAGCGACAACGCGTACTCCTCGTCGCTTTGCGCGGCATCCAGCAGCTTGCGCGCACGCTTCCATTGGTGCGTGGTGGAGAACGGTTCGCCCCATGGGCGTTCGCTCAACAGCGCCAGATCGGGCAGACACGCGCCGGCCAGCACCAGTTTGGGAAACGATTTGATCGCGCGGCGATAGCGCGGATCGGTCAGCGGAACCGCCCACAGCAACATCTGTGCGAAATAGACATGGGTATAAAGCCCCCAAGCATGGGCATCCACGCTGAACAACAGTAGCGGGATCAACCAGCGCCAGTGTCTCGATACGTTTTGCATAGCGCACAGTCTCGGTGCCGCATGCGAAACTTTAATGACACCAAAATGATTTTATTGTGACGTTGCCGCCCCAATCGATGCCTTCTGCCATAATGTTACGCATCGCATTTGGGTTCCTGCCATGTCCTGGTTCGTCACCAATCTTGCCGCCGCCTTCCTGTTGCCTCCGCTGAATCTGTTGCTGCTTGCCGCAGTCGGTCTGTGGCTCTGGCACAAACGCCCGCTCATCGCGCGGATATTGCTCACGACCTCCTTCGTTTTACTGTGGCTGCTCTCCACACCCTATTTCGCCGAGACCTTGCTGCACGGTTTGGAAGGCGAGCCAACTGCCACCGACACGAAGAAACCTTTGGCCGATGCCATCGTGGTGTTGGGTGGCGGCACTTATTTCCACGCACCGGAATACGGCGGCGATACGGTCAGCGGAAATACGCTGGAACGCCTGCGCTTTGCCGCCAAGCTGCAGCGCGAGACTGGCAAACCGATCCTGGTGACGGGCGGAAAACCGCTTGGCAATAGTTCGTCCGAGGTCGCCCAGATGAAGCAAGTCCTGGAGCAGGAATTCAAAACGCCGGTGCAGTGGGCAGAAGGGGAGTCGGACAACACGCAGGAAAATGCACGCCGGACTCGGACACTACTTGAATCGGCGGGCATCTCACGCATCTATCTGGTCACTCATGCCTGGCACATGCCGCGTGCAGTGCAGGCCTTTCAGGCCGCAGGCTTTCAGGTCATCCCCGCCCCCACCGCCTACACCACGCGCTACCGGACCGACCTGCTGACCTTCCTCCCCAATGCCTATGCCCTGCGCGACAGCAGGATATTCATGCATGAGTTGATCGGAATACTCTGGTATCAGTTAAAATCCAAGCTGTGATTTTTCGGGAGGGATGCCATGAAAGCACGCATCAAATGGGTAGAAGAAGTTTCGTTTCTGGGTGAAACGGAGAGCGGTCACGCCGTGTTGATGGACGGCCCGCCCGCGGGCGGCGGCCGCAACCTGGGACCGCGGCCGATGGAGATGCTGCTGATCGGCACCGGCGCTTGTACCGCGTATGACGTGGTCACCATCCTGAAAAAATCGCGGCAGCAGATCACCGATTGCGTGGTGGACATCCAGTCCGAACGTGCCGATACCGACCCCAAGGTATTCACCAAGATCCACATGCACTTCGTGGTGACCGGCAAAGACCTCAAACGCGAACAAGTCGAACGCGCCATCAACCTGTCTGCAGACAAGTACTGCTCGGCTTCCATCATGCTGGGAGAGACGGCGCAGATGTCGCACGATTTTGAGATCGTGGAGGGATAACATCCCCTCTCCCGCTTGCGGGAGAGGGTTAGGGAGAGGGAAAGCAATAAAAGATCCTCATCGCCCTCCTCTCCTACCAATGCGAATGAATGAAGGCCTTAGCTAAACCCAATACACCGTCTTCGTCATCACCTGCGACATCCCGCGCATCGCCAGCTTTACCGGCAACGGCAACTCTGCCGCACCGAGCGCCACCGCCATATCGGAGTGACCCACCTCATCCACATACATCTGCTGCGCCACGGCGCGACTCTTGGCATCCTGCGGTGGCAAGCCGGACAGATGGCTTTGCAGATGCGCACCGACCTGGCGCTCGGTTTCGGCCAGGAACCCAAGATTCCATTTGTCGCCTAAGGCACCGGCCAGCGCACCGATGGCGAGCGAGCCCGTGTACCACAGAGGATTCAGCAGACTCAATCGCCCGCCGAGTTCATACACGCGATGTGAAGTCCAGGCCAGATGCTCGGTCTCTTCCCACGCCGCCATCTTCAATTTTTCCTGCACCAACGGATCGCGGGCAGTAAGCGCCTGCCCTTGGTACAGAGCCTGCGCGCAGATCTCGCCGGTGTGGTTGATGCGCATCAGCGCGGCGGCATGCTTCTTTTCCGCATCGCTCAGCGCGGCATCTGCGATGTTCGCATCGGGATAAGGACGCGCGGTCGGTGCTGTGGCAAACAGCGTGCGCAGACCTTTATCGAATTCGATGATGAGACTATCCAGATTCAGCATGACAAGCTCCTGTTGGTAACGCGGCCAATGTAGGCAATCGCCGAAACGCTGTCAAATAAAAACGGGCGTCCGAAGACGCCCGTTCAAACTTCGTAAATTAACAGCTAAGGTTAAATTAGAAGTTGTGGATCACGCCCACGGACAATGCGCTCGGATCATTGCCTACACCCGGGGTACCCACGCCGCCGTGTGCATAGTTGGTCGCGCTGAACTGAGCCGCTGAACCGTTGCTCACCTTGGAATAAGCGGCATACACCGTCGTGCGCTTGGACAAGTTATGGTCATAACCCACCGAGTACATCGTTGCACTGGAATTTGCCACCGTTGCGCCGCTCAGCTTCGCGTCTTGGGCTCTGGCAACCTGTGCCTTGATGGCACCCGCCTCGGTCACATTGAACTGACCGCCCACTGTGAACACGGTTTGTTTGGCGCTAGTGACGCCCACGCTCCATCCTGCTTGTGCATTGGCATCAGTGTTGACGATTTGTGCACGAACCTTGGCGACAGTACCGAAGTCATAGCCACCCGCCAGTGACAGAATAGTTATTTTTGCACCCGATTGCGAATTTACCGGAGCTGCCGTTGTACCTGCTACAGCACTTGGCGCGCCAATACCCGGAGCTGCGCCCAAAGAAATCCCTGTCACGCCCAAGTTCAGGTAGTTCACCGCAGCAAAGATGCCATTGTTGTCATAGGCAGCACGCAGGGTGAAGCTGGAAGCTTTATCCTTGTTGTTTTGTACACCACCCAGAGATTGCGGGCTGTTCGGTACATATCCGACTGTGATCGTCACGCCGCCGAAGGAAGGCGAGACATAACCGAGAGCACGACTCACGCGGCTCGGCGTTGCCAACAGACCCAGACCACCCAAACCACCGGCGGTGAGGTTACCGGCATCACCTACCTTGTCGGCGAAGAAGTTGGCATCGCCCACATATTGGTTCGCCAAGGGCAAACGACCGGCGACCACGGTGCCGAAGCCACCGGCCACACCGATATAAGTGTCACGTTGTGCAGTAAAAATTCCGGCATAGCCAACTGGGGCTGTCGTGCTGGTGTTGCCAGTGACACTCACTTCAGTTTCGTACTGGAACACCGCTTTCAGACCATCGCCCAGCTCTTCTGCGCCCTTGAAGCCCAGACGGGAGGCATTGCTGGTCAGGTTCAGGCCGTTCTTGGTACCTGCAGCTGCGGTTGCAGGAGCATTACCGCTATTGCTGTCCAAGGAGAGATGCGCCTTACCATAGACAGTCACGTTAGCCGTATCGGCAAACGCCGGTGCAGAAATTGCAGCGAACACAGCCAATGCGATGAGTTTCTTTTGCATTCGTATATCTCCTTAGTATCGATTTCGATTCTCGTCTCGGGCCAATCCCTGACGAAATTTCAGCTGGTGAATATTCATCCAACTTGCGGCGCAAGGTATCACCCGCAATTTCCCGTTTCAACGCTTCAATCTTAATTTAGCGCTTATTCGTCTCTTTTTTGCGACACCTTTGATCAAGGTCAAATTACTTTTCAAACGCGACCAATTCAGGGTGTTTTGGTTCCCCAAATAAAACGGACACCCGAAGGCGTCCGTTCGATTTACAGCGGAAGAACTAGACTCTGTTCTACATCAGAACTTCTTGCTCAGACCAACCGCCAGCAAATTGGAGCTGGCGCCATTGGCTGCAGTACCACCCAGCAAGCCGTTATCCACGCTGAAAGCGTTGGTGTGCATGCCATTAGTAACCCTGGAGAAGGCTGCATAAGCAGTGGTGGTTTTGGACAAGCCTTGCAGATAAGCGACGGTGTAGCTCGCGCCATTGGCATTGGTCCCTGCTACAGCACCGATCTTTGCCTTGGCATAGCTCGCCGCAATAGCGCCAGGACCTACTGGAACCACCGCACTGAAGTTGTACAACTTGTCGGAATAAGCGTTAGCTGCAGAGTTCGTGGCCGATTGGTATGTAGCAAACAGCTTGACTACGCTCAGGTCATAAGAAGCACCCAAGGAATAAGCGGTCAAGTTGGCCGTAACCGCCCCTGCCGTACCGCTGGTTGCTGCATACACGCCGCCAACGGAGAAAGGACCTCCGTCGTAATTGACGGACAGCAAAGTTGCGCTAACCTTGGCATTGGCGGAACCGCTGGCAGTTGCCAGGTTACCGGTGGCATTACCCACTGCAGCACCAGCACTAGCAGCAGTTACCAGCACTTGCTCTTGCAAAACCGTAGAGTAGTTCAGGGCAACGACCACACCACCCATATTCGGGGAGATGTAGGCCAGTGCGCGCGGCGCACGACTAGCAGTCGCATTGGAACCGATCAGGAACTGGTAGTGTCCTTTGGTCAGATTCTGCATCGGGGACACGGAAGATCCGGCAGTCGGGTCGAATTTGACGCCGAAGTCATAGCCTGTGGTTTGCAGGAAGCCGGTAGCCACGGTGCCGAAACCTCCAGCCACCGCCAGCATTTGCTGACGTGCGGTTGCAGCGCTCATACCTGCAGATGTTTGTGTATCAAATCCGTATTCCATGACGACGACAGCCTTCATGCCGTTATCCAGGTCTTCCACGGCTTTTGCGCCCAGCCGGGAAGAGGCCAAACCACCGGAAACACCCAGCGTATCGCTCTTCTGACCAGTCTGGGATACGCGGGCGACGGCAGCATCAACCACGCCGTACATCGTCACGTCAGCGAACGCAGGGGCAGAGAACGCAGCAACTACAGCCATAGCGATGAGTTTCTTTTGCATTTCAATAATCTCCTCAGAGTTGATAGGTACTTCGTATCGGGCCAATCCCTAGCGAAATAGATTGGTAATATCCATCCAACCTGTGTGGGAACTTATCACCTCTTCCTTACGGGAGACTGACATTTTTGAATATTCATAAAAACGCCAATTCGCTTGAAAGCCCCGTGTTTTATGGCTTTCAGACAAATGTCCACAATATTATTGTGTCATTTTTTCCACTTTTGATTTATATCAATACGGACAATTTTCACGGTTTCTTCACAAACAAAAAACGGACACCCGAAGGTGTCCGTTTCGACTTTATAACCTGACTGAAATCAGATTTAGAAAGTTTGCTTCAGGCCGATGGACAGTGCCGAAGGAGAAGAACCCAGTCCTGCGCTGGTATCGGCTGCCGCTGTGCTTTGCGAGAACTTGTAGTTCGCCGCATCGCGGTTGTTCAGCTTGGTGTACAGAACGTACAGCTTGGTACGCTTGCTCAGGCCATGGTCATAACCCACGGTGATCTGATTAGCGCCGGTTTGCAGCGCGCCTCCCATATTGTTCACCTTGCCTGCAGCCAGCTTGATCGCGCTGTTGCCGATGCTGTACTTGCCGGACACATAAACAGCACTGTGGCCATACAGGTTAACCTTGTTGGCACCCAGATTGTCAGATGTCTTCTCGAGCACCAGGCCCAGAGAGAGAGCATCCAGATTCAGGCCGAAACCCAGCTTCTTGGCCGACTCCAAGTTGCCCTTGGTGGCGGTAGCGTTGCTATTCAGCGTGTGCGACTCATAGCCTACTGCAGCATAGAAAGGAGCTGCGTCGAACATCACGCCCACGCTGGTGGCGCTGTTGTGTGCGGAAATAGACGTCGTTTGAGTTTCGGTCAGGTTAACCGTTGCCAGAGCAACTGTAACACCGGCCAATGCCGGGCTGATGTAAGCCAATACATCGGGCTGACGACCATCGAAAGCTGCACCTGCAGACACAAAAACGCCTGCTGTTGTAGATGAAACCCCGCCCATGAACGAACGGTTATCGGCGATGCTGTCGCCGAACACATCCAGCTTGCGAGTAGTGAGTTTGTACGGTGTGTCGTGACGACCCATCAGCACAGTACCGAAGGACTCGTGCTTCAAACCGCCGAAGGTATTGCGGGTAGCAAAGGTGCTGGTGCCGGAACCATCCAGATTGATCTGCTGCTCGACCTGCCAGATTGCAGCCAAGCCATCACCCAGGTCTTCAGAACCCTTGAAACCGAAGCGGGATACGTTGCTCGATACGTTGCGCTTGACCGCACCGCTTGTTGTGTTGGTGTTGCCGGTATTGATCACGTCATAGGACACATCGGCGATACCGTAGAATGTGAAGTTCGCATTGTCAGCGAGTGCAGGTGCAGAAATTGCGGAAGCGATTGCCAACGCGATCAGTTTCTTTTGCATCTTTAAAGCTCCTTAAGTTTAGGTCGGTTACGCCGATCTGTATGCTGACCGACGGAATCAAATAAATTCCCTCGAGTGAGAATTCGGCGCGGATTCTGCCGCGAAAACATTCAAAACCCGACTTGTAACAAAAATTTCACGGAGCCGTATCTATTGCGCAACAACATTGCACGCAGTCACGAAACTGCAATCAAATTGCGCTAATGCCTTGAGAGAAATTGGTGTAGAAAGATTGGGTTGCCACGGCAAGAGGACATCAGCGCTCGACAGCAAAGCTGGCTAACTACCGACCAAATAGCGAATCTGGTAGTGTATGCACACAGTTCGCGTATTTCTAAATATATAAAAAAGGCCCCTCCCCCCAAAGGGGAGAGTGGGATGGGGGAGGGGCTGAGGAAAACGCTAACTGGTGATTCCGAACACAATTGCATGTCCGGTTGAGGAACTCGGCAGTCGGACTCACCTTGATCCGGCTGCCGTGGTCACCAAATATCAAGACTTGGATTTTTCTTTCTCGGCCAATCTGCGCCAGGTTTCCACCAGCGTGTCCGGATTCAGCGACATGGTCTGGATACCGATCTCCATCAACCACTGTGCGAAATCGAAATGGTCTGACGGTCCCTGTCCGCAGATGCCGACATATTTGTGCAATCGGTTGCAGGTGGTGATCGCCATCGTCAGCAATGCCTTGACTGCCGCATCGCGTTCGTCGAAACGATCCGCCACCAGACTGGAATCGCGATCCAACCCCAAGGTCAGTTGCGTCAGGTCGTTGGAGCCGATGGAAAAGCCGTCGAAGTACTGCAGGAAATCCTCGGCCAGCAGCGCATTGGACGGTATCTCGCACATCATGATGAGACGCAGTCCGTGCTCGCCGCGCTTCAGGCCATTCTTCTCCAGAGTGGCGACGACTTCGCGCGCCTCTCCCACGGTGCGCACGAACGGGATCATGATCTCGACGTTGGTGTAGCCCAGTTTCTCGCGCACGCGCTTCATGGCACGGCATTCCAACTCAAAACAGTCGCTGAAGTTCGCCGCGACATAACGCCCCGCACCGCGGAAACCGATCATCGGGTTCTCTTCCATCGGTTCGTAGATTTCACCGCCCAGCAGTTTGCGGTATTCGTTTGATTTGAAGTCCGACAGGCGCACGATGACCGGTTTGGGCCAGAACGCAGCTGCCAGAGTGGCGACGCCTTCGGTGATCTTCTCTACATAGAACTCGACCGGGTCGGCATAGCCTGCTGCGCGCTGCAATACTGCCTCATGCAATTTACCCGGCAGCTTGTTGTGTTCCAGCACCGCCTTGGGGTGGATGCCGATCAAGTTGTTGATGATGAACTCGAGACGTGCCAGGCCGATGCCGGCGGCAGGCAGTTGCGCGAACTCGAATGCCAGCGTGGGATTACCCACGTTGAGCATCAGCTTCACCGGCAACGGCGGCAGTGCTTCCTCGCTGAGCACAGACACCTCGAACGGCAACTTGCCGTGATACACATAGCCGGTATCACCTTCCGCACAGGATACCGTGACCACCTCGCCCTCCTGCAGCGCGGTGGTGGCGTGGCCGCAACCGACGATGGCCGGGATACCCAGTTCGCGCGCAATGATCGCCGCATGGCAGGTGCGCCCGCCGCGGTTTGTGACGATGGCGGATGCCTTTTTCATCACCGGCTCCCAGTTCGGGTCGGTCATGTCGGTAACCAGCACATCACCGGCCTGCACCTTGTTCATCTCGGCGGTGCTGGCGACGATGCGCACTTGACCCGCGCCTATCTTCTGGCCGATGGCACGGCCTTCTACCAGCACGTCGCCGCGCTTTTGCAGACGGTATTTTTCCGTGCTGCCGTTGCCGACGTTTGACTTCACAGTCTCTGGTCGCGCCTGCAGGATGTACAGCTTGCCGTCCAGTCCGTCCTTGCCCCACTCGATGTCCATCGGGCGACCGTAGTGCTGCTCGATGGAGACGGCGTAGCGCGCCAGCTGCAGCACATCCGCATCGCTCAAGGAGAATTTCGACTGCTCGGCGGCGGGCACCGACTCGATGCGGGTGGATCGTCCGGCGGAGCGTTGCTCGTCGAACACCATACGCTGCTGCTTGGAACCCAGTGTGCGGCGGATGACTGCCGGGAAGCCCGCGGCGAGCTGCGGCTTGTGCACGTAGAACTCGTCCGGGTTCACAGCGCCCTGCACCACCATCTCGCCCAGACCGTACGACGAAGTGATGAACACCGCGTCGCGGAAACCCGACTCGGTATCCAGCGTAAACATCACGCCGGACGCCCCCAGGTCGGAACGCACCATGCGCTGCACGCCCGCGGACAGCGCCACGTCGGCATGGGTGAAGTCCTTGTGCACGCGGTAGGAGATGGCGCGGTCGTTATACAGCGAGGCGAACACCTCGCGGATCGCGTGCAGAATATTGTCTATGCCGTGGATGTTGAGGAAGGTCTCCTGCTGTCCCGCGAACGAGGCATCCGGCAAGTCCTCCGCTGTGGCCGAGGAGCGCACTGCAAAGCTGCCCTCCCCTTCTGCAGATAGTTTCGCGTAATGGGTGCGAATCTCTTCTTCCAGTTTTTTGGGCAAAGGAGCTTCGACGATCCAGCCGCGTATCTTGCGCCCCGCTTCGGCCAGGGCCGTGACGTCGTCCACGTTCAGGCTGGCCAGCTCCTGCTCGATGCGCTTGTCCAGCCCGTCGTTCGCGAGAAAATCGCGGTACGCCTGCGCGGTGGTGGCGAAGCCGCCCGGTACCTGCACGCCGGACGAGCTCAGGTTGGAAATCATCTCGCCCAGCGAAGCGTTCTTGCCGCCCACCTCGGGGATGTTGGCGATTCCCAGAGACTGGAATGGGATGACGTAGGGTTGCATAACCTTCTCCTGTTTTATTGAACTACATTTCTTCAAGCGCCGAATCGCTCGGCAAAATTTCTCAATCTCAGTGCACCGTCCGCTTGCACTGTGCCTCGCCGCAGCGGTGGTTGCCGCATCCGCAGCCTTCGCCTTCCTCGCGCAGCGCGCCGAACTCGGGGTGACGTGCGGCGTAGCGACGGGCCAGGGCACGCACCAGCAGCCAGCCTGCCAGCAAAACGAACACGATCAGCACGGTCTGCAGATAGATCATTCTCCAGCTCCCAATCCGGCAAAGCCCATGAAGGTCAGCGACAGCAATCCCGCGAGGATCAGCGACAGCGCCGTGCCTTGTACCAGTGTCGGCACATTGGCGAGCTGCAGGCGCTCGCGCAGCGAAGCCATCAGCACCAAGGCCAGCGTGAAGCCCGCGCCGCCGGCGAACGAAAATGTCAGCGATTGTGCGAGGCTGTATTCACGAGCGGTCTGGAACAGTGCTACACCCAGCACTGCGCAGTTGGTGGTGATCAGCGGCAGATAGATGCCCAGCGCGCGGAACAGGGCAGGGCTGTATTTCTTCATCACCATCTCCACCAGTTGCACCGACGAAGCGATCACCACGATGTAGGAGATGAGGCGCAGGAAGTCGAGGTGGAAATAGCTCAGCAGCAGGTTCAGGCCATAGGCGCACAGCGAGGCCACCAGCATCACGAACGTCGTCGCCACGCCCATCGGGAAGGCGGTACTCAAACGTCCCGACACGCCGAGGAACGGGCATAGGCCCAGAAAGGTCGCCAGCACGAAGTTGTTGGCGAGCAGCGTGCTGATGAAGATCAGGCTCAAGGAGTCGTTCATGCTTCAGCCCTCGCTTCCTTGCGGCTGCGCAGTAAGGAGAAAAGCAGCAGCCAGCCGCCCAGCACGAAGAACCCGCCCGGCGGCAACACCATCACCACCCACGGCTGGAAGTGCTCGCCGAACAGCGACATGCCGAACAGTTTTCCTGCGCCCAATATCTCGCGCGTCGCGCCGAGTGCGAACAGGCCGATGGTGAAACCGATGCCCATGCCCAATGCGTTGACGACCGACTTCAGCGGCGGATTCTTGGAGGCATGCGCCTCGGCGCGTCCCAAGATGATGCAGTTCACCACGATCAACTGGATGAATGCGCCGAGCGCCTCGTACAGCTTCAGGCTCACCGCCTGTATCAGGTAATCCACCAGCGTCACGAAGGTCGCGATGATCACGATGTAGGTGGCGATGCGCACTTCCTTGGGCACCAGATTGCGGACCATCGAAACGAGCAGGCAGGAACTGACCAGCACGAAAGTGGTGGCGATCCCCATCGACATCGCGTTCTCGGCGGAGACGGTGACAGCCAGCGTCGGGCACATGCCCAGTATCATCACGAACACCGGGTTCTGGCGCCACACACCTTCCATGAAGGTGTCGAAGGTGATCGCGTCGTCAGCTTGTTTGGGCAGGCTCATGGTTTCAACTCCGCTATATGTGGGACCAGTTTGGGCATCAGCTTCTGCGCACTCTCGTTGATGCCGCGTCCGACCGCCTTGGAAGTCACGGTAGCACCAGCGATGGCATCGATCTGCCACGGATTCGTCTTGGTGCCGTGTTTGACAACCTTCACCGCATTGGCCAGCGCCGTCATCTCGGCGTTCACGCGCACATCGAGCGCCTCGAAGTTCTTCAGGAAGGCCTGGTCGGTGATGATCTTGTCACCGATGCCCGGCGTCTCGCGCATGGACACGACGCCGATGCCGACGATGCACTGGCACTTGGCGTCGTAGCCGTATAGTACGCGCACCGTGTCGGCGTAGCCTTTGCCGGCGGCTTCGGCGGCGATGCCCTTCAGTACACCTTCCTTGTCATAAGCGGCGTAGAACTTCACTCCGCCTTCCGGCATGGCGCCTGTCAGCGTCTGGATGCCGGCCGGTGTCGCTGCGTATTCGCGCACGCTGGCCGCCCCCGGCAGCACCTTGAACACGGCGCGCTCCAGAGTGACGCGCTTGTTCTCGGCGATGGCATCCTGCGTGCCCTGGAAAGCGCCGACGATGAGTACGCCGCAGATGGTGGCGACCAGTCCCATGGTAATGATCATCTTGCTGCCGGGCGTGGTCTGGATATTGGTTGGCTCGCTCATGATTTCCTCTGCTGGCGAGTGCCAAACACGCGCGGCTGTGTGTACTGATCGATGAACGGTGTCAGCGCATTGCCGAGCAGGATGGCGTACATCACACCTTCGGTGAGTCCGCCGAAGTAACGGATCATCACCGTCACCACGCCGATCACCGCGCCGTAGATCCACACGCCCACCGGCGTCACCGGCGAGGTCGCCATGTCGGTCGCCATGTACACCGCGCCCAGCATCAGGCCGCCGGACAACAGCACGAAGATCGGCGCCGGGTAATGTGCGGGGTCGTACAACTGGAACATCCAGGCGGTAAACGCGGCCGAGGCCAGCACCGCAACGGGGATGCGCCAGTCCATGAACTTGCGCGCGGCGAGGTACGCGCCGCACAACAGGATGAGGATGGCCGAGGTCTCGCCGACGGAAGCCGTCACCGTACCCGTGAGCAGGTCATGCGCCGACGCGGTCACGTTCTCGAATTTCCAGCGCGCCAGCGGCGTAGCTCCAGTGAAGGCATCCACACCCTGCTGTTTGACCCAACCGACGATATCGGGCGGCATCATCAGCGGTGCGGTCAGCGTGGTCGGGACGAATTCGCTGAAGCGCTGCGCCGAGAACGCGGGCACCCAAGTGGTGATGGCCACCGGGAACGCAGCCTGCACGAAGGCCCGGCCTATCAGCGCCGGATTGAACACGTTGTTTCCCAGGCCGCCGAACAGCGCCTTGCCGATGGCCATGGCCACGAAGCCCGCCACCGCCCCCATCCACAAGGGGAAGGCTGGCGGCAGGGTGAGCGCCAGAAGGATGCCGGTGATGGTGGCGCTCCAGTCGTTGAGCGTGCTCGGCTGACCGGATGCGCGATTGAACAGCCGCTCGGTGAGCAGACAGGTCGCGGTCACCGTGAGCAGCAAGGCCAACGCCGACAGGCCGTATTGCCAAATCGAGAAGGCACAGATGGGCAGCATCGACAGCACGACGTGCTTCATGATGCGCTCTACGCTTCGGTTACTCACCTGATGCGGTGAGGTACGAAGTTCCATGCTCATGCTGCCGCCCTTTCGCGGTTGACCGCTTTTGCGATACGGAACTGCTGCACCAAGGGGATGTGCGAGGGGCAGACATAGCTGCAGCACCCGCACTCGAAGCAACGGTCCAGATTGTAGCGCTCCGCCATCACTTCGTACTCGCGCTTGGCGGCCAGCAATCCCAGTTGCGACGGATTGAGGAACTTGGGACACACGTTGAGGCATTCGCCGCACTTGATGCAGGCGTGGACGCGTTGAGCGTCGCCACCCACTTGCGCCTCGGCGAAGGCGAGCACGCCCGAAGTGCCCTTGGTGACGGGCACATCCAGCGAGGAGATGGTCATGCCCATCATCGGCCCGCCGAGGATGATCTCGTTTGCACTACTGCGCGCACCGACCTGTTCCAGCAGAAAGCGCAATGGTGTGCCGATGGGCACGATGTAGTTGCCGGGGCGGGATACGGCAGGGCCGGCCACGGTCAGCACGCGCTCTACCATGCCCTCACCTGCGGGCAACAACCGTCCGAGATAGGCCAGCGTCATCACGTTGTTCATCAGCACGCCGATGGAAGCAGGGCGTTGCCCGGCGGGTATCTCGCGGCCGAGCAGTGCGTAGATGATGGTGTCTTCCGCACCCTGCGGGTATTTGGTTTCCAGCGCCTTGACGGTGATTGTGCCGTCGGCAGGCAGCGCGGCCTGGATCGCGGCGATGGCGTCGGGCTTGTTGTCTTCCACGCCGATCACGGCGCGTGGGGCGCCGCTGATCTTCAGTGCATAGCGGATGCCGCGCAGCAGGTCCTGCGTGCGCTCCACCATGACGCGATGGTCGCAGGTGAGGAAGGGTTCGCATTCCGCGCCGTTCACCACCAGCGTGTCGATCACCGCGTCAGCAGGCACGTTGAGTTTGACGTGCGCGGGGAAGGTCGCGCCGCCCAGCCCCGCGATGCCGGTCTGCTGGATGGCGGCCAGCAGCTCCTTCTTGTCCAGGCCATCTACATCGCGCGGTGCGCTCACCTTCACTTCCTGACCGTCGGCCTCGTACACTCGGATGGTGATGGATTCCACCATCTTGCCGTTGGCCGCAGGCATAGCGCCAATTGCCTCCACCACACCGGTGGCGGGCGCATGCACCGGCAGCGACATCATGCCGTCCGCCGTGGCGATGACTTCGCCGCGCAGCACCTCCTGGCCCACGCTCACGCAACATGCGGCCGGTTTGCCGATGTGCTGCGACAGCGGCACGATCAGTCGCGGCGCGAAGGCCATGCGACGTATCGGCAGGCTGCCGGTCTCCTTGTGGTAGGCCGGGTGGATACCGTGCTCGAAGGTCGCCGCGCGTTTGAAGAAAGGCAGTCGCATATCAGTTGAACTTGGCCGCGCGTTGTTTGAGTTTGTCCAGGTTCGCCTCGTTCATGTTCCAGGGCGTTCCGGGGTGGATGACACCTGCCGTGCATTTTTCCGCCGCTTTAACGAGATCCTGGAAGCTGCCCGCCTTCGGATTGAGGATAATGACTTTTTTCGTTTCATCGTAGCCAAACACTTTCGGGTTGATGTTGATACATTCGTCGCACGCCGTGCATTCCGGCGTGTCGACCCAAGCTGCCTCGTAACCTTCCGCCGATGCAACAGGTGCGGTCGCAACTGCCTGCGGGGCATCGCTGGAACTGATGCCAAAGCCGGAAGAGAGCTTCTGGATCAGTTCCTGGCGCACGCGGTTGGCGATGGCTTCTTCGTTGACTTGCGGACGGCTGAGACCGGCCACGTCCTTGAGCTGCTGCCAGAACTGCATGCGCTCTTCGCAGGCACGCACCATCTCGGCCGACACCAGCACGCGCATCAGGCGGTTCTTCTTGTCCACCGACCAGATGAAGGGGAACTTGCCGTCGCGCTCATCTTCGGCGAGCTTGAGGAAATCGCCGAGCAGCACCTGTTCGTCGTTCCATGTCTCCGGTGGCGCTTTCTTGAACTGCTTGGCGAAGCGGCCTTCGGACAGCGCGAAGTCGGCGAAGGTCATAGGCAACGTCATCGCCTTCTTGCTGCCGTCCTCGTCCACATAGTCGAGCTTGTAGCTCACCCAGTCGGCATCCAGCGAAGGGTTGCCTTCCAGCGTGGCGCACTCGGAGAAGGTCACGCCCAGGTCCGGGTTGTAGCGGAACAGCGGGAAGGCGCGCGATTCCACGGCCATCTTGCTCTGCGCCACCGCGCTGTTGTCGCCCACGCCGTGTTCCGGCGGGCACACCGCATACACGTTGAACAGTGCCGGGCGGCGGCTGTTGAGTCCGTCGATGAAGCTCTCCAGCAGGTGCGTGGTGTTGGCCAGCGAGCCCTGCATCACGAACGAGGTGCGGTGCGCCATGCCGATGACGCTGATCTCTTTGCGCTTCTCGGTCTTGCCGTGCTTGCTCGCGCCATACGGCGACATGTCCGCCACCTGGCTGATGAAGCCGGAGGTACAGGCCTGGCCGCCGGTATTGGAATACACCTGCGTATCCACGATCAGCACCTTGATCGGCTTGCCCGCCATCAGTGCGCGCGACAGATTCTGGAAGCCGATGTCGAACATAGCGCCATCGCCGCCCATCGCCACGACCGGCGGACACAGGTGCCATTCCTCCTCGCTCAGTTGTTCCCAGTTGAGGCGGGCGAAGAACTTGTCGTTCTCACTCGGCTCGTATCCGCCCGCGAGTTCCATCTCGACCTGACGCACGGTCTTGAAGCCTTCCACCATCTTGGCCATGTGTCCTTCGAACACGCCCATCGCGACCGACGGAGAATCCTGGAACAGGTGCGAGGTCCACGGGAAAGGATAGGGGTTGAACGGGAAGGTCGATGCCCACACCGAGGTGCAGCCGGTGGAGTTCACCACGCCCATCTCGGCGCGGCCCTTCTTGCTCGGGCCTTCCATGTAGCGCCAGCGCAAGTCCTTCAGTTTCTCCAGCATCTGCGTCACGCGACGCAGCCATTGCGGGTCGATGGGCTGGCCCGGATGTTTCTGCAAAATGCTCTCCGACAAGTTCGCCAGCGTGAGGTCATGGCCCTTGTTGGCCTGCACGGCCTGCATCAGCGCTTGCGTATCGGTGAGATCGACGGTCGAACTCAGCTTCATGCGGATGTGGTTCTCCAGCTCGCCGATCAGGCGGTCGAGCTTGGCGACGAACTTCTTAACGCGCGGCTGCTGCAATGCCGTCACGGTGCTGGTGAACAGGTGGATGGTGCCCTTCTCGCCGCAGCCCAGGCAGGCGCCGTCGCCGCTGGCCATGGACTGGTAGTTGTGCTTGTCCAGCAGCAGTGTCTCCAACGCGCCGACTTTCTCGTCCAGATCGTCGATGCGGCTGAATTGCGCGGGTGTGGTCGGCAGGTCGAGCCAGAAGTTCCAATCATCTCGCAGCGTCTCTATGCTCTCCTTGGTCTGGGTGACCATGGTGAGCGCATTGTCGGAACACACGTCCACGCACAGCGCGCAGCCTTTGCAGGTGTAGGGATTGATGGTGATGGAGAACAGGCCGCCTGCGCCTTTTTCCTTCTTCTCCTTCTGCGTCCAGTACGGCTTGGTGGTGGCGAACTTGAAGCCGCCGATGGTTTCGCGCAGCAGGTTCAGTTCGACTTCCAGACGGCCGCGGTCGTCGCCCTGGGTCGGGTCTTCGGCGAAGGCTTCGGTGATTGCATTGGCCAGCAGGGCGCGCACGTCCAGGCCGTCACGGTCCAGCGCGTTGCGCAGCTTCTTGTCGATGGTGCGGCTGAACTTGCGCAGGAAACGCGTCGGACGGCCGCCGATCTCGATCTTCTGGATCGCGGTGTTGAGCACATCGGTGGTGGTCGAGACCAGGCCGGGGATGGCGCTGTCCGGGCACTGCGTGAAGCACTCGCCGCAGGCGGTGCACTTCTCGGCATCCCATTCCGGATGCTCGAAACGCACGCCGGTCATGTCGCGGTACACGCCGGTCACGGCGGGGATGACAGACAGTCCCATGAACGGGTCGACCAGGTTGTCCGAACCCTGGCCCTTCATGTAGAAGCTGCCGGTCTGCTCCCAGAAACGATGGATGTCGGAGATGCCGCCGTCACCCTCTGGCAGGTGCTTCAGCATGACCGGCAAGCTGGGCGCGGGCTTCGCTGCCGCCTTGGCGCGCTGGCCGACCTTCATCTGCTCGGGGGAAATCTCGTGCAACTCCTCGTAGCCACGGCGCACCACGCGCAGGTTGTCCTCGACAATGCGCTTGCCCTTCTTGCCGAACTTGGATTCGAGCTGGTTCTCGATGGCGTGGAACAAGGTCTCTTCCGAAAGCCCTGCACGCTCCTTCACGTCGGAGGCATGGAAGAACGCGCCTTGGAAGGCGTTGCCCTGCATGCGCAGCTGCAGGTCGGGGTTGCTGGACTCCTCGCGCGCGATCTTGAACGCATCGAGATAGAACACGCGGATCTTGTGATCAACGATGTACTGCTGTGTGCGCATCGGGAACGTTTCCCACAGCGCTTCGGCGCTGCCGAGGTTGCTCTGGATGATGAACACGCCGCCTGCGCGCAGGCCTTCCAGCGCGTTGGTGTGCCCGAACACCTGCGGGTCCGGCGACATCACCACGTCGACATGGGTGTACTCGCAGTTGATGCGGATGGGCTCGGGGGCGGCCGACAGGTAATAAGTCGTCGGCTGGCCTTTCTTCTCCGAGCCGTACTTGGGGTTGGCCTTGATGTCCCAGCCCAGCAGTTCGAACAGGGTCATCGCCAGGTTCTTGCCGGTGGTCACCGCGCCCCAGCCGCCGATCGAGTGCATGCGCACGGCGATGGCGCCCTTGGGCAGCAGGTTGGGGTTCTCGGAACCGCGCAGGGCGAGGTCCTTGATGCCGGGATAGGCGGTCTGCAGTTCCTGCTGGCGGATCTCCTGCTTGGGATTGGCGGACTCGTCGCGCACGAAATCCACGGACAGGTAATAGAACTTGCGATGCGCCGCACCCGGCAGCATGTTCTCGACGGCGGCGATCAGGCCTTCCGGCTGCAGGTCGCGCGAACCCAGGCCGTAACAGCCGGAGTACAGCGACGGCATGTCCTTGGCGGTTTCATAGCAGGCGTAATCGGCATAGGAATTCTCGCGGCCATTCTCGACACACTTGGTCACGGTAGAACGCACTTCGCGCATCAGCGGCAGGTCTTCCGACAACGGCTGGTCGGTACGTTCCAGCACCGCCACGCCCTTCTTGCCTTTCAGCACGTGGCCCAGCAGGTCGCCGGGGAAGGGACGGAACATGGTGATGTTGACCACGCCCACCTTGATCTTGCGTGTTTCGCGCAGCCAGTCGGCGACGGCAGCGGCCTGCACCGTCATGCTGCCCTGGCCGAGCAGGATGTAGTCGGCATCGTCGCAGCGGTAGGCATCGACGCGCTTGTAACTGCGGCCGGTCAGTGCCTGGAACTCTGCCGCATTCTTGTCGAACAGCGCGGGGATATGGTCGAAGAAGTAGGGGCGCTGTGCGGCCACTGCCTGCATGTAGGCGTCCTGGTTCTGCACCACGCCGGTCTGCATGGGATTGTCCACGTCCCAGTTCGACGGCACGCGACGGCGCTTGGGGCCGTACAGCATCTGCTGCGCGGGAGTGGGCGTGTCGATGAGGTCATCGGCATCGCCAAGGTATTCGGCAATCAGTTCCTTTTCCGGCACCAGCATGGGCTCGATCAGGTGCGTGGTGAGGAAGCCGTCCTGCGCCACGATGGCCGGGGTCAGTGCCAGCTCGGCGGTCTTGCGCGCGATCATGTTGAGGTCAGCGGCTTCCTGTGCGTTCTTCGCCATCACCTGGATGAAGCCGGTGTCGTCGGCACAGTGGTAGTCGTCGTGCGCGCAGTGCACGTTGAGCGAAGCCTTGGTGATGGCGCGGCAGCCCAGGTTCAGCACGTAAGGCAGGCGCTTGCCGACAGCGGCGTACAGCGACTCGTGCATGAAGGCCAGGCCTTGCGACGAGGTGAAGTTCACGGCGCGCAGACCGGTCATCGACAGGCCTGCAGTCACACCCGCAGCGGCATGTTCCGATTCCGGTTCGACGAAGATCAGCGGTTTGCCGGCGGCGTTGAGATGACCCTTGGCGACTTCCTCCGCCCAGTATTCGCCCATCTGCGTGGAAGGCGTGATGGGGTAGGCACCCGCGCCCTGCGAGGCTTCGCGTTCCACCAGGATCACCGCGGTGTTGCCGTCGATGGCGTCGCGCGTGCCGGGATACTTGACCTTGGTGCGAGTGCCGTCGGAGCCAGCGTCGGCTTCGGTCGATTTGAACAGTTTGAGTTTGTTGAACATGGGTGTCTCCTAGACTTCTGCAGCGAGAGGTAATGGTTCGATACGGATGATCTTTTTGGCGAACTTGCCTTTGAGGATGCGGTCGCCTTCCAGCCAGACGATGGCGCCGGTGGGGCAGCGCTCGATGGCGTCTTTGTTTGCGGTGCCGTTCTTTGCGTAATCGATCACGGCGAGGTTGCGTTCGAGATGGATCAGACCATCGGCGGTATCCATCACGCAGCGCCCGCAGGCGGTGCACGCCACTTCACAGGCGGCTTCGGCGGTATCGGGATCGGATTCGTTGCGGCAGGCCATCCACAGCTTGTGCGATACGCCCTGGATGGAGAACAGGTTCTTCGGGCAGATGTCGACGCAGTCGCCGCAGGCCGTGCACTTGGCGAGATCCACCGCCGGCAGGCCGTGGGCGTCCATGGTGATGGCATCGAAGTCACACACATCGGAGCAGTCGCCCAGACCCAGACAGCCCCAGGCGCAGTTCTTGCCGCCGCCGCCCGCCACGGCTGCGGCACGACAAGAAGGAAGGCCGGAGTAAGTCGCGCGCATCTTCGCGACATGCTTGCCGCCGGCGCAGGCGAGGCGTGCCACGCGCTTCTCGACATCGCCCATGGCGACGCCCAGCAGCGCGGCGATGGTCTTGTTCTGATCGGGAGTATTGACGCTGCAGCGGGCAGGTTCTATCTTGCCTGCCACGGCCTGCTCGGCGAAGTTGCGGCAGCCGGCCGTGCCGCAGGCGCCGCAATTGGAATGGGGGAGCAACTCCTCTACCTGGTCGATGCGCGGGTCTTCGAACACATACAGACGCTTGCTGGCGATGGCCAGCAAAAGCGCGAGCAGGCCGCCCAACCCGGCCATGAATGCTCCCGTGACTAGCACGCTGTATGCAGTTTCCATGTTCTCTCCCCGCTTCAATAAATACGCGCAGAAAACCGGCCCGCGGTCATCTTACGCTAAACTTATCAACGCCCCACCAAGCGTTCAGGTGAATCAACAACACCCATGTCACTAATGTCTTTTTTGTAGGACGCAGACTAAAGCAAGCTACAATTCCCGAGCGAATCAGTAGTTTCAATCCTGATCATTAAAAAAGGTAATACTGTATTGCCGGCTTATTGGAGACCAGGATGGACAAGGACAAGCAGAGCTATTACAAACACAACCGCCTCAAGCAGATGCGCGCTTTCTGCGAGGTGGTGCGCACCGGCAGCATTACGCTGGCTGCGCAGAATCTGTTCCTCAGCCAGCCTTCGGTGACCCTGCAAATCCAGGCGCTGGAACGTGAGTTCGGGGTGACGGTGTTCGAGCGGCGCGGCCCCGTGCTCAAGCTCACACCGGACGGCGAGACGCTGTATGAATTGGCCGATCCTCTGGTCAAAGGCATGGACAGCATGGAGGAAAGTTTCGCCGCACTACATGGACGGCTGGAATCCGGCGAGCTCAACATCGGCGCGGGCGAATCCACCATCCTCTATGTACTGCCGGAAACAGTGCGCCGTTTCGTTGCAACCTACCCGCGCATCCAGACCAAGCTGCACAACGTGACCGGACGCGACGGCCTGAAGATGCTACGCGCCGACGAGGTCGACCTCGTGGTCGGTTCCATGCTGGAAGTGCCGGACGACATCATCTACCAACCCGTCGCCATGTTCGACCCGGTGCTGATCGTGCCCCTCGATCATCCACTGGCGGCCAAGTCGGAAGTCACGCTGGAAGAGATCAGCCACTACGGCCTGATCCTGCCGCCGCGCCATCTTTCCACCTGGAACATCGTCAAATACGTGTTCCAGCAGCACCACCTCACCTTCACCGTCGCGCTGGAAGCGGGCGGCTGGGAAGTCATCAAGAAATATGTCGAGCTGGGCATGGGCATCTCCATCGTCACCGACATCTGCCTCACCGGCACTGAGAAGCTGGTGTGCATTCCGCTCAAGCAATACTTCCCGCAGCGCGGCTACGGGCTGGTACTGCGCAAGGGCAAGTTCCTGTCGCCGCAGGCGCGGCGGTTTGTGGAGATATTGCATGAGGTGTATGGAACGCAAGCGGCTTCAAACGGCGGGAAATAATCAAGCACGTCCTCTAGGTCGTAAAAAAGGCTCCCTTACGAGAGCCTTCTTCTGAGAACAGTACACTCAACTGCTTCCGGGGCTACCTCATCGAGGTGTCGCCACTTCACCACGAAAGACATCTCGATCAACTTTCTTGGTGTTTACTGGGGCTAGGTTGCTTGCGTTCGGTTGCGCAGCTCCCGCGGCTGGCGCGTTCGCCGCTGCATTGGTGATTCCCGCATTTCCCGCTATTGCCGGTGTATCAAGTTGCGGCTGACCGACGACTACACCGTTCTCGTTACTGTAAACAACGTCCGCAAAGAAAAACGATCCCGTAATGGCAAGAGAAAAACCCACCATCCTGATATATTTTTTCAGCATAAAATCCGTCCCAGTTGTGATTTAGAAAGATATTGGAGTGAAGGAATAAGAAGCTATAGCAACGTTAGACACATCAATGTTCACCCCGCCTCGTACAGCTCTCACAAAAACTGCTCCTTTGGGAATATAGATAATCTGTCGTACCCCCGTTGGAACTATGTCCGATGAAAGTACATTTCCCCCAGCACCTAAGGCAGTAGCAGAAACATACAGTGCGGTGATAGGTAATGTTGCACTGGAGTTAGTAACTTCCAACGATCCGGTGTAGTCAGCATTGGCAAACGCTACAGTTTGCGTAGCACCGGCGGTAACCGGGAAACCATACTGCTCAGCACGGTAAATGCTTGTAGTCAAAGTGGAGTAGACACGCACATCATAGGTACCGGATGCAAGGCCCGTGAGAGTCCATGATGCCCCCACCCCAATAGGGCTACTAGGGTTTTTTATGCTGCCCCAGGTTGGATCAGTCGTCAGAGGAACATACACAGCATCGATTGCAGCTGTAGCGTTATTCACAACCGTAAGACTTCCAGTACCAGCACCACCGGTACCAGCACCACCGGTACCGGTACCACCAGTACTTGTACTTGTGCTGGTACCGGCGGTATGGAAACCACCGTTACCGCACCCCGTAATTAGCACTGTAGCCACACAAAGCATGAACCAATTCATATTCCACTTGTTCATCAGCTGCATAAATCTCCCTACCTTCCTGGTTCTATTTGACCGTTCGTCGTAAAGGCTCAAATCGCTCGCTACAAGTTATAAACAAAACCGCCTTCCATCAGGGCTTCCCCTAGCCTTCTGCAAGTAGGGACTTTAGCCTCCTATGGCAGGGAAAGCAACCCTGCATGTTTTAGCAGGTATCAGTTCATTTGTTATCAAATATCAGCCAGTTGGGATTACATCTATTACATTATGTAGGCTGAAACAGAAATCGACTCTCAGATACCTTTCGTTCTGTAATTCAATGTAAAGTGGGGTCGCCTGTAAAACGAGCATCCTCATGAATAAACTCACTCTTTGCCTGATGTTGACCCTGCTGTCTCCGCTAGCCTGGGCGGAAATGGAAGTCATCACCCTACACCACCGCACTGTCGACGAAGTACTGCCCACCATCCGCCCCATGCTGGACCCCGACGGCGCAGCGACTGGCATGAACAACCAGCTCATCCTGCGCACCTCACCGCGCAACCTGACCGAGATTAAAAAGATGCTGGAGAGCAACGACAGTGCGCCGCGCCGCCTCAAGATCACTGTGCTGCAAAACGTGGATCGCACAACCATCTTGCGGCTGGTCGAGGTGTCGGGCAGCGCGGGCTTGGGTCGCGATGCTCGCATCAGCGTTGCGCCTGGTGCGCATGGCAGGGGGTTGAGCGTGGAAGCGAGACAGGACGGGGATCGTCTGCGCGCCCGCGTGGACAGCACCCGCTCGCTGGAAGACAGCCGCAAGACCCAGCAACTCCAGGTGCTGGAAGGCAATCGTGCTTTCATCCAGGCCGGGCAAGCGGTACCCGTCCCGCAGCGCCAGGTCGTGCAGTCACCCTATGGCACACGGATGATCGACTCCACCGAATACCGCGATGTGGGCAGCGGCTTCTATGTGCTGCCGAGCGTCAACGGCGACCATGTCACGCTGGAGATCAGCACGCAGAACGACAGCCTCCAAACCGATGACCAAAGCTACCCCGCTCAGCGCATCCAGCGTGTGGTGACCACTCTTTCCGGCAAGCTGGGCGAATGGCTGGTGGTGGGCGACATCGGACAGCAAAAAGAAAATCGGGACACAACCATTTCCTCGCACAGCACCTCAAGCATCAGCGAACGGAACAACGTCCTGCTCAAAGTGGAAGAAGTGAAATGAACGCCAGGCTGACTAGCGTTCGAGATTGAGTTCCTGCATCAGTTGCACGGCCAGCTCCTCGATCGACTTCGCCGTGGTGTCGAACCACTTGATGCCTTCGCGCTTCATCATCATCTCCGCCGCCGCCACTTCATAGCGGCAGTTCTCCAGCGATGAATACTTGCTGTTCGGGCGGCGCTCGTGGCGGATGCGCTGCAACTGCTCCGGGTCGATGGTGAGGCCGAACAGCTTGCTGCGATAAGGCAGCAATCTTGATGGCAGATGGTCGCGCTCGAAGTCTTCCGGGATCAGCGGATAGTTGGCCGCTTTCAGCGAGAACTGCAACGAGAGGTACAGGCTGGTCGGCGTCTTGCCGCTGCGCGATACGCCGACCAGAATGATGTCGGCGCTCTTCAGGTCGGCATCCGATACGCCGTCATCGTGCGCCAAGGCGAAGTTCATGGCGGCGATGCGCGAGTTGTATTCCGGGTTGGCATGGCCGTGCGAACGGCCCATGGCTCGCGTGTATTTGCAATCAAGTTCCAGCTCCAGCGGAGCGATGAAGGCATCGAACAGATCGATGAAGAATGCGTCGGCCTGATGCAGGATCGCCCGGAGATCGAGGTTGGTCTGCGTCATGATGACGATAGGACGCGCGCCTTCCTGCCGACTCAATTCATTGATACGCGCCAGACACTCGTTGGCCTTGCCTTCGTTATCCAGAAAAGGAAAGCGCAATGGGCGGAATTCGATCCCCTCGAACTGCGAGAGCAGGCCATGCCCCAATGTCTCTGCGGTGATACCGGTACCATCCGACACGTAAATGACAGTGCGCTTTTGAATTGCCATAACTTCCTCTTAAACGGTCTCTCTCTTCGTATCGCTTTCCAGATTGGGGTAGCGCACATGATCGATCATGTCCCGCACGCCCTGATCCGGCGCTGCGGTCAACAGGCTACCGATGATGACGCCGGCAATGCCAACCGGCACACCGAAGATGCCGGCCGAGATCGGGCTGATGTCCCACCACAGCGGCGCGTTCACGCCGAAGAACGGATAGGTCATGTAGATGTAATACATACACGTAGCCAAACCGCCGATCATGCCGAGGATCGCCCCCGACTTGTTGGCGCGTTTCCAGAAGATGCCCAGCACCAGAACCGGAAAAAATGCGGAAGCCGCCAGCGAGAACGCCGCACCGACCATGAACAGGATATCGCCCGGCTTGAGCGAAGTGACGTACGCCGCAAACACCGCGACCACCAGCAACAGCAGCTTGGAGATGACCAGCCGGCGGCGCGTTGGGGCGTGCGGGTCGATCATCTTGAAATAGACATCGTGCGACAACGAATTGGCGATGGTCAGCATCAGTCCGTCCGCCGTGGACAGCGCCGCGGCCAGACCGCCCGCCGCCACCAAGGCTGTGACCACATACGGCAAACCGGCGATCTCCGGCGTCGCCAACACGATCAGGTCGCCGCCGATGGTGATCTCGGCCAGTTGCACAATGCCATCCTTGTTGACGTCGGTGACGCTCATCAGCGATTTGTCCACGGATGCCCAGGCGGATATCCAGCTGGGGAGTTCGGAAAAGCTGGAACCCACCAGCAAGGTGTACACATCGTACTTGGCCAGCACGGCCAGTGCGGGGGCGGTGATGTACAGCAGGGAGATGAAGAACAGCGACCAGAACACCGAATGTCGCGCCTCTTTGACCGATGGTGTGGTGTAGTAGCGCATCAGGATATGCGGCAAGGCGGCGGTGCCCACCATCAGACACAACACCAGCGCGAGGAAATTCTTGCGCTTCTTGTCGCGCGCTTCCTCATCCGGCCCTGCAAACGGCTCTGCATGCGAGGCGATCGGAGCGGCTTTGGACTTGGCGGCATCTGCCGCTTTTTTCCAGGCCAGCTGGGCGGCCGCCACGTCCGCAGGAAAATCTGCCACGGCCTTATCGGCCGTTTCGATCGCCTTGGCATCCGCATCGCGCCTGGCTTTCAGGGCGGCAGTCTGTTTTACCAGCAGGTCTTTTTCCTTGGCCAGATAGGCTTCGCCGCCGGACTCCAGTGCTTTCAGCCTGGCTTCATAGGATTCCTGTCTCTGCTTGAAGATGGCGCGGACTTCCGCTTCGCGCGCACCTTCCGGCGTTGCTGGATCGTTCAACACCTGCTCGCGCGCCGTGACCTTCTCCAGCACATAGCCGTAGGACACTTGCGGCACCGGGTTGCCGGTATGCTTCACACACAGCCACACCACCGGGATCATATAAGCCACGATCAGGATGATGTACTGCGCCACCTGCGTCCAGGTCACGGCACGCATGCCGCCAAGGAAGGAACACAGCAGGATGCTGCCCAAGCCGAGGAACACGCCGACACCGAAATCCAGCCCGGTGAAGCGGCTGATGATCAGCCCCATCCCGTATATCTGCGCGATCACATAAGTGAACGAACACAGGATGGCGGCGAATACGCCAATGGCACGCGGAGTGCTGCCACCGTAGCGCGTCCCGAGGAAATCGGGGACAGTGAATTGTCCGAACTTGCGTAGGTAGGGAGCCAACAACAAAGCCACCAGCACGAAGCCACCGGTCCAGCCCAGCACGAAGGCCATGCCGTCGTAACCGGAAAGGTACAGGGTGCCGGCCATGCCGATGAAACTGGCTGCCGACATCCAGTCGGCACCGGTGGCCATGCCATTGAACAAGGCCGGCACGCGCCGCCCGGCCACGTAATACTCAGATACATCGGAAGTTCTGGAAATGATGCCGATACCCGCATACAGCAAGATCGTCGCGCCAAGGAACATATAACCCAGCACTACGTTGGGTACCCCCAGTTGCTCGAAGATGGCAACGAAAATGACGAGTGCGATGAAGCCTGCGGCATAAAAGGAGTAATAGCGTTTGAGCTGCGAAAAGAATTGGGATTGACCAGCCATCACTCATCGCCTTCGTGCACGTCATACTCGCGGTCGAGCTTGTCCATCGCCCTGGCGTAGTACCAGGTGATGAGCACAAAGATGAGCACGGAACCTTGTGCCGCCATATAGAACGAGAACGGGAAGCCGAGGAAGGTGATGGATTGCAGCTCTCGCGCATACCAGCCGATGACAAAGGTGCAGACGAACCAGATCGCCAGCAATATCCCGGTCAAGCGCAGATTCTTTTTCCAGTACTCTCGGTGCTTCTGTGTGAGCCGCATGTTGTTCCCTGTTTATGGAGCAGGCGCGCCCCTTCCCGATACGCAACTTTACTCGAGATGGGCCGCGGCTCGATATCAATCGCCATTTTGACATTTCCCCCACGCCAATTAGAATCAGTCACCCACAAGCGGGCTTGCTCCTGACCCGCCACACTGGAAGCCTACCGCCACAAACTTACGCGGAACTTACAAACAGCATGCGCATACTGATTGCGGAAGATGACGAGGTACTGGCCGACGGCCTGTCGCACTCCATGAGCCAATCCGGTTATGCGGTGGATCGCGTCAAGACCGGGCTGGAAGCGGATTCGATACTCCGGGGCGAGCAGCCTTACGATCTGATCATTCTCGATCTGGGACTACCCCAGATGGACGGCTTTACCGTGTTGCGCAACTTGCGTGAACGCAACCAGCACGTGCCCGTCATCATACTCACCGCGCGCGACAGTGTGGGTGACCGGGTCAAAGGCCTCGACCTCGGCGCCGACGATTACATGGTCAAGCCGTTCAACCTGCAAGAACTGGAAGCCCGCGTACGCGCCTTGCTCAGGCGCGGCCAATGCGGCACCAACCCGATGCTCACCTGCGGCGCGCTGACCTTCGACAGCGTCGGACGGCGCGCCTCCATCAACGGGCAACCGCTGGACCTGACCACGCGGGAATTGGGATTGCTGGAAGCACTGATGCTGCGCTCCGGCTGGGTGGTCAGCAAGGAACAACTGCTGGAGCGGCTTTACAGTTACTCGGAAGAAGCCAGCAGCAACGCCATCGAAGTCTATATCCATCGACTCAGAAAAAAGACCGCCCCCGCCGGCGTAACGATCCGCACCATCCGCGGCCTGGGTTACGTCATAGACAACCTGCCCTCCTGAAACCCATGGCGAACCGCCGCTCCTTCTGCCACAGACAAGATTCAAGATGAGCGCCATGGAAAACAAGATCCTTTCCCTGCGCAGCTATCTCATGCAGAGGTTGCTGGTCTCTCTCTATCTGCTGTGGCTGGTCAGCACCGTCGTCGGCTATTTCGCCACCATCAACTATGCCAACCAGCCCTATGACCTGGTGTTGCTGCAGCGTGCCCATGCGGTCGCGGAGCAGCTCAAGCTGGGCAGCGGCCATGAACAATTGCACGTGATACCGTCGCTCCCCGATGGTACGGATCCCGGCATGCCGGACCGCGTGGTTTATACCGTCACCGACAGCGAGGGCAGGAAGCTCGCCGGCAACGGCAACACCCTGCGCCCGCTCTCCTACCGGCGCGGCAGGCCAGGCCCCTTGTTCAGCAACGGCGAACGCGAGGGGCAGAAGACGCGCATGGTCAGCCTGATCTACACCTCCAACGGCAAGTTGCTGCAGCTGCATGTCTCCGAGACCACGCAACAGCGGCAAGCGCTGATACGCGGCATCCTGGCCAACATCGTCATCCCGCAGCTCCTGCTGACGCTGATCGCGCTGGCCGTGGTCTGGTACGGTTTGAAACAGGGCCTGCGCCCGCTGGAGCGTTTGCGGCGCGAGGTATTGAACAGGAAACGCGACGACTTGAGCCTGATCGACGGCAGCAAGGCCCCCGCCGAAGTGCGCCCGCTCCTCGATGCCGTGAACGACCTGCTGCTGCGGCTGAAGCAAATGATGGCAGCACAGCAGCGCTTCGTGGCCGACGCTGCGCACCAACTGCGCACCCCGTTCGCGGGGCTGAAGACCCAGTCCGAGCTGGCCTTGCGCACCGACGACCCGCAGCAAAAGCAGCACGCGCTGCAGCATATCCACACCAGCACGGAGCATGGCATCCGCCTGGTCAACCAGCTGCTGGCGCTGGCGCGTAACGAGCCGGGTGGACAGAGTGCCAACAACTTCACTCCTATCAATCTCAACCAGTTGGCGCAGGAATGCACCATCAACTGGGTACAGATGGCGCTGGAAAAGAATATCGATATCGGATTTGAAGATTCGCCGGTGGCGGCAGAGATACTGGGCGACGCGAACAGTCTGATGGAGATGCTCAACAACCTGATCGACAACGCCATACGCTACACCCCTGCGGGTGGGCACATCACCGTGAGCGTCAGCACATCGCCGCAGGACGCCGAATTAAGCGTGGAAGACAACGGCCCCGGCATCGAGCCACAACACCGCGAGCGCGTGTTCGAGCGTTTTTACCGCATCCTCGGCAGCGGACAGAGCGGCAGCGGACTGGGGCTGTCCATCGTCGCGGAGATCGCCAAGCGCCATAACGCCGAACTCAAGCTGGATGCAGGGAGCGGCGGCAAAGGAACATTGATCAGCGTGCGTTTTCCGCGTCGGCCGCGCTCCGCCAAAGCGCCAACCGAAGAATATCCAAGAAAAAGCCCCGCCTATTACGGCGGGGCTTGAGCGGCCCCCACATTTCTCCTGCACGAACACTGCGTACTTTTGCCCATTGTGCGGCATGGCGGCCGGACAAATAATGTCCTTAGACATCCCACTTCACGTTTGGAGGCGCACATGGATGAGTTCTCTCGCCTGCTGGTAGAGCAGCGTATCAAGGAATATGACATGCGATTGCGGCATGTCGATGAAGTGTTGAGCTACGCGAACAAGGAATTGGCGCAAGGCAGCAAGGACGCCGAAACCCGAGAATTGCTGGTGAGGCTGGGGGATGAGCGCGACAAGCTAGCGGGTTGGCTTGCTGAAACCAAACGCAGGCCACTCGATACCTGGAAGAAAGGCGAGATCATGCGGGCCGGACCTATGGGGATATGGGATGCCATTGCTCTGCAGGTGGAGAAACTGGTGGAGCGCTTCGAGCGCTGAAGGCTGGCTACCCCACCCTATGTTCGCTGAGGAAACAAAGTCGCGCTTCTTCTTTCAAGGACTGAGAATAATCCTTTAACGGTTCCATGCCATCCCGCGGCAGTTGCGCGGCAACGTCGCCGATGCATAGGCCGTGGCCGGGCACCACCAGATCGGGGGCGAGTTCCAGCAGCGGGATAGCGAGAAAGGGACGCCGCAGAATGTCCGGGTCGGGCAGCTTGATTCCGTCTGCGTCCATCACCAGATCGTCGTACACGACCAAGTCGAGGTCGATCGTGCGCGGCGCATATTTGTCCGCGCTACGCTGGCGTCCCAAGCGGTGTTCGATGGGGCGCAGTACGCCGTGCTTCACTTCCACGGGAAGCGCTTCCGTTTCGATCTCCACCACGCAGTTGAAATAAGGTGGCTGCTCCGGACGGTCGAGCGCATCGGTGCGATAGACCATGGAGATGCCGACCAGCCGCGTTTGTTGTGCCAGACTGAGGATCGCTGCCCTGACATTCTTTGCCGGTTCGATGTTCGAGCCGATGCCGATGAAGACGCGCGCCATGACTCTCAGCGCTTGCGGGTGATTTCCACCGCCACGCTGGTGGCAAAGCGCAGCGCATGCGGCTTCTCCACGCACACGTCGACCTGCTGTACTCCTTGCTGCGCCAGGCACAGTTCCGCAATGGCATCCGCCAGCGCTTCCACCAGAAAGTATTGTGAGCTTTCCACCATGGCGAGCACGCGTTTCTTGAGCGCGCGGTAATCGACGGTATCCTCGATGCGATCGCTTTTGCCGGCCTTGCGCAGATCGGTATAAAGGGTCAGGTTGATCAGCACGTCTTGCTTTTCCTGGCGCTCCCGCTCGTTGATGCCCAGGATGCAGCGGACAAGAAGATCACAGATGCGGATGCGGTCCATAACGTCCTTTCTCGATTTCTCTGAATTACCTGCAGCAACCAAACACACCGGCACAAATTAGCGGATGAGGCCTCACGAGCATCACCCTAGCCATCCTCCCTATCTCCGTCAATACGGCCAACGACCCAGATACTTTTCCCTTCCTTCTATTCACCGACCAACAAAAAGCCCCGCGTTTTACGGCGGGGCTTGAGCGAGTGCTCTGCGTCTTCTCAGAATTTCAATATCAGGCTGGCAAGGGCCGAGGTCGTTTTAAATTTGTAGTTGTTCCCCAGCTTGTTGTAGCGATTGACTTCAAAGCGCAATCCGACGTCGCGGTTGAAATCGAACTGAACCCCACCGCCGACCGTGACGTTGTTTCCGTTCTCACGATATTTCAAATGCTCTACTTGGTTGGCCGTCGTCAGCACTTCGATATCATCTTCAACATTGGCACGCAAGACGCCTCCCCTGGCATTCAGCGACAAATGATCGCCCAGATGAAGGGTGGCCGTGGTGGCGAGCTCCCAGCCTATCGCCGACCAGTTCCGGATATAAGGAACGGGCCCCCCTCCTGTAATGCCCGCAGGCGGGACAGCATAGGTTCCGGTCTCGCGGGTGCGCGCAAAATCGCCGTAGCTGAGTTCCATACCCCAGAACGAAGTGATGTTGTAGCCGTAACCTATCCGGTAGATCGTACCCCGGCTGTTACACAATCCATCCGGTTGCACGGTCGTATAACACATGTTGGGAGAACTGGATCGCCCAGCACTGAGCAACACATACGATTTGGTTGACTTGATGTTGTAGCCATTTTCGTCAGCCAGGGCCGACATCGAAACTGCGCAGCCTAACAACACCCATATCCATGACCTGCTGTTCATCGTACTTCCTTTCGCCCTGATTAAATGCACAATGCAGCATTCTTGCATTACCCTTAATGACAGGTCAACTTCGAGAAGCCTGCATGTACAACAATTCATACAAGAACAATCTAGCCGCCTGATCTTTCATCGATCTTCTCGATGCGCGCCGCAGCACCATCCATATGCCGTCAGGCCTGAATCTTTCCGTCAATACGGATGAATATAAAAAACCCCGCGTTTTACGGCGGGGCTTAGTGCTACTGAACTGCCTTTAGCTTTAAT